>NZ_JBHRXV010000011.1:0-908164 GCF_042648405.1 Sphingoaurantiacus capsulatus | reverse complement strand
GAGTGCGCCAACTATCTCGCCAACTCAGGGTATGCTTCCGTGTAGCGTCATCCCGCTCTAAGCCAAAAGCCCGTCATCCTGACTTTCGTCAGGATGACGTATCTCGGGAGGGGACCGGCCCTACGCCCGATCGGCGATGATCGCGTCGCGGAGCTCCTTGCGGATCGGGTAGGCGTCCGACGGCATGAACTGCGTCATCAGGGTGACCATCGTCTTGCGCGCGGGGTCGATCCAGAAGCTGGTGCCGGCCGCACCGCCCCAGCCATAGGCGCCGACCGAATCATTGGCGTCCTTCGTCGTCGGCGTCACCACCCGGCCGCCGGCGCCATAGCCCGAATTGTCGTCCATCGCGGTGACGCCGGCGGGCAGCAGGTTCGAGCGGATCAGCTGCGCCGTCTCCGCCTTCATCACCCGCTTGCCATCGAGCGCGCCGTCGCCGAGCAGCATCAGCCCGAAGCGCGCATAGTCGCGCGACGAGGAAACGAGGCCGGCGCCGCCGTAAGCCACCGTCGCCGGCGGCGCATAGACGCTCTTCGCGGCGGTATCCGCGGGAAGCAGGCCCTTCGGCGTGACCAGATAGTTGGTCGACAGCCGCTTCAGGTCGAGCGCGTTGAACGCCGTCGAGGTCATGCCCAGCGGATCGAAGAAGCGCGTCTGCAGGAACGCCGCATAGGGCATCCCGCTCGCCTTCTCGATCACCGCGCCGAGCAGATCAAGGCTGACCGAGTAGTTGTGCTGCGTGCCCGGCTCGGCGATCAGCGGCACCGTCGCCAGCTTCTCGGCGAATTCGACGAGGCTGGCCGGCATCGGCCCGTCGCCCGGCGCCGGCGGCTGGCCGAGGAAGCCGAACAGGCCCTGCTCGCGATAGGCCTTGTTGACCGGGCCGTTGCCGGTGATGGTGTAGGTGAGGCCGCTTGTGTGCGTCATCAGGTGGCGCACCGTCATCGGGTTCTTCGCCGGGCGCGCGTCGAGGCTCTTCGCCGGGTCGGTCGCGACGGTGATCTTCGCATAGGCCGGGAAGAAGTCGCTGACCGGCTGGTCGAGCTTCAGCTTACCTTCCTCGATCAGCAGCGCGGCGGCGGCGCCGGTGATCGGCTTGGTCATTGAATAGATGCGCCACAGCGTGTCCTCGTTCGCCGCCACCGCCGAATCGAGCGCCAAGGTGCCGGCGTTCACATAGGCGAGGGGGCTGCCGCCGGTGGTCAGCGCCAGCGACAGGCCGGACACCTTCTTCTCGGCGACATAGCGGTCGAGCAGTGCCTGCACCTCCGGCCAGGCCTTGGTGTCGCGGGCGAAGGCAGGGGTGGCGGCCAGCGCCGCGAGGCCGGCGAGAAAGCCACGGCGTTCAAGCATCACTCCGGTCAGCATGGCAGTATTCCCCCTTCAGATCGTGGCGCCGATCGGCGCGGTGTAGGTGTCGTCGATGACATTTCCGGTGTTTCGCACCGCGGCGGGCTCGAAGATCAGTACCTCGGCTTCCGCATCGGCCGCCGTGCGATGCTCGACGCCGCGCGGCACCACCACGAATTCGCCCGGCCCCATGTCGACGACCCGGTCGCGAAACTCCACGCGGAAGCGGCCCTTCCACACCATGAACATCTCGTCCTCATGGTCGTGGTGGTGCCAGGGGAAGGTGCCTTCGACCTTCACCAGCTTCACTTCTTGCCCGTTCAATTGGGCCACTACCTTCGGCCGCCAATGCTCGCTGAACTTCGCGAACTTGTCGGGAAGGCTGACCTTCTCGGCGCTCATCTCACCCTCACCCGTCATACCGGCGAAAGCCGGTATCCAGACCGCCCGTCCGACTGGATACCGGCTTTCGCCGGTATGACGGACGGGGCGGGTTCATCAGGCCGCTGCCAACGCCGCATAGTCGATCGGCTGGGTGCGATCGAGGCGCCAGTCGGACGGCGGCAGCGGGTATTTGAGGCCCGTCGCGCAATTGTAGAGTACCACCCGGTCGCTCTTCGCCACGCGCCCATCGACCAACGCCTGCCGGTAGGCGACGTAGGTCGCCGCGCCCTCGGGA
Organism: Sphingoaurantiacus capsulatus; assembly: GCF_042648405.1. Lineage (NCBI taxonomy): Bacteria > Pseudomonadati > Pseudomonadota > Alphaproteobacteria > Sphingomonadales > Sphingosinicellaceae > Sphingoaurantiacus > Sphingoaurantiacus capsulatus. The sequence continues at coordinate 906,135 of NZ_JBHRXV010000011.1, read as the reverse complement.
CACATCAGGAAGCCTTCCTCGCGGCCGAGCTGCACCACCGCCGCCTCGATGTCGGCATCCTCGACGGCGTGGGCCCAGCCGTTCGATTCGCGCACCGCGCGCAGGATCAGGAAGTCGCCGATGGCGGCGGGCACGCGGATGCCGCTCGCGACGGTATGGGCGTTCTGCCACAGCTCGGCATGTTCGTCGCCGCGCTCCCAGGCGCGGACGATCGGCGCGCAGCCGGTCGACTGGACGGCGACCATCTTCGGTCGCTTCGATCCGATCCAGCCGAGCTGCTCCAGCTCGTCGAACGCCTTCCACATGCCGATGAGGCCGGTGCCGCCACCCGTCGGGTAGAAGATCACGTCGGGCACGTCCCAGCCGAGCTGCTCGGCGAGTTCGAGGCCCATCGTCTTCTTGCCCTCGATCCGGTACGGCTCCTTCAAGGTCGAGACGTCGAACCAGCCCATCGGGCCTTTGCCCTCGCCGACGATCTTGCCGCAGTCGTTGATGAGGCCGTTCACCCGCCACACCTTCGCGCCCTGCGCCGCCATCTCGCGGATGTTGACCTCGGGGGTGTCTTCCGGCGCGAAGCAATAGCTCTCCATGCCGGCGCGCGCCGCATAGGCGGCCATCGCCGCGCCGGCGTTGCCGTTGGTCGGGATGGCCACGCGCTTGATGCCGAAGCCGTGCGCCATGGTGACCGCGAGGCACAGGCCACGCGCCTTGAAAGATCCGGTCGGCAGCCGGCCCTCGTCCTTCACCAGCACTTCGCCGGGTTCGCGCAGCAGGCGGACGAGCGGCGTCGTCACCTCGCCGAGCGACAGGACATGCTTCTCCTCGCGCACCGGCAGCAGCTCGCGGTAGCGCCACAGGTCGGGACCGCGGCCTTCATAAGCCGGCGCCGGCATCGCCGCCTTCAGCGCATCGAGATCGTACCGGACGAGCAGCGGCTTGCCCGCCGCCGACAGGTTGTGGACCTGATCGATGTCGTAGCGCTCGCCGGTGGCGGAGCATTCAAGATGGGTCGCGTAGCTGCGCCACTCGGTCATAGGTCGATCCAGGCTTTCAACAGGGTGTGGGCGATAGCGAGGGGCGGCGGCGCGGCGAACGGCCCTTGGCCGGCGAGCGCCGAGCGGACGTCGTCGCGCGACATCCACACCACTTCCTCGAGTTCGGTCTCGTCGATGCGGATGTCGGTGCTCGTCGCCTCGGCGAAAGCCCCCATCATCAGGCTCGACGGGAAGGGCCAGGGCTGGCTGGCGACATAGCGGACACGGCCGGTTCGGACGCCGGCCTCCTCGTACAACTCGCGCGCCACCGCCTCTTCGAAGCTCTCGCCCGGCTCGACGAAGCCGGCGAGCGCCGACAGGAAGCCCTTGGGGAAGCGCGGCTGGCGGCCGAGCAGGCAGCGGTCGTTGGCGACGTCGATCGACAGCATGATCGCTACCGGGTCGGTGCGCGGGAAATGCTCGGCGCCGCACGCCGTGCAGTCGCGCTCATAGCCGCCCTTGTCGAGCTTCGTCTGCCCGCCGCACGCCGCGCAGAAGCCGTGGCGCAGGTGCCAGTCGACCAGCGACCGCGCCTGCGCGACCAGCCCCGCCTGATCGCCCGACAGCCGCGTCGCCAGCGCGCGTGCATCCATCGGCTCGCCGTCGAGCCCGGCGGCGGAGCCGGCAACCGCGAAACGCGGCGTGCCTTCGGCATCGACGCCGAGGAAGACGGTATCGCCGCGCGGCGCCTCGCTGCGGCGCACCCAGGCCAGCTCGACCGAATCGGCGGTGGCGCGGGCCAGCGGACGGAGATCGTCGAGCACCAGCCAGCGCGCCGTCGGGTCCATCGTCATCGCCCAGAGCGTTTCCGGGTCGCGGCGGATGCGGTCGTCGCGGTCGATGCGGTTGCCGGTGAAGCCGACGTGGACGGCGGACAGCGGCGCGGTGAAAGGATCGAAAGTCACGGCGCCGCTTTTGGCACGGTGCGGGGCTGGCGAAAACTCCTCAATGCAGCGGAATAGCTCCCCTCCCCGAGGGGGAGGGGGTTGTGGGTGGGTGTTCAAGCAAGGGAAATGTCGGCTAGGCCGCGCCGGCCTCCTGACCCACCCCTTACCCCTCCCCCTCGGGAAGGGGAGGTTGCACCGTCTTGCCTTTCCGCCGCGCCTCCACCATATGGCCCGCGGGAGCTGGCGGGCAGGCCACTCGCCAACCCGGTCAGGTCCGGAAGGAAGCAGCCGTAACGAATCCGGTCTGGGTCGTTGGCTCCCACCCATTGCAGCGGTTTGCGCGCTGCGCCACTCTTCGCGCATGAGCATCAAAGTCGGAATCGGCGGCTGGACCTTCGAGCCGTGGCGCGGCGTCTTCTATCCCGAGAAGCATCCGCAGGCGCGCGAGCTGGAATATGCCGGGAAGGCGCTGACCAGCATCGAGGTCAACGGCACCTTCTACAGCACGATGAAGCCGGCGACGTTCCAGAAGTGGGCGGCCGAGACACCCGACGATTTTGTGTTCAGCCTGAAAGCCTCGCGCTATGCGGTGAACCGCAAGCTGCTGGCGACGGCGGGCGAGTCGATCGAGCGTTTCATCGGCAGCGGCATCGGCGAGCTGAAATCGAAGCTCGGCCCGATCCTCTGGCAGTTTGCCGGCACCAAGAAATATGAGCCGGACGACTTCGCCGCCTTCCTCGACCTGCTGCCCGCCGAGGTCGATGGCCTGAAACTCCGCCATGTCGTCGAGCCGCGGCACGAGAGCTTCCGCGTGCCCGAGTTCATCGAGCTGGCGCGCCAGAAAAAGGTCGCGGTGGTGTTCGCCGATTCGGACGACTATCCGGCGATCCCCGACCTCACCGCCGACTTCGTCTATGCGCGGCTGCAGCGCAGCGTCGAGGACGTGACTACCGGCTACGACGCCAAGGCGCTCGACCGCTGGGCGAAGGTCGCGAAGGAATGGGCCGCCGGTGAGGCGCCGAAGGGCCTCGACTACGTCCATCCCGAGCAGCCGAAAGCCCGCGCGAGAGACGCTTTCATCTACCTCATCAGCGGGGCGAAGGTGCGCAATCCGGCGGCGGCCATGGCGCTCATCGAACGGGTCGGCGGGCGCTGACGCGCAACCCGCCGCCACCCGCTTGCGAACCCCTCCCAAACGGTCCACTTACCCAGAATATGAGTGACCTTCTGCCCTCGGATGGCGGCTACCGCGTTCTGGCCCGCAAGTACCGGCCGGCGAACTTCGATTCGCTGATCGGGCAGGAGGCGATGGTGCGCACGCTCGGCAATGCCATCGCGCGCGGCGCGCTGGCGCATGCCTGGCTGCTGACCGGCGTGCGCGGCGTCGGCAAGACCTCGACCGCCCGCATCATCGCCAAGGCGCTCAACTGCATCGGCCCCGACGGGCAGGGCGGGCCGACGATCAGCCCGTGTGGCGAATGCGATCCCTGCCAGGCGATTGCCGCCGGCCGCCACATCGATGTGGTCGAAATGGACGCTGCATCGAACACCGGCGTCGATGACGTGCGCGAGATCATCGAGGCGGTGCGCTACGCCGCCGTCTCGGCGCGCTTCAAGATCTACATCATCGACGAAGTCCACATGCTGTCGAAGAACGCGTTCAACGCGCTCCTGAAGACGCTCGAGGAGCCGCCGGCGCATGTGAAGTTCATCTTCGCCACCACCGAGGTGCAGAAGGTGCCGATCACCGTGCTGTCGCGGTGCCAGCGCTTCGACCTCCGCCGCATCCCACAGGAAAAGCTCGTCGAGCATTTCGGCCGGGTCGCTGCCGCCGAGAAGGCCGAGGTCGACGCTGAGGCGCTGGAGCTGGTGGCGCGCGCCGCCGAGGGCTCGGTGCGCGACGGCCTCTCCATCCTCGACCAGGCGATCTCGCACGGCCATGGCGCGGTCACCGCGCAGGCGGTGCGCGACATGCTCGGCCTGTCGGATCGCGGCCGGGTGCGCGAGCTGATGGGCCTGCTGCTCGCCGGCGACGCGCGCGGCACACTCGAAAATCTGCGCGCGCAATATGATCTCGGGGTGAACCCCGACATGGTGATGCAGGAGCTGCTGGAGCTCACCCACACCGTCACCCGCGCCAAGGTGGCGGGCGGCGGCGATGCGACGCTGGCTGAGGCTGACCGGGCTTCGGTGCGCGACTGGGCGGAGCGGCTGGCCTTCCCGGCGCTGCACCGCCTCTGGCAGCTCCTCCTGAAGGGCCTCGCCGAGGTACAGTCGGCGCCGCTGCCGATCCAGGCGGCCGAGATGGCGCTGCTGCGCGTCGTTCACGCCTCCTCGCTGCCCGATCCTTCTGATCTCGTCCGCCGGCTGACCCAGCAGGGCGGCGACGATGCGCCGCGCGAGGAAGCGCCGGCCCGCGAGCCCGAACCCGAACTCCGCATGGCGGCCGCACCCCCGCCGACGCCGGCCCCCGTGCCGCTGCGCCCCGAGGCGCCCGCGCCGGAGACGGTGGCAATGCCCGCCAGCTTCGCCGCGCTGGTCGAGCTGTTCGATGGGCAGCGCGAGCCGCTGCTGGCGCAGATCCTCCACGACCGCGCCCGGCTGGTCCGCTACGCGCCGCCGCTGCTCGAACTGAACCTCGCCGGCAGCCGTCCTGATGTGGCGCAGCAGCTGATGCGCTGCCTGCAGCTGTGGACCGGCGAGCGCTGGACGGTGACGCTCACCGACAAGGACGGCGAGCCGACGCTGCTGGAAATCGAACAGGCCGCGATGGCCGCCGAACGGCAGGCGGTGCTCGACGATCCGGCGGTGCGAAAGCTGATGTCGGTCTTCCCCGAGGCCGAACTGATCGACTATGGCGTCGACCCCGAGGCGGCAGCCGCCGCCGGAACCGACGAAGACATGCGGAGCGCGTAACCATGCAGAATATCGACGACATCATGCGCATGGCGCAGAACGTCCAGAAGCAGCTCTCCGACGCACAGGCCGAGCTCGACAACATCGAGGTCGAGGGCGCCGCCGGCGGCGGCATGGTCAAGATCCGCTGCACCGCCAAGGGCCGCATCATCGGCGTCAGCCTCGACCCGTCGCTGCTCAACGCCGGCGACAAGGAAATGCTCGAGGATTTGATCGCCGCCGCGTTCAACGACGCCCGCGCCAAGGCCGACACCGCGTCGAACGAGCAGATGCAGAAGATGACCGCCGGCATGCCGCTGCCGCCGGGCTTCAAGCTGCCGTTCTAAGGGGCTGTCGCCCCCGACCACCTACCCCCAACCCGGCACCGCCATCATCGCGGCAGAACAAAAATTACACCATCTCGCTAAGACGAGCGTGAGCGGGAGAGGGCGGTGCTGGATACCGGCTTTCGCCGGTATGACGACTGGTTGTGGATTAATCCTTCAGCATCAAACAGCTATCCAGCTTCTCGTCCTTCACCACCCGGATCCACCGCTCGATGTTCCGCGCGTAGCGGCGGACCTCGCCGCGCGGGTTCTTGCCCGATCGCTTCTGCGGAGAGGGGAGGACGGCGGCGATCTGGCCGGCTTCGCGGCGGCTCAGCGTCTCGGCGCCATGCCCGAAGTAGCGCCTGGCGCCTTCCTCGACGCCGTAGGTGTGGATGCCCGTTTCGGCGATGTTGAGGTAGACCTCCATGATCCGGCGCTTCCCCCAGATGCGCTCGATCAGAAAGGTGAAATAGGCCTCCAGCCCCTTGCGGACCCATGACCGCTCGCCCCACAGGAAGGCGTTCTTTGCGGTCTGCTGGCTAACCGTCGAGCCGCCGCGCAGCTTGCCGCCTTCCTTGTTGCGCTCGAACGCGTCGCGGATGGCGGCCATATCGAAGCCGTTGTGCGCACAGAAGTCGCGATCCTCGGCGGTGATCACCGCGCGCGGCATGTTGGGGTCGATGCGGTCGAGGTCGCGCCAGGTGTAGGCGACGCTGTGCCCCTGAAGGCCGGCGCGCAGCATCAGGGTCGTCGTCGGCGGGTTGATATATTTATAGACGAACACCCAGCCGACCGAGGCGAGGATCACCAGCAGCACGAGGATCAGCAGCCACTTCAGCACGCGGCGGAAACGGCTGCGCGGCGGGTTGGTGAACGACATGGGCTGGTGACGACCCCCGAACGGAACAGGCGGTCATTTTCGGGACTGACGCCAAGGCGTCAAGGCCAGACATCACCCAACAACCGTCATTCCGGCGAAGGCCGGAATCCATGCCGCCGTGGGGATGGATTCCGGCCTCCGCCGGAATGACGAAGCTTGGGGCGTCGCTTACGCGTGCTCGGGCAGCATGTGACGTTCGCCGGCGAGGCGGCGCATCGCGCGCTGCAGTTTCTCGAAGGCGCGTACCTCGATCTGGCGGACGCGCTCGCGCGAGATGCTGTATTCCTGGCTCAGCTCCTCGAGCGTCTTCGGCTCGTCAGCGAGGCGCCGTTCGGTCAGGATATGCTTCTCGCGCTCGTTGAGGTCGCCCATCGCCTCGACGAGCAGCTGGTGGCGCACGTCCTTTTCCTCGCGGTCGGCGACGATCTGGTCCTGCAGCGGGCCTTCGTCGGTCAGCCAGTCCTGCCACTCGCCTTCGCCGTCTTCCGACATGCGCAGGTTGAGGCTGGTGTCGCCGCCCTTCGACATGCGGCGGTTCATGCTGACGACTTCTTCCTCCGACACCTTCAGGTCGGTGGCGATCTTCGCCACCTGCTCGGGGCGCAGGTCGCCATCCTCCAGCGCGTCCATCTGCCCCTTCATGCGGCGCAGGTTGAAGAACAGCTTCTTCTGGGCGGCGGTGGTGCCGATCTTCACGAGGCTCCACGACCGCAGGATGAACTCCTGGATCGAGGCGCGGATCCACCACATCGCATAGGTGGCGAGGCGGAAGCCCTTGTCGGCGTCGAATTTCTTCACGCCCTGCATCAGGCCGATGTTGCCTTCGGAGATCAGCTCGGACACCGGAAGGCCATAGCCACGGTAGCCCATCGCGATCTTCGCCACGAGGCGGAGATGCGAGGTGACCATGCGGTGGGCGGCGTCGGTATCCTGATGCTCTTCCCAACGCTTGGCGAGCATATACTCCTCCTCCGGCTTCAGGAGGGGGTATTTACGGATCTCCGACAGGTAGCGATTGAGCGAAGCTTCGCCACCGAGCGCCGGAATCGTCGCGGGTACGTTTGAAGCCATATCGTCTCTCCCTGTCTCTGAAAGCTATGGTCCGCGCGGGTACGATCCCGCATCTTGGCCGCGAAAGCGGCGGGACGAACCGGATTTATACGGAAAGCAAGCTGATCAGTTCCTGAATATCCGGTGGAACGGGGCTGTCGAAAGTTAGATTTTCTTGGGTCACCGGATGTAAAAATCCTAAGGTACGGGCGTGCAGCGCCTGCCGGGCGAAGCCCAGCTGCTGCAAAATCTCGCGATGCGACGGCCGCGTGCGGCCATAAACCGGGTCGCCGAGCAGCGGATGGCCGATCGAGGTCATATGGACGCGCACCTGGTGCGTACGGCCGGTTTCCAGCCGGCATTCCACCTCGGCGGCGTCCTTCAACGGCTGCACCGTGCGAAAATGAGTCACCGCATGCTTGCCGCGCCCGTCGGCGACGATCGTCATCTTCTGCCGGTTGGCCGACGAGCGGGCGAGCGCCCCCTCGATGCGGCCGGCCAGCGGCATCGGCCGGCCCGCGACCACCGCGGTATAGGCGCGCTCGACGGTGTGCGCGGCGAACTGCTTCGCCAGCTGCTCATGTGCCCGATCGGTCTTGGCGACCACCAGCAGGCCCGAGGTGTCCTTGTCGATGCGATGCACGATCCCCGGCCGCGCCACGCCGCCGATGCCCGACAGGCGCCCGGCGCAATGATGCAGCAGCGCGTTGACCAGGGTGCCGTCGAGGTTGCCCGCCGCCGGATGCACGACCAGCCCGGCGGGCTTGTCGACCACCAGCAGATGATCGTCCTCGAACAGGATGGTCAGCGGAATGTCCTGCGCAATCGCCTCGGCCGGCGCCGGCGCGGGCACCGCGACCGACACTGCCTCGGTGCCGGAAACCTTGCGCGCCGGATCGCGCGCGATGACATCGCCGATGCGCACCTCGCCCGCCGAGATCAGCGCCTTCAGCCGCTCGCGCGACATCGTCGGGATGGCGACGGCCAATGCGCGGTCGAAACGCCAGCCGGCCATCTCGCCGGTCAGCGTCACCGAATGGACTATTGCGTCGGAAGCCCCCATTGCCCCACCGATATAGGCATGGGTTTTCGGATTTTCAGTACGGTTGCCGAACAAATTGCCGCACATGCCGCGGCCGATACGCCACGCGAGGCGTGCGGACTGTTGCTGGGTTGCGATAACCGCGTCGAGCGCGCGGTCCCCGCCGCCAATGTCGCCGCCGACCCGCTGACCGGCTTCGAGATCGACCCGGCGCTGCTGCTGCGCTGCCACCGCGAGGCGCGCCAAGACGGGCTCGCCATCCTCGGCTGGTATCATTCGCACCCCAATGGCCGGCCGTCGCCCTCCGCCGAGGACGCTGCTCGCGCCGGGGAGGCCGGCAAGCTCTGGCTGATCGTCGCCGGCGGTACGCTGCATGCCTATGTCTCGACAGCCGATACGCCACGCTTCACGCCTACGGACCTGAACATTCTTCCCCCCGGCGCGGCGGGGTGACATAACCACGTCATGGCGACCGGCGAGGTCAAATGGTTCAACCGCAAGAAGGGGTTCGGCTTCATCAAGCCGGACCTCGGGCCGCGTGACGTGTTCGTTCACATCTCGGCGGTGCAGCGGTCGGGGATGGGGCCGCTCGAGGACGGGCAGCGGCTCGAATTCGAGCTGACGCAGCTCGCCGACGGGCGCATCGCCGCGCTCGGCCTGCGCCCGCTCGATCCGCCGCTCGCCGATCGCGACGAAGCCCCCAGCGAGGACGAGGATTGATGAGCGACCTGGATTTCGCCAGCCTGCTCTGCTCGCGGCTGTGCCATGACCTCGTGAGCCCGGTCGGCTCGATCTACAACGGCGTCGAGCTGCTCGCCGACGAAGACGACCCGGTGATGCGCGAAAAGTGCATGGAGCTGCTCGCCGACAGCGCCAAGCAGACCGCCAACAAGCTCAAATTCTTCCGCATCGCCTTCGGCGCGGCCGGCGGCTTCGGCGCGCAGATCGACACGCGCGAGGCGAAATCGGCGCTCGAAGGCCTTGTCGGCGACCGCCGCGTCACCGTCGACTGGCCGCTCGAACAGGCGTCGCTTCCCAAGAACGCCATGAAAATCCTGCTCAACCTGGCGATGACCGCCGGCGACGCGCTGCTGCGCGGCGGGCGGTTGCATGTCGCCGCCGATCAGCGCGACGGCACGATCGAGCTGGCGGTGCGCGCCGAGGGCGACCGCATCCTGCTCGATCCCGAGCTGAAGGCCGCGCTCGAAGGCCGTACCGCTTTCACCGACCTCACCCCGCGCGCCTCGGCCGCCTTTCTCGTCCACACCCTGGCGAAGGAGGCCGGCGCGATGCTGCTGGTATCCGAGCAGGAAGGCGCGCTGGTTTTCGGGGTTACGTTGCCCGACGCTTTAGCCCCCGAACTTTAGCAGCGCCTTAACCATTCCGCCCCCAAGGTCCCCGCGCATTCGCGGAAAGAAGCCGGGGACCATGGACGAACTGCTGGTCGATTTCCTGACCGAGACCGCCGAGAACATCGGTGTCGTCGATAACGAGATCGTGCGCTGGGAACGCAATCCCACCGACCGCGCGATGCTCGATAACATCTTCCGCCTCGTCCACACCATCAAGGGGACGTGCGGCTTCCTCAACCTGCCGCGGCTCGAAGCTCTGGCCCATGCCGGCGAGACCGTCCTTGGCCGCGTCCGCGACGGCAAGCTGACGGTGTCGGCACATGTCGTCTCCGAAGTGCTGGCCTCGCTCGACGGCATCAAGGCGATCCTGCGCGTGCTCGAATCGACGGGGAAGGAGCCCGAAGGCGACGACGCGGGCCTGATCGCCCGGCTGGAACGTGTTGCGGCGGGCGAAGCGGCGCCGGGCGTCCCGGCGGTCGCCGCCGCGCCGGAGGCCGAAGCCGCCCGCGCGCCGCAGAGCATCCGCGTCTCGGTCGATCTGCTCGAACAATTGATGACGACGGTGTCGGAGCTGGTGCTGACCCGCAACCAGCTCCTCCAGATCGCGCGGCGTGCCGGCGAGGGCGACGCCTATGCGGTGGCGCTGCAGCGGCTGTCGCAATGCGTTTCGGAAATTCAGGACGGCGTCATGCGCACCCGCATGCAGCCGGTCAGCAACGCCTGGGCCGCGCTGCCGCGCATGGTGCGAAACTTGTCGCTCGAACTTGGCAAGAAGATCGAGCTGGAGATGCACGGTGGCGAGACCGAGCTCGACCGCCAGCTGCTCGAACTGATCAAGGACCCGCTCGCCCACATGGTGCGCAACGCCTGCGACCATGGGCTGGAGGACCCGCGCAGCCGCGCCGCCGCCGGCAAGCGCGAAGTCGGGCGGCTGCGCCTCAACGCCCATCAGGAGGGCGGCCACATCGTCATCGAGCTGTCGGACGATGGCCGCGGCCTTAACCTCGACCGGCTGAAGGCGAAGGCGATTGACGCCGGCCTGTTGCGCGAACGCGACGCCGCAGAACTGACCAACGCGCAGGCCGCCAAGCTGATGTTCCACGCCGGGTTGTCCACCGCCGAGCAGGTGACGGCCGTGTCGGGCCGCGGCGTCGGCATGGACGTCGTCAAATCGAACATCGAAAAGATCGGTGGCACCGTCGAGGTGGATTCGACCCCCGGCCGCGGCACCCGCTTCACCATGCGCGTTCCGCTGACGCTCGCCATCATCCCGGCGCTGATCGTCGCGGCCGGCGGCGAGCGCTTCGCCGTCCCGCAGATCGCGGTGCGCGAGCTGGTCGGGGCCGGCAGCGAGGGCGAGAACCGGATCGAGACGCTTCACGACGCACAGGTGCTGCGCCTGCGCGACCGGCTGCTCCCCGTCGTCAGCCTCGCGCGCCTGCTCGGCCTGCCGGAAAGCGATTCCGAGGAAAGTTATGTCGTCGTCGCGCAAGCGGGCAGCTTCAGCTTTGGCCTCGTCGTCGATGATGTGCACGATACCGAGGAAATCGTGGTGAAGCCGGTGGCACCGCTGCTGAGCGGCGTGCCGGTTTATTCGGGCAACGCCATCCTCGGCGACGGCCGCGTCATCATGATCCTCGACGTCAACGGCATCGCCGCGCTCGGCACCGACGCCGGCGACCGCGATGCGCGGGTCGAGGCCGAGGAGGAGGTTGTCGAGGACACCGCCGCCGAGCGCGACGCGATGCTCGTCTTCCGCGCCGGCTCGCCGCATCCGAAGGCGGTGCCGCTGTCGCTGGTGTCGCGCCTCGAGGAAATCGCCGTTGAGACCATCGAATGGAGCGAGGACCGTCCGGTCGTCCAGTATCGCGGCGAGGTCATGCCGATCGTCACCGTCGACGAGGGCGCCAGCCTCAAGCCGTCGGGTCGTCAGCCGATGCTGGTGTTCAACGACGGCGCCCGCGCCATCGCGCTGGCGGTCGATGCGGTGATCGATATCGTCGAGGACGTCGTCGACATCAGCCTGTCGGGCGAGGTCGGTGGCCGGCTCGGCAGCGCCGTCATCGGCGGGCGAGTCACCGAGGTGCTCGACATCGGCCATTATCTGAATGCGGGCCTGCGCCCGGTCGTCCGCACGACGGCGTCGGCAGGGCGCGCCACGGTGCTGATCGTCGACGACAGCGCCTTCTTCCGCAACATGCTGCGCCCGCTGCTGTCGGCCGCCGGCTACGACGTCACCACCGCCGCCAGCGCCGAAGAAGCGCTGCGGCTGCGCGAGGCGGGGCGGCGCTACGACCTCATCCTCTCCGACATCGAGATGCCGGGCCAGTCGGGCGTCGACCTCGCCAAGGCGGTGAAGTCGGGCGGCGAGTGGGCGGCGACGCCGATGATCGCGCTCTCGTCGCTGGTCAGCGACGACGCGCAGGCGCGTGGCCGCGACGCGGGCTTCGACGATTATGTGCCGAAGTTCGACCGCGTCTCCCTGCTCTCGCTGCTGGAGCGGCAGCTTTCGAAGGTGGCGGCATGAGCGGCGACTTCGTAACCGTCCGCCTCGGCGGTCAGCTTCTCGGCATCCCGGTGCTGCTCGTCCATGACGTGCTGCGTCTCGGTGTGCTCACCCGCGTGCCGCGCGCGCCGGCGATGGTCGCAGGCGTCATGAACCTGCGCGGCCGCATCGTCACCGCGATCGACGTGCGCCAGAGCCTCGGCCTGCCGCCGCGCGATGCCGCCGCACCCTCGATGGGCATCGTCGTCGAGCAGGACGGCCAGCCCTATGCGCTGGTGGTCGATGCCGTCGGCGATGTCGTCAGCGTCGCCGCCGACCGGTTCGAGGCACATCCGGCGACCTTGTCGCCCGCATGGCGCGCCGTCACCGACGGCGTCTACCGGCTCGACGAACTGATGCTCTCGCTCAACATCGGCCGGCTGCTCGCCGGCGGCATGGCGAAAGCGGCCTGATCTTTACCTCGTTTCAATCATTGCCGGGCAGGCTGTGATCGCGGCCACCCGGGCGCGGACAAGGGAATGCGTATGAAATCCTGTTTGATCGTCGATGATTCGAAGGTGATCCGCAAAGTGGCGCGGCGCATTCTCGAGGATATGCAGTTCAAGATCGACGAGGCGGAGGACGGCCGCATGGCGCTCGAAGCCTGCCAGCGCGAGACGCCCGACGTGGTGCTGCTCGACTGGAACATGCCGGTGATGAACGGCATGGACTTCCTCGACGCGCTCCGCGATCAGCCGCTCGCCAAGCGCCCGGTCGTGGTGTTCTGCACCACCGAGAACGACATGGCGCACATCCGCGCCGCCATCGAGGCGGGCGCCGACGAGTACATCATGAAACCGTTCGACCGGGAGATCATCGAGGCGAAGTTCGCCCAGGTCGGCCTCGTCTAACGTCTGACAGGATAGTCGCCATGTCCGCATCGGGACTGGCCAGCACGCCTCGCCCCGCCGCTCCGGCGGCCGGGCCCGCGCGCGTGATGCTCGTCGATGATTCGAGCGTCAGCCGCGCGCTGATGACGCGCTGGATCGAGGAAAACGGGGCGGGGCAGGTCGTCGCCACCGCCGCCAACGGCCGTGCCGCGGTCGAGGCGCTCGCCGTCCACCGCGTCGAGGTGGTGGTGCTCGACATCGAGATGCCCGAGGTCGATGGCCTGACCGCGCTGCCGCGCCTGCTCGCCGCGCAGCCGGGGCTGCAGGTGCTGATGGCCTCGACGCTGTCGCAGCATGGCGCCAGCGTCACGTTGCAGGCGCTCCGCCTCGGCGCCGCCGACGCGATCGGCAAGCCGCGCGCCGGCTGGGCGCTCGGCACCGGCAATGATTTCCGCACCGAGCTCGCCGCCAAGGTTCGCGCATTGGGCGCCGTCGCCCGCCGCCGGCCCGGCGCGCCCGCCCCCGAGGTGCCGACGCTGCCGCCGGGCACGCCCGAGCCGACGCTTAACCGCGCCGCGCCCTCGACGCAGCGCCCGCGCGCCATCGTCATCGGCGCCTCGACCGGCGGCCCCAACGCGCTGTTCCGGCTGGTCGAGCTGCTGCCGCGCGACGTCGATGTCCCGATCTTCGTCACGCAACACATGCCGCCGACCTTCACGACCATCCTCGCCGACCATCTCGCCCGCCACGGCCGGCGGCCGGCGCACGAGGCGGAGGACGGGATGCCAGCGCAGCCCGGCCACGTCTACATCGCCCCCGGCGGCCGTCACCTGAGCCTTGCGGGCAGTCCCGATCATGTCCGCCTGATCGTCAGCGACGAGGAGCCGGAGAATTTTTGCCGCCCCTCGGTCAACCCGCTGATGCGCAGCGCCGCGCGCCTCTACGGCGACGGTGCGCTCGGCATCATGCTGACCGGCATGGGCAGCGACGGGCTGGAGGGCGCGCGCGAGCTGGTCCGCGCCGGCGGCACGCTCGTCGCGCAGGACCAGACAAGCTCGGTGGTGTGGGGCATGCCCGGATCGGTGGTGCGCGCCGGATTGGCCGCCGAAGTGCTGCCGCTCGACGACATCGCCGCCTTCATCGGGCAGAAGCTCAAGGCCGCCCGATGAGCATCGCGGAGGGGGCGTTTCACATCCTGTCGGGCATGTTGCAGAGCCGTGCCGGCGTCGTGCTCGGCCGCGAGAAAAGCTATTTCCTCGAAAGCCGCCTGCTGCCCGTCGCCACCCGCGCAGGCCTGCGCGGTGTCGATGATCTCGCGGTCGCGCTAACCCGCGCCGGCAGCGAGACGCTCGCCGCCGAGGCGGTCGAGGCGATGCTCAACAACGAGACCTTCTTCTACCGCGACACCGCACCCTTCGACCTCCTCCGCCGCACCGTGCTGCCCGAACTGCGGCAGACGCGGCAGTCCCTGAAGACGCTCCGCATCTGGTGCGCCGCCGCCTCGACGGGTCAGGAGCCCTATTCGATCGCGATGATGTTCGCCGATGACGCCGCCGCCTGGGCCGGCTGGCGGATCGAGATCGTTGCCACCGACCTGTCGCGCCGCGCGCTCGATCGCGCCGAAAACGGCCTCTACTCGCAGTTCGAGGTGCAGCGCGGCCTGCCGATCCAGTCGTTGGTCCGCCATTTCGACAAGGAGGGCGAGCAATGGCGGCTGGCCCGCGACGTGCGCCAACGCGTGCGCTTCCGCCAGGCGAATCTCTGCCACCCCTTCGCGCACCTCGGCCGCTTCGACGTCGTGCTCTGCCGCAACGTGCTGATGTATTTCGACCTGCCGACGCGGTCGGACATCCTCGCGCGGATCAGGAAGCAGATGCCCGAGGACGGCTGCCTGCTGCTCGGCGCGGCGGAAACCGTTCTCGGCCTCGACAGCGCCTTCCGCCCCGACTGGGAGAACCGCGGCCTCTATCGCATCGACGCGACCGAGCCACGGCGGGCAGCGTAGCTACCAGGCGATTTCCTTGCCGCTGTAGTCGCGCATGGCCCCGCCGCTGCCGCTCGCGATGACCTTGCGCATCCCTTCGATCGATTCCGGCGCTTCGAGCGGTGCCTGTTCGCCGCCCATGTCGGTCTTCACCCAGCCCGGATGCAGGGTCACGACCTTGATCCCGCGGCCCTTCAGTTCCAGCGCGAGGTTGGACAGGCCCATGTTGAGCGCGGCCTTCGACATGCGATAGCTCCACGCGCCACCGCCGCTTTCGGCGATCGAGCCCATGATCGAGCTGAGCGCGGCGATGGTGCCGCCGTCCTTCACTTTCGGGCCGATGGCGCGCGCGACGAGCAGCGGCCCGAGCGCGTTGACCGTCATCACCCGCGTCCATTCGGCGGCGTCGACCTCGTCGAGCTTGACCTCGCGTGAGCCAACGCCGGCGTTGATGACCATCACGTCGACCGGGCCGCCGATCGCGCCCGCCATTGCCTTCAGCGACGCCTCGTCGGTGATGTCTGCGATGTGGGTCGTGGCACCCAGTTCGCGCGGCGCGGCGGCATCCTCCTCGCTGCGTACCGAGGCGTGAACGTCCCAGCCGTCGGCGCGATACTGGCGGACGAATTCGAGCCCGAGGCCGCGGCTGGCTCCGACGATGATGACGCTCGGCATGGCTGCCCTTTCCAAAATGAACGATGTGCCGCCCCAAGAAATCGCCTATCAGGCGCACCGGCAAGGATATTCGATGTCGATCTGGCACATGCTCCTGACCGGCGCGACCGGCGTCGCGGTCGGCGGCCCTCTGGGCGCGCTGATGCGCGGACTCGTGGCGCGCCGCACCCCGAGCGCCGCGCGGCGCGAGAAGAACCAGCGCCGCCGCCAGGTCGCCTTCACCATCGCCGCCATCGCGCTCGCCGCGAAGATGGCGCGCGCCGACGGCTATGCCTCCACCGAGGAGTTCGCGACCTTCCAGCGCCTGTTTCGCGTGCCCGAGGCGGAGCGCGGCAACGCCGAGCGATTCTACCGGATGGCGCAGGGCTCGACGGCGGGGTTCGAGGCCTATGCCGATCAGGCGGCGAAACTGCTGGGCGAGGGGTCGCCGGTGCTCGAGGATCTGCTCGAAGCGCTGATGCTGATCGCGGTCACCGACGGCGTCCACCCGGAGGAGGTCAATTATCTCGACCAGGTCGCCACCCGCTTCGGCTTCGCGCCGGCCGAATATGCCCGCATCAAGGCACGGCACATCGCGCCGTCGGAGGATGACCCCTATGTCATCCTCGGCGTCGAGCCCGGCGCGTCGCCCGAACAGGTGCGCGCCGCCTATCGCGCGCTGGTGAAGGCCTATCACCCCGACCGTCACATGGCGGACGGCACGCCGCCCGAGTTCATCCGCGTCGCCGAGCATCGCATGGCGGCGATCAACACCGCCTATGCGCGGATCATGAAGGCGTGATCCCGCCGGCGCACTTTGCGCTGATCGCGCTCATCGACATCGTCTGGGCGTTCAACATGATCGCCATCAAATATGCGATGGACGAGGTGTCGCCGCTGGTCGCGGTGTTCCTGCGCTATGCGATCGTGCTGATGGTCTGCGCGCCGTGGCTGCGCTGGCTGCCGGGGCGCATGACGACGATCCTGCTCACCGGCCTGTTCGGCGGCGCGCTCTATTTCGGCATCGGCGGCGTCAGCATCGCGATCACCGAGAATGTCTCGGCGCTTGCCATCGTCGGCCAGCTCAGCGTGCCGTTCAGCCTGATCCTCGCGGTGATCTTCCTGAAGGAGCGCATCCGCTGGCCGCGAATCCTCGGCGTGACCCTGTCCTTCCTCGGCGTCGTCATCCTCGGCTTCGATCCGACGCTCGTGCACGAATGGCTGGGGATCATCCTCACCGTGATCGCGACCTTCCTCTACGCGATCAGCTCGCTCCTCATGCGCAAGCTGAAGGGCGTGCATCCGCTCAACATCCATGCCTGGCTGGCGCTCATCAGCCTGCCGTTGCTCGCGGGC
Source organism: Sphingoaurantiacus capsulatus (assembly GCF_042648405.1). Taxonomy (NCBI): domain Bacteria; kingdom Pseudomonadati; phylum Pseudomonadota; class Alphaproteobacteria; order Sphingomonadales; family Sphingosinicellaceae; genus Sphingoaurantiacus; species Sphingoaurantiacus capsulatus. The sequence goes on along the minus strand of NZ_JBHRXV010000011.1, from coordinate 889,297 downwards.
GCCTCGCTGATCTTCGAGCCCGGCTCGCTGGCCAGGGTCGGCGACATCCGCCTCGGCACCGTCGGCTGGCTCGCCTATTCGGCGATCGGCGCGTCGGTGATCGGCCATGCCGGCATGTCGTGGCTGTTGCAGAAGCACCCCGTGTCGGTGATCGCGCCGCTGACCCTGCCGACGCCGTTGCTTACCGTCGCGCTCGGCGTCATGCTCCTCGACACCCCGATCACGCCGCAATTGCTGGCGGGCGGCCTGGTGGCGCTGGTCGGCGTGTCGATCGTCACGCTGCGCACGGCGCGGGCACAGGTGCGGGAAGGCCAATGATCGACTGTCCGTCGCCCAACCATGACGATCGGAACCGCACGCCGGTCACGATGATCGTGCTCCACTATACCGGCATGGAAAGCGCCGCCGCGGCGCTGCAACGGCTGACCGACGCCGAGGCCAAGGTGTCGTCGCACTACATGGTCGCCGAGGACGGCACGGTGATGCGCCTCGTCGATGAAAGCCGCCGTGCCTGGCACGCCGGCAAATCCTACTGGCGCGGCATCACCAACGTGAACGCGGCGAGCGTCGGCATCGAGATCGTCAATCCCGGCCACGAGTTTGGCTATATCCCCTTTGCCACGCCGCAGATGGCCGCGGTGCTGCAGCTGACCGCCGAGATCGCGAAACGCCACGGCGTGAAGCCGGCGATGGTCGTCGGCCATTCGGACATCGCGCCGGCTCGCAAGCAGGACCCCGGCGAGCTGTTCGACTGGCCGCTGCTCGCGAAGCACGGCCTTGCCTACGGCCCGGTCAAGCCGATCGCCGATCCGCACTGGACCGACGGCGGCACGCTGCAGGCCTTGAACCGCTTCGGCTATGACGTGACCGACGGCCCCGCCGCCGTCCGCGCCTTCCAGCGCCGCTTCCGCCCGGCCACCATCGACGGCGTCATCGACGGCGAGACGCGAGCGATCCTGCTCAGTCTTCTGATCAACGAAGAACGTGCCGCGAAGCCCGCCGAAAGCTGAAGGCTTCGCATTGCTGAAATAAAGCCGTATACCGCCCCCGGCCAGAGGATCGGACGGCCGCCGCGCCAGCGCTCGAAAGGGTGGCGGGGAGGAAAGTCCGGGCTCCACGGATCAACGGTGCCGGGTAACGCCCGGCGGGGGCGACCCCAGGGAAAGTGCCACAGAGAGCAGACCGCCCCGAGCGTTCGCGCAGAGGGTAAGGGTGAAAGGGTGCGGTAAGAGCGCACCGCGCTTCCAGCAATGGCGGCGGCACGGCAAACCCCACCGGGAGCAAAACCGAATAGGGGCGGCACATGGGCCTGATCCGGCCCGTCGCCCGGGTTGGTTGCTTGAGGCGGCTGGCAACAGCCGTCCTAGAGGAATGGCCGTCCAGGCGGGGCGACCCGCCGGACAGAACCCGGCTTACAGATCCTCTGGCCGATTTCCCGACAAAGGCTCGACGAGCAGCCGGCTGCCCTCCACGGCGCGGATGCGCACCCGCGCGCCGGCGGGCGTGTCGGGGCCGGTCGCCAGCCACGGGCTGTCGGCGACCTGCACGCGGCCCCGGCCGTCGACGATCGGCTCGACGACCGTCACCACCTCGCCGATCAGCCGCGCGCCGCGGTTGTTGAGCAGCTCGTCCGCCGAGCGTGGCGGATTGCGGCGCAGATATCCCCGCCCTTTCAGCACCGATCCGATCGACGCCGCCGCGAAGATCACCAGCTGCGTCTCCCAGCCGATCGGCAGAAGCAGGGTGGCGGCGCCGGTGATGAACGCGGCGCCGGCCAGCCAGATCATGAAGGCGCCCGGTGCGGCGATCTCCAGTGCGGCGAGCAGCAGCGCGAGGATGAACCACGCCCAGGGCGTGAACAGCAGCGCGTCGATCCAGTCGCCCATCGCCTACACCGTCTCGAACGGGCCGGGGCGCTTCGGCGCGGCCGGGCGCGGCGCGGGCTTGGGCGGCGGGGGCGGGCCATCGTCGCGCGCGGCCTTCACCAGCTCGCCGATGCCGCCGAGCGTGCCCACCAGCGACGACAGTTCGACCGGCATGAAGATCGTCTTGGAGTTGGGCGAGGTGGCGAACTCGCGCACCGCCTCGACATATTTCTGAGCGACGAAATAGTTGATCGCCTGCGCGTCGCCGCTGGCGATGGCGCTCGACACCATCTCCGTCGCCTTGGCCTCGGCCTCCGCCTCGCGCTCGCGGGCCTCGGCGTCGCGGAAAGCGGCCTCGCGGCGGCCTTCAGCCTCCAGAATCTGCGACTGCTTCTGCCCTTCGGCGCGCAGGATTTCCGAGGCGCGCAGGCCTTCCGCCTCGAGGATGGCGGCGCGCTTCTCGCGCTCGGCTTTCATCTGGCGGCCCATCGCGTTGACGATGTCGGCGGGCGGGCGGATGTCCTTGATCTCGACGCGGGTGATCTTGACGCCCCAGGTGTGCGTCGCCTGATCGACGACAATCAGCAGCCGGGCGTTGATCTCGTCGCGCTTCGACAGCGTCTCGTCGAGGTCCATCGAGCCCATCACCGTGCGCAGGTTGGTGGTGGTGAGCTGCATGATCGCGACATAGAGGTCGGACACCTCATAGGCGGCCTTGGCGGCGTCGAGCACCTGGAAGAATACCACGCCGTCGACCGCGACCATCGCGTTGTCCTTGGTGATGATCTCCTGCCCCGGAATGTCGAGGACCTGCTCCATCATGTTGATCTTGCGGCCGATGCGGTCGATGAACGGGATGATCAGGCTGAAGCCGGGGCGCAGCACGGTGACGAAGCGGCCGAAGCGCTCCAGCGTATATTCATAGCCTTGGCGGACGACGGTGGCGGCGCTGAACACCACCAGCACCGCGAACACCGCCAGCGCGATCACGAACCAGCTAATCGACATTGCGCTCTCTCCCCGTCGTTGCGGGGCATCGTGCCGTATTGGCGCGGATCAGGCCAGCCCGGTCTCGCGCTCGAACTGCGGGGTCAGTTCGTCGCGCCGCCGCGTGTAGCGCTCGCCGAGGCCGGCGAGGTCGAGGCTGGCCTCGCGGGCCTGCGCGAACAGCTCGCCTTCCTCCTCGCGGGCATGGTGCATGATTTCCTTCTGCAGCATGCGCACCTTCATGTCGTAGGTCGGGTCGTCCGCCTTGACGGCGAGGATGCTCTGCAAGGTCTTGCGCATCCCTTCATGCTCGGCACGCGCCTCCTCGACGGCGGCATCGTCGGCGCCCGCATCGACGATCGCGTCGAACAGCAGCTCCTCGGCCGCCTGCGTATGCGCGGCCAGCGCGCAATGGATGCGGCATACAGCGACCCGCTTCGCCTCGGCATCATCCGCCTCGGCATAGGCGCTGAACAATTTCTCGAACCGACCATGGTCCTCGCGCATCAGCTCGAGGATATCGGCAACGCTTTCGGCAACGGGCTGGCTGGCCATTCACGCAACTCCCTACTTGCCGGATCAACCGGGGGCGGCGGCGAGAGTTCCGTTGCCCGAAATGCAACGGGCGCCGTGTTGCCACAGCGCCCGTCAGCGAATGGTCAGAGGCGACCGCCTACCAGAAGCGGACGCGGCCGGTGTCGACGTGAACGAAGTCCTGCGAAGGGTAATAGCCGACGCCGCCTTCCTTCATGCTCAACGCCGCCTTGCGCAGATGGTCGAGCTGGATGCCCGGAATGCGGATGTCGATCGCCTGGCCGAGCTGGTGGAGGCTCTTCTTCGCCACGCCGTTCGACTTCGACGCCAGCGCTGCATTGGTGTGCGGCGAGCGATAGCCCGAAATGATGTGGATCGGCTTGTTGCCGGCCTCGGTCACGCCGCGCAGATGCGTCAGCAGGTCGAGCAGATTCTTGTCGATCTGCTCCACGTCGCCCGTGCGCCAGTCGCGCAGAATCTTGTTCACGTCGCGCAGGCCCTCGGGGACATATTGTCCCTCGGCCCAATAGACGGTGCTCACCTTCTCGCTGGTGTGCGTGTTGTAAAAGCTGAGGCGACGCTCGCCCTGCATCGGGATCGCGAGCGCCGCTCTCGGCAGCATCGCCGCACCGACAAGTCCTGCGCCAGCCGTCAAAAAGCGACGGCGGCTCGAAGCCGCAAGATCGATCATAAAACTGAGCCCCTACGCTGCTCGTTACGCTCGCGGGAGAAAATCCACCCCTCCCGGCGTTACCCCACGAATATTGGGAGTATAGCATGCGTTGTAAATCGCGGGTTGCATTCGTTTGTCTCAGTCTTGCCACGGCCGGTCTTGGAATCGCCGGTATGGCGAACGCGCAACGCACTGATACCGCTCAGAAAAACGCTACGGCTCCGAAACCATCTTTCACCGCCGCGACCGTCAATGCGACGACGACGCCGGCGCTGACGCGCGGGTCGAGCGGCCCGTCCGTGCTGCGCGCGCAGGTGATGCTCGACCGCGCCGGCTTTGGCCCGGGCGTGCTCGACGGCGGCTTCGGCATGCTGATGGAAAAGGCGTTGCGCGCCTATCAGCAGGCGAACGGCCTGACCGTCACCGGCAAGCTCGACGCCGCCACCTGGGGCGCGCTGCCGCGTGAGCAGCACCCGCCGCTCGTCCGCACCGCGATCAGCGGCGAGGATGCCGCCGGGCCGTTCGTCGCCAAGATCCCGACCGACATGATGGAAAAGGCGAAGCTGAAGGCGCTGCACTACACCTCGATCGAGGAAGCGCTCGCCGAGAAATTCCATACCACCCCGGCGTTCCTGAAGACGCTCAACCCCGCCGCCGATTTCTCGCGGCCCGGCACGCTGATCTGGGTGCCCAACGTCCGCGGGCAGGCGTCCATCGCGGACGGCGCGCAGATCGGCACGGCGAGCGCCGCGGCGAACCCGGTGACGTGGGAGGAAATGCTCAACGAACTGTCGGTGCAGCCCAATCTGCCCAAGGCGGCGCGGGTGATCGTCGACAAGTCGGACACCTCGGTGCGCGCCGTCGACAAGGCCGGCAAGACCATCGCCTTCTTCCCTGCGACGATCGGCAGCGAGAAGGATCCGCTGCCGATCGGCAAGTGGACGATCAAGGGCCGCGCCTACCTGCCGCCCTTCCACTACAACCCGGACCTGTTCTGGGACGCGGATTCGAAAGACGAAAAGACGCTGCTGCCGGCGGGGCCGAACAGCCCGGTTGGCGTCGTCTGGATCGACCTGTCGAAGAAGCACTACGGTATCCACGGCACGCCTGAGCCGCAGAACATCAGCCGGACGGAGAGCCACGGCTGCATCCGCCTGTCCAACTGGGACGCGGCGCGTCTCGCCACCATGGTCGATCCGGGCACGCCCGCGATCCTGCAGGAATAGTCCCGCATGCGCGCAGCAACGGTCGGCGCCGTCATCATCACAGCGATCGTCACCGCCGCGGTGACGAGCGCTGTGTGGCTGGTGATCTTCAACCTCAGCGAGACTGAGCGCGGCGACGCGCCGGTCATCGTCAATGAGGTGTCGGCGACGCGACCCGCCACGCAGGTTACGCCGCCGCCACGACCCGCGGTAACGGCATCGGACCCCGCCGACTATCGTGTGCTGGCGGCGAAGCGGCTGACCATTCCGGTTTCGGGCATGATGGCAACGCATCTGACCGACACCTTCGGCGATGATCGCGGCGGCGGTGCCCGAGCGCACCAGGCGCTTGATATCATGGCGCCGCGCGGCACACCGGTGGTCGCCACCGAAGACGGTCGCATCGAAAAGCTGTTCACCAGCGATCAGGGCGGGCTGACCGTCTATCAGTTCGATCCGACGCGCACCTACAGCTATTACTACGCGCATCTCGACCGCTACGCCGACGATCTGGCGGAGGGACAGGCGGTGAAGCGCGGGCAGGTGATCGGCTATGTCGGCTTTACCGGCAACGCCTCGCCCGAGGGGCCGCATCTCCATTTCGGTATCTACAAGCTCGGACCCGACAAGCGCTGGCACGAGGGTGTGCCGCTGAACCCGTTCCCGGTGCTTGGCGGAACCGCGCCGGCGAGTCATACATTACCCAACCGTAACGAATAACCGACTAGTGAGGACCTTATGACTGAAAAAACCAAGAAGCCGGGTCTCGTCGACAAGGCGAAGAAGCTCGGCGAGAAGCTGTTCACCAAGCGCAATGCCGCGATCGCCGCGCCGGTCGTCGCGACCGCCGCTGCGGCGGCCGCGCTGAGCTCGAAGCGCGTCCGCACCGCGGTCGTCGATGGCGCCAAGAGCGCCGGCAACGCCATCGCCAAGGCCGCGCCGAAGAAGAAGGCGGTGCCGAAGGCTGCAGCGGCTGCGAAGCCGGCGGCGAAGAAGCCTGCCGCGAAGAAGGCCGCGGCGCCGAAGGCTGCCGTCAAGCCGGCTGCGAAGCCCGCCGCGAAGAAGGCACCGGCGAAGAAGCCGGCCGCGAAGAAAGCTGCTGCCCGGAAGCCGGCGGCGCCGAAGGCCACGCCGGCCGCCTGACGCCGGCGCGTTACCGCGCGACGGGGCCGCCGTCCCTGCCACCGATAGCTCGGCAGGCAGGGGCGGCGGCCGTTCGCGTGCCAGCCAGCTATCCGAAAGTCTTAGTGATTTTTGCGTGTGATTGATCGATCGTATCGATGACGGTCAGCGGCAAAAGCCGTTGGACCGAACCCCCTCCCGGGCGCACATCAGCCGCAAGACATCAGGAGACTGACCATGGCCAGCAAGATCAATATCGGCATTCCGGACGACCAGCGGAAGGCGATCGCGCACGGGCTGTCGCGGCTGCTCGCCGACACCTACACGCTCTATCTGAAGACCCACAATTTCCACTGGAATGTCACCGGGCCGCAGTTCAACACGCTGCACCTGATGTTTGAGACGCACTACAACGAGCTGGCGCTGGCGGTGGACGAGATCGCCGAGCGCATCCGCGCGCTGGGCGAGCCGGCGCCGGGCAGCTACGCCGCCTTCTCGCGCCTGTCGACGGTCAAGGAAGCCGAGGATGTGCCCTCGGCCGAGGAAATGCTGCGCCAGCTCGTCGCCGACCATGAAACCGTCGCCCGCACGGCGCGCGAGGTGTTCCCGACCGCCGACGACGCGCATGACGAGCCAACGGCCGGGTTGCTGTCCGATCGCATGCAGGCCCACGAGAAGACGGCGTGGATGCTGCGCTCGATGCTCGGCTAGAAGCGGGAATAGGCGGGACGGATCGTTCCGAGGCGGCGCGAGAGCGTCGCCATCCCGTCCCTGATCAGCCCGCGGTCGAGCGGGTAGGACATCTGATTGAAAAGCGGAGCGAAATCGCCCGCCGAGTACATCCCCGGCGATGCGAACCGCTCCGCGCGGTTCGCGTCATAAGCCATAAATCACCTTACTGACGCGCCCATACACTGGCGCGCTTTCAGCTAATCTACGCGTCAGCCGCGAAGGCGTTCCGCATTACCGGGCCGGGCCGGCGGCAACCGGGCCGAGCTGAACATCGCTGTTCGCGACCAGCCAGGTCATCGCGACATAGGTCGCGACATTCTGGTCGAGCGCCTTGGGGTCGATCTTGTCGAGCGTGTCGTCGGGCGTGTGGTGCAGGTCGAAATAGTCGCTGCCATCCTGCTCGGGGGCCAAGGTCGGCACGCCGAGCGTCGCCAGCGGCTGCACGTCGGGCCCGCCACGGTTGGTGTTGGCGGTGTCGTGGCTGATGCCCAGCGGCGCGAGCACCTTGGCGATCGTCGCCATCAGCGGCTTCGCGCCTTCGGCGACGCGATAGCCGAACTTCCAGACCTTGCCGGCGCCGAAATCCGATTCCGCCGCCGCGACGATCTTGTCGCCGCTATTCGCCTTGGCATAGGCGGCCGCACCCAGCAGCCCGACCTCCTCGGCGCCCCACATGACGACGCGGATGGTGCGGCGCGGGCGCTGCTTGCCGTCCATGATGACCTTGGCGGCGGCGGTGGTGATCGCGATACCCGCGCCGTCGTCGATCGCGCCGGTGCCGAGGTCCCAGCTGTCGAGGTGGCCGCCGATGATGACCACCTCGTCGGGCGCCTCGCGGCCGACGATCTCGCCGACGACGTTGCCAGATTGCTGGTTGCCGATGAAGCGCGGGGTCATCACCAGCTTCAGCCGCACCGGCTTGCCGCGCTTCAGCAGCCGCTCGAGCTGGTCGCTGTCCGGCAGCGACAGCGCGCCCGCCGGGATCGGTGTCTGCCCCGCTGCCCAGTTGGTGCCGCCGGTGTGCGGATTGCGGTGCATGTCGGTACCCATAGACCGGATCAGCGTCGCCACCGCGCCCTTGGTCGCGGCGATCGACGGGGCCGAGCGGCGGACCACGCCGAAATACCCGTAGGAGGAGCCATCCTGCGTGCGCGCCATCGCATGCGTCACGAAGGCGATCTTGCCGGTCAGGCTGCCCGCGGGCGCCGCCTCCAGCGCCTCGACGTTGGCGAAGTGCACGATCTCCGCCTCGATACCGGCGGCCGGCGTCGCGCCGCTGCGGCCGAGCGCGGTGACGGCGAGCGGCTGCGAATGCTCGCCGAGCACCCAGGCCTCTTCCTCGCCGCGCACCCAGGTCGGCATGTCATAGGTCTCGATGCGCACATTCTGGAAGCCGAGCGCCTTCAGCTTCGCCGCCCCCCAGGCGCGCGCCTGCGCTTCCTTGGGGGTGCCGGCCAGGCGCGGGCCGACCTCGGTGGTCAGGCTCTCGACCAGCTCCCAGGCGACATTCTTCTCCAGCGCCGCGTCGCGCAGCTTCGCCGCCGTCGCGGTGCCGTCATCCGCCTTCGCGCCGATGAGGGCGAGGGCGATCAGGGGGAGGGCGGCAATCCGGCGCATGACAGACCTTTCATCGGGGGTGCGCGATGCCTATCTCACCCTCGCGCGGTTTGCCAAGCGGTCTCGCCTCGGGTAAACGCCGCGCGCAATTTCCCGACACGTACGATCTGCGGAGCACCCATGGCCGGCTATCAATATTCCTTTGTGATGAAGGGTCTCACCAAGACCTTCCCCGGTGCGCCGAAGCCGGTGCTCAACAACATCCACCTGCAGTTCCTGCCGAGCACCAAGATCGCCATCATCGGCGTCAACGGCGCCGGCAAGTCGACGCTTATGAAGATCATGGGCGGCATGGACACCGAATATCAGGGCGAGGCCTGGGCGGCGGACGGCGTCCGCGTCGGCTATCTGCCGCAGGAGCCGCGCCTCGACGAGAGCCGCAATGTCCGCGAGAACGTCATGGACGGCGTCCGCGACGTCGCCAACATGATCGACCGCTTCAACGCCATCTCGGCGGAGATGGGCGACCCGAAGGACGACACCGATTTCGACGCGCTGATGGCGGAGATGGGCGAGCTGCAGGAGAAGATCGACGCTGTCGACGGCTGGACGCTCGACAACCAGGTCGAGATCGCCATGGACGCGCTGCGCTGCCCGCCGGGCGACTGGCCGGTGACCAGCCTGTCGGGCGGTGAGAAGCGCCGCATCGCGCTCTGCCGCCTGCTGCTCGAAAAGCCCGAAATCCTGCTGCTCGACGAGCCGACCAACCACCTCGACGCCGAGAGCGTCGCCTGGCTGGAAAAGCATCTCGTCGACTACAAGGGCAACGTCATCCTCGTCACCCACGATCGCTACTTCCTCGACAATGTCGTGAACTGGGTGCTCGAACTCGACCGCGGCAAGGGCATCCCGTTCGAGGGCAATTACTCGGCGTGGCTGGAGGCGAAGGCCAAGCGCGTCGAGCAGGAGCAGTCGGAGAGCGACGCCAAGCAGAAGGCGATGGCCCGCGAGCTCGAGTGGATTCGCCAGTCGCCGAAGGCGCGCCAGTCGAAGTCGAAGGCGCGCATCAAGGCGTTTGACGAGCTGGTCGAGGCGCAGAACGAGCGCCGCCCCGATGGCGCGCAGATCCTCATCCAGATTCCGCCGCGCTTGGGTGGCAACGTCATCGAGGCGAAGGGGCTGAGCAAGGCCTATGGCGACAAGCTGCTGTTCGAGGATCTGAACTTCACCCTGCCGCCGGGCGGCATTGTCGGCGTCATCGGCCCGAACGGCGCCGGCAAGACCACGTTGTTCAAGCTGATCACCGGCGCCGAGCAGCCCGACGGCGGCGAGATCAAGGTCGGCGAGACGGTGAAGCTCGGCTACGTCGACCAGTCGCGCGACGCGCTCGACGCCAACAAGAACGTCTGGGAAGAAGTCTCGGGCGGCAGCGAGCGCTTCTACTTCGGCAAGAACGAAGTCTCGTCGCGCGCGTACGTCGGCGCCTTCAACTTCAAGGGCGGCGACCAGCAGAAGAAGGTCGGCCAGCTGTCGGGCGGTGAGCGCAACCGCGTCCACATGGCCAAGATGCTGGTGCAGGGCGGCAACGTGCTGCTGCTCGACGAGCCGACCAACGATCTCGACGTCGAGACGCTTCGTGCGCTCGAAGAGGCGCTGGAGAGCTTCGCCGGCTGCGCCGTGGTCATCAGCCACGATCGCTTCTTCCTCGATCGCCTCGCCACGCACATTCTCGCGTTCGAGGGCGACAGCCACGTCGAATGGTTCGAAGGCAATTTTGAAGCCTATGAGGAAGACAAGCGCCGCCGCCTCGGCGACGAGGCCGATCGCCCGCACCGGATGACCTACAAGAAGCTGACGCGCTAAGGCGCGCGCCGGCCGCAGCGGGCCTTCAGCCCTACCATTCCGTTATCCCGGCGAAGGCCGGGATCCATGCCGACCGCGGTTGTGGATCCCGGCCTTCGCCGGGGCGACGCGTTTTTTCGGGGGAGCGCGGCGCGGGGGAGATCGCTGCGCCCGGCAACCTCCTTCCGCACCGTCATCCTGACGAAAGTCAGGATCTCATCGAGAGCGGGCGCGAACGGGGTGGGAGATCCTGACCTTCGTCAGGATGACGGGTGATTGTGGGACTGAAGGTCCTCAGCTCGATGCCGGGCAGTCGTTCGCCAAGGTCTGCCACGCCGCCGCCGGAATACCCGTGGTGTTGGTGATCGTCGGCAGCGCGATCTCGCGCGCCATGTAGGACGAGGTGTAGACGATCTTCCGCCCGCCGAAGATCTCCTCGAACAGCGCGTCGGGGTAGATCAGTGGCTGATATTCGAACACCGCTTCGGCGACCATGATGTTGTCGCCGGTGTTGATCGCCATGCCGTTCACCGTCTCGATGGCGGTGCCGGTCTGCCCGTCGCCCTGTTCGCCGAACGCGCTTTCCTCGTCGAGGTCGCCCTCGCAGCGTTGCCAGCGGATCCAGTGGCCGTTGGCGGTCTGGTTGCGGGTGATCGAACTCAAGAGCAGCCGGCCATGCTCGGCGAAGTCGATGCCCTCCGCCGACAGCCGCGCGCCGAGAAACAGCTGCTGCACGTCGGCCTCGTCGATGCTGGCGCGATAGCGCGCGGCCAAGTCGGCGGTGGAATTGGCGACGCGGCTGACCTGCGAATGCGCCAGTGCGAACATCACGATCTCCAGCCCGAACAGCAGGGTCGTCACGAACACCGGCGCGATCAGCGCGAATTCCAGCATCGCGACGCCGCGGTTGTCGCGGCGCAGCCGGGCGAGGCGCTTCAGGAGATGCATCGCTCGACCGCCGGCTCGCGCTCGTCACCGAACGGCTCGTTCTTGACCGTCGCGTTGGCGACCAGCGTCATCCGTCCCTCGTCCGCGTCGAGCAGCTTGCCCATCATCTTGAACAGCAGCGGATAGGTCGCCGTCACCTCGAAATAGACGATGTCCTCCGAGGCGCCGAGGCCGGCCTGGCTGGCGTCCTCGCTCCACTGGCCGTCGCCGTTCAGATCGATGAAGCAGTCGCCGCGCCCCGGCGCACCACCCAGCGGCTCGACATCGGAGGTCAGCGGCTCGGGCTTCTGCACATCCTCGAAGCTGCCATAGGCGCGGGTGACGATCTCGACATCGTCATCGACGGCCCCAATGCGCGCCAGCCGTTCGCGCACCTCGTCGCCGATATCGTCGGCGGAATATTGCCCGGTCGCCGCCATGTGCGACGCCTGCCGGATCGCGCCTTCGAGCACGGTCTTCGAGTAAGCGAGATAACCGAGCTCGATGCCGCCGAGCAGCATCATCAGCATCGGCATCACCATGAAGGCGAACTCGACGACCGCCGCGCCGCGCTGGTCGCGGCGCAGGCGGCGGAGGATGGGTATGCGCCCGCTCATTCCGACAGGCGCAGATAGCCGATGTTGTTAGCGATCACCTGGAACACCGCGATCAGGTCGGCGGAGTTGGCCGCCTTGTAATATTGGTCGGTGTTGGTGGCGCAGTTCTGCAGCGCGGTGGCATCGCTCGATCCCATCGAATCCCCGAAAGCGATCGTCGAGATGTTGACGTTCTGCTGCTTCCCCGCCTCGCACAGCATCTGGAAGCGCTTGCGATGCTCGGTGGTGCTGTCGGAGTCGCTGTGGATGCGCTTGTCCCAGCTCTCCTTGCCCCAGGCCGAATAGGTGCCGGGCGGCGCCAGCTCGCCGTCGGTCATGAAGACGATGTATTTCTTCACATCGCGCTTCGATCCGGTATGGCCGGCGGCCAGATACTCGGTCTCGTTCACGAACGGCGCCTGCGGGCTGATCATCGCGAGGCCCCAGTACATGCCGACGTCGTGCAGGGTGCCGCCCTCGGCGACGAGGCCGCTGACATAGCTCGCCAACGACGTCGCGCTATGCTCGCCGAGCTTCTTCGCCTCGGCGGGGCAGCTGGCATTGGGATTGGCGCCGGTCGTGGTCGCCGAGGCTCGCGTGGTTCGCCAGGTCGGCCGGTCGTCGACCTCCCACTTCATCGCGCTCCACGGCGCGGCGGTCGGCTGCGTCGTGCGCGGGCTGGTGCCAAAGCGGTTCTCGCTCTTGGTCGGCGACGAGAAATAGGGCTTCCACGCCGGCGCGGTGCCGCCGTTGACGACGACGCCCGGCGCGGCGTCGATGATGTCCCAGGCGCCGGCCGGGATCGAGCTGATGCTGGTGGAGGAGCCGATCGTCTTGATCGAGGGACGCATCTCGACGCAGCCCTTCCAGGCGTAGGCATTGTTGAAGCTCGTGCCGGCGGCGCCGCCGTTGGTGATGAAGCTCGACAGATCGAGCGCGACGGCGCGCGCGTTGTCATCGCTGGTGCGGTTCCGCCAATTGCAGTCGTCATCGCTGTCGTTCGTGCACGGGCGGTAGGGCGTGCCGATATCGGTCCAATAGTCGCCGCTGGTGGCGATATAGGCGCTGTTCTCCTCGTGCAGCAGCCGGCCGATGTTCACCGCCTGCGAATAGGGGACGATGCCGACGCGGACGCGCAGGCCCGATACCGCGAGCTGCGTGCGCGTATCGTCGAGCGTTTCGAGGAAGTCGGTGGTCGCGGTCTTCAGCGCGGTGAGGCGCGATCCCGCCATCGATCCCGTCACGTCGAGCACCAGCACCACATCGATGTTGGTGCCCGACCGGCGCGCGCAGCTATCGGCGGAAATGCCGATCGACTGCTTGCCGAACGCGCCCATCACCAGGGTCGGCACCGAGGTGCTGGCGGTGACGCAGAGCGCCCCCTGCTCGGTGATCTCCGAATCGACGTCGATCGATTCCGACTGGAAAATCGGCTCGGCGACCGAGAGCCCGGTGCCGTCGGCCATGTTCGCCGGATAGTTGTTCTGCAGGAACTTGGTGATCTCCGGCGCCGCGGTCGCCAACTGGCCGTCGGTCATCGCCTTGCGACCGGCGAGAGTCGCGGCATCGACCGCCTGCTGCAGCCGCGCCTGCGCCATGTAGGCGCGCGTCAGGTCGACCCCGCCGCCGACCGCGGCGGTGACAGGGATGACGCCCGCCGCCATGAACAGCATCACATTGCCGCGTGTGTCCTGCCGCAGCCGCCCGAGCGCGGCGCGAAAGCGACCGCCAAGCCGGTTCGCCATCCTCGTTCCAATCTACCGGGGACGCCCCAAGCATCCCATCGCAGCAGCTTTGGCACGGGCGCGGGTAAGGAAAGATTGAGAGACGCGGTTAACATCGCCTTTCCGCCGTTTAGCCGCTAAGGCGCGCCCGTGACCGATACCGCCGACCCCGTCTTCGCGCTGGTGCGCGAACGCGACCTCGATCGCTATCTGGCGTCGCTCTATGCGCCGCCGGCAGCGCGCACCGGGCTGCTCGCACTGCACGCGCTCGACCTCGAAATGGCCGAGGTGGCGCGCACCACCACCGAGCCGATGCTCGGCCAGATCAGGCTGGCGTGGTGGCGCGAGCAGTTGGAGGGACTCGACGCCGGCAAGCGCCCCGCGCAGCCGGTGCTCGCGGCCGTCGCCGATCATATCCTGCCCGCCGGGATCAGCGGCGCCAGCCTCGAGCCGCTGGAGGATGCCTATCTGGCGCTGCTCGAAGGCGACCTCGCGGCCTATGCCGTCTCGCGCTCGCGGTTGTTCGAGGCAGCGGCAACCTTGCTCGGCGGCGACACGGCGAACGCGAAGCGGCTGGGCGAAGGCTGGGCGCTCGTCGAAGCGGCGCGGCGGGGCAGCGACGTCGATGCGACGCTGCTGAACCGCGCAGCCGATCTGCTCGCCCCCGCCGCGACGGCGCGACCGCTCATCGGCCTCGCCGCGCTCGCCCGCCGCGACCTCGCCGCCCTGCGCGCCGGCCGGCGTCCCGGCCACCGGGGGTCACCCGGTCGACAGGCGCGCTTGCTGTGGAGCATAATCAGCGGGAGATAGCGCAGGGGAGGGCGTGATGATCCGGTGGCTGGCAGGCGGTGCGGCGGTAATCCTGATGGGCGGCGCGCTCGTTGCCTTTGCTTCGGCCGATAACGACTCCGCGTTGCCCCCGCCGCCCGACGGGTCTTTCCGGGTCGCGCCCGATGGCGGCGCGCTTCCCGCCCCGCCCGCCGCCGATGAGCGCGAACCGAGCCGCGAGGAAAAGCGCCTCGCCCGCTACGACCGCGACAAGGACGGCGCCGTCAGCCGCGACGAATATCTCCGCGCCCGCCAGCGCGCCTTCGCCAAGCTCGACGTCAACGGCGACGGCCGGCTCGATTTCGACGAATATGCGGTGAAGACCATCGACAAATTCAAGGGCGCCGACGGCGACCGCAGCGGCCGGCTCTCGGCGCCCGAGTTCGCGACCACGGCGGTGCAGCGCAAACCGAAGGCGGCCTGCCCGCCGGTGGCGGAAGCGGACGACGCCTGATTATTCCGCCGCTTCCTTCCGCCCGATCCACGCATCCAGATCGGCCAGCGCGCGCGCCGCCATCGTCTGCTTGCGCTGGCTCTTGTGCACCTTCTCGGTCAGCGGCGGGAACAGGCCGAAGTTGACGTTCATCGGCTGGAAGCTGTCCGCCTCCGCGCCGCTGGTGATGTGGCCGAGCAGCGCGCCGAGCGCGGTCGTCTCCGGCGGCAGCGACGGTTCGGCGCCCAGCCGCTCGGCGGCGGCGAAGCGGCCCGCGAGCAGGCCCACCGCGGCGCTCTCTACATAGCCCTCGCACCCGGTGATTTGCCCGGCGAAACGCAGCCGTGTGTCGGCGCGCAGGCGCAGGCTTGCGTCGAGCAGTACCGGCGACTTGATGAAGGTGTTGCGGTGGAGGCCACCCAGCCGGGCGAACTGCGCGTTCTCCAATCCGGGGATCATCCGGAAGATGCGCGTCTGCTCGCCATGCTTCAGCTTCGTCTGGAATCCGACGATGTTGTAGAGCGTGCCGAGCTTGTTGTCCTGGCGGAGCTGGACGACCGCCCACGGCCGCCGCTCGGTGCGCGGGTCGCGCAGGCCAACCGGCTTCATCGGCCCGAAGCGCAAGGTGTCGCGCCCGCGCTCGGCCATCACCTCGATCGGCATGCAGCCTTCAAAATAGGGAGTGTTCGCCTCCCATTCCTTGAACACGGTCTTCTCGGCGGCGAGCAGGGCGTCGATGAACGCTTCGTACTGCTCCTTGTCGAGCGGGCAGTTGATGTAATCCTTGCCGTCGCCCCCACCCGGACCAAGTTTGTCGTAGCGGCTCTGGAACCAGGCGATGTCCTGGTCGACGCTGTCGAAATGCACGATCGGCGCGATGGCGTCGAAGAAGGCGAGGCTGTCCTCGCCGGTGAACGCCCGGATCGCCTCGGCCAGCGGCGCGGCGGTCAGCGGCCCGGTCGCAACGATCACGCTCGACCAGTCGGCCGGCGGCAGGTCGTCAACCAGCTCGCGGCGAATCTCGACCAGCGGCTCAGCCTCCAGCGCCGCGGTCACGCGCGCCGAAAAGTCATCGCGATCAACGGCGAGCGCCGACCCCGCCGGCACGCGCGCCGCATCGCCCGCCGACAGGATCAGCGACCCCAGCCGCCGCATCTCCTCGTGCAACAGGCCTACGGCATTGTTGTTGGGGTCGTCGGAGCGGAAGCTGTTCGAACACACCAGTTCGGCCAGACCATCGGTGTGGTGCGCATCGGTACCGCGCACCGGGCGCATCTCGTGGAGCACGACGGGAACGCCAGCGCGGGCCAGCTGCCACGCGGCTTCCGAACCGGCGAGGCCGCCGCCGATGACATGAACGGGATCAGGATGGGTCATGGGGCGCATGTAGCGTCCCACACCTACATCGTCATCCCCGCGCAGGCGGGGATCCATTCGCTCAGGCGTCACGGGGAATGGATCCCCGCCTTCGCGGGATGACGATTCTACAGGAGGCACGGCGTCATCGCGGCGTCAGCGGCGCGGCGGAAGAGCGTGGGGAGCCCGGCGGCATCGATCGTCGCGATCGGATGCCATTCGCCCTCGACGTCGGGGCGGCGCGGCAACCGAACTGCGGCCACATCGAGCACCAGATCGAAATGCGTGAAGGCATGCCGCACCGGCTCCGGCACCCGCGACCACGCCGCCTCGACCGGCGCGCCACCTTCCACCCGCTCCAGCGCGAACTCGCTCGCCGGCAACGCCACCATTCCGCCGAGCAGGCCCTTCGGTGGCCGCCGCACCAGCAGCACATGCCCCTCCGCCTCGATCCACCACGCGGTGCCGTATCGTGTCGGCCGCGCCGCCCTGGGCGCCTTCAGCGGATAGCGTTCCGGATTGCCCGCCGCGAACGCCGCACATCGGCCCTGCCATGGGCAAGCTCCACAGCGCGGCTTCTTCGGCGTGCAGATTGTCGCGCCAAGGTCCATCACCGCCTGCGCATAGTCGCCGGGCCTCATCGTCGGGGTCAGCGCCGCGGCATGGGCGCGCAACTCGCGCTTACCCGCGGGGAGCGGTGTCTCGACCGCGAACAGCCGCGACATCACCCGCTCGACATTGCCGTCGACCACCGGCGCGGCCTCATCGAAGGCGATCGAGGCCACCGCCGCCGCGGTGTAGGGGCCGACCCCCGGCAAGGTCAGCAACTCCGCCTCCGACCCCGGAAACCCGCCGCGTTCGGCCACCGCCCGCGCGCAGGCGAGGAGATTGCGGGCGCGGGCATAATAGCCGAGCCCCGCCCAGGCGCTCATCACCGCCGCATCCTCGGCCGACGCAAGCGCCTCGACGGTCGGCCACATGCCGGTGAACTTCTCGAAATAGGGCGTCGCCATCGCCACCGTCGTCTGCTGGAGCATCACCTCCGACAGCCACACCCGGTAGGGGTCGACCGGCACATTGGCGCCCGGCGCCCGCCGCCACGGCATCGCGCGAGCGTTGGCATCGTACCAGGCAAGAATTTCGCGGGCCGCGGAGTCGACGGGCATCGTCCGCCTATGGCATTAATCGGCGCATGGCGGAATCGGACAAGATTGCACGCGCCCGCACCAAGAAGGCGGGCAGCGGACGGACGGGGCAGGTTCGCTCCGTCGCCGATATCGTGCCCGGTGTCAGCCGCGCCGCCTTCCGCCGCTTCGGCTTCGTCCAGTCGGCGATCGTCGCGCGCTGGCCGGAGATCGTCGGCGAGGATTATGCCCGCCACTCGGCGCCCGACGCGCTATCCTTCCCGGCGGGCAAGCGCAGCGGCGGGACGCTGACTATCCTCTGCTCAGGTCCCTTCGCGACGATGCTTCAGCATGTCGAGCCGCAGGTGATCGAGCGGGTGAACCGCTTCTTCGGCTATGCCGCCGTCACGCGCGTCAGTTTGAAGCATGGCGAGCTGCCGCCGCGCCCGAAGCGCGAGGCGAAGCCCGAGCTTCAGCCGCTCTCCGCCGAGGTCACCGCCATGCTCAAACCGATCGGCGATGCCGGCCTGCGCGGCTCGCTGGAGGCGCTCGCCCGCCAGATCGGCGTCACCAAGGGCCCGCCGCGCTTTGACTAGCCGAAACCGGAGCGGCATAAACCGCTCGATCACGCCCGCGCACGGCGGGCGGCAAATGGGGAAGACCAGCATGTTCACCGCCCGTCGGCCGATGCGTTCGCTCATCGCGGCCTCGCTCATCATGATGATCGCCGCCTGCGACAGCAGCACGCCGTCGGACGCCGTTGCCGGCGAAGCGCCTGCCGGCGCTGCCAAGGCGGGCGCCGTGGCCTCGAAGGACTGGACGCAGGCCACCGTCGCGACCGCCGACGGCGGCTTCCTGATGGGCAACCCCGACGCCAAGGTGAAGATCATCGAGTTCGCCTCGGTGTCCTGCTCGCACTGCGCCGATTTCCACGCCACCTCGAAGGTGCCGCTGGAGAATTACATCCGCACCGGCAACGTCTCCTACGAGATGCGCACCTTCCTGCTCGGCGGCCCGCTCGACCCGCCGGTGTCGCTGGCGGTGCGCTGCCAGGGCGCGGCGCCGTTCTTCCGCCTCACCGACGATATCTTCCGCACCCAGAAAACCTGGATGCAGACCGCGTTCGACAACCAGGCGAAGCTCGCCGAGCTTGAGGGCCAGCCGCAGGCGGACCAGCTCGTCGGCCTGCTGCGCATTGCCGGTCTCGACAGCTTCTTCGCGGCCCGCGGCCTGCCCGGCGCCAAGCTGAAGCAGTGCATGACCGATACCAAGCAGATCGATTTCCTCGGCAAGATTCGCAACGACGGCGTCAACAAGCACGGCCTCACCGGTACGCCGACCTTCGTGCTGAACGGCGAGACGCTGGAGGGCGTGTCGAGCTGGCCGGCGCTGGAACCGAAGATCAAGGCCGCCCTCTAGCGGTAGGAAAATCGGGGCCGCCTTGCGCTTCAAGCGTCTAAGACTCGCCGGCTTCAAGTCGTTCGTCGATCCGACCGAGTTGCGGATCGAGGACGGCCTGACCGGCGTGGTCGGCCCCAACGGCTGCGGCAAGTCCAACCTCCTCGAAGCCATCCGCTGGGTGATGGGCGAATCCTCGCCCAAGTCGCTGCGCGGCGGCGGCATGGAGGATGTGATCTTCGCCGGCACCCAGTCGCGCCCCAGCCGCGACTTCGCCGACGTCACGCTGCAGCTCGACAACGACGACCGCACCGCGCCGGCGCAGTTCAACGACGGCGACCAGATCGAGGTGACGCGCCGCATCGAGCGCGGCCTCGGCTCCGCCTACCGGATCAACGGCAAGGATGTCCGTCAGAAGGACGTGCAGCTGCTGTTCGCCGACGCAGCGACCGGCGCGCACTCGCCGGCGCTGGTCAGCCAGGGCCGCATCGGCGCGATCATTGCCGCGAAGCCGCAGGAGCGGCGCGCAATGCTCGAGGAGGCCGCCGGCATCGCTGGCCTCCATGTCCGCCGCAAGGATGCCGAACAGCGGCTGCGCGCCGCCGAGGCCAATCTCTCGCGGCTCGACGACGTGCTCCAGACGATGGAAGCGCAGGCCAACGCGCTGCGCCGTCAGGCCAAACAGGCAGAACGATACCGCCTGCTGTCCGACCGTATCCGCCGCATCGAAGGGCAGACCCTGTTCGCGCGCTGGCGCGAAGCGGCGCAGGCGGCGGAGGATGCCAAGCGCGCCTCCACCGTGATCGAGGGCAAGGTGACCGAGGCCACCCGCGACGCTGCCCGCCTGTCGGCGGCGCAGGCCGAGGCCGCGGCTGGCTTGCCGGGGCTGCGGCAGGCCGAGGCCGAAGCGGCGGCGGGCTTGCAGGCGCTCAATCAGGCACGCCAGTCGCTCATCGCCAAGTTGCAGCAGGTCGAGCGCCGTCAGCAGGAACTGGCCGCCAGCCGCAACGCCACCGCCCGCGACCTCGATCGTGAGGCGGGACTCGCCGAGGACGCCGGCGCCGCGCTCGAACGGCTCGCCGCCGAGGCCGCTGCGCTCGACACGCGCATCGGCGAAGCGCGCGAGGGACTGGAGATCGCCGCGCAGCGCGTCGCCGCCGCCGAAACCGCCGCGACGCAGGACGAGCGCGAGCTGAACGCGCATATCGAGGCGCAGGCCGAAGCGCAGGCGCTGCACCGCGCCGCCGAATCGGCGCTCGCCGCCGCCGCCGCCCGCCTGCGCCGCGCCCATGACGAGGTCGCCCGCCTCGAACGCGAGCGAGATGCGCTGCGCGCCGACGACGGCGAGGAAGGGGCTCGCGAGGAAGCGGAAGCCGACTTCGCCGAGGCCGAAGCGACCATCGGCTCCGCCACTGCGCGCATCGAAGCCGCCGACGCGGCGCGTATCGAAGCCGAAACCGCCCGCGACGACGCCACCCGCCTGCTCGCCGAAGCCCGCGCCGCGGCCGCGGCGCTGTCCACCGAACGAGATGCGCTCGCCCGCATGCTCGCCACGCCGGCCTCGGGCGGCGGCAAAAGCGCGCTCGACTCGATCCGGGTGAACTCAGGCTATGAGGCGGCGCTCGCCGCCGCGCTCGGCGATGATCTGTCGGCGGGCATTGGTGCTGCGACCACCGGCCGGACCTGGGCCGGCGCCGAAGCGGGGAAGGGCGATCCCGCGCTTCCCGCCAGTGTCACCCCGCTTGCCGCGCAGGTCGATGCGCCGCCCGAACTGGCGCGGCGCCTCGCGCAGGTTGGCGTCGCCGACACCGACGCCGCGCCCGCGCTCGTATCAAAACTCGCCGTCGGCCAGCGGCTGGTCAGCCGCGACGGCCGCCTGTGGCGCTGGGACGGCTTCGTCGCGCACGGCGGGCAGTCGGCGGCGGCTGCCGAGCGGCTGGTCCAGCGCAATCGTCTCGCCGAGATCGAGGCGCAGCTGCCGCCGGCACAGGCGCGTGTCGGCGAATCGCAGAACAAGCTCGACGACGCCCGCGCCCGTTTCGACGCCGCGCAGGCCGACGAACGCGCGGGCCGCGAGGCGCGCACGCAGGCCGAGCGCCGCCGCGAGGCCGCCCGGTCGCGGCTGGCGCAGCTCGCCGCCGCCCTCGAACGCCGCAACAGCCGCCTCGAATCGCTGGAGCACGGCCTCGCGCGCGCCAGCGAGGAATTGGCTGCTGCCGAGGCCGGCGTTGCCGAGGGCGAGGCCAATCGCGACAAGCTGCCCGATGTCACCGCGCTCGGCGCCGTCACCGCCGAGGCTCGGCGCGCCGTCGATACCAGCCGTGCCACACTGGCGTCGGCCCGCGCCGACCATGCCGGCCTGTCGCGCGGTCTCGAAGGCGACGTCGCGCGGCTCGGTTCGGTCGGCAGCGAGCGCGCCGGCTGGGAGCGCCGCCTCGCCGGCAGCGCCACCCAACGCGCCGAACTCGATGCCCGTCAGGGCGCCATCGCCGAGGAATTGGCCGGGCTCGCCGAGCGTCCGGCGCAGATCGCCGAACGGCAGGCGCGCCTCGCCGATGACATCCACGCCGCCGAAGCCGGCCGCCGCGCCGCCGCCGACGCGCTGGCCGCCGCCGAGACCGGCTTGCGCGGTGTCGAGGCCGAGCTGCGCACCGCCAGCGAGCGGCAGGCGCAGGCCCGCGAGGAGCGCGCGCGCCTTGCGACGCTCGCCGAGCAGCATGAGCTGCGCCGCATCGAGGTCGCGCGGCTGGCCGGCGAGCGCTTCCAATGCCCGCCGCCGCTGCTTCCCGGCCAATTGGGTTTCGACGAGGAAGACGTCCCCGCTGCAGAGGCGCTGACCGTCGAGATGGAACGGCTGACGCTCGACCGCGAACGCATCGGCCCGGTCAACCTCCGCGCCGAAACCGAGCTCGCCGAGCTCGACGAGACGCGCACCAGCTCCGAAAGCGAGCGGGCCGAGCTCGAAACCGCCATCGCCCGCCTGCGCGGCAGCATCGGCAGCCTCAACCGCGAAGGGCGGGTGCGGCTGCTTGCGGCGTTCGAGGCGGTGAACACCCATTTCCGCGAGCTGTTCACCACCTTGTTCAACGGCGGCGCCGCGCATCTCGAGCTGATCGAATCGGACGACCCGCTGGAGGCGGGGCTGGAGATCATGGCGCAGCCGCCGGGCAAGAAATTGCAGTCGCTGACCCTGCTGTCGGGCGGCGAACAGGCGCTGACCGCCGTCGCGCTCATCTTCGGCGTGTTTCTCACCAACCCGGCGCCGATCTGCGTGCTCGACGAGGTCGACGCGCCGCTCGACGACGCCAATGTCGAGCGCTTCTGCGACCTGCTCGACCGCATGACCGAGCTGACCGACACGCGCTTCCTCATCGTCACCCACAATGCGGTGACCATGAGCCGCATGCACCGGCTGTTCGGCGTGACCATGGCCGAGCGCGGCGTCAGCCAGCTCGTCTCCGTCGATCTGGAGCGCGCCGGAATGCTGCTCGCCGCCGAGTGAGGCGAAGCGGTCTGAAGATGAGACTATCCCGTTGAGTCGGGGTACTTTCGCGGAACGTCGTCCCGCTTTGCGGGTTGAACTTCTGGCGGTGGGCCAATTGAAACCCAGGAGCGAACAATGGCTGACAATCAGCGCCAGGACGAACAGCGTCGCGATCCGAATTTCAAGGCCGGCAACGAGCAGCGCCCGAACGAGCGCCGCGACGACCAGCAGCAACAGCAGCAGGACGGCGGCCAGAATTTCGAGGCCGGCAATTCGGAGCGCCGCGACGAGAATCAGAAGCGCGGTGACGAACACCGCCGCGACAATCAGCAGCGCTGATCGTCGTTGAATCGATGGGAGAAGGGCCGGCCCGCGCCGGCCCTTTTCTTGTGCGCGAGGCGGGAGGATCCGCGATCTCCCGCCGGCGGACGCGAAACGCGGCGCCAGCCTACAGGCGCAATGCTGCAGCGCGGTGTCGCTATGGTTGACTTGCCAGGGGGGCTTTCCTAAAGAACGCGCGCTTTCGGGGTGGCGGTGCAAGGAGCCTTTGCTTGGGCACGGTCAATGGTCAGCAGGATCCGAACAGCGACGCGGACGACAGCGCCCGTCTCGACCGGCTCGACGAGCGGTTGAAGGCGGCGCAGGCCGGCCAGGCGGCGCGTGAGGGGAAGGTGCGGGATCCTTCGGCGGCTGAGGGCTATGGCCTCGGCAACCAGGTGATCGCCCTGCTGATCGGCGGCATTGCCGGCGGCGCGTTGATCGGCTGGCTGATCGACCGCTGGTTCG
Source organism: Sphingoaurantiacus capsulatus (assembly GCF_042648405.1). Lineage (NCBI taxonomy): Bacteria > Pseudomonadati > Pseudomonadota > Alphaproteobacteria > Sphingomonadales > Sphingosinicellaceae > Sphingoaurantiacus > Sphingoaurantiacus capsulatus. The sequence continues at coordinate 866,124 of NZ_JBHRXV010000011.1, read as the reverse complement.
GCACCAGTCCCGCAGGTCTGTTGGTGGTGATGTTCCTCGGAATCGCAGCCGCCTTCAGGAGCATCATTCGGCTTTCGACCAAGCGTCCGGACAATAATCCGGACGCCGGTGGCGCATAGGACAGAGCAGATCGTGGCGACCGAAGGCAAAATCGACCCGATGCACCAGTTCATGATCGAGCCGATCGCTCGACTGGACGTGGCCGGCTACGACATTTCGTTCACCAATTCGTCGCTGTGGATGCTGATCGTCCTCGGCACGCTGTGGATCTTCATGCTCGGCGGAATGCGCGGCGCGGTGGTGCCGGGCCGCTGGCAGGTCGCTGTCGAAGGCGTCTATAATTTCATCGCATCGATGATCAGCCAGAACATCGGGCCGGAGGGGAAGAAGTTCGTCCCCCTGATCTTCTCGCTGTTCATGTTCATCCTCGTCGCGAACCTCGTCGGCATGCTGCCCTTCGGCATCGTCCCCGGCGTGCATCCCTTCACCGTCACCAGCCACCTGACCGTCACCGGCATCCTCGCGATCCTGTCGTTCGGCACCGTGCTGATCGTCGGCTTCGCCCGTCACGGCTTCCACTTCTTCTCGCTCTTCGTGCCGCAGGGCGCGCCGTGGTGGATGATGCCGATCATCGTGCCGGTCGAGTTCGTGTCGTTCCTCGTCCGCCCGTTCAGCCTCGCGCTGCGACTGTTCGTGGCGATGACCGCGGGCCACATCCTGCTGAAGGTGCTGGCCGGCTTCATCATCAAGGCCGCCGCCGCCGGCGTCGGCGCGGGTGTCCTGATCGGCGGCGCGACCTTCGCGCTGATGCTCGGCATCACCGCGCTCGAGCTGCTGGTGTGCGCCATCCAGGCTTATGTGTTCGCGCTTCTGACGTCGCTCTACCTGAACGACGCAGTCAATCTTCACTAACCGAAATCAGATACCCAAAAGGAGTTCTTCCATGGACGCAGCAACTGCAAAGCTCATCGGTGCCGGTCTCGCCGCGATTGGCGTCGGCCTCGCCGCCCTCGGCGTTGGTAACGTCTTCGGCTCGTTCCTTGAGAGCGCGCTGCGCAACCCGGCCGCTGCCGACAGCCAGCAGGGCCGTCTGTTCATCGGCTTCGCCGCTGCCGAGCTTCTCGGCCTGCTGGCGTTCGTCGTGGCGATGATCATCCTCTTCGTCTTCTGATCGAAGGCTGGGGCGCCCCGGCGCCCCGGCCCCTAATTGGACGATCCATGCCTCAGCTCGCACAGATCGCGGCCACCTATGCCAGTCAGGCATTCTGGTTGCTCATCGTCTTCGGCCTCATCTACTTCGTCATTGCGCGGGGTGCGGTGAAGCACGTCGGGGCGACCATTGACGCGCGCAGCGCCAAGATCGCCGGCGATCTCGCGGCGGCGCAGGCGGCCCGCGACGCGGCCACCACCGACGAGTCGACCTATGCCGCGCGGGTCGCGGCGGCGCGTGACCAGGCCGTGAAGGCCGTCGCGGGCGCCAAGGCCGACGTGTCGGCGGAGGTGGCGAAGCTGGTCGCGGCGGCCGATGCCGAACTCGACGCCAAGATGAACGCCGTCACGGCGGACATCGACGCGAAGGTCGCGGCGGCGATGAAGGACGTGCGCGGTCAGGCGACCGCGGCTGCGGCCGAGATCGTCGAGCGTCTGACCGGCAAGGCCGCCGACCCGGCGACCGTGGCGGCTGCCGTCGACAAGGCAGCCTGAGGAAGAACATGAGCATGTCCGCACAAGCTGCCGGTCGCGGCCCCGCCCAGGATGCAGCGCTGCCGGCCACCACGCCGGCCGATGCCGCCACCGTGACGGCGCAGGAAGAAGTGCCGGTCGGCGCCGACCGGGCGCTCGGTTTCGATGCGACCGGCTGGGTGGCGATCGCCATGCTGGTGGTCATCATCATCATGCTCTGGAAGCGCGTGCCCGCCGTCATCGGCAAGGCGCTCGATGGCCAGATCGCGACGATCCGCGCCTCGCTCGACGAAGCCGCCTCGCTGCGTGCCGAAGCCGAGGCGCTGAAGGCGAAGATGGCGGCGCAGCTCGCCAGCGCCGAAGCCGAGAGCAAGGCGATCCTCGCCGCCGCGAAGACCGAGGCCGACGGCCTCGTCGCCAAGGCGAAGGCCGACGCCACCGCGCTCATCGCCCGCCGCCGCACCTCGGCGGACGCGAAGATCGGCGCCGCTGAGCGCACCGCCATCGCCAAGGTGCGCGGCGTGATCATCGATGCGGCGACCGGCGCTGCCGCGACCGTGATCGCCGAGCAGTCGGACGCGAAGACGAAGAAGAAGCTGACGGATCAGGCGATCGCCGACCTCCACTAAGGTCGCGGTATCCGCCCAACCGAACGGCCCGGCCTCACCGCCGGGCCGTTTGCTTTTTGGGGGAAGCCTCTCCCCATCAACACCCACCATCCGTCATACCGGCGAAAGCCGGTATCCAGTCGACGGCCGGTCTGGATACCGGCTTTCGCCGGTATGACGGTGTGAGGAGCGGGGAAGGGCCCTAAGCCCGCGCGCTCGGCCGGCCCGCCACCTCGCCATACCAGCGCTGCACATTCGCGTGGCTCTCCGGTACCCGCAGCTGCACCCACTTGGCGAAATCGACCGACACCATCCCGGTGATGTCCGCTACCGTGAAGCGATCGCCCGCTAAGAACCTGCTCTCCGAAAGCCGCGCCTCCAGCGCATCGAAGAAGCGCCCGGTCATCACCCGCCCGCGCTCCGCCAGATCGGCGTTCTGCCCGAACGCCGGGCTGGTCCCCGGCATCGTGCGGTTGGCGAAGGGGGCGGCGGTATTGCGGAACGCCGCGGCGATGTTGAACAGCCCCTCGAACTCGCAGCGCCGCTGCCATTGCTCGACCCGCGCCACCTCCAGCGGCTTGAGGCCGAACAGGTTCGGCTCGGGGTGCAGCGCTTCGATATAGCGGCAGATGGCGATCGACTCGTCGATGCGCGTGCCGTCGTCGAGCACCAGCGTCGGCACCAGCCCGCGCGGGTTCACCGCCAGATAATCATCGGCGAGGTTGGCGCCACCGGGAATGTCGACCTCGACGCGTTCGACCTCGATACCCTTCTCGGCGAGGAAGATACGCACCCGGCGCGGGTTGGGCGCCTTCACCATGTCGTAGAGTTTCATCTGCCGCTCCTTGTCGCGGGGCCGGTTACACCTACATGCAACATCAGCATGTCATGCTTGGCTGGCTCGGGCTTTCGATAGCTTTTGCACGAGGGGCAACTGCATGATAAACGCGGCGCTCTTTTCGGAAACGGGGTTTCCCTTGATGTTCGACGTTCGGATTTCGCGACGAGGCTGACCGCCGCGCAGGCACGCGCGGCGGGGGGCGGTTGACGGCCGTCCAGCCTGTCGGAACTTCAGAACGAACGGACCCATCGAGGATGCATCTTCACCCCGCCGGCGCTGCGGATAGCGCCGACATCGATCTCCTGCTGGACGCGGCCTTCGAACCGGGCCGGCATTTGCGCACCGCCTACAAGCTGCGGCAGGGCGTGACGCCTTATGCCGACCTCAGCCTGATCGGGCGTGAGCGCGGCCGCCTCGTCGGCTCGATCCAATATTGGCCCTGCGAGCTGTGGGACGGCGAGCGCGCGCATGCGCTGACCTTGCTCGGCCCCGTCGCCGTCGCGCCCGATCTTCAGGGCACCGGTCTCGGCAAGCAGTTGATGACGGAATCGCTCGCGCAGGCCGATGCGGCCGGCCACGGCGTGATCATCCTGATCGGCGATCCCGAATATTATGGCCGCTTCGGTTTCGAAGCCGCGCCGACCGCTGCTTGGGCGGTACCCGGCCCGGTCGAACGGCGTCGCCTGCTCGCCCGGCTCGCGCCCGGCGTGACGCTGCCGGTAGCAGGCGAACTGCGCTCGCTGACGAGCGCCCCGGTGAGGGTTCGCCACGCCGCCTAGCGTCGGCGTCAGGCCATTTAACATCGTCGTCACATCGCGCGGGGGATTGCGCTCGCCCCCCGCGTAAACCTCGGCATATGCTGAAGGCGATGGAAGCTCCCGAACTGCCCGACGACGCGCTGATGGCGCGGATCGCTCATGGCGACCGGACGGCGTTCCGTCTCCTGACCAGCCGGCTCTACGGCCCCTCGATTCGCCTCGCGGCGAAGGTTCTCGGCGATCGCGCCGAGGGCGAGGACGCCGTGCAGGCCGCGCTGGTCAAGCTGTGGCAGAGCGCGTCGCGGTTCGATCCGAAGCGCGGCTCGGTCGAGGGCTGGTTCCGCCGCGTGGTGGTCAACGCCTGCATCGACCGGCGCCGTTCGATCAAGGCGGTGGCGCCGATCGAGGCGGCGGCCGACGCGGCGTCGCCCGACGCGACGCCCTACGAGGCGGCGGAGGCGAACGATCGCGCGGCGCGGCTGCACGCGGCGATGGCGCGGCTCAATCCGCGCCAACGGGCCGCCATCGCGCTCTTCCATCTGGAAGGCGCGACGATGGCGGAGATTGCCGAGGCGCTGGAGACGACGCCGAAGGCTGTTGAAGGATTGCTCGCGCGGGCCCGAACGGAGCTCGCGGGAATGCTGGCCGGGACAAAGGAGTAATTGTGATGGACCGGAACAGGGCACAGGAGATCATCGCCGCCTATGGCGCGGATGCCGGCCGCTGGCCGCCCGCCGAGCGCGACGCCGCGCTGGCGCTGATTGCCGAAGACAAGGCGCTTCGCGCCGAACAGGACGTCGCGGCGTCGCTCGACCGGGAACTCGCCGTCTGGGCGATGGCGACGGTTCACACGGGCGATGTCGCGGCGACCGCCGCGGCCGATGCCGCGCTGGCCGCTATTCCGCAGCCGCGCCGCTGGCTGCCCACCGCCATTCTCGGCGGATCGATTGCCGCGTCGCTGTTCGCGGCGGTGATGATCCTGCCAGCGCCGGGGAGCGATCCCGCCCCCGACGCCGCCACCCAGATCGCCCAGTCGTCGGTGCCCGCCGCCGCGCCCATCCAGCTCGCCCAGGTCGAGCAGGACGTGGCGCTGTACGGCACCGTGTTCACCCTGACTCCCGAAGAGGAATCGCTGATATGATCCGTTCCACCCTGAAGGTGGCCGCCGCGACGCTTGTGCTTGTCGTCGCCGCCCCGCTGTTCGCGCAGACCCCGCCGCCGGCGCCCGGCGCGCCGACCAAGGAAATGCAGATTCGCCGCCTTTCGCCCGGCATGCAGTTCCACGGCGACCGTTTCGAGGGCATGTCGCCAGAGGGCCGCGCCATCCTGCGCGAGGCGATGAAGCCGCAGGTGACGCCGCAGGACCGCGAGGCGGTGAAGGCCGCGCGCAAGAAGGTGCTGGGGCTGATCGCAGCCGACCGGCTCGACGTTTCGGCGGTGCGCAGCGCACAAGCCGCCGAGCGCGACCTGGTGGTGAAGCAGCATGAGCGGCAGCAGGCCGCGATGCTTGCCGCCTATCAGAAGCTGTCCGCCGCCGACCGCAAGGCGTTTGCCGGCGGCATGCGCGACCGTGAGGAGCGCATGCTCGACAGCCTGAAGAAGTCGCGCGAACGCATGGAAGAAATGGAAAAGCGCATCCGCGAGCGCATGAAGGAGCGCGAGACCGGGTCGGTCGTGCTCGACGACTTCCTGCCGATGCAGCCGATCGCCTACACGGCCGGCCGGTAACCGGTCTGACGGGCGATCTCGTCCCAGACGAGGGCGCCCAGCCGGCGGCTGACCGGCCCTGGTGTGCCTGAGCCGACCGGCGTGCCGTCGATCGACGACACCCCGATGCACAATGCGGTGGTGGAGGTGACGAACACCTCCGCCGCCGCGTTCATTTCTGCGACGTCGAACGCGCGCTCGACCACCTTCAGGCCGTCGGCCTTCGCCAATCGCATCAGCGTATCGCGCACGATGCCCGACAGGATCTTGCGGCCGGCGGGGTGCGTGACGATCATGCCGTTGCGGTCGACGATCCAGATATTGGTCGAGGCGCCTTCGGTAACGGTGCCGTCGTCCTCGACCAGCACCGCCTCGAACGCGCCGGCCTGCCGTGCCGCCTGCTTGGCCAGCACATTGGCGAGGAGGGCCACCGACTTGATATCGCAGCGGCCCCAGCGCTCATCGGGCTGCGTCAGCAGTTTGACGCCGTTTAGCTGCTGCTTCACCCGCGGCGCATAATCATAGCCGCGCGCGGTCATCACCAGGGTCGGCGTCGAGACGGCGGGGAAGGGGTGGTCGCGCCGCGCCTGGCCGCGCGTCACCTGAATATACAGGAGGGCCGTGCCGCCGCCGTTCTTCGCCAGCAGCTTGCGGCCGACCAGCTCCAGCGCTTTTGCTGACATCGGCTCGTCGATCGACAGCTCGGCGAGGTTGCGGCGCAGCCGCGCGGCGTGGCCCTCGAAGTCGAACAGCTTGCCGTCGAACGCGGCGGCCACCTCGTAGACGCCGTCGGCGAACTGGAAGCCGCGATCCTCGATCGACACCGCCGCTTCGGACAGCGGCACATAGGCCCCGTCGACATAGGCGATGCGCGGCATGAATCATCTCCCCGAAAAAGCGACGCCCGCCAGATAAAGGCTTCGTCGCGCGTGGGAAAGTCGTGATCGCCTGCACCAAACGCGCGCTTGGAAGCGTAACTGCACAGGCATATTATTGAGGACGGGGGAGGATTGGGGCGAATGGAAGCTTCGGGCATCGATCGCGGCAAGCATCTGGTTCGCGCCGACGGGCGATTCCTGCTCGGCGGCGGCCTGCTGGCGCGGCTGCTCGCCCCCGGTTTCGAACGCGGGCTCGACCGCATCGACAAGGGCCTCGCCGCCGGTACGATGGACGCCACGCTTCCCGACGGCCGCACCCGCCGCCTCGGCGGTCGCGCGCCCGGCCCGCATGCCGAAATCACCCTGCGCAACTGGATGCCGCTGATCCGCGTCATCACCGGCGGCTCGGCCGGCTTCGCGCGCAGCTATTTCGACGGCGACTGGGACAGCGCGGACCCGACGCAGATCACCTGGCTGTTCATGCTCAACCGCCATGCGCTCGGCGCCACCGACCGCGGCCACCCGCTGCTGCGCTGGCTCAACAAGCGGCTGCGCGGGCTGCAGGAGAACACGCGGGAGGGCAGCCGTCGCAACATCTCCTTCCACTATGATCTCGGCAATGATTTCTACGCCGCCTGGCTCGACGAGACGATGACCTACTCGTCGGCCGTCTATGCCGAGGGCGACGATCTGGCGGCGGCGCAGCGGCGCAAGGTGCGGGTGCTGCTCGACCGGCTGGACTTGAAACCCGGCGACCATCTCCTCGAGATCGGCTGCGGCTGGGGTAGCCTCGCCGAGATCGCCGCGGCCGAATATGGCGCGCGCGTCACCGGCCTGACGCTCAGCGCCGAACAGCTCGCCTATGCCGAGGCGCGCATCGCCAAGGCCGGGCTCAGCGACAAGGTCGACTTCCAGCTCTGCGACTATCGCGACGTGAAGGGCCAGTTCGATCACGTCGCCTCGGTCGAAATGTTCGAGGCGGTCGGGGAGCGCTACTGGCGCCCGTACATGGACACCGTCCGCCGCGTCCTGAAGCCCGGCGGCCGCGCCGCGCTGCAGGTCATCACCATCGACGAGGATATCTTCGAGGACTATCGCCTCGGCTCCGATTTCATCCAGACCTACATTTTCCCCGGCGGCATGCTGCCGAGCGAACCGCGGCTGCGCGCCGCCGCGGAAGCCGCCGGCCTGCGCTGGGACGGCGCCGACGCCTATGGCCAGGACTATGCGCGCACGCTTCACGAATGGCGCGACCGCTATGACGCCGCCCGCACCGAAGGGCGTCTGCCGCCCGGCTTCGACGCGCGTTTCGACAAGATCTGGCGCTTCTACCTGATGTATTGCGAGGGCGGCTTCCGCTCGGGCGGCATCGACGTCGTGCAGGTGACCCTGACGCACCCCTGAACCGAACGCGCCTCATCGCGTTGACCTCCCAAAGCAAATGGAGGTCCCGATGCGTCATCTCATCCTGCTGAGCGCCGCCGCGCTGCTCGCCGCCTGCGACGGCACCGCCGAAAACGCCGGCGAAGTAACGGACGCCAAGAATGGCGAGGCGGCCGTTGTCGGCCAGGGGCCCGCCGAGCGCATGGGCGCCCGGCTCGACGCCGCCCGCGAATCCGCCGAGGCTGCCGTCGAAGCCAAGGCCGACGCGCTGCGCGACAAGGCCGACCTCGACGCCGAAAAGCTGGAAGCGCAGGCCGACCGCTTCGAGGAGCGCGCCAAGCAGGTCCGCGACGAGGCGAAGGAAGCGGCAAAGCAGCTCGAGGAAAGCGTCGAACGCTAAGGCTTGAACACCTCGCGCGCCCGACCTAGATCGGCGGCGCGAGGCCACGTCCTCCCCCAGTCATGGGTACAGGTCCGGGACGGCCCGGCAGCTAGAGGGTCTGAACTCACCAAGAATGGCGTTCGGGACGGCGTCAGGAAGGCCATGGCAAGTAAGGTCGCGCAGACCAGCTAGCTAAAGCTAGCTGGTCTGCGGCTGGCGCGTGGCCATGGCCTTCCTCACGCCGCGCGAAGCGTGGTAGCGAGAGGCTGACTGGCGTCGTCGACGCCGCTTGCCGGGGGCCTTTAGGCCCGCCTGCGCGACCTCTCCTCGCCAGTCAGCCTCTCGCCATCCCGAATGCCATTCTTGGTGAGTTCAGACCCTCAACAGGAGGCTGCTATGGCGTGGATATCGCTCGTTATCGCCGGCTTGCTCGAAATTCTCTGGGCCTTTTCGATGAAGCAGTCGGAAGGCTTTACCCGGCTTTGGCCGTCGGTCATCACCCTGTCGGCGATGGGTGTCAGCTTCGCGCTGCTCGCCTGGTCGATGCGTAGCTTGCCGCTCGGCACCGCCTATACGGTATGGACCGGCATCGGGGCCGTCGGCGCATTCATCGTCGGCATCTTGGTGCTCGGTGAATCCGCCAACCCGCTGCGCATCGCGGCCGCGCTGATGATCGTCGGCGGGCTGGTGCTGATGAAGCTGTCCAGCCCCGCCTAGAAGGTCGTCGTTTGCGCCTGCAGCGCGCGCACCAGCCGCGTGCGCTGCTGGCGCGCCTTGCGGTCGAGCGGCAGCGCATAGAGTTCGCGCAGGAACGCCTCGTCGAGCTTGGTCAGCCCGCGCGGCGGCGCGTCACCGAACAGCCCGAGGATCGATCCGTCGAGCGGTTCATCGAGCGCCTGGATTTCCGCGAGCGCCACATAGGCGGCGTGCGCGGCGACCGCGTCGAGCGTCGCGCCGGTCGCCCGGTTGGTGTCGACCACCACCGTCGCGCTCACCAGCGTGCGGTTAATCTGCGTGCTGACATGGCTGGAGCTGTACTGCGTCATCATGCTGCTCTCGCCATTGTTCGGCAGCGCCTGCCCGGCCGCCTGGCCGTCGGCGGCGACGAAGGACGGGTCCATGCCGAACATGCGCTTGCCGTCGCGGCTGCGCAGCTCGGTCAGATACCACCAGCGGATCGGCGCCTCGCCGTTTATCAGCGCCGCGCGTCGCGCATAGGGCACTTCGCCCAGGCGGCGGCCGTCGCGAACGGCAATGTTCTTGGTGAAGGCGCGCCCGTCGCCGACGAAATTGATCGTGACGTTCGCCGCGCAACCCTTGGCCGCGAGCGGCGCGCCGACCGACCCGGCGATGCTGCGGAAACGGGCCTCGACGACGGCGGCATGCTCCGCCGACAGGCCGATGATGCGCGGACAGACCTTGTCGACCCAGCGCGCCACCGCCTCCTTGCCGGCGACGATGCCGGTGGCGTGGACATAAGCGATGGCCCGCTCGCGCGCCTGCGCCGGCGTCAGCCGCTGGCCTTTGACGGTGATCTCCTCGTCACCCGGCGCCGTCTGCGCCGCGCCGAGCAGCAGCAGTGCGCCAAAAGCTGCGGCGGCCGAAAGGAAGCGCTTCGCCATCATCCGTCTCCCAACCCGGCAAGGATGCTCTCACGGAAGCGAAAGGCCGTCAAACGGCTGATTTGCGATGAATTTTCAGGGGAGTGGAGCGGGTGAAGGGAATCGAACCCTCGTCGTAAGCTTGGGAAGCTTCTGCTCTACCATTGAGCTACACCCGCCCGCGGCTCGCCGAATCCGGCACCGCCCCGATAGGCCCTCATAACGTGGCCTCAGCGGAGCGTCGAGCCTTGCGAACCACGCATTTCGGCCTATTCGACGGCGAACGGAGGTTGCCCATGTTCATTCGGCTCTGCACCGCGCTGCTCGCGCTTATCGTTGCGACGGCAGCCACCGCCGCGCCGCAGACGGCGGATGTCATCATCCGCCACGCGACGATCGTTGACGTGGCGAAAGGTCGTACCGAACCCGGGCGCGCCATCGTCATTCGTGGCGACGATATCGTCGCGGTCGGCGCCGATGCCGCCATCGCGCGGCGCTGGACCGCGAAGCGCACTGTTGACGCCGCCAACCGCTTCGTGATGCCCGGCCTCTGGGACATGCACGTCCACTTCGGCGGCGGGCGGGAACTGATCGCCGAGAACCGCGCGCTGCTGCCGCTCTACCTCGCCTACGGCATCACCACGGTGCGCGATTGTGCCGGCGATCTCGCACAGGAGGTGCTGGCCTGGCGCGACGAGATCGCGCGCGGCGACCTGCTCGGCCCGACCCTGCTTACCTCTGGGCCGAAGCTCGAAGGGCTGAAGCCGATGTGGAAGGGCACCATCGAGGTCGGCTCCGAAGCCGATACCGACAAGGCGCTGGCACAGCTGAAGGCCGCGCGCGCCGACTTCGTGAAGATCACCGACAGCACGCTCGACCCGAGGCTGTTCCTCTACGCCGTCAACCGCGCCAAGGCGCTCGGCCTTAACAGCTCGGGCCATATCCCGCTGGCGATCACCGTCGATCAGGCGGTCGCTGCCGGGCTCAGTTCGATTGAGCATCTCGAATATGCCTATCGCGCCGGCGCCGCCGACGAGCCCGCCGCCGCCGCCGACTTCGCCGCCGGCCGCATCGACCGCGCCGAGGCCAACCGGCGCATCGACGCCTCGTTCGACAAGGCCACCGCTATCGCTGCCTATCGCCGCTACGCCAAACAGGGCCTCGCGGTGACGCCGACGCTCAACGGCAGCCGCATCATCGCCTGGCTCGACAGCGAGGATCATTCGAAGGACCCGTTCCTCGCCTATATCGGCCCCGGCCTGCGCAAGACCTATGAATGGCGCATCCAGCGCGCCGCGCAGGCCGATGCCGCCGCCATCGCCGACCGCCACGCCCGCTTCGACCGCATCGCCGCGGTGCTGCCGATGCTGCAGGCGGCGGGCGTGCCGATCATGGCCGGCACCGACGCCGGCTTCCTCAACTCGTTCAACTATCCGGGGCAGGGGCTGCACGACGAGCTGGCGCTGTTCGTCCGCCTCGGCCTGACGCCGGCGCAGGCGCTCGATTCCGCGACGCGCACCGGCCCGGCCTGGTTCGGCAAGGATGCGCGCTACGGCGCCATCGCCAAGGGCAAGGCCGCCGACATCCTGCTCCTCGACCGCAACCCGCTTCAGGACATCGCTGCGACGCGCAGCGTCCACGCCGTGCTGAAGGAAGGCCGCGTCTACGAGCGCGCGGCGCTCGACACGATGCTCAGCGAGGCGAAGGCGAAAGTCGCCGCCTGGGACGCGACCGCGAAGCCCTAGCGCAGCCGCTTAACATACATCCGCCCGCCCTCGCGCCGCTCGGTCGCGAAGTTGGGGATCGATTCGATCAGGTCGGACAGCCGCTGGAAGCCATAGCTGCGCGCATCGAACGATGACCGGTTGCCCGCGCGCTGGCCGACCTCGGACAGGCTGGCAAAGCCCTTCTCGTCGCGCTTCGACGCGGAGAGTGCTTCGGCGAGCAGCTTGATCACCTCGGCATCGACGGCAGGCTTGGTGCCGGGGGCGGGCGGCACGGCCTCGACCGGTGCGGGCGTGACCTCGGGTGCCGACTGCAACGCCTCCACGTCGATGAACCGCGTGCAGGCCTGGCGGAACGATTGCGGCGTCCTTGCCGTGCCGAAGCCGTAGACCGGCACCCCGTCCTGCCGCAGCCGCATGGCGAGCGGCGCGAAATCGCTGTCCGACGACATGATGCCGAACCCCGCCACACGCCCGCCGAACAGCAGGTCCATCGCGTCGATCGTCATTTTCATGTCGGTGGCGTTCTTGCCCTTGGTGACGTCGAATTGTTGGTGCGGCTCCAGCGCGTATTGGTGGGTCAGCGCCGACCAGCCGCGCAGCGACGCCTTGTTCCAGTTGCCGTAGACGCGGCGGATGTTGACGGTGCCGAGCTCGGCAAGGACGGTCAGCACATTGTCGAGCGTCGCGGGCGAGGCGTTATCGGCATCGACGAGCAGCGCGATGTTCGCGGGGCGGGCCGGCTCGATGGCGGTCATGCAAATCTCCTCAGCTTTCCGGTACCGGCCCGAAGTCGGCGGCGCGGTTGCCCATCAGGAAACGCGGGCCGGTGCCGCCGCGTGCCGCGCGGTCGCCCGGATTGTAGAGCGCGCAGTTGGTGAGCGACAGGCAGCCGCAGCCGATGCAGGTGCCGAGCAACTCGCGCGTCCGCTCCAGCATGGCGATGCGCGTGTCGATCGCGCCGCGCACCCGTGCGCTGATCTTCGCCCAGTCGGCCTGCGTCGGGGCACGACCGTGGGGCAGCGTCGCCAGCTCCGCCTCGATCTCGCCGAGCGTCAGCCCCAGCTGCTGTGCGATCAGCGCGAACGACAGCCGGCGGATATCCGATCGCAGGAAGCGCCGCTGGTTGCCGCCGGTGCGGATCGGACTGACCAGCCCGCGCGCCTCATAGAAGCGGATCGCCGAGACGGAGAGCCCGGTGCGGCGGGCGAGTTCGCCGATGGTCAGCAGGGCAGGGGCGGACATGGCGCAATCTCTCGATTCAAATCTTGACCTCAACTTAGCTTGAGGTCGTACGACTCGGCAACCACGGCGCTCCGGTGCCGCCAACCCGAGAGGAGAGACGATGAATTCCCCGCGTATCGAGCATGTGAACATCACCGTCCGCGACGGCGCCCGCGCCGCGAAGCTGATGCAGGACATTTTCGGCTGGCACGTCCGCTGGGAAGGGCCGGCGCGCGACGGCGGCCGGTCGATCCACGTCGGATCGGAAGAGGATTATGTCGCGCTCTACACGCCGCCCGGTACCGCCAACGACGATGATTTCCTCAAAGGCCGGCCGCTCAACCACATCGGCGTGCTGGTCGACGATCTCGACGCGGTCGAGGCGAAGGTCGCCGCCGCCGGACTGGAGCCGTTCAACCACGGCGACTATGATCCGGGCCGCCGCTTCTATTTCCTCGACCCCGACGGGATCGAGTATGAGATCGTCAGCTATCTGCCGCAGCGAAAGGCGGCCTGACAGGGAAGGACAAGGCGATGGGGCAGGCGGATCGCTACGAACGTTTCAAGGCGCTGCACGCCCGTCCCGGCGCCTTCATCATGCCCAACGTCTGGGATGGCGGCTCCGCCGTGCTGATGAAGCAGGCGGGGTTCGAGGCGCTGGCGTCGTCGTCGATCGCCATCGCCTTCGCGCTCGGCCGTCAGGACGGGTCGCACGCGGTGTCGCGTGAGGAGGCGGTGGCCAACGCCGCGCTGATCGGCGACCTCACCGATCTGCCGGTCAACGGCGACCTCGAAGACGGCTTCGGTTCATCCCCCGAGGATTGCGTGGCGACCGTCGAGGCCGCCATCGCCGGCGGTCTCGCCGGGCTGGGCATCGAGGATACCACCGCCAACCCCGCCGATCCGCTGCACGGTTTCGAGGCCGCGGTGGCGCGGGTGAAGGCAGCGGCCAAGGCTGCCAAGGGCCGCATCCTGCTGACCGGCCGCACCGACAATCTGCTGAAGGGCCCGCGCGATCTCGACGAGACGATCCGTCGGCTCGTCGCCTTCGCCGAGGCGGGCGCCGACGTGCTGTTCGCGCCCGGCCTGCCCGATCTCGACGCCATCCGCGCGGTCGTGAAGGCGGTATCGCCGAAGCCGGTCAACGTCGTCGTCGGCCCCGGCACCGGCCCGGTGCCGCTGGCGGCGCTGGCCGAAGCCGGCGTCCGCCGCGTCAGCCTCGGCGGCGGGCTGCAGCGCCGCGCCTATGACGGGCTGATCGAGGCCGCGACGGCGTTGAAGGCAGGCGACATTGCCGGCGCCCTGCCGAAGCTCGGCAGCGGCGATATCGCCTGCCTCCTCCCCTAAGCCTTGCTCCAGGCGAGCACGACCGACATGCGGCGGTTGCGCGGGTCGAGCACGTCCTTCTTGATGAACGGCTCGCGGTCGGCGACGCCCTCGATGCGCGCGAAGCGGTTCATGCCGAGCCCGGCGCTGACCAGCGCGGCGCGTGTCGCCTCGGCGCGGGCGGTGGACAAGGTCCAGTTGTTCATCGCCTGGCCCGGCGCATAGGGGCGCGCATCGGTGTGGCCGCGGACGATCACCTCGTTCGGCACGGCGGCGATGACCCGCGACACCTCATCGATCAGCTTCTTCGCCGCCGGGTTCAGTTGCGCGGTGGCGATGCCGAACATCGAGAAGTCGGCCTCGTCGACGAGATCGATGCGCAGGCCCTCGACCGTCTCGGAAAAGCGGACGTGCGTCGTCAGCTTCCGCAGCTCGGGCGACTGATTCATCTGGTCGGACAGCACTTTCTTCAGCTTGGCGAACTGCGCGCGGTCCTTCTGCTTCAGGTCGCTCTGCGGCCCGCCGATCGCCGGCAGTTCCATGCTGGAGACGCCGCCGGCCGAGGCGCGACCGTCCATGTTGGCCCGGCCGCCCATGATGCCGTCGGAACCCGCGCTGTCCTTCTTCAGCTCCATCAGCGACGGCGTGAAATATTCGGCGAGACCGCGGCGCTTCTGCTGGTCGGTGATCGACAGCAGCCACATCAGCATGAAGAAGGCCATCATCGCCGTCACGAAGTCGGCATAGGCGACCTTCCACGCGCCGCCGTGATGGCCGCCATGCGCGGCCTGGATGATCTTCTTGACGATGATCGGGCGCGGCGGCTCGTTGTGGCCGCGCTTGCCGGCTGCTGCGGAGGCCATGGCTTATCGGCCCCGCACGCCGTCGAACACTTCGGCGAAGCTCGGCTGCTTCAGGTGCGAGATACCCGAGCGCGCGGCTTCGATGACCAGCGGCAGCGGATGGCCGTGCAGCGACGCGATGATGATCTGCTTGGCCACCTGGTAGATCGCGCCGTCCTCCTCGATCACCTGCTTCGCGCGGTTGGCGAAGGGCGCGACGATGCCATAGGCGAGCAGCACGCCGAGGAAGGTGCCGACCAGCGCCGAGCCGATCATCGCGCCGAGGATCGCCGGCGGCTGGTCGATGGCGCCCATCGTCTTCACGACGCCGAGCACGGCGGCAACGATGCCGAGCGCGGGCAGGGCGTCGGCGAGCGTCTGCATCGCGTCGGCCGGCTGCATCGATTCGTGATGATGCGTCTTCAGGGCGTTATCCATGACGTCCTCGACCGCGTGCGCGTCGAGGTTGCCCGACGAGATGACGACGAGGCGCAAGGAGTCGCAGATCAGGTGGATCAGCGTCGGGTCCTTCAGCAGCTGCGGATATTCGGCGAAGATCGCGCTGCTCTTCGGGTCCTCGATGTGCGGCTCGACCGCGACGGGGCCGTCGGCGCGCATCATCTTCATCAGCCGCGAGACGAGGAAGATGAGGTCGAGGAAATCCTTCTTCTGGTAGGTCGGTCCCTTGAAGACCTTGCCGAACGCCGACCCCAGCGCCTTCAACTGCGGCATCGAGTTGCCGGCGATGGTCGCACCGACGGCCGCGCCGCCGATGATCATCATCTCGTGCGGCACAGCGTGAAGCACCGGCGTAATGTCGCCGCCCGTGATCATGAAGCCGCCGAAAACCATGATCAGCAGGACGGCGAGGCCGATGGCGGCAAACATAACAGAACTCCACTGGCCAGAGGCGAAAGGGACGAGAATCCCCCAGGTCGAGTTCAGTAACGGCGGCTGGCGGCCGAGCTTTAGATGAAAATTTATGATGGTTAAGCGAGCGTTAGCGCTTGCCGGGGGCGCGACGATAGCGGCCCGTTCCCAGGGCGGCAGAACGGCGGCGTTGGCGTGAAGTTTAGCGGATCAGGTCGAACAGCGAGGTCTTGCCGGTCTGCGCGAGCACCATCTGCGCGGCCTGCAGGCTGACCTGCTTGGCCTGCAGCTTGGCGATCGCCTCGGTCAAATCGACGCCCTCGATCTCGCCGCGCTGGTCTTCGAGCTCGATCGCCGAGGTTTCGAGCTGCTCGGTAAGCCGCTCGATGCGGTTGGCGCGCGCGCCGAGCTCGCCGCGGGCGCTGGTGATGTGATCGATGGCGATCGGCAGGTCGGTCAGCGCGGTGTCGGTGCCCGCCTTGCGCGCGGCGGGGTCGGGATCGACGATCGCCGCGGCAGCATTGTTGAGGATGGTGACGATGTCGGTCGGCCCGCCCGAGGCGGGCACCCCGCCGAACACTTCGGCGCGCGACGCGACGGGAACGATGGTGCCGCCGGCGATGACCGGGATTTCGAGCGGCGATCCGGTGCGGAACAGCTCACCGCCCAGTGCGTCGCGCGTGTCGGCGAGGCTGGCGATATCCTCGGCGATCGCCTTCAGCTCGGCGGCGATGGTCGCGCGGTTCTCGGCGGACAGCGTGCCCGAGGCGGCGGAGATCAGCAGCTCGTTGGCGCGGTCGAGGTTGTTCGCCACCGAGGTGAGCGCGGTGTCGGCGCGATCGGAAAGCGTGCGCGCGGTGCCGAGATTGCGCAGCCAGGTCGCTTCCTCGGCCTGCGTGCGCGCCAACTCGGAGACGAGCGCCGCGCCGGTCGGGTCGTCCGACGGCGCGAGGATGCGCTTGCCGGTCGAGATCTCGACCTGCGTGCGGGCGATTTCGTTGCCGAGCTTCACCTGGCGGTTGATCTCGGCGGTGAGGCGATAGCGGGTGGCGCTGATCATGGCGCGGGCCTTCAGAACAGGTCGAGGATGGACTGGAGCGTTTCGCGCGCCACCTGGATGATGCGCGTGCTGGCGCCGTACGCCTGCTGGAAGCGCAGCAGTTCGGCAGCCTCGCGGTCGAGGTCGATGCCCGAGGTCTCGTCGCGGGCGGCGAAGGCCTGGTCGCGCTTGGTCGCGGCGGCGGCAGATTCCGACTTCGCCGACGCCGTCGCCTGCGACGAGCCGGCGACCAGCGCCGCCCATTTCGCCTCGACGCCGTCGGTGCCGCGCAGCGAGTTGATGTCGAGAAGATTGCCATTGTCGCTGGTCGATGACGCGGCGGCGACCGCCGACGGGTCGGTCATCACCACCTGCAGCGAGATCGCGCCCGCGGTGATCGCCAGCATCGGCCCGCCCGGATTGCCCGCGAGATCGCGGCCGGCGGCGGACCATGTGTTGATGTCGGCGACCAGCTTCGTCGCCAGCGCATCGAGCTCGCCGCGCTTGGCGGCGGTCGAGCTGGACACGTCGACGAGGCCGGCGAGCTTGCCGCCGCTCACCGGCAGCGGATCGAGATTGTCGCCGCGCGCGATCGACAGCGACAGCCGCCCGTCGGCCGCGGCGTTGACGACGACAAGGCCACGCCCCGCCGGGTCGAGCAGGGTGACGTTCGACGCGCCGGCCAGCTTCAGCGTGGCGGTGCCGTCGCTGCCCAGCTCGACCTTCACGTCGACCTGCTGCGCGATGCGGTCGATGATGCGGTCGCGCTCGTCCTGCGCGGAGGCGTAGCTGCTGCTGCCCGGGCGGCCCTGCAGCAGCGCGACGTTCATCCGCGACAGCGCCTCGAGGTCGCCATTCAGCACATCGACCTCGCGCGTTGCCGAAGCCTGGATGCCCGCCGCGGCCGACTTCAGCCCTTCGGCCGTAGTGCGGATCGTCGTCGCTGCGTCATTCAGCGACGACAGCATCGCGGCACGGCCGAGCGTGTCCTTGGGATTGGCGGCGAGCGCGGTGGCGCTGTTGAAGAAGGCGCCGACCCGGCTGCCGACGCTCAGCTCGCCAAAGCCAAGCTTGCTCTCGACCTGGCCGAGCCAATAAGCGCGGGTGCTGGCGCGGCCGTCGGCCGACGCCGACAGGCGCGATTCCGCCGCCTGAAAATCGTCCCACGCGCGGTCGACCGAAGTCGCCTTGACGCCGGTGAAGCGCAGCCCGGCCGGCTGGCCGATCGCCTCGTCGCCGATGATGCCGGCTTCGGTCAGGCGAACCGACCGGCGCGAGTAGCCCTCCACCTCGGCATTGGCGACGTTGTCGCCGACCGCGGCGAGCGCGGTGCGATAGGCGGAAACGCCGCTCAGGCCGATGGAGAGAAGGTCGCTCATTTTCCGACCTGCTTATCGAACTGCTTTATTAACATTTCGGCAACGCCGAGCCCGCCCTTGTTCGCCATCTCGTCGGCGAACTGCGCGTCCTGCATTTCGCGGAACTGGTCGGTGGACGGGCTGCCGAAGATGTCGTCGGCGAGCTTCGCCTGCCGCATCGACCCGATCATCTGGCGCACGAACACCGCCTCGAACGCCTTGGCGGCCTCGACCAGCTTGGCGCGCTGCTTGTCCTCGGGCTTGCCAGGCGTCGCGCCGGCGACAGGAGCGAGCTTGCCGATCACAGGACGACGAGCTCCGCCTTCATCGCGCCCGCCTGCTTCAGCGCCTCCAGGATGGCGACGAGGTCGGACGGGGTGGCGCCGATGGCGTTCACCGCCTTGACGATCTCGCCGAGCGAGGCGCCGGGAGCAAAGGCGAACATCGGCCGCGCCTCTTCCTGCACGTCGATCGAGCTGCGCTGCTCCATCGCGGTCTGGCCGCGCGAAAAGGGCTCCGGCTGAACGACTTGCGGGCGTTCGGTGACGGAGACGGTGAGCTTGCCGTGGCTGACCGCGGCGGGTGCGATGCGGACCTGTCCGTTGATGACGACGGTGCCGGTGCGCGCGTTGACGATGACGCGGGCAGGTGCCGCCGCCGGTTCGACGCTCAAATTCTCGATAATGCTCATCAGCGCGGTTCGCGTCTCGGCGCCGGGGGCGGCCTGGATGCGGATCGACACGGCGTCGATCGCCTGCGCGGTGCCGCCGCCCATGGCGCTGTCGATCGCCTGCGCGACGCGGCGCGCGGTGGTGAGGTCGGCGTCGGCGAGGTTGAACATCAGGTGCGGCGTGGTGGCGAAGCCGGCTTCGACCTCACGCTCGACCGAGGCGCCGCCCGGGATGCGGCCGGCGGACGGGATGTTGACCGAAACGTTGGAGCCGTCCGCCGCCTCGATGCCAAGGCCGCCGACCGCGAGGTTGCCCTGCGCCATCGCATAGATCTGCCCGTCGGCGCCGCGCAGCGGGCTCATGATGAGGGTGCCGCCGCGCAGCGACTTCGCCTTGCCCATCGCCGAGACGGTGACGTCGAGGCGCTGGCCGGGCTTGGCGAAGGGCGGCAGCTCGGCGGTGATCATCACCGCGGCGGCGTTCTTCACCGCGGGGTTCACCCCCGGCGGCAGGGTCAGCCCGAAGCGCGAGGTGACGCCCTTCAACCCCTGCGTCGCATAGTCGAGGCTGTCGTCGCCGGTGCCGGCCAGGCCGACGACGATGCCGTAGCCGGTCAGCTGGTTGGCGCGCAGCCCCTGGAAGGCGCCGATGTCCTTGATGCGCTCCGCCTGCGCCGGCGCCGTGACGGCGATGGCGGCGAGGAGGATCAGCAGCTGGCGAACGAAGCGCATGGAGTATCCTTAAAAGGGACTGAGCGCGGTGAAGAAGCGCTGGAGCCAGCCCTGGCGGCTGGCCACGGCGATCTCGCCGCTGCCCGAATAGGTGATGCGCGCGTCGGCGACGCGGCTGGAGGCGACGCGGTTGTCGGTGGTCACATCCTGCGGGCGGACGAGCCCGGAGATGCGGATGAACTCGTCGCCGCGGTTGAGCGTGACCAGCTTCTCGCCGCGCACCAGCATCGTGCCGTTCGGATAGACTTCGGCGACGGTGACGGTGATCTCGCCCGACAGTGTGTTCGACTGTTCGGCCGAGCCCTTGCCGTTGAAGCCGAGGTTGCCGCTGGCGCTGACGTCGCTCGGGTTGAAGAAGTCGAGCGGGCCGGTCGACGGCCCGGTGAGGCCGATGCTGCCCGACCGGCTGGTACCGGCGCTGTTCGACTTCGACGCCTGCGTGCGCTCGATCAGCGCGATGGTCAGCACATCGCCGACCATCGAGGCGCGGGTGCCGCTGGTGAGCGGCGCATAGCCGTTCTCGCCGCGGAAGATCGCACCGGTCGCGACCTGCTGCACCGGCGCCGGTGCCGACAGCGTCGGGCGGTATTCCGCCGACGGCCGCGGGCCCGCACCGCAGGCGGCGAGCAGCAGGATCGGCAGGAACGCCAGTGACTTAGAGGTTCTGGTTGGCATTGCGCAGCATCTCGTCGGTGGCGGTGATCATCTTCGAGCTGACCTCGTAGGCACGCTGCGTCTCGATCATGTCGACCAGTTCCTGGACAACGTTGACGTTCGACGCTTCGAGCGCGCCCTGCTGGATCGAGCCGCGGCCATCGAGGCCGGCGACGCCGGTCTGCGCGGCGCCCGACGCGGCGGTCTCGACGAGCAAATTGCTGCCCACCGCCTCGAGCCCCGCCGGATTGACGAAGCGCGCGATCTCGAGCTGGCCGAGCGTGTTCGATTCGGTCTCGCCCGGCATCTTCGCCGAGACGGTGCCGTCCTTGCCGATCGTGATCGATTCAGTGCCCTCGGGCACCTGGATCTGCGGCTGCACCGCATAGCCCTCGTTGGTGACGAGCAGGCCTTCCGCCGACAGGTTGAAGTTGCCGGCGCGGGTGTAGCCGGTACGGCCGTCGGGCATCTGGATCTGGAAGAAGCCGTCGCCCTCGATCGCCACGTCGAGCGGGTTGTCGGTGGTCGACAGCGCGCCCTGCGTGTTGAGGCGGGCGGTGCCCGTCATCTGCACGCCCGAGCCGAGCGAATTGCCCGTCGCATATTTCGCATCGGCCGACGACGGCGCGCCGGCGGCGGTCATCGTCTGGTAGGCGAGCGTCTCGAACTGGGCGCGGTCGCGCTTGAAGCCCGTGGTGTTCACGTTCGCCAGATTGTTGGCGATCACGCGCATGCGCGCCGCCTGGGCATCGAGGCCCGTGCGCGCAACGTGGAGAGCAGCGGTGGTCATGGCTTACCCCTTCAAAATCAATCGAGGCGCATCAGGTCGACGGCGGAGACATCGATCTCCTGCGCCGAGCTGATGAGCTTCACTTGCTGGTCCCAGGCGCGGCTCGCCTCGATCATGTCGACCAGCGCCTTGGTGACGTCGACGTTCGAGCCTTCGAGGCTCTTCGGCTGCAGCTTGGCGGTCGGGTCGCCCGGCAGGACGGTGCCGAACTCGCCCTCGACGCGGAACAGGCCGTCGAGCGACTTCTTCACCTTGAAGCCGTCGGCCGACGCGAGCTTCAGCCGGTCGATTTCCTGCGGCACGTTCGGGTCGCCGCCGACCGGCACGATCCAGATCTTGCCGTCGGGGTCGATCTTCACCGAGTCCGCCGGGGGCAGGGTGATCGGCCCCTGATTGCCGATGACGGGATGGCCGTCGCCGGTGGTCAGGAGGCCGGTGTCGGCGCGCAGCAGGTCGCCGCGCCGGGTATAGGCCTCGTCGCCTTCCGGGCCCTGCACCGCGATCAGCTGATTGCCGACGACCGCGATGTCGAGGTCGCGGCCGGTCTCGGCGATGGTGCCCGCCTTCATGTCGGCCGCCACCACTTCCTCCGCCGCCGGTGCGCGCGATTCCAGCCCGCCGCCCTGCACCCACAGCGACCGCACGGAGGACATCTCCGCACGGAAGCCGGTGGTGCTGGCGTTGGCCAGATTGTGGGCGATGGCAGCCTGGCGCTGCATCGCCCCGCGCAGCGCGGAGAGGGAGGTGTAGGCGACCTTATCCACGTTTAGCTCCGCATGTTGATGATCGCCTGGGTCATCGTCGTGCCGGTCTCGATGGCCTTGGCGTTCGCCTGGAAGTTGCGCTGCGCCGAGATCAGCGCGACGAGCTCTTCGGTGATGTCGACGTTGGCGCGCTCCAGCGCGCCCGACTGGACGCGGCCGATGCCGTCCTGGCCCGCCTCACCGACAGTCGGCTGGCCGCTGTCGCCGGTGATCGACCAGCTGGCGTCGCCGCGCTGCTTCAGGCCGGCGGGGTTCTGGAAGTTCGCCATCGCCAGCTTGGCGATCGCCTGCGTCTCGCCGTTGGAGAAGGTGGCGCTGACGAGACCGTTCTCGTCGATGCTGACATCGCTCAGCGTACCCGCCGAGGCGCCGTTCTGCTCGGCGACGCGCAGGGTGAACGGACCCGAGGCCTGGTTGGTGGTGCCAAGGCTCAGCGACATGGTGAGCGGCCCGGCGGCGCCCGACGGATAGACCGCGCCGAAGGCGACGGCGCTGGTCGGCGCGGTGCGATTGCCGCCGGCGTCGAAGGTCATGGTGACCGGCGACGGCGTGGCCTCCTCGGCGCCCACGAACAGGCGGGCCTGCCAGGTGCTGGTCGGGGTCTCGGCGGTGCGGGTGTAGTAGACCGTCGCCGGGAAGCTGTTGCCGGCGCTGTCGTACACCACCGTCTGCGTCGAGTGGTTGTAGCTGTTCGGGTCGAGGCGATCGAACGCATAGGGGTTTGACGCCGAATACATGGCGCGGCTCGCTGGCAGGTCGGCGTTGGCCGGCAGCGTCACCTGCAGGTCGATCGAGGTGGTGGCGCGCGGCACGCCCGAGCGCTGCGGGATCGAGATGTTGGTGGCGGCGGCAAGGCCGGTCGCGGTCACGTTGCCATCCGGGTCGACGGGCAGGCCCTGAACGAAGCCGCCGCTCGAATCGACGAGATAGCCGCCGTCGATCGTCAGCTTGCCGTTGCGGGTGAACATGGTGTTGCCGCCGGCGATCGCGTCGCGGGTAACGAAGAAGCCGTTGCCGGCGATGGCGACGTCGAGATCGCGCGAGGTGGTCTCATAGCCGCCCTGCGTGAACTGCTGCTCGATCGCCTTCAGCCGCGTGCCGTTGCCCGGCGAGGTGCGCGACGGCGAGATGATGTCGCCGAACTCGGTGCGGCTCTTCTTGAAGCCGTACGACCCGACGTTCGCGATGTTGTTCGAAACGGTCGCCAGCTCGGTCTGGGCGCCCTTGAGGCCGGAAAGCGAGGTGTAGAAGGACATGGTGGTTCCTCTCTGAAATCAGGCGAGACGCAGCGCGTCGGCGGGGTCGAGCGAGCCGACGCTGGTCAGAAGCTTGGTGGAGCCGCCGTTGGCGGGAGACTGGATGCCGGTGACCGTTGCCCAGGTGGCGGTCGGAGTCGGCAGCTGGTCGGCGCCCTTGCGGGCAGTGACGACGAGCTTGACCGGGCCGGGGACGGCGTCGCCCTCGGCGTTCTTGCCGTTCCAGTTGAACTGGATGGTGCCGGCCTTGGTCGCGCCACGCGTTTCCTCGTGGAGGATGGCCCCCTGCGCGTTCACATAGGCGATCGATACGGTGTCGGCGTCCTCTGGGATCACCGCCTCGCCGGCGAAGCTGCCGTCCTTCAGCGGCATCGCCACGTCGCTTTCGGCGAGCACCGAGCGGCCGATCCAGCTCGCGGCGTCGGAAATGCGACCGCCGCCCATCCCTTCGACAAGGCTCTTCAGGCTGGCGTTCATCTCGGCGATGCCGGCGACCTGCGAGAATTGCGCCATCTGGGCGACCATCTGCGTGTTGTCGACCGGGTTGAACGGGTCCTGCGTGGTCAGCTGCGCCGTCATCAGGCGCAGGAAATCCTTCTGGTCCATCGACCCCGCGCCCTTCGACGCGGTGCCCGCGGTCGCGGCGGCGGCGTTCGCCGCGGCGTTGGCGTTGACGGTCGTCACTGGCCGAGCCTCAGCGTGTCGAGCGTCAGCGTCTTCGCCGTCTGCAGGACCTGAACGTTGTTCTGATACTGGCGCGCGGTCTCGACCATCTCGATCAGCTCGGCCGAGCTGTCGACGGCGGCGTCCCACACGAAGCCGTCCTTGTCGGCAAGCGGGTGGCCCTCGGCGTGGCGCTTGGTCGGCTCGATTTCGGCCTGGACGACGCGCTTCACCTGCACGGTGGCGACGCCGTCGCGCTCGGTCACCGTCTCGAACACCGGCTTCAGCGCGCGGAAGGCGCTTTCCTTGGTGCCCGAGACCGCGCCGGCGTTGGCGAGGTTCGACGCGGTGGTGTTGAGGCGCACGAGCTGCGCGGACATCGCGCGGCCGGCGATATCGAAGACGTTCATCGGACCCGACATCGCTTACTCTCCCTTCAGCGAGCGCTTGAGGGTGCCGATGCGGCCTTCGAGGAAGGACAGCGTCGTCCGGTACTGGACGGCGTTCTCGGCAAACAGCGTCTGCTCGGTCGACAGTTCGACGGTATTGCCGTCGAGCGAGGGCGAGATCGGAATGCGGTACGACACCGCTTCTTCCGCCGCGTCCTCGGCGCTGCCGCCGCGCGACACGCTCGCCAGCGCGGTCTCGAAGTCGAGGTCACGCGCCTTGTAGTTGGGCGTGGCCGCGTTCGCGATGTTGGACGCGAGCATGGAGAGGCGCTGCGAGCGGAGCGACAGCGCCGCTCCATGCACCCCGAACAAGCCTTCGTTCGCCATCTTGAAAATTCCTCCTAAATCCGCGGCCCGATCTGTCGTTATTCCGACGGACGGACCCGATCGGTCAGGTGTCCAGCAAGTCGCGTGCCAGTTGCGTGGTCATCGGCGTGCGAGCTGGCGGCGCCATGCCCTTTCTCTCGGGGCGCGACGTTCCGCCGAGTGTCGGTTTTCCGGTTGGCACGGCTGTTGCCTCTTTGCGTGTAATCTTCGTGGGAGCACGCTGCAGTGACGCTTTTCCGACACCTCATTCTGCCGGCCCTGTTGATCGCGACGCCGTTGGCGGCCGCGCCGACCGCCGGTTTCGAAGATCTCGACAAGCTGGAAGCGCGCGTCATCGCCGCCGTCGGCGCCGGCATCGGCGAGCCCGGCGGCCCGCAGCGGCCGATCGACCGCCGCCTGCGCCTCGCGAGCTGCCCGAACGCCCCGATGATCGCGATGTCGTTCACCGGCGCCGCCACGCTCGAATGCGAAGCCATCGGCTGGCGCATCCATGTGCCGCTCGCCCGCACCATGATCGCGTCGCCCGCAGCCGCGGCCGCGCGCGTGAAGGAGGAGCCGGTGATCAAGAAGGGCGACCAGGTCGAGGTCGTCGCCGTCGGCACCACCTTCACCGTCAGCACGGTGGCGGTGGCGCAGCAGGACGGCGCGCCGGGCGACCGCATCCGCCTGAAGGGCGACGGGAAGGCGACGCCTTTCTTCGCGCAGGTGGACTCGCCGGGCCGCGTCGTCGTCTCGCGTTTCAACTAAAAATTAAAGGATGCGCGGCCGCGCCGTTATAGTGGCAGGTACGCGCTCCACCGGGGCGCTCTCCTCCGGGTTCGGAAGGGTAAGCAGATGATCAAGTCGGTTGGTGACAAGCAGTTCGGAAGGGTCGACGCGCCGCGCGTCAGCCTCGACCGTACGGCGGCGACGGCGAAGGCCGCGCCCGTCGGCGGTCAGCCGAGCCAGGTCGGCGCGCCGGTCAGCCCGGCGGCGGACATGGCGGCGCAAGGAGCGCCCGTCGACAACGCCAAGGTGGCGGCCATCAAAGCGGCGATCGCGGAAGGCCGCTATCCGGTCGATCCCGACAAGATCGCCGACGCGATGGTCAAGTTCGGTCAGGCCAGCGAATGATCCCGGCTTCGCTGCAGCGGCTTGAAGATTGCCACCACGCGCTGATCGATGCGCTGGATGCGCAGGATATCGACGGGCTGGAAGAAGCGATCGAGGCATTCCGCATGGCGCTCGACGACGTGCGCGCCAAGGGCGCCTGGCACGGGCAGGCGGGCGTGCTGGACAGCGTCGCGCGCATCCACGCGCTGTCGGAAGCGGCGCGCATCCGAGTCAATTTTCTGACGGACCTCAATCAGCAGCGCATCGACGCGCTGGCCGCGGCGCGGGGCCGCGAGAATGTTGTCGTCTATGGCCGGACCGGCCGGGCGGCGTAGCCCGGCCGGGCGTTAACGCCGCTTAAGGCGATTGGCACGCCCCTTGCGATTGCTCCTCTGAAGGCCAGAGGAGTGTCATGATACCGACGGAGTTCAGGGAAGGCGTCAGCAGTTCGCGCGACCGTATCGGGTCCGCGATCCGCAATGCCGCGGCCCGGACGAACGTCGACTTCTCCTACCTGTTCAACCAGGCGAAGGTCGAAAGCGGCCTCAACCCCGAGGCGAAGGCGCGCACGTCGAGCGCCAGCGGCCTCTTCCAGTTCATCGACCAGACCTGGCTCGGCACCGTCAAGAAGCACGGCGCCGCGCACGGGCTTGAGTGGGCGGCCAACGCCATCCGCAGCAACGGCGGCCGCCATAGCGTCGCCGACCCGGAGCTGCGCCAGGCCATCCTCGACCTGCGCGAAGACCCGAACGCCGCCAGTTCGATGGCGGCCGAGTTCGCGCGCGACAATCAGGACAGCCTTGAATCGAGCCTCGGCCGCCCGGTTGAATCGGTCGACCTCTATCTCGCGCATTTCCTCGGCGCCGGCGGCGCCAGTGATTTCCTGCGCGCGCATGACGCGAACCCCGATGCCTCGGCGGCCGCGCTGATGCCGGCGGCGGCGCGCGCCAATCGCAACGTTTTCTACGATCGCGACGGCGCACCGAAGAGCTTCGCCGAAATCCGCGACCGCTTCGCCGCCAAGATCGGCGGCTCGGCGCCGCTGCCATCGATCGCGCCGCGCCTCGACGGCTTCAGCGGCGGACAGATGCAGCTCGCGACCAATGAATTCCTGCCGATCCGGCCGGCGGCAACGGCGGCGGCGAGCGCCATGCCGGCCAACGCGCTGACCCCGCAATATGCGAAGCTCGCATACCTGATGCTCGCGGAGATGGGAGCCTGATGCTCAACAAGATCAACCTCCGCGTGTGGGCCAGCGCTAGCAAGGGCGCGGTGCTCCCCGTCGCCACGCTGATGCTCGTGATGCTGATGGTGGTGCCGATCCCGGCGGCGCTGCTCGACGTCGGCTTCACGCTCAACATCATGATCAGCCTTGCGGTGTTGATGGTGGCCTTGAACGCCGCCAAGCCGCTCGACTTCTCGTCCTTTCCGACCGTGCTACTGTTCGCGACCTTGCTGCGCCTCGCCCTGAACGTCGCCTCGACGCGCGTCGTCTTGGTCAGCGGCCATGAAGGCACCGCGGCGGCCGGCCACGTCATCGAGGCGTTCGGCCACTTCCTGATCGGCGGCGACTATGCCGTCGGTATCTTCGTCTTCCTCATCCTGATGATCATCAACCTCGTGGTCGTCACCAAGGGCGCGGGCCGCGTCGCCGAAGTGTCGGCGCGCTTCACCCTCGACGCCATGCCCGGCAAGCAGATGGCGATCGACGCCGATTTGAACGCCGGTCTGCTGACGCCCGACGAGGCGAAGCACCGCCGCCAGGAAGTCGCGACCGAGGCCGATTTCTACGGTTCGATGGACGGCGCCTCGAAGTTCGTGAAGGGCGACGCCGTCGCGGGCGTGCTCATCCTCATCATCAACATCGTCGGTGGCCTCGTGCTCGGCACGATGAGCCATGGCCTGTCGCTGTCGGAAGCCGCCGAGACCTATATCCTGCTGGCCATCGGCGACGCGCTCGTCGCCTCGGTGCCGGCGCTGCTGCTGTCGATCGCCGCTGCCTCCATCGTCACGCGCGTGTCGTCGCCGATGGACCTGTCGACGCAGATCTCCAGCCAGTTCGGCTCCAGCCGCGCCTGGATCCCGGTCGCCGCCATCCTGACCCTGCTCGGCCTGCTGCCCGGCATGCCGCATTTGATCGTGCTGCCCGCCGCCGCGCTCGCCGGCTATGTCGCGTGGAAGCTGCGGAAGGCGGAGACCGCGAAGCCCGTCGTCAGCGAGGTCGATCTCGCCCCCGCGCCGTCGCCCAACGCCATCGGCTGGGACGAGGTCAGCGACAATGCGATCATCGGCCTCGAGCTCGGCTACGGCCTCATCTCCCTCGTCGACGAGCGCAAGGGCGCGCCGCTGATGGCGCGCATCACCGGCATCCGCCGCCAGCTGTCGAAGGAGCTGGGCTTCGTGGTGCCGCTGGTCCGCGTCCGCGACGAACTCGGCCTCGGGCCGAACAGCTACCGCATCACCGTCGCCGGCGTCGTCGCCGGCGAGGACGAGATCTGGCCGGAGGATCTGCTGGCGCTTGACGCCGGCGGTGCGCTCGAAAAGGTCGAGGGACGCGAGGTGCGCGACCCGACCTTCGGCCTCGACGCCGTGTGGATTTCGCCGTCGAAGCGCGCCGACGCCGTCGTCGCCGGCTATACCGTCGTCGATCCGTCGACGGTGGTGGCGACGCACCTCAACCACATCATCGCGACGACCGCCGCCGACCTGTTCGGCCTCGACGAGGCGCAGAAGCTGCTCGACGCGCTGAAGGAAATCTCGCCGCAGCTCGTCCAGGGCCTGACGCCCAATCCGCTGCCGCTCGCCTCGATCGCCGCGCTCTGCCGTGCGCTGCTCGCCGAAGGCGTGCCGCTGAAGGATTTCCGTCGCATCGCCGAGGCGATGGTCGACGCGGCGGCGGAGGACGCCGATCCGATCCGCCTGCTCGAAGGCGTGCGCCACCGCATCGGCGCGCTCATCGTCCAGACGGTGGTGCCGATCCGCATGCCGCTGCCGGTGCTGACGCTCGACGCCGGCCTCGAAAGCCTGATCCATCAGGCGATCCGGGCGGGGCAGGGCGCGGCGCACCCGATCGAGCCGGCGCTCGGCCAGCGAATCGTTCAGGCGGTCGGCGAGGCGGCGGGGCCGCTGCTGTCGCAGGCGCAGCGCTTCGCCATCGTCACCTCGCCGGTGGCGCGCCGCGCACTTGCACGGCTCTTGGCGCCGCACCTGCGCGACGTGCCGGTGCTCTCCTTCCTCGAAATCCCCGACGGCAAGCCCGTCGAGGTGGTGGCGGTGATCGGCGGCGGCGGTGCTCCGCAGCTCTCGCACCAGGAGTTGGCGGCATGACCGATCGCAACGCCTATTCTCTCATGGAGGCCGTGAATGGCGCTCAGTGATCCCATCGACGCCCCGATGACCTATCATCGGCGGCCGGCGATGCGCCCGAACCCCGAGGTGCTGGCCCGGCAGCATATGCCGCTGGTCCGCAAGATCGCCTGGCATGTCCACGGCAGCGTCGCCTCGGCGATCGAGGTCGAGGATCTCATCCAGATCGGCATGGTTGCGCTGGTCGAGGCCGCCAACTCCTATCAGGACCAGGGCCACGCCTTCGCCACCTACGCCACCATCCGCATCCGCGGCGCGATGATCGATCATCTGCGCCGGCAGGCCACCATCTGCCGCTCGGCGATGGTCCGCCGCCGCGAGCTGGCCGCCGTCCGCGCGCGCCTCGAAAACCGCCTCGGCCGCGCGCCGGGCGAAGCCGAGATGGCCGCCGAGATGCAGCTGGCGCCCGCCGCGTATCGCGAACTGGTCGATAGCAGCCAGGCGGCGCAGCATAATTCGATCGACGATCTCTATTCGGACCAGTCGATGTGGTTCGCCGACGAGGAGGAACTCGCCGACGCCACGCTCGAGAAGAACGCGATGAAGGTCGCGCTCGCCCGCTGCATCGGCGAACTGCCCGAGCGCGAGGCGATGGTGCTGCAGCTCTATTTCGTCGAGGAGATGAACCTCGAGGAAATCGGCCAGGTCCTCGACGTCGGCGCCGCCCGCGTCTGCCAGCTGAAGAAAGCCGCCACCGACCGCCTGCGCGAAAAGCTCGCCGGCTGGCGTTGATCGGCGCCGCTCCGCGCTCGCCTAAAGGAGAGTCCGTCATCCTGACTTTCGTCAGGATGACGGGTGGGGGGAGGGGGACCGCTCTCGTCGATCGCCAATGCCATTCGTCGAACGGCTGACCCGTTCGTCGTCGCCCGCTTCGAGGCAAAGCGGCGCTGATCTAGCCATCGCAGCGATCCGTCGATCGCATTGCGGGGGCTTCCATGACCATCACCATCCTGCGCCGCGCGGCACTCGCCGCGACGCTTCCCTTCCTGCTGGCCGCAGCACCTCCATCGCCGCCACCGGCGCCGGTCGCCCCCGAGGCGTTCGGCGATGAGTTCGACGGCAAGGCGCTTAGCGCCGACTGGCAAATCTTCCACGACCGCTACGGCTGGCCCAACAAGCTGAAGGCGCTCGATGTCGGCACCTCGACCGCCGGCGCGCTCCACCTGGAGCCCTACCACGGCGCCTGGGTGCGCGACCTCAACGCGCCCTTCCTGTTCAAGACCGTCGAGGGCGACTTCGACATCCGCGCGCGCGTCCGCATGCGCGGCAAGGACGGGCCGATCGCCGGCGGCACCTGGTCGCTCGGCGGGCTGATGGCGCGGCTGCCCAACGGCATGACCGAAAAGAATTGGGAGCCACGGCGCGAGAACTGGCACTTCATCACCGCCGGCGTCGGCCATGAGGCCGGCAAGCCGATGATCGAGACCAAGGGCACCTACAACAGCTATTCGTCGCTGAAGTTGCGGCCGTTCCCCGGCGGCTGGGTCGAGCTGCGGCTGGTGCGCGTCGGCACCGCGCTGTTCGCGCTCGCCCGGCCCGACGGCGGCGGCCCCTGGCAGCTGCGCGACCGCTTCTACCGCATGGAGATGAACCCGTTCATGCAGGTCGGCCTTATCGCCTACACCACCAGCCCCGACGTGCCGCCTGCGCCCGAGGATGCGGCGAAAGAGAACCGCACGCTCGATACGACCGCCAAGGTCGATGCGCTGTTCGAGGTCGACTGGGTGAGGGGGCAGCGTCCGCCCTCGGTCGGGCTCGACTATTGGAAGGCGCCGCGCAGCGATGGCGCGCGGCAATGGTACGCGCAGGTCAACGGCGAGAATCCGCTCACCGATCCGAACCTGCCCGCGGCCGAAGTCATTCGCCGCCTCGGTATCTAAGCAAAGAAAAACCCCGCCGTGTCGCCACGGCGGGGTTCATCTTTTCAAGCTTCGCTTGGTTTAGCGGAGCAGGCTCATCACGCCCTGGGCGCTCTGGTTGGCCTGGGCGAGCATCGCCGTCGAAGCCTGGCTGAGCACCTGCGCCTTCGCCAGCTTGGTCGTCTCCGACGAGAAGTCGGCGTCTTCGATCCGCGAGCGGGCGTCGGACAGGTTGGTGACGTTGTTGGTCAGGTTGTTGACCACCGACTCCAGGCGGCTCTGGCCGGCGCCGAGCGTGGCGCGGGTGGTGTTCACCGCCGTCATCAGCGCATCGACGTTGGTGATCGTCGTGCCCGCCGCCGTGGCCGACGTCACGTCGAGGCCGGCCGCCGTCAGGTTGGTGCCGTCGATCGCCTTCACCGTCAGCGTGACCTTGTCCGCCGCGGCCGAGCCGGTCTGGACGGCCACCGACACGTCGGTGCCCGTGGTCTTGCTGAACAGCGTGACGCCGTTGAACTTGCTGTTGGTGAGGACGTCGTCGATCTGCAGACGCAGCTCATCGACTTCGGCGTCGAGGTTGGCGCGGTCGGTGGTGCTGTAGGTGCCCGACGAAGACTGGACGGCCAGCTCGCGAACCCGCTGCAGCATGTTCGACACTTCGCCGAGCGCGCCTTCGGCGGTCTGCGCCAGCGAGATGCCGTCGTTCGAGTTGCGGATCGCCTGGCTCATGCCACGGATCTGCGAGGTCATCGAGGAGGCGATGGCGAGGCCGGCGGCGTCGTCCTTCGCCGAGTTGATGCGCTTGCCGGTCGACAGGCGCTCCATCGCCGTGCCGAGTTCCTTGTTCGCGACGCGGCTCCCGTTCTGGGCCCGCAGCGCAGCGGTATTGGTGTTGATAACGGTCATCGAAATTCTCCCACTTCCCAGGCGAAGACATTCGTCAGCTCCGCCACGAGACCAGTAACGGCCGGGCCTTTGCAGACTTTAGTCGGGAAAATTTCGGCGCCTCCGCTTCGTCGGCTTTCCGACGTGGCGGGGCCTGTGGAAACCGTCGGCCTTTTGACGCGCGCGTCGACGCAGGCGCTCACATGGGAGGGCGCGCACAGGGGCGATGCGCGCGCGGCTTCATCTTAACCAATCTTGGCACAGCCCTTGCGACCCCTTTTGCGAACGTTCTCGAAGCACGGGGTAAGACGATGGTTGGTTATCGGCTCGGAGGCGCGGAATGACCGCGATCGACGCCAACAGCCTGCTGGCGATGCGGTCGGCGATCCTGGAGCGCAACAGCGCCCTCCAGCGCGCCTCGGCCGCGGGCCCAGAGCTTGCCTCGCCCGACACCAAGGACGCGAAGGGCGTCGCCGGCTTCGGCGACGTGATGAAAGGCGCGCTGGAGCAGGTCAACGACCTCCAGTCGAAGTCCTCCGCCATCTCCGAAGCCTATGAGCGCGGCGACACCACCGACATCGCCGCGGTGATGCTCGCCCGCCAGACCGCCTCAATCGGCTTCGAAGCGACGCTGCAGGTCAGGAACAAGCTCCTGACCGCCTACAAGGATATCATGAGCATGCCGGTCTGATATGAGCGAGCTCACTGCCACCGCTACCACCGTGCCCGGCGCGACCGCTTCTTCGGCGAAGAGCCCGCTCGAGTTCCTCGGCACCGTCAAGGGCCTCGCCGCGCAGCCGGCGGTGGTCAAGGCCATGCCGATGCTGATGCTGATGGCCGTCGTCGGCCTCGGCGCGCTCATCTGGGCGGCGATCAGCGCGCCGCCGCAGCGCGAGATGTTCGCCGGTCTCGCCGACAACGAGAAGGCCGCCGTCGTCGAGGCGCTGAGCGCCTCGGGCATCGAATATGAGATCAGCTCGGGCGGCGGCATCACCGTCTCCGAGGACAATTATCATCAGGCGCGCATGCTGCTCGCGTCGCAGGGGCTCCCGAAGTCGTCGCCCGGCGGCGACGATGTCGTTTCCAGCCTGCCGCTCGGCGCCAGCCGCGCCGTCGAGGGTGAAAAGCTCCGCACCGCCAAGGAACTCGACCTCGCCCGCAGCATCGAGGCGATCGACTCCGTGCAGAGCGCCCGCGTCCACCTCGCGCTCGACACGCCGAGCGTGTTCCTGCGGGATCGCAGCCGCCGCGCCGCGTCGGTGATGATCCGCCTCGCGCCGGGTCGCGCGCTTGGCGACAACCAGGTTCAGGCGATCGTCCATCTCGTCGCCTCGTCGGTGCCGGGCCTCGCGCCCGACAGCGTGTCGGTGGTCGATCAGGCCGGCCGGCTGCTGTCGAGCGGCAGCGGCCAGAGCGCCAGCAGCGCATCGGATCGCCAGGTCGCGATCCAGCAGGCGGTCGAAACGCGCTACGTCCAGTCGCTGACCACCTTGCTGACGCCGATCGTCGGCCACGGTAATTTCACTGCCGAGGTCCACGCCGACATCGATTTTTCGGAAGTCCAGGCCACCCGCGAGGATTTCCCGCAGGCGGCGACCGCGCTCGCCCGAGAGGAGCGGACGTGGAACGGCGCCGAGGGCGGCCAGCAGGAAGCCGGCGGCATCCCCGGCGCCATGTCGAACCAGCCGCCGACCGCGGCGAGCATCGCGGCCGCGCCGGGCGGCAAGGTCGACACCAAGGCGGCGGGCACCGAGGAACTGAGCGGCGCCGGCCTCGCTGGTTCGGGCAACTACAAGCGCAACTATGCGCTCGGCCGCGAAGTGTCGGTGACCAAGAAGCCCACCGGCGACATCCAGCGCCTGACCGTTGCCGTCGCGATCCGCAATCCCGAGGGCGGCGACCCGCTGTCGAAGAAGGATCTGCAGAGCATCGAGGCGCTGGTGAAGGGCGCCGTCGGCTACAAGGCGGATCGCGGCGACGTGGTGGCGCTCAATGCGCTGTCCTTCGCGCCGATCGAGGAGAGCGCGCTCGAGCAATGGTATGAGGCGACCTGGATCTCGCCCGCCATCCGCACGGTCGGCGGCGTCATCGTCGCGGCGCTCGCGGTGTTCGGCATCGGCCTGCCGCTGCTCCGCCGCAAGGGGATGATGCCCGGCATGCCGTCGATGCCCAGCATCAAGGGCGCCGCCCGCAACGACAGCGAAGCGGCGAAGATCGCCGCGTCGATGGAGAAGGAACTGGCCGCCGCTCTCGCGCAGCGCCCGCGTCCCGATCCGGCCGACGTCACGCTCAGCATGATCGAGGCCGCGCCCAGCTACGAGGCCCGCGCGGTCCTCATCCGCAATTTCGTCCGCGAAAATCCGGCCCGCGCGGCGCTGGTCGTCCGCGACCTGCTGAAGGCCGGCAAGTCCGAGGGAGTATCCAAAGTTGGTTGAGAGTGCGCTTTCGGGGCTCCCGCAGGGGCCTGAGGCTGCGGCCGTCCTCCTCATGGTCCTCGACGATGGCGAGGCAGCCGAGCTGCTGAGCCATCTCGACCCGGCCGAGGTGCAGCAGCTCGGCTCCGCCGTGTTCGGGCTGACCGACATCTCCGAGCATCAGGTCGAGGACGTCTTCGACACCTTCATCGGCCGCGCCCGCAAGGCGACGACGATCGGCTTCGGCGCCGCCGGCCGCATCCGCGCGGTGATGGAGAACGCGCTCGGCGCCGAACGGGCCGAAACAATGCTGTCGCGCATCACCCCGTCCGCGCGCAGCCCGGCCCTCGACGCGCTGCGCTGGATGGCGCCCAAGACCATCGCCGACCTGATCGAGCATGAGCATCCGCAGGTCGCGGCGCTGGTGCTGTCGCACCTCGATGCGCCCAATGCCGCCGACGTGCTTCAGCTGCTGCCGCAAGTCATGCAGGTGGAGGTCATTCACCGCGTCGCGACGCTCCAACCGGTGACGGCCGAAGCGCTCGACGATCTCGAGCGGCTGCTCGTTTGCGAGGTCACGCGCTCCTCGGCGCCGTCGACCAAGCGCGGCGGGGCCGGCGAGGCGGCGAAGATCATGAATAATCTCGTTCCCGGCGCTGACCAGCGGATCATCCGCGCCATCGCCAAGAACGACAAGAATGTCGCCCAGACCATCCAGGACGAAATGTTCGTGTTCGACGACCTGTCGGGTTGCGACGACAAGAACCTCGGCCTGCTCATGCGCTCGATCGACGGCGCGGTGCTGGTGGTGGCGCTGAAGGGCGCCGAGGAGAAGCTGAAGGCGCGCATCTTCGGCTGCATGTCGAACCGCGCCGCCTCGACCATCCAGGACGAGATGGCCGAACGCGGCCCGATGCGCCTCGCCGAGGTGCTGGAGGCGCAGAAGGAAGTGCTCGCCGTCGCCCGCCGCATGGCGGACGAGGGCACGCTGATGCTCGCCGGCCGCGGCGGCGACTATGTCTGATCGCGGCGCATTCGACCCCGAAGGCGCGTTCCTCGAGCGCAGCTATGCCGAGCCGGCGACTAACGTCTTCGTGGCGTGGGACACGCCGCTCGGCTGCTCGGCGCGCCCGAAGGCCGACGCGCCGGCGGATGAGGCTGCCGCCCCGGCGATCGATGTCGAGGCGATCCAGGCGCAGGCGTTCGCCGATGGTTTCGAGCAGGGCTGCCGCACCGTCGACGCCGAAGTGGCGGGGGAGCGCGAGGCGCTCGCCGCGCTCCTTGAAACGCTCGGCGCGTTGAAGCCGCAGTCGACCGATGCGCTCGCCGAGCTGCTCGCCGCCACCGTCGAGCGGCTGGTCCACCAGATCGTCGGCGAAGTGCCGATCAACCCGATCACCTTGGTGCAGCGCGCCGAAGCCGCCGCCCGCCTGATCGGCGAGGAAGTCGATGCGTCGCGCCTGCTGGTGAACCCCGAGGATCTACCGCTGTTCGCGCGGACCCGCGTTCCCGTCGAAGTCGTCGGTGATGCCACCATCGAGCGGGGCGCGCTGCGCCTCGAATGGGGCAAGGGCTGGATCGAGGACGGCCCCGCCGTTCGCCTCGAGCGGCTGCGGGCGCAGCTCGACAATCTGGCGGCGCGATGAGCTCGCTCGTCGACCGCGCCGGCGCGATCCTGTCGCGTCTCGACGTGACCGAGGTGGCCCCGCGCCGCGTCGGGCGTCTCATGTCCTATGACGGCCTCACCATGGAAGCGGTCGGCCTCGACCTGCCGATCGGCAGCGGCGTCAAGCTGACCGCCACCGGCGGCCGTGCCGAGGTCGTCGGCTTTCGCGGCGAGAAAACGCTGCTGATGCCGCTCGATTCCGCCGGCGCGCATATCGCGGGCAGCGGCGTGATGCCCGACGCCAGCGGCGCGATGGTCGGCGTCGGCAATGCGCTGCTCGGCCGGGTCGTCGATGCGCTCGGCGATCCGCTCGATGGCTTCGGCCCGATCCCGACCAGCGATCGCTGGCCGCTCGAAGGCAAGCCCGGCAATCCGCTCGATCGTGACCGCGTCACCCAGCCGTTCGACGTCGGCGTTCGCGCGGTCAACGCGCTGCTCACCGCCGGTGTCGGCCAGCGTATCGCGCTCGTCGCCGGCTCGGGCGTCGGCAAGTCGGTGCTGATGGGCCAGATGCTCGGCGGCTCGGAGGCCGAGATCAACGTCATCGGCCTGATCGGCGAGCGTAGCCGCGAAGTCAGCGACTTCCTCGCGACCAAGCTGCCGCCGAAGGTGCGCGCGCGCACCGTCGTCGTTGCGGTGCCCGCCGACCATACGCCGTTGCTGCGCCTGCGCGGCGCGATGCGCGCCACGGCCATCGCCGAATATTTCCGCGCGCAGGGCAAGAAGGTCATGCTGATGATCGACAGCCTGACGCGCGTCGCGCATGCGCAACGCGAAATCGGGCTGTCGCTCGGCGAGCCGCCCACGGTGAAGGGCTATCCGCCCTCGGTATTCGGCCTGATCCCGCGCCTCGCCGAGCGTGCCGGCGCCGACGCGCGCACCGGCGGCTCGATCACCGCCATCTATACCGTGCTCGCCGACGGCGACGACCTCGACGACCCGATCGTCGACAGCGCCCGCGCCATCGTCGACGGCCACATCATCCTGTCGCGCACCCTCGGCGAGCAGGGCGTCTATCCGGCGATCGACATCGGCCGCTCGCTGAGCCGCGTCATGGCCGATATCGCCTCGCCCGAGCAGATGGCGGCGGCGGGCGTCTATCGCCGGCTGTGGTCGGCCTATGAGGAGAATCGCGACCTCATCCTGATGGGCGCCTACACCGCCGGCGGCGATCCGCTGGTCGATCAGGCGATCGCGCGGCGGCCCGATCTGCTCGGCTTTCTGAAGCAGAAGCCGGGCGAGAAACTCGACTTCGCCGGATCGGCGGGCGCGCTTACCGAAATGTTCGCCGCATGAAGCGCGCCGTCGCCAAGACGCTGCGCTTCGCGCGGGTGAGGGCGCTGCAGCACAACCTCGCCGCGGTCGCGACCAGCAAGGCCAACCAGCAGGTTGCCGCGCTCGAGGCGAGCATGACCAAGCTGGTGTCGTTGCGCGACGGCATGAGCCCGGCACCCGGCGTTGCCACCGGGGCGAGCCTGGCGGCAAGCGGCGAGATCGCGATGCGGCTCGATCAGGCGCGCGCCACCGTCGCCGTCTCGGCGGCCAGCGCCCGCGCCCGCGCCGCCACCATCCGCCAGGCGCAGATGCGCGCCCGGATGAAGCAGGAAACCGCCGACCGGCTGGCCGACCGCGCGGTGCGCGCCGCCGATGAATTGTTCGAGCGCAAGCTCGCCGCGCGCGGTCTGCCGCGCAAACGCACGCAGGAGTGACGATGGACGTCAGTGCCCTCAATCTCGCAACGCTTGGACTGGCGCCCGATGACGGCGCCGTTGCGCTGCCCGGCGGTGCCCCCGCCGGCGACGCCTTCGCCAAGCTTCTCTCGGGCCTCGGCCTCACCGCCGCGCCCGCCGTCGCCGGCGAGCTGATCCCCGCCGAAGGCCTCGCCGAAACCATCGAAGCGACCCCGCCGGTCGATCCCGCGCTGGTCGTGCCCGGCGTCGCGCTGCTGCGCACCGCCGCGAAGGCCGCGAAGGCGACGCCGGCGGAGGACGCCCCGCAGCCGAAGGCCGCCCCCAAAGGCGAAGCCGCCGAAACCGCCGAGGCCGCCGACACCCCGACGCCCGACTCGCTCGGCCTGCCGCCGCTGCTCGCCGCGCTGGTTGCGCCGACCTTGTCGCAGGCCGCGGCAAAGCCGGTCGAGACGCCGCTGGTCACCCCTCCGCCAACCGCCGCTCCGCCGACCGCCGCGCTGGCCGCTCAGCCTGCAGTGATACCGGCGCTGCTCGCTGGCGATCCCGCACCCGCTGAACAGCCCGCGCTCGATGCGCCGGTCGCGATCGCAACACCGAAAGTCGACGCCGCCCTAGCGCCTGTCGTGGAGACGCCGGTGAAGGCACCGCTGGCTGCGAATGTGGAGGTCGTCCCGACGCCCGTCGTCGCCGAGAAGCAGGTCGCCGAAGCCGCGATCCCGCAGACCCTCGCCGCGCCGCGCTCGTTGCCATCGACCGCCGGCCGCGCGCCCGCCGCGCCGCCGAACGTCGAA
Organism: Sphingoaurantiacus capsulatus; assembly: GCF_042648405.1. Lineage (NCBI taxonomy): Bacteria > Pseudomonadati > Pseudomonadota > Alphaproteobacteria > Sphingomonadales > Sphingosinicellaceae > Sphingoaurantiacus > Sphingoaurantiacus capsulatus. The sequence goes on along the minus strand of NZ_JBHRXV010000011.1, from coordinate 827,831 downwards.
GCCGCCAGCAGCGAACCGGTCAGCCTCGCCGACCGTCCGCTGCCGACGCCGCTGCCGACGCCGACGCCGATGCCGCTGGCGCCGGTGGTGGTGCCGCCCGTCGCCGATCTTGCCGCCGTCGTCACCGCGCCGACGCTTGCCAACGATCTGTCGGCGCTCGGCAGCACCGCCCAGCCGCAGGTTGCTCAGGCCGACCTCGCCGTCGAGCGTCAGCTCGAAATCGCCCGCGATGGCGCCTGGCTCGATCAGCTTACGAAGGACATCGTCCGCACCGCCTCGGCCGAGGGCAATCTGCGTTTCAGGCTCAACCCCGAAAATCTCGGCTCGCTGCACGTCGAGGTGACGCAGGGCCAGAATGGCGCGTCGGTTCGCCTCACCGCCGATACCGAGGCGGCGCGCACGATCATCGCCGATGCCCGCCCGCAGCTCATCGCCGAGGCGAAGGCGCAAGGGCTGCGCATCGCCGAGACGCATGTCGATCTCTCCGGTCAGGGCCAGAACAACCAAGCCCATTCGCAGGCCGGGCAGGGCGGAAATCGCGGCCGCGATGTCCCGGCGCAAGAATACTTAACGAGTTGGAAACCAGAATCAGCGGAAGAGGACGCAACGCCGAAGCAGCGCTCCGCTGCTGAACGCTATGCGTAGGGGGTGTAACCATGGATACTGCTGACGCGGCGACCACGCCGAAGCCGAAAAAGAAGAAGTCGAAGCTCGTCAAATTCGCGATGATCGCGGTCGTGCTGGGCGGCGGCGCCGCCGGCGGCGCGCTTTATGCGCAGAGCATCGGCCTTCTCGGCGGCAAGCCCGGCACCGAGGAAGAGAACCCCGATCACCCCCATCTCGTGCCGCGCGAAGGCGAGGACCCCGAGAATTTCAAGGTGGTGGGCGCCCGCCCGGTCGAGGCCGACAAATTCCAGGTGAGCTATTATCCGATCGAGGAGAAGTTCACCTCGAACCTGCGCGACGGCGCCGGCTTCATCCAGATCGGCGTCGGCATCTCGACCTATTATGACGAGCGCGTCCTGCAGAGCGTCGAGCGCCACGAAATGGCGCTTCGCTCGGCGATCCTGATGCAGCTCGCCGACCAGGATCCGACGCTGATGTCGACGCCGAAGGGCAAGGTCGTGCTGAAGGCGCGGCTCGCCAAGGCGGTCAACGAAGTGCTGGAAGAGAAGGAAGGCTTCGGCGGGATCGACGACGTCTACTTCACCAGCTTCGTGATGCAATGAGCAAGACCGCGAAAGCCGCCGACCCGGTCGCTTTCGAGGAAGCGACCCCGGCACCGGCGGGCGGCGTTCAGCCGTTCACCTTCGGCACCGAGGCGTTCCGCCCGACGGCGGCGCTTCCCGCGCTCGATCGCATGTCGGAGCGCATGGCGCGCCGCGTCCGCGACGTCATCGAGCCGTTCGCGCGGGTCAAGCCGCGCGTGTCGGCCGCCCCCGTCGCGATCCGCCGGTTCGAGACGTGGCGCACCGAAAAGCCCGAGTTCACCAGCCTCCACCTCTATCGCTTCCGTCCCTTGAAGGGCGGCATGCTGCTGGCGGTCGAGCCCGAATTCGTGTCGTGGCTGGTCGATGCTTTCTACGGCGGCACCGGCGCGGTCGCGCCGAAGAAGACCCCCGAATTCACGCCGACCGAGGAACGGCTCGTCGTCCGCCTCGCCGATGCGTTCACCACGGCGCTCGCCGATGTGTGGACCGAGGTGATGCCGGTCTCGATGCAGATCACCTCGCGCGAGACCAACACGGCTTACGCGACACTGGTACGCCGCGAGGATCCGGTCGCCGTCGCCAGCTACACCATCGTCACCGGCGGCTTCCGCCCGACCACTGTAGATGTGCTCTATCCCGTCTCCTCGCTGCGCGCGGTAGAGGGGGAGCTGACGTCGAAGGTGCTCGATGACGGCGGTTTCGTCGGCAACGAATGGCGCGAGCGCCTCGTGGGCGCGCTCGGCAACGTCCGGGTGCAGGCCCGCTCGGTGCTCGCCCGCCCGACGATGAAATTCCCCGAGCTGATGAAGCTCGCGCCGGGCGACATCATCCCGATCGACGTGCCCGGCATGGTGCCGCTGCTCGTCGAGGGGCGGATCGTCGCCGAAGGCTCGATCGGCGAGGTCGGTGAACAGGCCGCGCTCAGAATTCAACGTGTGAACCTCAGGAGTATCGCATGAACGCCGTCGACGTGGAGGATGCGCCCTTCACCCCCGCGCCGCACGCGGAAGTGGACGCCGCGGCCAGCTTCCGGCTGCTCGCCGACGTGCCGATCCGCCTGTCGGTGCAGGTTGGCAGCACCTCGATGAAGCTCTCCGATCTCGTCGAGCTCGTCGAAGGCAGCGTCGTCGAGCTCGACCGCCAGACGCATGAGCTGCTCGACATCACCGCCAACGGCACGCTGATCGCGCGCGGCGAGGTGGTGATGGTCAACGGCCGCTTCGGGGTCCGCGTCATCGACGTGGTCAACACCGACGCCGCCACCGGGAGCCTCGAGCGCCGCGCCTGATGACCAGCTATATCCTCAAGCTGCTGATCCTCATCCCGCTCGTCTGCGGGATGGCCTATGGCGCGCTCTGGCTGTGGCGCAAGGCGCAGCCGGGCATGGCCTTCGGTCAGCGCGACCGCCGCATCAAGATGCTCGACGCCGTGCCGATGGGCGCGACCGGCCGGCTGGCCGTCGTCGAATTCGCCGACAAGCAGCTGCTGCTCGCCATCTCGCGCGGCAAGATCGAACTGATCTCCGAGGCGCCGCTTGCCCCTTCTCATGACTGATCGGCTGGCTAATTCTCCCCGGGACGGGGAGGGGGACCCTGCGCAGCAGGGTGGAGGGGGCTGCGCGGCGGTTTCCCCTCCACCGCCTGCGGCGGTTCCCCTCCCCGTGCCGGGGAGGATGCTGATCGGCCTCGCCGGCCTGGTCGCGCTGCTCGTTGCGCTGGTCTTCGCGGACCCCGCGATGGCGCAGCAGACCGGTGCGCTCGACCGCGCCGTCAGCACCATCGCCGGCGACGGCAAGCCGCTGTCGCTGTCGCTGCAGATCCTCGTCCTGATGAGCCTGCTGACGGTGCTGCCGTCGCTGGTGCTGATGATGACGAGCTTCACCCGCATCATCATCGTGCTGTCGATCCTGCGCCAGGCCTTGGGCCTTCAGCAGACGCCGCCGAATCAGGTGCTCGTCGGCCTCGCCCTCTTCCTGTCGCTGTTCGTGATGCGGCCCGCGATCGACCAGATCAACCAGGTGGCCTACACGCCCTATGGCGACGGCCAGATCAGCATCGAGGAAGCCGTCTCGCGCTCGGCCGAGGTCTTCCACGGCTTCATGGTCAAGCAGACCCGCGAGACCGACCTGAAGCTGTTCACCGAGCTGGCTGAATCGCCCGGCTTTGAATCGCCCGAGGAAATTCCCTTCTCGATCCTGCTGCCGGCGTTCGTCACCAGCGAGCTGAAGACGGCGTTCCAGATCGGCTTCCTGATCTTCCTGCCGTTCCTCATCATCGACCTCGTCGTCGCCTCCACCCTGATGGCGCTCGGCATGATGATGCTGTCGCCGTCGATCGTGTCGATGCCGTTCAAGCTGCTGCTCTTCGTCCTCGTCGACGGCTGGGCGCTGACCATGGGGTCGCTGGCGGCCTCCTTCGCCACATAGCGTCATGGAGAGCGCCGACTATTTTATCGGGGTGGCACAGCAGGCGCTGTGGGTGCTCGCGCTCGCGACGGCGCCGATCCTGATCCCGGCACTGATCGCCGGTCTCGTCCTCGGTATGATCCAGGCGGCGACCTCGATCAACGAGCAGACCTTGAGCTTCGTCCCGAAGCTGATCGTCGTCGCCATCTGCCTCGCGCTGTTCGGCGGCGCCATCCTCGTGCTGATCGCCGATTTCACGCGCGAGATCTTCGACCGCATCCCCGAGCTGACCCAATGATGCCGACAGGCTTCGCCGGCGTCGAAGCCCAGCTCTGGATGTGGATGATCGCGATGATCCGCCCCGGCGCGGCGTTCATCGCGGCGCCCGTTTTCGGCGCGCCCTATGTGCCGGTGCAGCTCCGCCTGATCGTCGCGCTCGCCATCGGCATCCCGGCGATGGCCGCCACCGAATTTCAGCTGCCCCTGGACGGCATTGCCTCGATCGAAGGCTTCATGCTGGTTGCCGGCGAAGTGCTCGTCGGCCTCGCCTTGGGCTTCGCCATCCAGATGGGCTTCTCCGCCGCGCTGATCGCGGGTGAGACGATCGGCAACGCGATGGGCCTCGGCTTTGCCGGCATGGTCGATCCCGCGTCGGGCCAGTCGGCGCCGGCGCTCGGCCAGCTGTTGTCGATCCTCGCCACCTTCCTGTTTCTCGCCATCGGCGGCCACCTCGCGCTCGCCGCCATCGTCGTCGAAAGTTATCGCGCGCTGCCGCCGGGCGAAGCCTGGCTCAGCGCCGACGCGCTGCGCAGCATCGTCAACTTCGGCGGCATATTGTTCGCCGCGGGGCTCTCGATCGCGCTGCCCGTCGGCTCGGCGCTGATCCTCGTGCAGATCGTCATGGGCGTGCTCGCCCGCTCGGCCCCGGCCTTGAACCTGTTTGCGGTCGGCCTGCCGGCGGCGCTGCTCGCCGGCATCGTCCTTCTCGCCATGGCGGCGCCGGTGATGGGCGAGGCCATCGTCTCCACGATCACCGCCAGCCTCGACATGGCGCGCACCATCGCGAGGGCCGACTGATGTCGGAAGCGCCCGACAAGGACCAACAGACAGAAGCCCCGACCGAGAAGCGCAAGCGCGAGGCGGTCGAGAAGGGCGACGTCCTTCAGTCCCGCGAGCTCGGCACCGCGCTGGTCATGCTGGCGGGCGCCGCCTTCTTCGCCATCGCCGGCCCGATGATGGTCGGCTCCTTAAAGGCGATGCTCGTCGACGGCCTCACCTTCGACGGCTCCGAGGTGAAGAGCTTCGCACCCGCCGACACCGCGCTGCGGCTGATCGCCTTCACCATCGTCCCGCTCGCCGCCCTCTTCGCGATGACGCTCGTCGCCGCCGTCGGCTCGTCGGCGCTGATCGGCTCGCTGGGTTTCCGCTCCGGCGCCTTCGCGCCCAAGGCGAACAAGATCAACCCGATGACCGGCCTCAAGCGCATCTTCGGCATGCAGGGGCTGATCGAGCTGGTGAAGTCGCTCGCCAAGGTGATCGTGCTCGGCGCGGTCGGCTACTATCTGATGAAGGATCAGCTCGGGAAGCTGCTGTCGCTGTCGGCGACCGAGCCCGGCCCGGCGCTCGGCGCGTTCGGCGAAACCTTCACCACCGCGGTGCTGATGATGGCGCTGGCGCTCGCCGCGATCGCGCTGGTCGACGTGCCCTCGCAATGGTTCCAGCGTACCGCGCGCCTGCGCATGTCGAAGCAGCAGGTGAAGGAAGAGCATAAGCAGACCGAAGGCTCGCCCGAGCTGAAGGCCGCGATCCGCCGCCGCCAGTATGAAACGCTGCGCGGCTCGGCGCGGAGCGCGGTGCAGGAGGCGACCGTCATCCTCACCAACCCGACGCATTTCGCCGTCGCGCTGCGCTATCGCCCCGGCGAGGATTCGGCGCCGATCGTCGTCGCGCGCGGCCGCGGCGCCACCGCCGCGGCCATCCGCGAGCTGGCGACCGAAAGCGGCGTGCCGATGCTGTCCTACCCGCAGCTCGCGCGCGCCATCTATTTCACCACACGCGTCGGCCACATCGTCCGCGAGGATCTCTATCTCGCGGTCGCGACGGTGCTCGCCTTCGTCTTCAACCTCGATGCCGTCGTCGCCCAGGGCGGCCGGCAACCCGCCATCGACGTGCCGACCGAGGCACGCTTCGACGAAAATGGCCGTGCCGAGCCTTAAGGCCCGGTTCGCGCCGCCGTTATTGATCCTCGGAAGGGAAAACCATGGTCTCGTCGATCGGATATAGCCTGGGCGCTGGTGCCGGTATCGACACCAAGACGCTGATCGAAGACCTGGCGAAGGCCGAGAAGGCGCCGCGCGAGGCGCTGCTCACCAAGCGCGAGTCCGCCAATGCCGCGAAGGTGTCGGCGCTGGCGCAAGCCTCGGGCGCGATCGACAGCTTCGCCTCGGCGCTCGCGAAGCTCGTCGAGGGCGGCACGCTGTTCACCCAGCCGAGCGTCTCCGACCCGACCGTGCTGAGCGCCAAGGCGCTCGCCGGCTCCAGCCTCGGCAACCTCACCGCCAGCATCGAAGTGCGCCAGCTCGCGCAGGCGCAGTCGCTCGTCTCGGCGAACCTCGCGGGCCCGCAGACAGCGGTCGGGCAGGGGACGCTGACGCTCACCACCGCCAGCGGCAGCCATGCCATCACCATCGGCTCGGGCAACGACAGCCTCGAAGGGCTGGCGAGCGCGATCAACGCCAGGAACGCCGGCGTCACCGCCTCGATCGTCACCGACAGCAACGGCTCGCGGCTGATGCTCAAAGGCGCGACCGGCGAGGCGAATGCCTTCAGCCTGTCGGTGCCGGGCGGCACGACCAGCGGCCTCGAGCGCTTCGCCTTCGGCCCCGGCGTCACCGGCGGCATGACCGCGGCGCAGACCGCGCAGGACGCCATCGTCCGGCTCGACGGCGTCGAGGTGCGGCGCGGCACCAACAGCTTCTCCGACCTGATCGCCGGCGTTCAGATCGACCTCAAGAAGGCGGCGGTCGGCCAGACGATCTCGCTGGGTGCGATACGCCCGACGGAAGGCATCAAGCAGGCGGTCAGCGATTTCGTCGAGGCCTATAACGAGCTTCAGACGATGCTCGCCGAGACGACCGCCGCCGCGACCAGCGACAGCGCGTCAGGCCCGCTTCGCGGCGACGCCGGCATCCGCCAGATGCAGCGCGAACTCGCCAAGCTGACCACGACGCAGCTCTCCAGCACCGGCGCCTACAAGACGCTGTCGGAGATCGGCGTCGCCACCAATCGCGACGGCTCGCTGCGTGTTGATACCCTGAAGCTCAACGCCGCGATGGACGCCGATCCGGCCGCCGTCGAGGCGCTGTTCAACCCGCGCACGCACAGCAGCCATGCCGGCATCGCGGTGGTCAACAAGTCGGGCACGGTAAAGCCCGGCACCTACACGCTCACCAACATCGTCGCGGCGCCGCCGGGCGGCGACGCCAGCGGCATGATCGGCACCACCGCGCTGATCGGCACCGGCAACGTGCTTCGTGTGCCGACCACGTCGGACGGCAAGGGCCTGATCATCCGCGCCGACCAAAGCGTCGCCAGCGTCACCATCACCGTTGACGCCGGCCTCGGCGGCGCGCTGCAGTCGATCCGCGACAAGCTGCGCGCCAACGACGGGCCGTTCGCCTCGACGCAGGACCGGCTGACCAAGGAAACCAAGCGCATCACCGAGGATCGCGAGACCTTCGAGCGGCGCTCCTCGGCCTATTACGAGCGGCTGGTCACCAGCTTCTCGGCGATGGACCGCAATGTGAATGCCTTCAAGGCGACGCAATCCTATCTCGACCAGCAGATGAAGATCTGGGCCAACAGCGACAATTGACGCCGGCGGCCCCACGAGGAGTTTGAACGATGTACATGGCGCGATCCCCCTTTGCGAAGGCGCAGGCGAGCTACCAGAATGTCGACCTGCAGACGCGGGCGGCCGGGGCCACCCCGCACCAGCTGATCGCCATGCTGTTCGAAGAGGCGCTGAACGCCATCGACACGCTGTCGGCGGCGGCCGCCCGCAAGGACTTCGCCCGCGCCGCGCAAAGCCAGGCGCGCGCGCTGTCGATCATCGGCGGCCTCCAGGCCAGCCTCGACATGGAACGCGGCGGCGACCTCGCCCAGAACCTCGCCGACGTCTACCGCGAGGCCAGCCGGCTGATCATGGCCAGCGGCAAGAGCAACGAGCCAATGTTCGCGCAACAGGCGCGGTCGATGCTGGCGGAGATTGCGTCGGCGTGGAGTGCGATCGGGTAGAAACGCTTAGTTCGGCTCAAGCGGAGCGCCCCGCGCGCTGGGCGTTAGTTTCGATTTCAGGGCGCGATCGATGCGGCTTGCTTCCGCCGGCTGCTTGAGAAATGCCCAGAGGCTCAGCCCGAGCCAAAGCGTTGTCATGGCGGCCAAAAGGCCAACCCAATAATAGTAATCTGAAGGGTCGTAGCGATAGCCGCTGCGATGACCCATCAACAGCGGCGCGACGATGCGCACGACAGGTTCGCAATAGCTTCGGAATAGGAGGAGCGCCGCGCTCGACAGGCTCAAAGCCGCGCCTATCGCTGCGACCGGATAGACGCCGAAGTGGCGCAGCGAAGGGCGGTAGAGGCGACTCACCTGCTGCTTGTACAACAGCTTGATGATATCCGCCCATCACATGGGCAGTTGCGCCTCGGAGCGCTGCCTACGCCGCCTTCAACCCATGCTTGCGCATCTTCTCGATCAGCGTCGTGCGCTGCAGCGACAGCAACCGCGCCGCCTCCGCAACCACGCCGTCCGCGGCGCGCAGCGCCTCGGTGATGTAGCGCTGCTCGATGTCGGCGACGGTGGTGCGCAGGTCGACCGGCTCTTCGCCGATCAGCGGGGCATCCATGTCGGCCGGCTCGGCGCCCAAACGGCTGGCGAGGTCGGTCAGCAGCGAGCGCGCGTCGCGCTGGCCGTCGATCGGCGCGGCGACCGGCTCGGCGGCGGTGGCGATACCGGCGGCGAGGCGGCGGCCGCGCGGGGCCAGCAGCATCTCGGCCTGCTCGGCGCCGATCACCTGGCCGCCGAACATGATCGCGGCGCGGTCGATGACGTTGCGCAACTCGCGCACGTTGCCCGGCCATTCGTGATTGGCCATCCGCTCGATCGCGGCCTGGTTGAAGCTCAGTTTCGCGTTCGATAGCGCCACGAAATGGCGAACGAGCTGCGGCACGTCCTCGCGGCGTTCGGCGAGCGACGGCAGGTCGATCGGGAAGACGGCGAGGCGGAAGAACAGGTCGGCCCGGAAGCGCTGCTCCTCGATCGCCGCGTCGATGTCGCGGTGCGTCGCCGAGACGATGCGGGTGTCGACGGCGATCTGGCCGCGTCCGCCGACGCGCTGCACCGAGCGCGCTTCGAGCACGCGCAGCAGCTTCACCTGCATGTCGATCGGCATGTCGCCGATTTCGTCGAGAAACAGCGTGCCGCCATCGGCTTCCTCGAAGCGACCGCGGCGCTGATTGATCGCGCCGGTGAACGAGCCCTTCTCGTGGCCGAACAGCTCCGATTCGAGCAGGTCGCGCGGGATCGCGCCGGTGTTGACGGCGACGAACGGCTGCGCGGCGCGCGGGCTTTCGCGGTGGATGGCGTTGGCGATGACTTCCTTGCCGCTACCGGTCGGGCCGGTGACGATCACCGAGGCGTCGCTCTTGGCGACCTGGCGGATCAGGTGGCGGACTTCCTGCATCGCGAGGCTGTCGCCGATCAGCGTCGATTCGAGCGTGGCGCGGGCTTCGCGGATCGTCGGGCGATGTTCGGCAACGAGCGCGAGGGAAGCTTCACGCGGCCACGCCGGCGCTCCGCCGTCGCGGTCGAAACCCTGAACTTCCTGCGCCTGCGAACCGTACATCGATACCCTCGTTCGTTTGCCCGAACCGAGTTCTGGGCGGCAAAGGTTAAGCAGCGCTTAAGTTAAACTTCCGTGTCAGTGGTGCCTGCAGAAGGCGTGCTGCCCGCGTCACGAATAACGGCGTGCGATCAACCTATTACCTGCCGTCGTTGCAACCCCGAATACCGTATTTCCACGCAGGGATGCCGGGGCTTCGGAACGCGGGAAAGCGCCGCTCGTTGACCCCGGATGAGCACCGAAAAGACCTTCCGCAAAGGCGATTCTGTCGCCTGGAACAGCAGCCAGGGCGAGGTGACGGGCAAGGTGATCCGCAAGGTCACCGCGCCGACCAAGATCAAGGATCACAAGGTCGCCGCCTCGCCGGATAATCCGGAGTATATCGTCGAGAGCGCCAAGACCGGCGCGCGGGCGGCGCACAAGCCGGAAGGGCTGCGAAAGGCGCGCTAGCCCGGCTGGGCTTCCCCGCACTTAACCACACACATCGTCATCCCCGCGCAGGCGGGGATCCATTCTCCGAAGCGTCGGCGGTAATGGATCCCCGCCTGCGCGGGGATGACGATGCTTGGAAAGGAGGAGCGCACCCGTTCAAACCCCTCGCCCGCTTGCGGGAGAGGGAGGGGCCCATCCGCAGGATGGGAGGGTGAGGGTGTACCGGCCTAGTCGATGAACAACGTCGCCGGATGCTCGAGCAGCATCTTCACCGCCTGCACAAACTCCGCCGCATCCCAGCCATCGACGATCCGGTGATCGAACCCGCTCGACAGGTTCATCATCTTGCGGATGACGATCTGGCCGTTCTTCACCACCGGCCGCTCGATCATCTTGTTGACGCCGACGATGGCGACCTCGGGATGATTGATGACCGGGGTGGTGACGAGGCCGCCCATCGCGCCGAGGCTGGTGATGGTGATCGTCGATCCGGCCAGTTCCTTCGCGTTCGCCTTGCCGTCCTTGGCGGCGGTGGCGAGGCGGCCGATTTCGGCGGCGGCGCTCCACAGATCATGCGTCTCGGCATGGCGCAGCACGGGGACGACGAGGCCGCCCGGCGTCTGCGCGGCGATGCCGACATGCACGCCCTCATATTGGTTGAGGACGCCGGCGTCGTCGTCATAGCGCGCGTTCACCTGCGGGAAGCGCGGCAGCACCTTGACGATCGCCTTCACCAGGAACGGCAGCAGGGTCAGCTTGCCGCGCTCCTTGCCGTACTGCGCGTTCAACTGCGCGCGCAGCGCCTCGATCTCGGTGACGTCGATCTCGTCGACATAGGTGATGTGCGGGATGCGGCGCTTCGCTTCCTGCATCTTCTCGGCGATCTTGCGCCTGAGGCCGATGACCTTCACCGCCTCGACGCCCTCGCGCGGCTTGCCGGTCGGCGCCGCCACGCGCGGAGCCGCCGAACCACCACCGCCAGAATAGGCGACGAACGCATCCAGATCGGCATGACGGATACGCCCGTTCGGCGCCGACGCCTTCACCTGGGCCATATCGATACCGAGCTCCTTGGCGCGCTGCCGCACGGCCGGCGCCGCCAGCGTGCGGGTCTCATGCGCGGGCTCGGCGACCGGTGCAGGAGCGGGGGCAGGGGCGGGAGCTGGCGCGGCCTCCTTCTTCGCTGCCGCCTTTGGCGCCTCGACCGGCGCAGGCGCCGCCTTCGGCGCGGGCTTTTCTTCTTCGACCACCGCCGGCGCATCGGCGGCGGTTTCGATCACCACCAGCTCGGCGCCGGTCGCGACCATCACGCCCGCCTCGCCGGCGACCGCGACAATCGTGCCGCCGACCGGCGAGGTCAGCTCGACGGTCGCCTTGTCGGTCATCATGTCGACCAGCGGCTGGTCTTCTTCGATGACGTCGCCGACCTTCACGCGCCATTCGGCGACTTCGGCCTCCGCGATGCCTTCGCCGATGTCGGGGAGCTTGAAAATGAAGCGCGCCATCTATGCCTCCATCACGCGCCGCAGCGCGGAGCCGACCCGGATCGGGCCGGGGAAATAATTCCATTCGAACGAGTGCGGGTAGGGGGTGTCGAACCCGGTCACCCGCTCGATCGGCGCCTCGAGGTGGTAGAAGCAGCGCTCCTGCACCAGCGCCGACAGCTCGGCGCCGAAACCCGAGGTCCGCGTCGCCTCGTGGATGATGACGCAGCGGCCGGTCTTCTTTACCGACTCCTCGATCGCCTCGATATCGACCGGCCACAGGGTGCGCAGGTCGACCACCTCGGCGTCGATGCCGGTCTCCTCCGCCGCGCCGATCGCGACATGAACCATCGTGCCATAGGCGAGCACGGTGACGTCGTTGCCCTCGCGCGCGATCGCCGCCTTGCCGAGCGGCACGGTGTAATAGCCCTCCGGCACCTCGCTCGCCGCATGCTTCGCCCACGGCGTCACCGGGCGGCTGTGGTTGCCGTCGAAGGGGCCGTTGTATATGCGCTTCGGCTCGAAGAACACGACGGGGTCGTCATCCTCGATCGCCGAGATCAGCAAGCCCTTGGCGTCGTAAGGAGTCGACGGGATGACCGTCTTCAGCCCCGCGACGTGCGTGAAGATCGCCTCGGGCGACTGGCTGTGCGTCTGGCCGCCGTAGATGCCGCCGCCATAGGGGGAGCGGATGGTGATCGGCGAGGTGAACTCGCCCGCGGTGCGATACCGCAGCCGCGCCGCTTCCGAGATGATCTGGTCGAGCCCCGGATAGATGTAATCCGCGAACTGGATCTCGGCGACCGGGCGCAGGCCGTAGGCGCCCATGCCCACCGCCATGCCGACGATGCCGCCCTCGGCGATCGGCGTGTCGAAGCAGCGCTTCAGCCCGTATTTCTTCTGCAGCCCGTCGGTCACCCGGAACACGCCGCCGAAGAAGCCGACGTCCTCGCCGAAGGTCAGCACTTGGCGGTCGCGCTCCATCATGACGTCCAGCGCCGAATTGAGCGCCTGGATCATGTTCATTTGTGCCATGCTTGACGCTCCGCTTCCGCCTGGTCGCGCTGCTCGGCGAGGTGCCAGGGCACGTCCTTGAACACATCGTCGAACATCGAGTCCGCCTTGACGATATTCTCGCCCGACAGCGTGCCGTAGCTCTCGGCCTCCTTGCCGGCGGCCTTCACTTCCTCGACCAGCTCCTTGCCGAGCGCGGCGTGCCGCGCCTCGTCCCATTCGCCGATGGCGATGAGGTGCTGCTTCAACCGCTCGATCGGATCGCCGAGCGGCCAGCGCTTGGCTTCCTCCGAGGGGCGGTAGCGCGCCGGGTCGTCGCTCGTCGAATGGCCTTCGGCGCGGTAGGTGAAATGCTCGATCAGGGTCGCGCCCTGGTTGGTGCGCGCCCGCTCCGCCGCCCATTGCGTCGCGGCGTAAACGGCGAGGAAATCGTTGCCGTCGACGCGCAGCCCCGCCATGCCGTAGCCGAGCGCCCGCGCCGCAAAGGTCGCCTCGTCGCCGCCGGCGATGCCCGAATAGCTCGAGATCGCCCACTGGTTGTTGACGACGTTGATGATGACCGGCGCGCGATAAACGGCGGCGAAGGTCATCGCATAATGGAAGTCGCCCTCGGCGGTCGCGCCTTCGCCCGTCCAGGCGGCGGCGATGCGCGTGTCTTCCGAATAGGCCGAGGCCATCGCCCAGCCCACCGCCTGCGGCACCTGCGTGCCGAGGTTGCCCGAGATCGAGAAGAAGCCCGCCGCCTTCGACGAATACATGATCGGCAGCTGGCGACCTTTGAGCGGGTCGCGCTCGTTCGAATAGATCTGGCACATCATGTCGACGAGGCTGTAGCCGCGCGTCACCAGCAGGCCCTGCTGGCGGTACGTCGGGAAGCACATGTCGTCATTGTCGATCGCCATCGCGGCGGCGCAGGCGACGGCCTCCTCGCCGGTGCACTTCATGTAGAAGCTGGTCTTGCCCTGCCGCTGCACGCGGTACATGCGCTCGTCGAACGCGCGGGTCAGCATCATCGCGCGCAGCGCGCGGCGCAGCGTGTCGGCGTCGAGCTTGGGGTCCCACGGTCCCACCGCCTGGCCCTGCTCGTCGAGCACGCGCACCAGCGTATAGGCCATCGGGCGGATATCCGCGGCGGCGACCGCGGTGTCGGGCCGCGCCACCGATCCGGCGGGCGGAATCTCGAAACGGCTGAAATCGGCCTCGTCGCCCGGCCGCGCGTTCGGCTCGGGGATATAGAGGCTCAAGGGACGGCTGTTGCGTCGCGCCACGGCGGCGTCTCCCTCCAGAGTAAGCTGCCGCCTTAACGCCGCCCGATCGGCTCCGCCAAGAGGCGATCGAGATATGGCAACATTGTTGACCTATCTGGTCAGCGACGGCACGAATCTTTCGTTTCGCAGACGTTTGGCGAAGCCGGTTGTTTCAGGCGGGTGCATCGCCGTCCGCCGATTCGGCCCACAGCGACAGCATCAACCCTTCCGCCGGATCAACGCTGCCGTCGACCAGCCGTGCCCATTGCCCGATGGTCGCGTCCGGCCCGTGCCCGTCCACGACGTGCAGCCAGCCGCGGCTGAACTTGACGAACGCGTCCCAGCTCAGCTGCAGCCGCCGGTCGAACTCCGCCGGCCCCAGCTCGGCGAGCCGCTCGACGAGGTAGGTCGGTGCAAAGAAGAACTCCGGCGCCGGCCCGGCGAGCGGTGCGCGGGTCTTGTCGCTGTCCCACCGCGTGTCGCCGACGATGATGCTCATCGCCAGCCGGTCGCCGAAATGCGCGTGCACCGCGCCATTGATCTGCGGGTCGCCGCAGAAATCGACATAGGCGGCGCTGACCGCCTCGGCCTCGTCGATCTCGTCATAGGTCAGCACCTGGTCGAAGGCGCCGGTCGCCTCGACGAAGGCGCGGTTGCGCGGCGAGGTCAGGCCGATGCGCCGCATCCCGTCGCCCTCGATCGCCTTCGCGAGGCCCAGTGCCGTCTTCGACGACGCGCTCGACATCAGCACCGCTTCGGGACGCACCCCGCGCGACAGCCGGTCGGCGAGCAGGAACGATGTGGTGTAGAGCGGCCGGAACAGCGCCTGCGGCGCCTCGTCGGCGGGCGATCCGGTCCAGCGCTGGTAATTATTGTAGATCGGGGCCAGCCCGTCGCGATGCGCCGCCCCGTCGCTGAAGCCGCGCAAGGACACCTTCACCGGCGACAGCACCGCGTGCGTCGCCATCGGCCAATAGCCATAGAAGCGGTCGCCCGGCGCTACGCCCTCGGCCCGCGATTCCTCGACGGTGCCGAAGCCCCATACCGGCACGATGCCGAAGCCTTCCGCGCCCGGGTAGAAGCGCCAGTAATGCAGGTCGTCGCCGTGCGCCGCGTAGGTGACGTTGTTGGCGGTGAGCGCGAAGCTGTCGACGCGGAAGCGCGCCTGCCCCGGCGCCAGCGGCGGCGGATACAGCGGCTCGGGCGTCGCCCGGCGAAGGTCGTTGCGGTCGATCTGGACGACGGTACCGGTCATGCGCTCCCCTTCGCGGTTCGGGCGTCTCGCATAGCACAAGCTTTTGCGCCGGTCTTGACCCTGCCCAAGCCGCTGCCATGCTCCTCTCCACATCACCTTGGGGAGGAATCATGAAGCGCCTCGCGCTCGCCATCGCCGCCGTCTCGCTCACCGCCTTCGCGCCCGCCAAGAAGCCCGGCACCGCCGAGGCGGTTGCCGCCGCGCAACCCGCCGACTGGCGCCGCGTCGATCCGGCGAACACGCTCTACATGGAGGTGAACGGCGGCACAGTGATCATCGAACTGGCGCCGCAATTCGCGCCGCTCCACGTCGACAACATCAAGACCTTGGTGAAGGAGCGCTTCTTCGACGGCACCTCGATCAACCGGGTGCAGGAGAACTATGTCACGCAATGGGGCGACGGCACCGAGAAGAAGTCGCTCGGCACCGCGAAAGCCACGCTGCCGCTGGAGGCCGAACGGTCGGCGAAGGGCCTCGCCTTCACCCGCCTCAACCACCGCGACGCCTATGCGCGACAGGTCGGTTTCGTCGACGGCTTTCAGGCAGCGAGCGACGGCAAGGGCCGGGCGTGGATGGCGCAATGCTACGGCGTCGTCGGCGTCGGGCGCGGCGAGTCAACCGAAAGCGGCTCGGGTGCCGAACTCTACACGATGATCGGGCAGGCGCCGCGCCACCTCGACCGCAACTATGCCGGTGTCGGCCGCATCCTGCAGGGAATGGAGCTGATGACCGCCTTGCCGCGCGGCACCGGGCAGCTCGGCTTCTATGAACAGGAATCGCAGCGCGTACCGATCAAGCGCGTGCGCCTCGGCACCGACGTGCCGGCGGCCGAGCGCATCGACCTCGAAGTGATGCGCACCGACGGCAAGGCTTTCGCCACCTTCGTCGACGCCCGCGCCAACCGCGAACGCGACGGCTTCATGATCGGCATGCGCGGGGTGGACCTGTGCAATATCCGAGTGCCCGTCCGTCCGGCCGCCAAGTAACCCGGTACCGATCGGGATCACAGGGAGAGCGAGATGGCCGAGGCATATATCGTGGCGGCGGCGCGCACGGCGGGCGGGCGCAGGGGCGGGCGGCTGAAGGACTGGCACCCGGCCGATCTCGCCGCGCAGGTGCTCGACTCGCTGGTCGCGCGCACCGGCGCCGACCCGAAGCTGATCGACGACGTCATCATGGGCTGCGTCACGCAGGGCGGCCAGCAGGCGAACAACATCGCGCGCAACGCGGTGCTCGCCTCGTCGCTGCCCGAAAGCGTCCCCGCCACCTCGGTCGACCGCCAGTGCGGCTCCTCACAGCAGGCGCTGCAGTTCGCAGCGCAGGCGGTGCTGTCGGGCACGCAGGACATCATCATCGCCGCGGGCGTCGAAAGCATGACGCGCGTGCCGATGGGCATGACCAGCAAGCTTCCCTACGACGCCGGCCTCGGCACCTCGATGTCGCCGAACATGAAGGCGCGTTATCCGGGCGTGTCGTTCAGCCAGTTCGCCGGCGCCGAGATGGTGGCTAAGAAGTACGATCTGTCGAAGGACGAACTCGACGCTTACGCCTATGAAAGCCACCGCCGCGGCGCCGCGGCGACGCAGGCCGGTTCGTTCACCAGGGAAATCGTGCCCGTCGCGGTGACCACCGAGGACGGCGCCACCGAGCAGCATCATGTCGACGAGGGCATCCGCTTCGACGCCAGCCTCGACGGCATCAAGGGCGTGAAATTGCTCGTCGACGGCGGGCGGCTGACCGCGGCCACCTCCAGCCAGATCTGCGATGGCGCCAGCGGCGTCATGGTGGTGAGCGAGCGCGGGCTGAAGGCGCTCGGCGTCGAGCCGATCGCCCGCGTCCATCACGTCAGCGTGTTCGGCGAGGACCCGGTCATCATGCTCGAAGCACCGATCAACGCGACACGGCGGGCGCTCGAACGCGCCGGCATGAAGATCGAGGACATCGACCTCTATGAGGTGAACGAAGCGTTCGCGAGCATCCCCACCGCCTGGCTGAAGGAGCTGAACGCCGACCCGGCGAAGCTCAACATCCACGGCGGCGCCATCGCGCTCGGCCACCCGCTGGGCGCCTCGGGCACCAAGCTGATGACCACGCTGGTCCACGCGCTGCACACCCACGGCAAGCGCTACGGCCTGCAGACGATGTGCGAAGGCGGCGGCCTCGCCAACGTCACCATCATCGAGCGGTTGTAGTCCGATGGCCTACACCACGATCAAATACGACGTCGCCGACGGCATCCTGACGATCACGCTCAGCCGCCCGGAGAAGCTCAACGCCTTCACCGGCGAGATGATGGCCGAGCTGATCGACGCCTTCGACAAGGCGGATGCCGACGATGCCGTCCGCGCCATTATCGTCACCGGCGACGGCCGCGCCTTCTGTGCGGGCGCGGACTTGTCGCAGGGCGCCAAGACCTTCGACTATGACAACCGCAAGGACGCACCACGATCCGAGCATGGCTCGCCGGTGCGCGAAGATGGCAGCGTCGACTACAGCCACCCTGCCGTGCGCGACGGCGGCGGTCGCGTGACCTTGCGCATCTTCAAATCCCTGAAGCCGGTGATCGCGGCGGTGAACGGCCCGGCGGTCGGCATCGGCGTCACCATGCAGCTCGCGATGGACATCCGCCTCGCCAGCGAGGACGCGAAGTTCGGCTTCGTGTTCGCGCGGCGCGGCATCGTGCCGGAGGCGGCGTCGAGCTATTTCCTGCCGAAGCTGGTCGGCATCTCGCAGGCGCTCGAATGGTGCTATTCGGGCCGGGTGTTCGGCGCGCAGGAGGCGAAGGACGGCGGGCTGGTGCGATCGGTCCACAAGGCGGACGAACTGCTGCCGGCGGCCTATGCGCTGGCCCGCGAGATCGCCGACAACACCGCGCCGGTTTCGGTGGCGCTCACTCGCCAGATGATGTGGCGGATGCTCGGCGCCGACAATCCGATGGAGGCGCACAAGATCGACAGCCGCGCCATCTACGCCCGCGGTCGCGCCGGCGATGCGCGCGAAGGCGTGGTCAGCTTCCTCGAGAAGCGGCCGGCGGTGTACCCCGACAAGGTGTCCGACGGCATGCCCGACTTCTTCCCCTGGTGGGACGAGCGCGAATATCGCTGACGCACAAGAAAATGGCCCTCCTCCGGATGGGGTTGGAAGAGGGCCAGGTTCACCTCCGCGAAGGAAGGGGAGCTTGTGTCAGGCGGTTAGAGGAACGCCTTGTAGGTCAGCACGAACAGCCCGAAACCGGCCATCAGCAGCGGCAGGGTCACCACCTGCCACAGCGCCGCGCTGCCGCTCATGTGGCCGCTGTCGGTGTCGACGCCGCGGCGCATGAAGCTCACCCAGCTCTGGTCGGGCTGGCGGTCGCCCGACACCCGCTCCATCAGGCTGGCAAGGCCGAAATAGGCGACGAAGGAGATGCCGCAGATCACCAGCAGGATCGGCATGCCCTTGCCCGCCGAGAAGGCGGCGACATAGCTGCCCATGAAGGTGGCGAGCGACGCCAGCATGATGCCGTAGACGCGCGGATGAATGTCGAAGCGGCGCAAGCCCGGCTGGAACGGCGCGGCGGCGACCGGCGAGACGGTCGGGCGCGCTTCGCGCATGAAGGCGTCGCGGTGAAGAAGGGCTTCCTGGCTCATGATGGCCTCCTGGTCGAAGGCGGGGGCGATCCCCGTCGCTGAAACCAGGATGCGCGAGTCAGGCCCGCGACGCTTTGATCAGGATCAAAGCGTCTCGATTTTCGGCGCGGCCTTCTGCGCCGCCTTGGCGCGGCGGAAGCCGTCGCGCGCTTTCAGCCGTTCCCAATAGGCGGCGATCACCGGCGGGAAATCGTCGCCCATGCCGAGGCTGTTGGCCAGCAGCAGCGCATAGCCGACCGAGATGTCGGCGGCGGTGAAGCGGCCGGCGCACAGCCAGTGCCGTCCGTCGGACAAAGTGCGGGCGACGCCTTCCTCCAGCCGCTTCTGATACCAGCGCGCATAGTCGTCCGCCGCCTGCGGCAGCCGCCGCTCCTCGGGCTCCAGCCGGCGGTAGCGGAGGACGAGCGTCTGCGGAAAGGTCAGTGTCGCCTCGCCGTGGTGCAGCCAGTTGAGCCAGGCGCCATAGTCGGCATCGTGGGGCTCGACCGATAGCGGCGTCGGGCCGTCGCGCGTCGCCAGATATTGCGCGATCGCCGCCGACTCCGTCAGCCGGGTGTCGCCATCGACCAGCAGCGGGATGGTGCCCAGGGGGTTCTCGGCGAGATAGTCGGGCTGCCGCCAGCGCGGCGGGAAGGGGAGCAGCTTCAGCTCATAGGGAAGCTGCAACTCCTCCAGCGCCCAGAGGCAACGGAAGGAGCGGGCATCGGCGCAGTGATAGAGCGTTAGCATGGCGCGATGAGCCACCGCCGTGCCGCCGGGGTCAACCTAGCAATCGGGGGAAGCCATGTTAGCTAGAAGGAGATGAACGCCACGCCCCTCTATGCCGCCATCGAAGCCGGCGGCACCAAGATCAACGTCGCGGTCGGCAGCGGCCCCGCCGATATCCGCCGCCGCGCGCGCATCGCGACGCGCCACCCCGACGAGACGATGCCCGAGATCGCCGCCTTCTTGGATGGCGCCGTCGCCGAGTTCGGGCCGCTTGCCGGGCTCGGCATCGCTACCTTCGGCCCCGCCGATCTCGACCCCGCGTCGCCGACCTATGGCTGCGTGTTCGCCGGCACCAAGCCCGGCTGGGACGATACCGACATCCTCGGCCCGTTCGTGCGGCAGCTCGGCTGCCCGGCGGCGATCGATACCGACGTCAACGGCGCGGCGCTCGGCGAGGCGCGCTGGGGCGCCGGCAAGGGCTTCGAAAGCATCGTCTATTTCACCGTCGGCACCGGCATCGGCGGCGGCTTCGTGCAGGACGAAAAGACGCGTCACGGCCTCACCCATCCGGAAATGGGCCATGTACTGGTGCGCCGTCACCCGCATGACGCCTATCCCGGCATCTGCCGCTTTCACGGCGATTGCGTCGAGGGGCTGGCGAGCGGCCCGGCGATCCGCGACCGGCTCGGCGCGCCACTCGACGAGTTGCCCGAGGATCACCCGTTCCGCGCCATCCTCGCCGACTATCTCGGCCAGCTTTGCGCGCAGGCAGTGTTCCTGCTCAGCCCGCAGCGCATCGTGCTCGGCGGCGGCGTGATGAATGCGGGTGGGCTGCACGGGCCGGTGACGGACGCGATGCGGCGCTATCTCGCCGGCTTCATCCCGCACCCGCGGTTGAAGGGCGACGATTATCTGGTGCCGCCGGCTTTGGGTGACGACGCGGGTATCGCCGGCGCCTTCGCGTTGGCGATGGACGCTAGTCGGCGCGCTTCAAGGTAAAGCAGAAGGCCGCGCCGCCACCGGGGGCGTCTTCCACCCACAGCTGCCCGCCATGCGCCTCGACGATCGAGCGGCAGATCGACAGGCCGACGCCCATGCCGCTCTCCTTCGTGGTGACGAAGGGCGAGAACAGGTGGCGCTTCACCTGCGGCGCGACGCCGGTGCCGCTGTCCTCGACTCGGATCAGCGCCATGTCGTCGCCTGACGGTTTTGCGGAAAGGCGGATGCTGCGCAGTTCGCTGTCCTCCATCGCCTCGGCAGCGTTGCGCAGCAGATTGACCAGCACCTGCTGCAACTGGATGCGGTCGGCGAGCACCACCGCGGCCTCGGGCGCGAAGTCGAAGCTCTGGTCGATCGAGCGGCCGCGACCGTCGCCGAAGGTCAGCTCGCAGGCCTCGTGCACCAGCGTGGCGATCTCGACGCGCTGCGCGTTGACCTCGCCGCGCGAGACGAGATCGCGTAACCGCCGCACGATCTCGCCGGCCTGCACCGCCGACTTCGCCGCATTGTCGAGCGCCTCGAGGACGACATCGGTGGCGGCGGCGCCATGGTTGACCAGCAGCCGCTTGCTGCCCGCCATGTAATTGGCGACGGCGGTCAGCGGCTGGTTCAGCTCATGCGCCAGCGCCGAGGCGAGCGTGCCCATCGCGCTGACCCGCGCGACCTGCGTCAGCTCGTCCTGCAGCCGCTGCAACTGCTGTTCGGCGGCGCGCTGCGGATGGACGTCCTCGATGACGCCATACCATTTGACCACCGCGCCGGTCTCGTCGCGGCGCGGCCAGCCGCGGGAGCGGACCCAGCGGAAACTGCCGTCGCGGTGACGGGCGCGGAACTCGCAATCGTAGTGGCTGCCGGTCTTCATCGAATGTACCCAGGCGCGGCGGCGGTAGGTCGCGTCGTCGGGGTGGATGACGTCGTCGGCCCAGTCGTCGAAGGTCGCGCTCATCGGCACGCCGGGATATTCGGTGATCGGCCGCTTCAGCTCCACGCAGGAGCCGTCGCCGTTGGCCGTCCACGCGAGCTGCGGGCTCAGTTCGACGGTGAAGCGGTAATTTTCCTCGCTCTCGCGCAGCCGCGCCTCGGCGAGCTTCTCGTCGGTGATGTCCTCGACGATACCCACGCGGCGCATCAGGTCGCCGGCGGCATCGGGCAGCGTGCGGCCGGTGACGCGCAGCCAGCGTTCCACGCCGTCGGTGGTGCGGATGACGCGATGCTCGATGCTGCTGTGCGTCTCGCCGCGGCCGGCGCGGAGGATATGGTCGCGGACCTCGTCCTGATCGTCGGGATGGATGATGTGGGTCAGCGACGGCAGGTTGATCTTGTCGGTCGGCGGCAGGCCGAAGATGCGGTAGGCGGTCGGGCTGCCGCGGCTTTCGCCGGTCTTCAGATTCCATTCGAAGGAGCCGATGCCGGCGGCTTCCTGCGCCAGCCGCAGCATCTCTTCACTGTCGCGCAGACGGTCGGCGGCGAGCTTGCGCTCGGTGATGTCCTCGCTGACGCCGATCTGGCGGATGACCTTGCCTTCGCCGTTGCGGAAGGTGCGGGCGCTCAGCCATACCCAGCGGGTGGCGCCGTCGGACGGGCGGATCACCCGGAACTCGATGTCCTCGCTCGCCGTGCCGGCGCGCACCTCGGCGCCATGCGCGGCGACGCGCGGCAGGTCGTCGGGGTGGATGACCGACCGGAACTCGGCGTTGGTGATCCGCTTGCCGCGCGGCAGGCCGAGGATATCGCAGTGGGTGTCGCTGACATCGGCGCCCTCATGGCCGGCATTCCACTCGAAGGTGCCGAGGCGCCCAGCCTCCTGCGCCAGCCGCAGCCGCTCTTCGCTCGCCCGCAGCGCCGCTTCGGTGCGGCGGCGGTCGCTAAGGTCGAGCATGGCGCCGACCATGCGGGTGCCGCGCCCCTGCTCGTCGCGGATGACGAAGCCGCGATCGAGCACGTCGGCGTAGCTGCCGTCGGCGCGGCGGAAGCGATATTCCTCGGTCCAGGATTCGCCGGTGCCGGCGATCACCGCCTCGATGCTGTCGGTCACCCGCTGAATATCACCCGGGTAAATATGGTCAGACCACCATTCTACCCGGGTAAAAAGATCCTTCGGGGCATGGCCGAAGCGGCGGGTCAGCGCCTCGTTCCAGCGTACCGTCTGGTCGAGGAGGTCATAGTCCCAGGTGGCGTCGTCGGTCGCCCGCGCGGCCAGCCGGTAGCGCTCCTCCGCCTCGTGCAGCGCCCGCACCGGATCGTCGGGCACGCGATCGACCGGGCGCGCCGCGCGACCGCGGCGAAACCGCTCAACTAAACTCCGACCCGGCATGCGACGTTACCTGAAATTCCCCCGGCGCGATCCTTACACGCCCCGTGCGCGGAACACAAAAAAAGAGGCGGCATCCGGGGCTGGATACCGCCTCCCTTCGGAGGGCAATCGCGCAAAATCAGGCGGCGATGAACGCCTTCAGCGCATCGTTCGCCGCATTGATCGCCGCGGCGCCGGCCTCCGGACCCATGCCCAGCCGCTCGGCGCGGACGAAGGTGATGTCGGTGATGCCGACGAAGCCGAGCAGGGTGCGCAGATGCGGCTCCTGCGCGTCCATCACCGCGGCCGGGCCTTCGCTGTAAAGGCCGCCGCGCGTCTCGACGACGATGGCGCGCTTGCCGGTCAGCAGCCCTTCGGGGCCGGCGGCGGTGTAGCGGAAGGTCTCGCCGGCGCGGAGCACATGGTCGAACCACGCCTTCAGGGTCGAGGCGATGCCGAAATTATACATCGGCGCACCGATGACGATGAGGTCGGCGGCGCGAAGCTCGGCGATCAGCGCGTCGGAGGTGGCGCGGGCGGCGCGCTCGGCATCGGTCGACGGCTGGCCGCGGACGCCGGCGAGGGAAGCGGCGGTCAGGTGCGGCAGCGGCTCATGGCCGACATCGCGGGTAACGACCGAGGCGGCCGGGTCGTTGGCGCGGACGGTCTCGATGAAGCCCTTGATCAGCGTCTTCGACACCGAGGTCTCACCGGTGGCGGCGCTGTTGACGACGAGAATGCGGGTCATGGCGTATCTCCTTGGAAATCAGGGGTTAGCGGCGGGCGTCGAGGCTGAACCGGCCGGCGCCGAAGGCGACGACCTGCAGCAAGCCGCCGGCCATCGCGAGGTTCTTGAAGAAGTGGATGAACTGGTTCTGGTCGCCGAGCGCGCTGTGGAAGAAGACAGCCGTGGCGATCGAGAAGGCGGCGAGGCCGGCGGCGACAAGGCGAGTCCGGTAGCCGAGCACCAGCAATAGGCCACCGATCACCTCGACCGCGACGGCGAGCACGAAGCCCAGCTCGGGGAGGGGGAGGCCGGTCGCGGCGATATAGCCGATGGTGCCCGCCGGATCGCCGAGCTTGGCGACGCCCGACAGGATGAAGATGCTAGCCAGCAGGCTGCGGCCGACGAAGGGGACGACGGCGCCCGTGGTCGTGTCGAGCGGGCGGTCGGCGGTGATCGAAATCGAGTTGGTCATGGTCTGGCTCCTGTTGCGCCGGCGTCGCAACGGGCGCCGGTAGAGATGCAGAGATGGGCCTTCGACTGATTTCGATGTAGCCGCATAAATTCGAGCAAATTGTTCGATGGAGTTGAACAGTCCTGCCCGCCCGGTCGCGGCAGGCGGGGCGACCTCACCCCAAGCTCGTCATCCTGATGAAAGTCAGGATCTCCTGGTGAAGGCCGGCCGGCGTCGGTGAGAGCGCTGCGCCACGCGGAGGGAGATCCTGACTTGCGTCAGGATGACGGGTGTGTTGCAGGGGCGGCACTGGCGCGTCACCTGCGAAGAGGCCGCCGACGCTTCCGTCGGCGGCCTCCCTGGGCAGATCAGTCGAGCGCGTCAGGCGGCGTCGACCAGCACCACTTCGCTGTCCTCGACCGCCGTGATGACGATCTCGGTTACGTCGGTGACCGCGACGCCGTCGCGGGCGTTGGCCGCGGTGCCGTTCACCTCGATCCTGCCCGTCGCCGACACCAGATAGGCGTGGCGGCCGGCATCGAGCGTGTAGCTCAGCGTCTCGCCGGCGCGGATCGTGGCGCCGACCACGCGGGCGTCGGTGCGGATCGGCAGCGCGCCTTCGTCACCGGCCCGGCCGCTGGCGAGCGTCACGAAGCTGCCGGCGCGGTCGCCCTTGGGGAAGGGCTGTGCGCCCCACGACGGCTGCTCGCCCATCCTGTCGGGGATGATCCAGATCTGGAAAATCCGGGTCTCGGTATCCTCGCGGTTGTGCTCGCTGTGGGTGATGCCGGTGCCCGCCGACATGACCTGCACGTCGCCCGCTTCGGTGCGCCCCTTGTTGCCGAGGCTGTCCTCGTGGGTGATCGCGCCTTCGCGGACATAGGTGATGATCTCCATGTCGCGATGCGGATGCGGCGGGAAGCCGGTGTGCGGGGCGATCACGTCGTCGTTCCAGACGCGCAGATTGCCCCAGTGCACCCGCTTCGGGTCGTGGTAGCTGGCGAAGGAGAAATGATGCTTGGCGTCGAGCCAGCCGTGGTTGGCGCCGCCGAGGCTTTCGAAGGGACGAACGTCGATCATGGTCTATCTCCCGTCCGCGTGCCGAAGAGTGGACGCGGTTGCTGGAGCCGATATAGGCGGGCTGGCCTTATCCGTTCAGCGGCATAATATGCGCTGAAACGTTCGAGGAAGTTGAAATGTCCAACCCCGGCCTGCCGACCTTCGACCAGTTGCGCATCTTCCTCGCGGTGGTCGAGACCGGCAGCTTCGCCGGCGCTGGGCGCAAGCTCAACCGTGCCACCTCGGTGATCAGCTACGGCGTTGCCAATCTCGAGGCGCAGCTCGGCCTCATGCTGTTCGACCGCGAGGGGACGAAGAAGCCGCAGCTCACCGTCGCGGGCCAAGCGGTGCTCGCCGAGGCGCGCAGTGTTGCGCATGGCATCGATGGCCTGCGCGCCAAGGTGAAGGGGCTGCTCGACGGGCTGGAGGCGGAGGTGACGCTCGCCGTCGACGTGATGGTGCCCGACGTGCGGCTCGCCGACTCGTTGAAGGCGTTCCAGCAGCAATTCCCCTCGGTGCCGCTGCGCCTCCATGTCGAGGCGCTGGGCGCGGTCGCAGCGCTGGTGTTGGAAGGGCGCGCGTCGATCGGAATCTCGGGGCCGCTCGCCGCCGAGATCGGCGGGATCGAGCGTATTTCGATGGGGCAGGTGCCGCTGATCCCGGTGGCGGCGCCCGACCATCCGCTGGCCCGGATGAGCCCGGTGCCGCCCGGCGTCGCGCGCGAGCATCTGCAACTGGTGCTGACCGACCGCTCGCCGCTCACTGAAGGCCGCGACTTCTCGGTGGTCAGCGCGCACAGCTGGCGGCTCGCCGACCTCGGCGCCAAACATGCGCTGCTGCGGCAGGGCATCGGCTGGGGCAACATGCCGGTGCCGATGATCGAGGCCGACCTGTTCAGCGGCGCGCTGGTGCGGCTCGACCTGCCCGACCACCGCGGCGGCAGCTACCGCTTCGACGGCATCTACAGAAGCGACGCGCCGCCGGGGCCTGCTGCCACCTGGCTGCTGCAATATTTCGCCGAGCATGAGGTCGGCTGCCGCCGCGAGGACGTCGGCCGGCTGGGTGACCTCTAGCCGATGAGGTGCATGACAAGCGCCGTGAGGTGCATGAGGAGCAGCAGCGCGACGGTCGCGATGGTCATGCGACGACCCGGCGCTAAGGCACCGACCAGGATGAGCGCGAAATAAACGCCCATAGACACCAGCCCGACGACGCCGACGGCAAGGATGGGTGCGGGGTTCAGCAGGAAGTTAGCCCCGCTCGCGAGGAGCCCGGTGGCAAAGACGCTGAGCAGGATCGGGCGCTTGTGCTCGAGCGTCCAGCCGTCGAGATCATCCCAGCCCGCGTCACCATCGTCCGGCCAGGCGAGCACCGCGGCGAAATAATAGAGGCCGGTGACGACGAGCGAGCCGATCAACGCCGGCGTGCCAATCGGCACGAGCTCGCGCAGGCCCCAGGCAAACAGCCAGAAATCGGTGATCTCATAGGCGAGGAAGGCGCTGAGCAGCGGCGTCAGCACACCGAGGCGCGCCGGGCCGCGTCGCTTCACCCCCTTCGCGATGCCGCCGACGACTTCCGTCAGCGCGAGGCCGAGCATCAGCGCGAACAGCGTGAACAGGAATTCGAACGACGCCATGTCACCCCCCGAGTAGCAGGTCGTTTCGATGCCGTTTTAAGACAGTCTTCGCGGCTGGAAAAGAAGATCCGGCCGCGCCGGGAGACGCGACCGGATCAAGTTTTCGAAACGGTGTTCGGGGAGGTGAACACGTTCCGCCCGGGCGCGAGCGAGCCCCGGGAAATCGGCTAGTGCGCCTCGTCCTCATCCTCGGCCGGCGCTTCCCGCGCGGGCTCTGCGGCCGCCTCGCCGAACAGCGCACGGGCGGCGAGCTGCAGCGAAACGGGGAAATCGGACAAGGGGCGGAAATCGAGTGAAGACATGATGATCCCTCCTGAGGGTCGATAACGGCAGCGGCGGGGGCACGCTTAAGCGGCGCCGTCGCTATCGACAGAGATGGTGAGGAGGGATGTGTCGTCGGCTCATAACTCTACTTAACCGATAGGGTATATTTCGGCGACGAAGCCTTTCTTGGGGTAAGCGAAGTGGCGGTTTCACGCCGCACGCCGATTGAAGCGAACTGTCGGCCCGCTTTACAGTCCGGGAAAGGCCTGCGGGGCAGGCCGACGCAGAATCAACATGTTGCGCGGGTGGAACGTTCCTTGCTTATCCCTTCCCGCAAATGGGGGGAGACAGGGAATGGCAGATTGGGGTGTAAAAGCCGTTGTGGCAGGCGCGCTGATCGGGCTTGCGGCACCGGCACACGCGGCGGTGATCGGGTTTGAGGATATCGCGACGCCGGGCTCCAACGGGGCTGACGCGAGCTTCTTCGGCCAGAACATTCACAACAGCTATCAGGGCTATGAGTGGGGCTTTGGCACCAGCGGCGGCTTCGCCAACCGCAATTTCAGCGACCAGATGATGGGCTGGGGCGCGAGCACTGTCGCCAATCCAGCAGCCGTCACGGCGCCGATCGGGACCACCGGCACCAAATATGCGTGGAGCTTCTTCGGGCCGCAGAGCCTGTGGATCGACTTCCGGGCGGCGACCGACGCCAATTCGGTCGACGTCGCCGGGCTGGTCGGGGCGGCGTGGCCGGGTAATTCGCTGACGCTGCAGATTTTCGGCTACGACGCCAACGGGCTGATCGTCGGCGCGACGAACCAGATCGCGTTGACGACCACGATGCAGAGCGTGACGATGGGCTTCTCGGGGATTCAGTTCCTCGAGTTCCGCTCCGACCGCAACAGCAGCTGGTTCTCGGTCGATCAGTTGGACGTCGGCGCAGCAGCGGTGCCGGCACCGGGCGCGCTGGCCCTGATGGGGCTTGGCATCGCGGCGATCGGCAGCCGTCGTCGTCGCCGCGTTTAAACGCCTTCCCGCTTGAGGATATCGAGCGCCACGTCGACGATCATATCCTCCTGGCCACCGACCATGCGCCGCCGGCCGAGCTCGACGAGGATCTTGCGGGTGTCGACGCCGTAGTCGGCGCTGGCCTTTTCCGCGTGGCGCAGGAACGACGAATAGACGCCGGCATAGCCGAGGCTGAGCGTCTCGCGGTCGACGCGCACCGGGCGGTCCTGCAGCGGCCGCACCAGATCCTCGGCGGCGTCCATCAGCGCATAGAGATCGCAGCCATGGTTCCAGCCCTTGCGGTCGGCGGCGGCGATGAACACCTCGAGCGGCGCGTTGCCCGCACCCGCGCCCATGCCGGCGAGGCTGGCGTCGACGCGGATCGCGCCGGTCTCGACCGCGACCATCGAATTGGCGACGCCCAATGACAGATTGTGATGGGCGTGGACGCCGCGCTGCGTCTCCGGCTTCAGCACGCGGTCATAGGCCTCCAGCCGGGCGCGGTAGCCGTCCATGTCGAGCGCGCCGCCGCTGTCGGTGACATAGACGCAGGTGGCGCCATAGCTCTCCATCAGCTTCGCTTGCTGCGCGAGCGCCTCAGGCTCGATCATGTGGCTCATCATCAGGAAGCCGATGGTGTCCATGCCGAGGTCGCGCGCCGCGCCGATATGCTGCTTCGCCACATCGGCCTCGGTGCAATGCGTGGCGATGCGCACCGAGCGGACGCCGAGGTCATGGGCCTGCTTCAGATCGTGGACGGTGCCGATGCCGGGGAGCAGCAAGGTGGTGACCACCGATTGCTCGACCGCGTCGGCGACCGCCTCGATCCATTCCCAGTCGGTATGCGCGCCGAAGCCATAGTTGAACGACGAGCCGTTGAGGCCGTCGCCGTGCGACACCTCGATGGCGTCGACGCCCGCCTTGTCGAGCGCGCGTGCAATGTCGCGGACATGGTCGAGGCCATAGCGGTGGCGGATGGCGTGCATGCCGTCGCGCAGGGTGACGTCCTGGATGTAGAGCTTGGTTGCGGGGTCGTAGGCCATCACGCCGCCTCCTTCGCGAGCCGCCGCGCGGCGATCTTCTCGGCGGTGGCGAGGCCGGCCGAGGTCATGATGTCGAGATTGCCGGCATAGGCGGGCAGGTAATGCGCCGCGCCCTCGACCTCGAGGAATACGGTGGTCTTGATCCCTTCGAACACGCCGTGGCCGGGGATCTTCACAGGATTGTTCGAGCCGAAGCGTTCGAACTGCACCTTCTGCTTGAGGCGGTAACCGGGAACGTAGGCGTTGACCTTTGCCACCATCGCCTCGACCGCCGCCTCGATGGCGGCCTCGTCGGCGCCCGACGACAGGGTGAACACCGTGTCGCGCATGATCATCGGCGGCTCGGCGGGGTTGAGGACGATGATCGCCTTGCCCTTCGCCGCGCCACCGACCTGTTCGATGCCGCGCGAGGTGGTTTCGGTGAACTCGTCGATGTTGGCGCGCGTGCCGGGGCCGGCGCTCTTCGAGGCGATCGAGGCGACGATCTCGGCATAGTGGACGGTCGCCACCGAGGAGACGGCGGCGACGATAGGGATGGTCGCCTGACCGCCGCAGGTCACCATGTTGACGTTGGCGGCGTCCAGATGCGCGTCGCCGTTGACGACAGGGATGACATAGGGGCCGATCGCGGCCGGGGTCAGGTCGACCATCACCTTGCCGGCGCCGGTGACCACCGCGCTGTGGTGCGCGTGCGCGCCGGCCGAGGTGGCGTCGAACACCACGCCGATCTCCGGCCAGCAGGGCAAGCCGACGAGGCCGTCGATGCCGCCGGCGGTGGTGGCGACGCCGAGGCGTTCGGCGCGCTTCAGGCCGTCCGATTCCGGGTCAATGCCGACCAGCGCGGCGATCTCCAGCACGTCCGACGTGCGCATGATCTTGATCATCAGGTCGGTCCCGATGTTGCCCGACCCGATGATGGCTGCCTTCATCTTGCTCATTTGCCACCTGCCGTGAAACTGACGCTGCCGAGGCCGCCGATCTTCGCCGTCACCGTGTCGCCGGGCGCGAGCACCACCATCGGGCCGAGCGCGCCGGTGAGAATGATGTCGCCGGCGCGCAGCGGTTCGCCACGCGCCGCCAGCGTCCGCGCCAGCCAGGCGGCGGCTTCCAGCGGATGGCCGAGGCAGGCGGCGCCGGCGCCGAGCGAGGCGAGCTGGCCGTTCACTTCCAGCGCCATGCCGCAGGTGTAGAGGTCGAGGCCGTCGAGCGGCTTCGTCTCGCTGCCCAGCACGAACAGCGCCGAGGAGCCGTTGTCGGCCACTGTGTCGGCGAAGCTGATCTTCCAGTCGGCGATGCGGCTGTCGACGATCTCGATCGCCGCCACCGCATGCGCGGTCGCCGCGGCGAGATCGGCGGCGGTGGCGTCGGCCTTGTCGAGGTCGCGGGCGAGCACCAGTGCCACCTCCGCCTCGGCCTTGGGCTGGATGAGCTTGCCGGCATCGACAGTCCCGCCGTCGGCGACGCGCATGTCGTCGAACAGCACGCCGAAGTCGGGCTGGTCGACGCCAAGCTGCGCCTGCACCGCCTTCGCCGTCAGGCCGATCTTGCGGCCGACGACGCGGCGGCCGGCGCCGACCCAATGCCTGGTGTTGAGCGCCTGCACCGCATAGGCGCCGTCGGCGTCGGTCGGGTCGAGGCCATCACGGAGCGGGGGCACCGTCTCTCCGCTGTAAGCTTCGCGCAGCCGCACCGCGAGCGCGGCATGATCGACACTCATCGACACCCTCCCTTGTTCGTTGCTGCCTTTCTATCGCGGCGGCGCGGGCTTCCCGAATCCGGCGCCTGAGCCTAGTCTCACTGAATGAGAGAAGGGGGAGAGGGCCGCGTCGGCGTCGCCGACCGCACGCTCGATGTGCTGGAGGCGGTGCGCGACGCCGGGACCGCGTCGCTGCCGGCGGTGGCCGCCGCCTGTGGCCTGCCGCTGCCGACCGTGCACCGCATGGCGAAGGCGCTGATCGAGCGCGGTTATCTGGTGGCCTATCGCCGCGGGCTCTGCGGCCTCGGCCCCGCCTGCCTGACGCTCGGCGCCGGGCTGTCTCTCAACGCGATGCTGCGCGAGGCGGGGGCGGCTGAGCTGAAGTCGCTGGCGCGGGCGTGCGGGACGCATGCGCATCTCGGCGTGTTCGAAGGCGACATGGTCACCTATCTGGCGAAGGCGCGGCACGGGCGGAGCGAGCTGCCGACGACGGAAGGCACGCAACTCGAAGCCTATTGCTCGGGCATCGGCAAAGTTTTGCTGGCCCAGTTCGAGGCCGCCGAGCTCGACCGCTATCTGGGGCAAGGGGCGTTCGTGTCGCTGACCGACGCGACCGTCACCGATCCGGCGGCGCTGCGCGCGCTGATCGCGACGGCGCGGGCGCGCGGCTGGGCGACCGACATGGGCGAGGTGATGCCCGACCTGTTCTGCGTCGCGGTGCCGGTGCGCGATGCGGCCGGGCATGGCGTGGCGGCGCTGTCGGTGAGCTACCGGGCGCCGGCGATGGCGGAAGACGAGCTGGCGGCATCGTTGCCGGCGCTGCGCGAAGCCGCCGGGCGGATTGAGGCGAAGCTCTTTCGTTAGTCGACGGGGAGGGCGGTCGTCGCCTTGATCTGCGAGAGGGTCACAACCGAGTTCACCTCCTGGATGCCCGGTACGCGGCTGAGCTTTTCGAAGAAGAAGCGCTCATAGGCGTCGATATCGGCGGCGACGATGCGCAGCAGGAAGTCGACCTGCCCCATCAGCACGAAACATTCGAGCACCTCGGGAAAGCCTTGGATGGCGTCGCTGAACTCCTCAAGATGCTGACGGCCGTGCGCGTTCAATTTGATCTGCGCGAAGATCTGCGCGTTGAGGCCGATCTTCTTGCGGTCGAGCAGCGCGACCTGCGCGCGGATGACGCCGTCGTCCTTCAGCCGCTGCATCCGCCGCCAGCAGGGCGACTGCGAGATGCCGACGCGCTCGGCCACCTCGGCGGTGGAGAGCGAGGCATCCTCCTGTAGCAAACGGAGGATCTTTCGGTCGATTACGTCGAGATTGTGCATGAAAAATTCGATCATTGCGGCAGGTGGGGATTATTTATGCATAAATCCTTTCGAGATCGCAATGTTCGGCAAGATTTTCCTTGGCGGGCATGCGAAATTGCCGGCGCCATCAGAAAAGGGGTTTCGCCGTGATCATCGCCGCTCGCCAGTCGCTCGTCCGTCTTCTCGGGAGCACCGCGGCATGATCCACGAGTTCCTCCCCGAAGCGGGCCAGCGCCTCGCCGCCTTCGACGTGCGCGCGCAGGCCGATGCCAGCGCACCGGGCCGTGTCCTCGCTTTCTTCGCGCAGCTCGGGCTGACGCCGTCGCGCGTGCAGATGCGCCGGTTCGACGACGAGTTGCGAATCAACGTGACGCAGGATGGCCTGAGCGAACATGCCGCCGAAGTGATCGCGGAGAAGCTGCGCGCCGCCGTGCTGGTGCGCGCGGTGTATCTCGAGCACCAGCTCTGCCGGGTTGCCGCCTGATTTAGGCGCCTTATTAAACCATCTGGTTGACAAGCGATCGGCCGGCCCGTATTTAACCATCAGGTTTTATACGACGGCTGGTTCATGCAGATCGATCCTCTCTCCGCGCAATTCGCCGCCCTGGCCGACCCGACCCGTCGCGCAATCCTCGCGCGGCTGACCGAGGGCGACGCCGGGGTCAACGAGCTGGCCGCGCCGTTCGACATGAGCCTCGCGGCGGTCTCGAAACATCTGAAAGTGCTGGAGAAGGCCGGGCTGATCAGCCGCGGCCGGGAGGCGCAATGGCGTCCGGCGCGGCTGGAGCCGCTGGCGCTGAAAGGCATCGCCGACTGGCTCGAACATTATCGCCGCTATTGGGACAAGAGCTTCGACCGTCTCGAAACTTATCTTCGCAAGGTTCAGAAAGGAAATGACGATGGCCAACGAAATTGAGAATCCCTGCGACACCGACGGCGTCGCGCACACGTTCGACCTGGTGCTGGAGCGCGTGATCGACGCGCCGCCCGAGAAGGTCTTCAAGGCCTATACCGACCCGGCGATCCTCAGCCAGTGGTTCGCGCCGAAGCCGTGGACGATCAGCGACGCGGTGGTCGAGCCGCGCGCCGGCGGCCGTTTCAACTTCACGATGCACGGCCCCGACGGCGAATGCTTCCCGAATGCGGGCATCTTCCTCGAGGTGGTGCCGAACCGCCGCCTGATCTCGACCGATGCGCTGACCCCCGACTGGCGGCCGGCGGGCGCGCCGTTCATGGTGGCGCGGATCGAGCTGGAGCCGACCGGCGACGGCAAGACGATCTACAAGGCGACCGCCAGCCACTGGAACGAAGAGTCGATGAAGCAGCATGAGGCGATGGGCTTCCACGAAGGCTGGGGCCAGGTCGCCGATCAGCTGGGCGAGCTGGTGAAGACGCTCTGATCCGGCCATGCACCGACCGGCCCCGACCATGAGCCTTGCCGCCGATCCCGAGCTCCGGCCGTCGCTGCGCCTCCAGCGCCGCTTCGACGCGCCACGCGAACTGCTGTGGCGGGCATGGAGCCGCCCGGAGATCATGGTGCAATGGATGGGGCCGGTCGAATGGCCGGCGGTCAGCGCCGTCGCCGACTTCCGGGTCGGCGGCGCCTGGCGCATCTGCCTCCGGTCCCCCGACACCGGCGAGGAGCTGTGGCAGGGCGGCGTCTACCGCGAGATCGACGCGCCGCGACGATTGGTGTTCACCTTCAAATGGGAAGGCGACAACCATGAGGACGGCGCGCCGGTCGACACGCTGGTCACCGTTGAGCTGACCGAGGCAGGCGACGGCACGCTGATGGATTTCACCCACGCCGGCCTGAAGAATGCCGAGAGCGTAGCCGGCCATGCGCATGGCTGGGCGTCGACCGCCGACCGGCTGGAGGCCTGGCTGGCGGCGAACCCCGGCTGATCGCGCCGCGCCCGCCGGCCGATTGAGGCCTTGGCGATACGCAACACATCGCATAAGGGGAGCGCCGGAAGCGGAACGAAAGCCCGCTTCCATGATCGCGCCGGTGCCCCGAGAGGGGCTTAAAATGGGAATGCGGTGCGGGTGGTTTCACCCAAATCCGCAGCTGTCCCTGCAACTGTAAGCGGTGAGCGCGATGCACATGTCACCCGTCCGGGTGGCAGCCACTGGGCCCGATGCTGCGGCATCGAACCTGGGAAGGTGTGCATCAAGCTGTGACCCGTGAGCCAGGAGACCTGCCGGCGACGTGGTCGCTCTTGCCGTGGTCCAGGGAATGGCCAAGGCACGGTCTCTCCGTCTGAGCGACGAACCATGCGGCCGGGGCCGCATCGGTATCGTGGTGCCGGGCGCAGATTGGCGTCCGTCCGACACCGCATGCCGTCGTTCGCTCGCGCGATCGGTCCCGACCGTCTGTCGCTGATTGACGCCGGGGGACTGAAGAATGACCCGCACTTTCACGTCGCTTATCGCGCTCGCCATTGCCTCGCCCGCCGTCGCGCAGGCGCTGCCCGGCGAGGCCGAGACTAATGACGAGACCATCGTCGTCACCGGCAGCCGTTCGCTCGACGGCATTCCGCTCAACCTCACCGGCTCGTCGCTCACCATCATCGACGCGCAGGCGCTCGAGCAGCGGCAGACGCGCGTCGTCTCCGACGTGCTGCGCGACGTGCCCGGCCTTGCGGTCAGCCGCTCGGGCGGCGTCGGCGGCATGACGCAGGTCCGCATCCGCGGCGGCGAGGGCAATCACACGCTGGTGCTGATCGACGGCATCGAGGCGTCGGACCCGTTCCAGGGCGAGTTCGATTTCGCGACGCTGGTTGCCGACGACACCGCGCGTGTCGAGGTGCTGCGCGGCCAGCAGTCGGCGATCTATGGTTCGGACGCGATCGGCGGCGTGATCCACTACATCACCGCCACCGGCGCGGAGAAGCCGGGCGTCAGCGGCCGGCTGGAAGCCGGCTCGTTCAACAGCGTGTCGGGCGCGGCGCGCGCGGCGGGCGTTAGCGGCGACCTCGACTACAGCTTCGCGGTGACCACCAACATCACCGGCGGTACGCCGACCGCCCGCAAGGGCGTCGGCACCCGCGACCTTGATGCCGACAACCGCGCGCTGTCGGGCAAGCTGATCTACTCAGTCAGCCCGCAGGTGAAACTGCAGGTGGTGGGCCGCTACAGCCGCACCGAGGCGGACAGCAACGGCCAGGATTTCAACTTCACTTCGCCGACCTATGGCTTCGTGGTCGACGGCACCGGCGACTACACCAGCCGCAGTTGGTTCGGCCTCGTCCGCGCCGAGGCTGAACTGCTCGACGGCCGCTGGACGCATGCCGCCACCGCGCAGCTCACCGACAGCCACCGGGAATCGCGTACCGGCGGCACCGCCACGTCGGCGAACGACGGCCAGCGGCTGAAGGGCAGCTACGACACCACCCTGCGCTTCGGCAGCGAGGCGACCGAGCATAGCCTGACCTTCGCCGCCGACTTCGAGCGCGAGCGCTTCCGCAACCTGCCGATCGGCGTCGCCGGCCCGGCCAACGATCGCCGGCAGATCGACAACACCGGCCTCGTTGCGGAATACGGCCTTACCGTCGACGATCGCTTCAGCCTCGGCGCCTCGCTGCGTCGCGACAAGAACGATCGCTTCGACGACGCCACCACCTACCGGGTGCGCGGCAGTGCCGAGGTGACGCCGGGTGTGCGCCTGCGCGCCGCCGCCGGCTCGGGCATCAAGAACCCGACCAACTTCGAGCTGTTCGGCTTCAACCCGCTGACCTTCATCGGCAACCCGAACCTGAAGCCGGAAAAGTCGGAAGGCTGGGAAGCCGGTGTCGATTTCGCGCTGGCCGAAGACAAGGTGCGCCTCGGCGCCACCTATTTCGACTCCACGCTGGAGAATGAGATCTTCACGGCCTTCTCGCCGACCTTTGTGTCGTCGCCGGCCAATCGCGCGACGGATTCGAAGCAGAAGGGCGTAGAACTGTTCGTCGATGCCGACCTCGGCGGCGGCTGGCAGGTCGACCTCGCCTACACGCATCTCGATGCCAAGGAGAACGGCACCGAGGAAGTGCGACGCGCGCCGAACATCGCCAGCGCCAACCTCGCGTGGCGGGCGCCGGAGGACGCCTACGGCGCGACTCTCACCGCGCGCTACAACGGCAAGACCTTCGACAGCAACTTCACCAACCTGCCGATCGGGCCGCGCGTGCAGCTCGATTCCTTCGCGCTCGTGAACTTCGCCGCCGACTATCGCCTGTCGAAGGCGGTGAAGCTGTTCGGTCGCGTCGAGAACCTCTTCAACGAAGACTATGAAGAGGTCTTCACCTATCGCACGCCCGGCCGCGCCGCTTATATCGGTATCCGCGCCGGCTTCTGACGCCCGACATCACGCGCCACGCGGCTTCCTTCGAGAAGCCGCGTGGCGTTGTCGTTTATCGAGCGGCGCGCAGCTGCTTCGCGAGGCTCTCGGCGGCCAGCACATAGGCAGGGCCGCCGCATACCGTCCACGCCTGCGGCAGGTACAGCCGCCTGATATCGCTGAGCGCCGGGTGATGCAGCATCTCCGTCCCCTGATCGGTGATCTGCCGCGTCGCGGTTTCGAGGATCAGATAGTCGGGCTTCGCCGCCACCATCTGCTCGACCGATAGCCGCGACAGCGCCGAGCCGTCGAGGCGGGTGGCGAGGTTGACGAGGCCCGCGCGGGTCATCAGCTCATCGACCAGCGTCCCGGTGCCTGTGAGGAAGCCTCGCCGCTGATAGTAGGCCGCGATCGCGCCACGCGTAGCTGGTTCTGGCAGGGCGGCCAGCGAGGCATTCATACGCTTGATCAGCGCCTCGCCGCGCGCCGGGTGACCGACCGCCGCCGCGACCTGGCGTATCTGCGCAACGATCGCGTCATAGCTTTCTGCTGACGGCAGATCGAGCGTGGCGAGGCCGCTGCCTTTCACGGCGCGGACGGTTTCCAGCCGGTGCCAGGGGCTGGCGATGATCAGCTCCGGCTCAAGCGCCAGCACATCCTCGGCGCTGCCGCGCGAAACGGGCAGCTTCGCCGCCTGCGCCGCGCCCGCCGACATCTGCGGGTCGCGCGCGAACAGCGTCAGCGCCGCGATCTGGCCGGGATCAGCCAGCGCCAACAGATATTGATCGGCACAGAGATTGAGCGACACGATCCGCTTCGGCCGCGCGGCGGCGGGCGCCGCCAGCAGGGCGAGCGACAGCAGGAGCAGGCAGGGGAGGCGCATACGCCGCTTTTGCCGTAGCCCCCGAACGGGCGCTAGTCCTCGCAAGCCGCCCCAAAAGCCAAGGGCCCCGCATCGCTGGGCATCTGGAGACAGGCGTCCAGTATGATCCGCCAACGTGAACGGCTCAGGCAACTTCGAGCAACACGGGCATCAGCCGGTCATTTCTGCGCATCGACGATCACCCAGAACAATTCGGGCGACAGCTGTCGAGCGCGGCCTACATGAGAGGTATCCAGCTCTACCTGCGCGGTCTTCGAAGGAGCCTTAGGCAACATATGACGACCGCGGTCACGATCATCGCGAGCAGCGCTATTTCCTCGAAGGTCATCGGACATCTTCTTTCTCCAAAGTGCGCCGAGCGGGCCTCGACTCGCCGAGCTGTTCACCGCGCAGCGAATTTCCTGCGTGAGCTTCAGCTCTCGAGCAGGCGCAGACGATTGCAGTCTCGGCAGCGGCATCCTGGCAGCGGGGGTGTCAGCGGTTTGAAAAGTGCGTCGCCGCATGTGGCGAGCGCCAACCCCCAGCTGGCGCCGAGGCAAGCAATCGCCGCGAGAAGGTAGTCGAGCGGCAGCGGGTAGAAGGGCGCGACCTGGCGGGCGTGAACGACAAGCGTATGTGCGGCGAGGGTGCCGAGCACCACGAAACCGAGGCCCGCCAGCCGCAAATAGGCGTCGCGACTGACGGGCAGGTTCACGGCAGCAGCCGGTCGATGAACGCCGCGCCGAACGACAGCGCCACCATCATCAGCGTCACATAGACCGTCAGAAACGCTACCACCTCGATGGGCCGAAGGCGGTTGAGGCGGCCGAAGGTGATGACCTGCCAGAAGCGCAGGATCGCGGCCTCGAGCCGGGAGTCGGCGCGCGGCGCGCGGTCAGGCGTCATGGCCGTAGGCCATCGACAGGCGGGCGGGGGTCAGCACAACGAGTGCACCGGGGAAATGGGCGCGCTCCGCCTCGGCATAGCGCACCGCCGCCTCGCGCGTGGTGAAGCAGCCTTCGGCCAGGCCGTGGTTTTCCTGAACGATCCAGTGACCGTCAAAGTCCTGCCCGATGAGCAGGATGTTCGGGTCGTCCTGATAGGCAGTCGGGGGACTATAATAGCCCATCGTCAAACTCCATCGCAGCGCCGGCCTGGGATCGGTCGGTCGCCACGCTGAGGTAGGCGCGGGGGGCATTAACGTTCGATGGGAAGTGCGGCCCCGCCGCGTAAACGACCCGTAAATAAGGGCGGCGGCCGGCGCCGGGTTTATGGAATGTTTATGCGGGGATGCCGAAATCCCCGTGGAACGCTTACGGGCCTCCGCCCTAGCTCGACCCTGATGTCGTGGTGCCGTTGCGCCACGCGCTTCAGGAGCCTTCGATGCCGTTCCGTATCTCTTCGATCGTTGCCGCCACCACGCTTGCCCTCGCCACGCCGGCCCTCGCGCAGGAAGAGTCGAGCGACCCCGCACTGACCGTTACCGGCGGCGTGACGCTCGCCTCGCAATATCGCTTCCGCGGCATCTCGCTGTCCGACGAGCAGGCGGCGCTGCAGGGCACGATCAACCTCAACCATGCGTCGGGCGCCTATGCCGGCCTCTGGGCGTCGAGCCTTGACGGCTTCGGCGAGCTAGGCGGCTCCAACCTCGAGCTCGACCTTTACGCCGGCTACAAATGGGACCTCGGCGGCCCGGTGCTCGATACCGGCCTGCTCTACTACGCCTATCCGGGCTCCACGGGCGGCGACTATGAGTTCTTCGAGCCCTACGCCAACATCTCCGGCACCGCAGGCCCCGCCACCTACAAGGTCGGCTTCGCCTATGCCTGGAGCCAGGCGGGCATCGGCGACAACGCGAACCTCTATGTGTTCGGCGATGCGGGTCTGCCGATCGCCGGCTCGCCGGTCACGCTGAAGGCGCACCTCGGCTATTCGGATGGCGACACCACGCTGACCCCGACCGGCTCGTATCTCGACTGGTCGCTCGGCGCCGATTTCGCGTGGCGCAACCTCACGCTCGGCGTTGCCTATGTCGATACCGACATCACCGCGGCCGAGAACGCCGCGCTGGTCGATCCGGCGCGCAACATCACCGACGGCGCCGTCGTCTTCTCGCTCACCGCGAGCTTCTGAGGGAAGGGCCGGCGATGAACGACCTGCTGTGGATCGGCATCACGCTGGGGCTGACGCTCCTCGCGCTTGCCTATGTCGCGCTCGGCGAGCGCGCGTGAGGAGATTGTCATGACCCTCGCTCTCTGGCTCGGCGCGATCACCGCGCTCGCGCTGCTCATCTATCTCGTGGTCGTCCTCGTACGACCCGAACGCTTCTGACCGGAGACCTGCGATGACATTCCAGGGCTGGCTTCTGATCTTTCTTTTCACCGCGCTCGTCGTGGCGGTCGCCAAGCCCATGGGCGCCTGGCTGCACGCGCTTTACGAAGGCCGCCGCACGCCGCTTCATGTCATGCTCGGCCCCGTCGAGCGGCTGTTCTATGCCGCCGCCGGCGTCGAGGCCGAACGCGAGCAGACGTGGCGGCAATATGCCGTCGCCATGCTGCTGTTCAACGTGGCGGGGCTGCTGTTTCTCTACGGCCTGATGCGCCTGCAGGATTTGCTGCCCTTGAACCCGCAGGGCTTCCCGGCGGTGTCCGACCATCTGTCGTTCAACACCGCGGTCAGCTTC
This sequence comes from Sphingoaurantiacus capsulatus, assembly GCF_042648405.1. NCBI lineage: Bacteria > Pseudomonadati > Pseudomonadota > Alphaproteobacteria > Sphingomonadales > Sphingosinicellaceae > Sphingoaurantiacus > Sphingoaurantiacus capsulatus. The sequence continues at coordinate 788,199 of NZ_JBHRXV010000011.1, read as the reverse complement.
GTCGCCAACACCAACTGGCAGAGCTATGGCGGCGAGACGACGATGTCGCACCTCGTCCAGATGCTCGGCCTCACCGTGCAGAACTTCCTGTCGGCGGCGACCGGCATCGCGCTGGCCTTCGCGCTGATCCGCGGCTTCGCGCGACGCGAGGCGAAGCGCATCGGCAATTTCTGGGCCGACCTGACGCGGGTCACGCTCTACCTGCTGCTGCCGATCTCGCTGGTCTATGCCGTTGTGCTCGTCGGGCTCGGCGTGCCGCAGACGCTCGCCGGCTCGGTGGAGGCGACCACGCTCGAAGGCGCCAGGCAGACGATCGCGCTGGGGCCGGTGGCCAGCCAGGAAGCGATCAAGATGCTCGGCACCAACGGCGGCGGCTTCTTCAACGCCAACTCGGCGCACCCCTATGAGAATCCGAGCGACCTCACCAACCTCCTCCAGATGCTGTCGATCTTCGCGATCGGCGCGGGGCTGACCTGGACGTTCGGCAAGGCGGTCGGCAACACCCGCCAGGGCTGGGCGATCCTGTCGGCGATGGTGCTGCTGTTCCTCGCCGGCACGTCGATCGCTTACTGGGCCGAGACCGCGGGCAACCCGATCCATCATGCGCTGGGCGTCGAGGCGCTGGCCGGCAACATGGAGGGCAAGGAAACGCGCTTCGGCATCGCCGCCAGCGTGCTGTTCGCCGCCGTGACCACCGCCGCCTCCTGCGGCGCGGTCAATGCGATGCACGACAGCTTCACCGCGATCGGCGGGCTGATCCCGCTGTTCAACATGCAGCTTGGCGAGATCATCATCGGCGGCGTCGGCGCCGGCCTTTACGGCATGCTGCTATTCGCCATCCTCGCGGTGTTCGTCGCCGGGCTGATGGTCGGCCGCACCCCGGAATATGTCGGCAAGAAGATCGAGGCGCGGGAAGTGAAGCTCGCGGTCCTCGCCATCGCGGTGCTGCCGCTCGCCATCCTCGGCTTCACCGCCATCGCCGCGGTCGCGCCGGCGGGTCTCACCGGCCTGCAGGACAAGGGGCCGCACGGCTTTACCGAGATGCTCTACGCCTTCACCAGCGCGGCGGCGAACAACGGATCGGCCTTCGCGGGCCTCACCGCCAACTCGCCCTTCTACAACGCGCTGCTCGGCGTCGGCATGTTCGTCGGCCGCTTCTTCATCATCATCCCGATGCTGGCGATCGCGGGCAGCCTGGCCGCGAAGCGGCACACGCCGGAAACGGCGGGCAGCTTCCCGACGACGGGACCGCTGTGGGTCGGCCTGCTCATCGGCCTTATCCTCATCCTCGGCGGCCTGACCTTCCTGCCCAGCCTCGCGCTCGGGCCGGGCGCCGACCACGCGGCGATGATCGCCGGCACCCTCTACTAAGGTCCCGCACATGACCCACCATCCCAAGACGCAGTCGCTGTTCAGCTGGGCCCTCGTCGGCCCGGCGATCGGCCAGTCCTTCGTCAAGCTCCACCCCGCGACCCTGATCCGCAACCCGGTGATGTTCGTCACCGCGGTGGTGGCGGTGCTGCTGACCTTGCTCCTCGCGCTCGGCGAGGGCAGCGGCAGTCTCGCTTTCCAGGCGCAACTGGTGTTCTGGCTGTGGCTGACCGTGCTGTTCGGCAATTTCGCCGAGGCGCTGGCCGAAGGCCGCGGCAAGGCGCAGGCGGCGAGCCTGCGCGCCACCAAGGCCGAACTGACCGCCAAGCGGCTCAAGAATGGCGGCGGTGCGTATGAAAGCGTGCCGGCGAGCGCGCTGAAGGCGGGCGATGTCGTGCTGGTCGAGACCGGCGACCTGATCCCCGCCGACGGCGAGGTGATCGAGGGCGTCGCCAGCGTCAACGAAGCGGCGATTACCGGCGAATCCGCGCCGGTCATCCGCGAGGCGGGCGGCGACCGCTCGGCGGTGACGGCGGGCACGCGCGTCATCTCCGATCAGGTGAAGGTACGCGTCACCGTCGATCCGGGGCACGGGTTTCTCGACCGCATGATCGCGCTCGTCGAAGGCGCCAGCCGCCAGAAGACGCCGAACGAGATCGCGCTCACCATCCTGCTCGTCGGCCTCACCATCATCTTCCTGATCGCGGTGGCGACGATCCCGAGCTTCTCGATCTACGCGGGCGGGCTCGTCCCCGTGACGGTGCTGGCGGCGCTGCTCATCACGCTCATTCCGACGACGATCGCGGCGCTGCTGTCGGCGATCGGCATCGCGGGCATGGACCGGCTGGTGCGCTTCAACGTGCTGGCGAAGTCGGGCCGCGCCGTCGAAGCGGCGGGCGACGTGTCGACGCTGCTCATCGACAAGACCGGCACGATCACCGTCGGTGACCGCCACGCGACCGAGTTCAAGGCGGTCGGCGGCACCAGCGCGGGCGAGCTGGCCGAGGCGGCCTATCTATCGAGCCTGGCCGACGAGACGCCGGAAGGCCGCTCGGTCGTGCTGCTGGCGCGCGAGACATACGGCGTGGCCGACAGCGCGCTGCCCGCCGACGCGGAAGTGATCCCCTTCACCGCGCAGACCCGCCTGTCGGGCGTGCGCATCGGCGGCTCGCTGATCCAGAAGGGCGCGGTCGACGCGGTGCTGCGCGCGAACCCGGAAGCCGCCGCGAGTCCCGCCGCGACCGAGCTGCGCCGCGCCACCGAGGAGATCGCGCGCGCCGGCGGCACGCCGCTGGCGGTGGCGCGCGACGGGCGGCTGCTCGGCGTCCTCCACCTGAAGGACATCGTGAAAGCGGGGGTGCGCGAGCGCTTCGCCGAGCTGCGCCGCATGGGCATCCGCACGGTGATGATCACCGGCGACAATCCGCTGACCGCCGCGTCGATCGCGGCCGAGGCCGGCGTCGACGATTTCCTCGCCGAGGCGACGCCCGAGGACAAGCTGGCGCTGATCCGCCGCGAGCAGGAAGGCGGCAAGCTCGTCGCCATGTGCGGCGATGGCACCAATGACGCGCCTGCGCTCGCCCAGTCCGATGTCGGCGTCGCCATGAACACCGGCACGCAGGCGGCGCGCGAGGCGGGCAACATGGTCGACCTCGACAGCGACCCGACCAAGCTCATCGAGATCGTCGGCCTCGGCAAGCAGCTGCTGATGACGCGCGGCAGCCTCACCACCTTCTCGGTGGCGAACGATGTCGCCAAATATTTCGCGATCATTCCGGCGATGTTCGTGGCGCTCTATCCCGGCCTTGGCGCGCTCAACGTCATGGGGCTGGAATCGACCGAGAGCGCCATCCTGTCGGCGATCATCTTCAACGCGCTGATCATCCCGCTGCTGGTACCGTTGGCGCTGAAAGGCGTCGCCTATCGGCCGGTCGGCGCGGGCCAGCTGCTCGCGCGCAACCTCGCCGTGTACGGCCTCGGCGGTCTCATCGCGCCATTCATTGGCATCAAGCTGATCGACCTTGCCGTCAACGGCCTCAGCCTCGCCTAAGGAACCCGAGAAATGTTCACCGAACTCCGAACCGCCCTGCGCCCAGCGCTGCTGCTGCTCCTGCTGTTCACGCTGCTGCTCGGCCTCGCCTATCCCTTCGCCGTCCTCGGCATCGGCCAGGCGCTGTTCCCGAAGCAGGCCAACGGCAGCCTGATCCGCGAGGGTGACCGCATCGTCGGCTCGGCGCTGATCGGGCAGGGCTTCGCCGCCCCCGGCTATTTCCACGGCCGGCCCTCGGCGGCGGGCGACGGCTATGACGCCGGCGCTTCGTCGGGATCGAACCTCGGCCCGACCGCGCAGGCGCTCGCCGATCGTATCCGCGACGACGTGGCAACGGCGCGCGCCGAAGGTGTCGCCGGCGCCGTGCCGGCCGACCGCGTCACTGCCAGCGGCTCCGGCCTCGACCCGCATATCTCGCCGGCCAACGCACGGTCGCAGGTGGCGCGCGTCGCCGCGGCTCGCGGGTTGGCGCCGGCGGAGGCGGAAGCGATGGTCGAAGCGGCCGTCGAGCAGCCGACGCTCGGCTTTCTGGGCGATCCGGTGGTCAACGTGCTGCTGCTCAATCGACAGCTCGACGCGCGCGGGGCACAATCGGCGCGGTGAACGGCCGAGCCTCCGACCCCGAACGTCCCGCCCCGGAGGCCTTCCTGCGCGCCGCCGCGCAGGAGGGCCGCGGGCGTTTGAAGGTGATCCTCGGCGCCGCACCCGGCGTCGGGAAGACCTATGAGATGCTGTCCGACGGCGCCGCGCGCCGCCGCGCCGGTATCGACGTGGTGGTCGGCATCGTCGAGACGCATGGCCGTGCCGAGACCGAGGCGCTGACGCAGGGGCTTGAGATCATTCCGCGCCGATTGGTCGACTATCAGGGCCGTACCCTCGCCGAGATGGACATCGACGCCATCCTGACGCGCCGGCCGCAACTCGTGCTCGTCGACGAGTTCGCGCATACCAACGCGCCGGGCAGCCGCCACCCGAAACGCCATCAGGATGTCGAGGAGCTGCTGGCGGCAGGCATCGACGTTTACACGACGCTCAACGTCCAGCATCTCGAAAGTCTGAACGACGTCGTCGCGTCGTTCACGCGGGTGCGGGTGCGCGAGACGGTGCCCGACGGCGTGCTCGACAACGCCGACGTCGAGCTGGTCGATATCCCGCCCGACGAGCTGATCGAGCGCCTGCGCGACGGCAAGGTCTATGTGCCCGCCGAGGCAACGCGCGCGCTCACCCACTTCTTCTCCAAGTCCAACCTGTCGGCGCTGCGCGAGCTGGCGCTGCGCCGCGCCGCGCAGGCAGTCGACGCGCAGATGCTCGACTATGTTCGCGCCCATGCGCTGGCCGGCAACTGGGCGGCGGGCGAGCGGGTGGTCGTCGCGATCTCCGAGCTGCCGGGTGCCGACGGGCTGGTCCGCGCCACCAAGCGCCTTGCCGATGCGCTGCGCGCGCCGTGGACGGCGGTGCATATCGACACGCCGCGTGCGCAGGGGTTCGGCGATGCCGAGCGGCAGCGGCTCGCCACGGTGATGCAGTTGGCGACGCAATTGGGCGCCGTCGTCGCCTCGGTGCCCGCCGCCTCGGTGATCGACGGGCTGAAGAGCTTCGTCACCGAAGCGCGCGCGACGCAGATCGTGGTCGGCAAGTCGGCGCGGTCGCGCTGGTTCGAGCTGCGCCACGGATCGGTGGTTGACCAGCTGGTGCGCGAGACACCGGGCGTCGCGGTGCACGTATTGCCGTTCGACGGCGGGCCGACGCCGCCGATATCGACGCGCCGCAACTCCGCCGAATGGGGGGCGCCGATCGGTTATGCGGTGGCGCTGGCGATGGTGGCGGCGGTGACCTTGCTCGGCAGCGGCCTCTTCGCGCTCGGCAACCTCACCAACCTCGCGCTGCTCTACCTGCTGCCGGTGATGACCGCCGCGACTCTGTATGGCCTGCGCACCGGGCTGTTCGCGGGGCTCGCCTCGTCGGCCGCCTATAATTTCTTCTTCATCCCGCCGTTCTACACCTTCACCATCCAGGACCCGTCGAATGTGGTGACGGTCCTGGTCCTGCTCGGGGTGGCGGTCGCGACCAGCCAGCTTGCCGCGCGGGTGCGAGCACAGGCGGTGCTGGCGGCGGGCAGCGCACGGATCAACGCGGCGCTCGCCGGCTTTGCACGGCAGTTGACCGGCCTTTCGAGTGAGGAGGATCTGGCGCACGTCGTCAGCGCCGAGGTGGCGCGCCTGTTCGATCTGCGCGCCCTCGTCCTTCTGCCGGAGGATGGCGAGCTGGTGCTGCGCGGCGCCTATCCGCCCGAAGACAATATGAGCGGCATCGAGATGGCCGCCGCGCTGTGGGTGATGGACCGGGGGCAGGCGGCGGGCCGTGGTTCCGAAACGCTGCCCGCTGCCGACTGGCTTTTTCATCCATTGAAAGTTGGTGAGCGCACGCTCGGCGTCCTCGGCCTCGCCCGTGAAGACGGCAAGGATCCCGTACGATCCGATCAGCTGCCGCTGCTGATGAGCCTGCTCGACCAATCGGCGCTGGCGCTGGAACGCATCCGCCTCGGCGATGAAATGCGGGACGTGGCGCAACTGCGCGAGCGCGACCGGCTGCGCGCGGCGCTGCTGTCGTCCGTCGGCCACGATCTTCGCACACCGCTTACCGCCATCCTCGGCTCTGTCGCCGAACTGCGAAGCGAGCTGGGACGCGACAGCGCGACGATCGATGCGCTGGAAGCCGAGGCGCGACGGCTCAACCGCTTCATCGCCAATCTGCTCGACATGGCGCGCGTCGAGGCCGGTGCGCTGCGCCTCAATCTGGAGGCCACCGACCTGACCGATGCGGTGGGCAGCGCGGTGCACGAGGTGCGGCGCTCGCTCACCGGCCACCCGATCAATCTCGACGTCGCGCCCAATCTGCCGCTGGTGCGGGTCGACGCGCAGCTCTTCCATCACTGCCTGATCAACCTGCTCGACAACGCCGGCAAATATGCCGATCCGGGGACGGTGATCACCATCGCCGCCGCGCGACTGCGCGATGAGCTGACCTTGTCGGTGATCGACCAGGGGCCGGGACTGCCGCCGGGGCGCGAGGCGGACGTGTTCGAGACCTTCGCGCGCATCGAAGGCTCCGATCGCTCGAAAGGCGGCACCGGCCTTGGCCTCGCGATCGTCAAGGGCTTCGCCGAGGCGATGGGGCTGACCATCGAGGCGCGCAACCGCATCGAGCCGCCTGGCGCGATTTTCACCCTTCACGTACCGGCAGCGCTTCTGGTCTCGGTTCGCGATGAGGACGCATGAGCAACACGACGGCAACCGTCCTGATCGTCGATGACGAAGCCGGCATCCGCCGCCTGCTCCGCGGTGCGCTGGAACGCGGCGGCTATGCGGTGATCGAAGCCGAGAACGCCCGGATGGCCCTGAACGTCGCCGAGGCACGCCATCCCGAGGTGATCCTGCTCGACCTCGGCCTTCCCGATCGCGACGGCCTGGAGTTGCTGCCGTCGCTGCGCGCGCGCTCCGACGCCGCGATCCTGATCGTCTCGGCGCGCGAGGCGACCGACGAAAAGGTGGCCGCCCTCGATCTCGGCGCCGACGACTATGTCACCAAGCCGTTTGACAGCGAGGAGCTGCTGGCGCGGGTGCGGGCGACCCTGCGGCAGCGATCCCGCTATCGCGTGGATGCCAGCGTGGTGAGGGCGGGCGAGGTCGAGATCGATCTCGTCAATCGGCGGGTCGCGGCGGCCGGCGCGGCGGTGCACCTGAAGCCGAAGGAATATAGCGTGCTCGCCGAACTGGCGAAGCACCCGGGGCGCGTGATGACCCACGCGCAATTGCTGCGCGCCATCTGGGGCCCGGCGCACGAGCGCGATGTCGAATACCTGCGCGTCGCGGTGCGCGGCATCCGCCAGAAGCTCCGCGAGCGGCCGGGAGAACCCGGCATCATCAGCAATGAGCCGGGCGTCGGTTACCGGCTGAACGGGGCAGCGTCGGAAGGATAGCGCCGCTAAGGAAAAGGCCCCGCATCGCTGCCACGCCCTTGGGAACATGGTGGATGCCAGTGGCTAACCCCGGCGGTGGCGTGAAAGCCGCTCAGCAGGCTGGCTGCCCCCGGGACGTTCGTCATTCCCCAAAATGGGTATGACGAGCGAGTGTAGCTTGTCGAATTGAGTTTGACGCTGGTCGGTTCGTTGATGAAGATCGCTTGACTGGCCCTTGGGGGGCTCCGCCATACAAATTGTAACGCTTCGGGCCTGTCGGCGGACGGGACGCATCGGTGGAGGAACGCTTGCACAGACGTGATTTCATAACCCTGATGGGTCTCGGCATCGGCGGCGCGGCGCTGCCGTCCGTGTTCGGCAAGGCGATCGCGGCAGAGCAACTGCTCGGCACGCTCGACATCGCCTTCAAGAAGCGGCTTGCGGACGCCGCTCTCAACACGGCGAAGACCGCGGGTTGCAGCTATTGCGACGTTCGCGTCGGCCGCTATCTGCGCCAGTTCGTCATCACCCGCGACGCGCATATCGAAAACGTCGTCAACACCGAGTCGACCGGGGTCGGCATCCGCGTTCTTGCCGATGGGGCGTGGGGCTTCGCTGCGACCAACGAGCTCACGCCTGAGGGTGTGGCAACCGCGGCGCGGCAGGCGGCGGCGATCGCCAAGGCCAACGCGAAGAGCCAGACCTCGCCGGTGCAGCTCGCGCCGACGCCGGGGCTTGGCGAGGTGTCGTGGAAGACGCCGATCAAGAAGAACGCGATGGAGGTGCCGCTGAAGGAAAAGGCGGACCTGCTGCTCGACGTCAACGCCGCGACGCTCGCCGCCGGCGCCAATTTTATCAACTCGCTGCTCTTCCTCGTGAACGAACAGAAGTATTTCGCCAGCACCGACGGCTCGTATATCGACCAGGACGTGCACCGCATCTGGGCGCCGCTGACGGTGACCGCGGTCGACAAGACGACCGGCAAGTTCCGCACCCGCGACGGCCTGTCGGCACCGATGGGCCTCGGCTTCGAATATCTCGACGGCGACAAGTCGCAGAAGTTCATCTCGCCGAACGGCGTGGTGAACTACGGCATGTCCTACGATATGAAGGAGGACGCCGTCGCCGCCGCCCGTCAGGCGCGCGAGAAGCTCAGCGCGCCTTCGGTGAAGCCGGGCAAGTATGACCTGGTCCTCGACCCCTCGCACACCTGGCTGACGATCCACGAGTCCGTGGGTCACCCGCTCGAGCTCGACCGCGTGCTCGGCTATGAGGCGAACTACGCCGGCACCAGCTTTGCCACGATGGACAAGCGCGATGCGCGCTTCCAGTACGGCAGCCCGATCGTCAACCTCACCGCCGACAAGACCGCGCCGGGCAGCCTCGGCGGCGTTGGCTACGACGATGAGGGCGTGAAGACCAAGAAGTGGGACCTGATCCGCGACGGCAAGCTCGTCGACTATCAGACCATTCGCGACCAGGCGCACATCGTCGGCAAGAAGGAGTCGGACGGCTGCTGCTACGCCGACAGCTGGTCGAGCGTGCAGTTCCAGCGCATGGCCAATGTCTCGCTCGAGGCCGGCAAGACCAAGCTGTCGGTCGCGGACATGATCAAGAATGTCGAGAACGGCATCTACATCGTCGGCGACGGGTCGTTCTCGATCGACCAGCAGCGCTACAACGCCCAGTTCGGCGGCCAGCTCTTCTACGAGATCAAGCAGGGCAAGATCACCCGGATGATCGAGGACGTGGCCTACCAGATCCGCACCCCGGAATTCTGGAATGCCTGCGCGGCGGTGTGCGACGAGAGCGATTATCGTCTTGGCGGCTCCTTCTTCGACGGCAAGGGTCAGCCCAGTCAGTCGTCGGCGGTGTCGCACGGGTCTTCGACCGCGCGCTTCAACGGCATCAACGTCATCAACACCGCCCGCTCGCTCGGCTGATCCGGAGACCTGAACATGAGCATCCTCACCGAAGAGCAGGCGCGCGCGATCCTCACCAAGGTCGTGGCGCTGTCCAAGGCCGACGAGTGCACCGCGCAGCTCACCGGCTCGACCAACGGCAACATCCGCTTCGCGCTCAACAACGTGTCGACCAGCGGCATCGTCAACGACAGCGAACTGGGCGTCCAGGTCGCGTTCGGCAAGCGCGTCGGCATCGCGACGATCAACCAGTTCGACGATGCCGCGCTCGAACGCGTGGTGCGTCGGGCCGAGGATCTCGCGCGCCTCGCGCCCGAGAATCCCGAGTTCGTACCGGCGGTCGCCAAGCAGACCTACAAGCCGAGCGACACGTTCAGCGCGTCGACCGCGGCGATCACGCCCGAATATCGCGCCAAGGTGGCGGCGGATTCGATCACGCCCTGCCGCAATGAAAAGCTGATCGCCGCGGGTTTCCTGCTCGACGGCCAGAGCTTCGTCGCTTTCGCCAACTCGAACGGCAACTTCGGCTATCAGCGCGCCACCAGCCTCAACTACACCTGCACCGTCCGAACCGAGGATGGCCGCGGGTCGGGCTGGGTCGGCCGGGGCCTGCAGGATTCGGCGGCGTTCAACGCCGGCAGCGACGTGCAGACTGCGATGCGGAAGGCAGCGGCTTCGGCCGATGCCAAGGCGCTGGAGCCGGGCAAATACACCGTGATCCTCGAGCCGGCGGCGGTCGCCGGCCTCGTTTCGTTCATGATGCGCTTCTTCGATGCGCGTCAGGCGGATGAGGGGCGCAGCTTCCTGTCGAAGAAGGGCGGCGGCAACAAGATCGGCGAGCAGGTCTACGACCCGCGCGTCAACATCTACGCCGACCCCTGGGCGCCGGGCGCCGCGGTGATGCCGTGGGACCAGAACGGCCTGCCGCGCGAGCGCACGGCGATCGTCGAGAAGGGCAAGGTGATGAACCTCGACTACTCGCGCTACTGGGCTCAGAAGCAGGGCAAGCGCGCAGTCGGGCAACCGGGCAATCTGCTGATGTCGGGCGGCACCAAGTCGACCGCCGAACTGATCGCCGGCACGCAGCGCGGCATCCTCGTCACCCGCACCTGGTACATCCGCATGGTCGATCCGCAGACCGTGCTGCTGACCGGCCTGACGCGCGACGGGACATTCTACATCGAGAACGGACAGATCAAGCACCCGGTGAAGAACTTCCGCTTCAATGAATCGCCGGTGATCATGCTCAACAACATCAACGAACTCGGAAAGCCGGTGCGCGTCGCCGGTGACGAGTCCGACTTCGTGATGATGTTGCCGCCGATGCGCCTGCGCGACTTCACCTTCACCTCGCTGTCGGACGCGGTCTGATATGGTGAGCCCCTCTCCCTGGAGGGGAGAGGGGTTGGGGAGAGGGTGGTCCGAGGGCGGCGCAAGCTGCCGAACCGCCCTCTCCCTCCCGGCTGCGCCGGGCCCCTCCCTCTCCCCTTCAGGGAGAGGGGTTCATCGAACAATCTGATGCCGAACCAGAACCATCTTTCCCGTGCGCAATTCCTGCGCTGGATCGCCGGAGGCCTAGCCGCAGCCGCGCTTTCCGGCCGGCTGAATGCCGCGCCGGCCTACGACTTCTGGTTCACCCGGCTGAAGTATGACTCGGGCGATTGGGACGTCGACCAGCGCATGCCGTCGAACCTCATCACCTCGCTGATTGACTATACGACGTTGAGGGTCGACCCGAAGGAGCATGTGGTCGAACTGGCCGACCCGAAGATGCTCACCGCGCCCTTCTGCTATCTGGCGGGCCACAAGCTGGTCGAGTTCAACCCGGCGGAACGGCGCAACTTCGAACGCTATGTGCGGAACGGCGGCTTCGTGTTCGTCGACGACTGCAACCACGACATCGACGGTCTGTTCGCGAAGTCGTTCGAGCGGGAGATGGCGTCGATCTTCGGGGCCGCGGCGATGAAGAAGCTGCCGGCGGCGCATCCGATCTACCGCAGCTTCTTCAAGTTCGACGGCCCGCCCGCCACCTCGTTCGAGCTGAACGGGTGGGGCGACGATCTTGTCCACGATTATATCAAGGGCATCGAGATCGGCGGCCGGCTCGGCCTGCTCTACAGCAACAAGGATTACGGCTGCGAGTGGGACTATGACTGGCGCAACAAGCGCTTCCTTGCCGAAGACAACACCAAGTTCGGGGTCAACATCGTGATGTACGCGCTAACCGCATGAGCCAGCCTGTCACCGAAGCGCAGATCGCCGAGCGGCTGTCGCGCCTGGGCGCGCTACGCGCCGCCATCGCCCAGGCCGTGGTCGGCCAGGAAGAGGTCGTCGAGCAATTGCTCACCGGGCTGTTCGCCGGCGGGCACTGTCTGCTGGAAGGCGTGCCCGGCCTCGGCAAGACCCTGCTGGTCCGCTCGCTCGGCCAGGCGCTGGAGCTCGACTTCCGCCGGGTGCAGTTCACCCCCGACCTCATGCCGAGCGACATCCTCGGCACCGAGCTGCTGGAGGAGGATCACGGCACCGGCTACCGTCACTTCCGCTTCCAGAAGGGGCCGGTGTTCACCAACCTGCTGCTCGCCGACGAATTGAACCGCACGCCGCCGAAGACGCAAGCGGCGCTGCTGGAGGCGATGCAAGAACGCACCGTCAGCTACGCCGGCCAGACGCACGAACTGCCGCGGCCGTTCTTCGTGCTGGCGACGCAGAACCCGCTCGAACAGGCCGGCACCTTCCCGCTTCCGGAAGCGCAGCTCGACCGTTTCCTCCTCCACATCCGCGTCGACTATCCGACCGAGGCGGAGGAGATCGCGATCATCGCGCAGACCACCGGCAACAAGCCGGCGGACGTGCCGCAGGTGATGCAGGCGGCCGACATTCTGGCGCTGCAGGGGTGGGTGCGTGACGTGCATGTCGGCGACGATGTGCTGCGCTGGGTCGCGCGGCTGGTGCGCGCCAGCCGGCCGGGCGCTGACTCGCCGGCGGAAGTGCGCAGCTATGTGCGCTGGGGCGCGGGGCCGCGCGCCGGCCAGTCGCTGATCCTCGCCGCCAAGGCCCGCGCGCTGCTGCAGGGCCGGCTGGCGGCGACACGCGACGACGTGATCGCGCTTGCCGCGCCGGTGATGCGCCACCGCTTCCTGCTGTCCTTCGCCGCCGAGGCCGAAGGGCGCACGGCGGACGACGTCATCGCGGCGCTGCTGCGCGGCGTTCCCTTCCCCGCCTGAGGGCGGGCGGAGCGCATCGATGAGCGACGACCTGATCCCTCCGGGCGTGCGCAGCCGGCTGAAACGGCTGCGCCTGGCCGCGCGCCGCGCCGTCGGCGTGCAGGGGATCGGCGCACATCGGAGCCGCAGCCGGGGCAGCGGCCTCGAGTTCGCGCAATATCGCGCCTACGAACAGGGCGACGAACCGCGCCAGATCGACTGGAAGCTCTATGCCCGGTCGGACAAATTTTTCGTGCGCGAAGCGGAGCGCGAAAGCCCGCTGACCTTGTGGGTCCTCATCGATCTCAGCGCCTCGATGGGGCAGGGCGATGCGGCCCGGCCCGGTTATGCGCGGCTCGATGCGGCGCGAACGCTCGCCGCCTGCCTCGCGGAGCTGGCGATCGCCGAGGGTGACCGCTTCGGCCTTATCGCGCTGCATGAAGACGGCCTGCGCATGGTGCCGCCCGGCAGCGGGCCGCGCCATCGCGACCGGCTGCTGATCGAGCTTCACCGGCTGGCGGCCGGCGGCGGTTTCCCGGCGCCCGATCGCCTCGCGGCGCTGTGGGAGCGGGTGGCGGCGCGGGACCTCGTCGTCCTGCTCAGCGACTGTTTCGACGACGGTGCGGTGGCGCTGGTCGAGCGGCTGGCGGCGGCGGGGCGCGAGACGCTAGCGATCCAGCTGCTGACCGCCGAGGAACGCGACTTCCCGTTCAGCGACGGCCGCAAGTTCCGCGATCCCGAGACTGGCGATGAGCTGATCGGTGACGGCCGCGCGATGCGCGACGACTTCATCGCGCGCTTCGCCGCTGCGCGCGCCGCGCTCGACGCGCGCTTCGATGCGGCGGGCATCCGCCATGCGGCGCACATCCTCGATGAGGCGCCCGACCTGCCGTTGCAGCGGTTGTTCGGCGGGCGCGGCTGATGCTGGCCTTCCTGTTGCCCGCAGCCCTGTTCGCGTTGGCGGCGCTGGCGTTGCCGGCGCTGGTCCATCTTGCACGGCGCAGCGAAGCGACCCTGACCGAGTTCGCGGCGCTACGCTGGCTCGACCGCCGGCCGAAGCCGCGCCAGCGGCTGCGTTTCGACGAATGGCCGCTGCTGCTGGTCCGCCTGCTGCTCATCGCGCTTGCGGCGCTGTGGCTCGCGCGGCCGGTGCTGCGCGATACGGCCGATGCGACGCCGTGGGTGGCGGTCGTGCCGGGCGTCGATGTAAGCGGCCTGACCCTCGCCGACGACGCCGAGCGGCGCTGGCTGGCGCCGGGCTTCCCGCCGCTGACCGCGACGCCGCCGCCCGCCGGATCGGTCGCGAGCCTGGTCCGTCAGCTCGATGCCGAGCTGCCGGCTGGTGCACCATTGACAGTGGTGGTGCCGGAGCGATTGGCGGGGCTCGACAGCGAACGGTTGCGGCTGACGCGCGAGGTTGAGTGGGTGGTGCGCGCCGGTACGATGCAGGCCGCCACCGTCGCGGCGGCACCGCCCCCGTCGCTGGCCGTTCGCTATGCCGCCGGCGAGGCGAACACCCTGCGCTATCTGCGAGCGGCGGCGGTCGCTTGGCAGGCGCCGGACCAGCCGCTTCGCTATGCGGCGGCGTCGGCGGATGCGCCGCTGCCGGCGCGCTCCGAGGTGCTGGTATGGCTGGTGCCGGGCGACCTTCCGGCCGCAGTCCATAGCTGGGTCAAGGCGGGCGGCACCGCGCTGATCGGTATGTCGACCAATGTCGATATGGCGGGCGGCACACGCGGCGACATCGCCACCGAAGTTTCGCGCGGGCGCGGGCGCCTGTTGCAGCTCACGCAACCGCTCGCCCCGGCGGCGATGCCGGCGCTTCTCGAACCTGATTTCCCGCAGCGCCTGCGCGCGCTGCTCGCCGACGCGCCGCCGCCACCGACGCAGGCGTTCGCCGCCGATGTCGCGCCGCTGCGCGGGGCCAGCGGCTATGTGCCACCGGCGCGCGAGGTACAGCCGTGGCTGGCGCTGCTTATCGCCGCGCTGCTGATCGTCGAACGCTGGATGGCGACGCGGCGCACACGGAGGGTGGCACCATGAGTTCGGCGTTGCCGATCTGGCTGCGCCCGTCACGGGTGCGCAGCGTCACGCGCGATGCGCTGCTCGGCATACCGTTGGTGCTGGCCGCCGCCGCGCTGGCGTGGCGCTTGAGCGGCTCGACCGTCGCGATGGTGGTTGCAGCGATCGGCATCGTCGCGCTGGCCCTCGCCGCCTTGTTGCGCGCGCAGCGCTACGACGATCAATGGCTCGTCCGGCGGCTCGATACGCTGCGGCCCGACGCTGAAGACAGCGCCGGCCTGCTGCTCGCCGATCCCGCTACACTCGGCCCCTTGCAACGGCTTCAGCGGGAGCGGCTGGAGCAGCGGCTCTCCGGCGAGGATGGCGCTGCGCTGCGTCCGGCATGGCGCGGCCGGGTGCTGGCAGCGGCGTGGGCCGGCGGTGTCGCTGTTGTCTTGCTGGCGCTGCTGCTGCCGTCGATGGCGACGCCTCCCGAACTTGCCCCGGCGCGTGAGGGGATTGCGCCGCCGCCGGGGGTGCCGAGGCTGGTCGCGCAACGGCTGTCGCTGGACCCGCCCGCCTACACCGGCCTCCCCGCCCGCTCGGAAACGCGGCTCGATGCGCGGGCGCCGCAGGGGTCGCAGGTTGGCTGGCGCCTGCGCTTCGATCCGCAGCCTGCCACCGCCGCGATCCTGTTTCATGACGGGCGCCGGCTCGCGCTCCGGCGCAACGGTGACGAATGGACGGCGAGCCATCGCCTCGACCGCTCGGCGCTCTATCGGGTGGTGCCGACCGGCGGCGAGGGGCCGCCGCTGCCGCCGCTCCACCGGCTCGACGCCACGCCCGACGCGCCGCCGCGGCTGCGCGTCATCGCGCCGGAGCGCAGTGTGACTTTGCTCGCCGATCAGGCCGACTGGCCGCTGCTGTTCGAGGCGACCGACGACTATGCCGTCGCGCCGACCGCTTCGCTGCGCGTCACCGTGACCGAAGGCGAGGGGGAGAATATCAGCTTCAAGGAGCGCTTGCTGACACTGTCCGGCAGCGGCGAGGCCAAGCGCCGCCGCTTTGCGATCCGCCTCGACCCCCGGCAGCTCGCCCTGGCGCGCGGCAACGACATCGTCGCGCAACTCACGATCCGCGACCTGCGCCGCCCGGCGTCGCATGTGGTGCGCGGGCCGAGCGTCATCCTGCGCTGGCCGAAAGAGATGGAGATGGCCGGCGACGGCATCGAAGGGATGATGCGCAAGACGCTGCCCGCCTATTTCCGCAGCCAGCGCCAGATCATCATCGATGCGGAGAAACTGCTCCGCGAACGGCGACAGCTCAGCGCCGACACCTTCCTCGAACGCTCGGACAAGCTGGGCGTCGACCAGCGGCTGCTGCGCCTGCGCTACGGCCAGTTTCTCGGCGAGGTCTCCGAAGGCGAGCCGGAACCGCCGCCGACCAACGATGCGCCCGCGACTGGCGAAGAGGCCAAAGAAGGCCACAGCGCCGACGACGGGCATGACCATGGCGGTTCGGCGTCGTCGGCAACAGGCGGAACGCAAGCGTTCGGAAATGCCGGCGACGTGATGGGCGCCTATGGCCACACGCATGACGAGTCCGAGGCGGCGACGCTGATCGATCCGGAAACCCGCGCCATCCTCAAAAAGGCGCTCGACGAGATGTGGCAGTCGGAGCTGCACCTCCGCCAGGGTGACCCGAAGCAGGCGCTGCCCTTCGCCTACAAGGCGCTCGCCTTCATCAAGCAAGTGCAGCAGTCGCAGCGCATCTACCTCGCGCGCGTCGGCCCCGAGCTGCCGCCGATCGACGAGACGCGGCGGATGACCGGCAAGCGCGAGGGCATCGAGCGCCGGCCGCTGCCGCCGCTGCCGCCGGCGCAGGTCGATGCCGCGCCGGCCCGCGCCTGGGCGGCGCTCGCCGGACTGCCGGGGCGGGAGGCCCCGCCGCTCGATGCGCTCGAACTGTGGCTGCGTGCTAATGAGGCGAAGCTGGCCGACCCGCTGGCGCTGGTCGCCGCGATCGACGCGGTGCGGCAGGAGCCCAACTGCACGTCGTGCCGGGCGCGGTTGCGCGGCCTGTTGTGGACGGCGATGCCGCGGCCGACCGCGCAGGTGCCGCGCCGCGATGCCGGCGATGCCGCCGGCCGCCGCTATCTCGATGCGCTGCGGGGCGGCGAATGAGCGCCGCGCAGCTCCTCGCGCTGCTGCTCGGGCTGGCCGTGCTGGTCGCGGCGGTGCGGTTGCTGCGCTGGCAGGCGCGGGCGCCGGCGGAAGAGCGCGCGCCGACCTGGCGGCTGGCCGTGCTGCTCGCCGCGCAGCCGCTGTGCGCGTTGCTCCTCTATCTGACGCTGATGCCGCCGGCGGTGGTCACGCCGGCCGGAACGCTGGTGGTCGCGACGCGAAACGCCGAGCGACTGCCGGCGGGAACGCATGTCGTGGCGTTGCCCGAAGCCGATGTCGGCGCCGCGGTCGAACGGGTTCCCGACCTCGCGACGGCGCTGCGCCGCTATCCCGATGTCGATCATGTCCGCGTCGTCGGTGAGGGCTTGCCGCCGCGCGACGGGCAAGCGGCGCGTGGGCTCCGCCTGAGCTTCGACCCGGCACCGCTGACGCGCGGTATCGTTCGTCTCGATCCTCCGTCGTCCGCGGCGCCGGGCGCGGCGTTCGCGGTAACGGGCCGCGTCGCTGGCCTGACCGGCACGGTCGAACTGCTCGATCCCGCCGGCCGCCTCGCCGACAGCGCACCGGTGGCGGAGGCGGGCGATTTCACCGTGCGCGGAACGGCGCGGGGGGCAGGCGTGGCGCTGTTCAAGCTCCGCCTGCGCGACGCGAGCCGGCGACCGATCGAAGAAGCGAACGTTCCGCTGGTCGTCGTGGAAGCGGCGCAGCCCCGCCTGCTGCTGATCGCGGGCGCACCGGGGCCCGAACCGAAGTTCCTGCGCCGCTGGGCGGCCGATGCGGGCCTGCCGATCCACGCCCATTATCCAACCGGCGGCGGCATCGCGATCGGCGACGGGCCGGTGGCGCTGACGGCATCGAGCCTCGCGCGTTTCGATGTCGCGATCCTCGACGAGCGCAGCTGGGCGGCGCTCGGCGCCGGCGAGCGAACGGCGCTGGTCGGCGCGGTGCGCGGCGGCCTCGGGTTGCTGCTGCGCGTCACCGGGCCGCTCCCCGACGCGACGCGTCGCCAATGGGCCGCACTCGGCTTCACTGTCACGGGTGGCGGGGACGCGGCGGAGACGAAACTGCGGGCAGGCGATGGTGTCCTGTCGCGCCGGTCGATCCGCAGCACCGGCCGCGATCTTGTGCCCTTGCTGCGCGACGCGACGAATATGGCGGTCGCGTCGTGGCGGCAGGAAGGGCGCGGACGGGTCGCGGTTTGGCCGATCACCGACAGCTACGCGCTGGCGCTCGCCGGCGGTACCGGCCGCTACGCCGAACTGTGGAGCGGTGCGCTTACCGTCCTGTCCCGCCCGCGGTCGGCCGCCGGTCTTCGCCTCGACGGCGTCGCCCGCGCGGGACAGCGGATGGGCCTGTGCGGCGTGTCGCGCGCCGCGACGGTGACGCCGCCATCTGCCACGCCAGCCCGGCTCATCGCCAACGCGTCGGGCTGCGCAGCCTACTGGCCGGCCGAAGGCGGCTGGCACCTGCTGCGCGATGGCGCCGCCGGCCTGCCGTTCCATGTCGAAGCAAGCGATGCCTTGCCCGCGATGCGTGCTGGCGAGGCCCGCGGCGGCACGCAGCGAATTGCGGTGGCTCATAACCCGCCAGCCGCCGGCGCGATGACCGCCACGCGGCGCGGCGCGTCATGGCCATGGTTTCTGAGTTGGGTGGCGGTCAGCGCCATGCTCTGGCGGTTCGAGCGACGCGGTGCCAAGACAGGACACCGTCCGACTGGGCCGAGCCAAAGCTGATTCATGTAATTCGCGCGCGCACCGCGTGCCGACAGGGTGTGCCCCAGGCGGACGCTGCGCTCACGCGCGGACCCTAGCTCTCCAACACCGCCCTGATCTTCGCGGCGAGTTGCTCGATCGAATAGGGCTTGCTGAGAAGCTCGACGCCCGGATCGATCACGCCGTTGTGGACGACCGCGTTTCGTGTGTAGCCGGTCGTGTACAGGATTTTCAGATCGCCGCGCCGCCGCCGCGCCTCGTCGGCCAGCTTCCGCCCGTTGACGTCCGGCATGACGATGTCGGTGAACAGTAGCGCGATTTCCGGATGTGCATCGAGCAACCGCAGGGCGGCCGCGGCGCCCTCCGCCTCGAGCACGCGATAACCCAGTTCGGTAAGCGCATCGACGCTGAATTGACGGACGGCCGGCTCGTCATCGACGACCAGAATGACCTCTTGCCGCTCGCCGCGCAGCAGTTCCGGGAAGCTGGGGACCGCCTCGGCGGTCTCCTCGCCGACAAAGCGAGGCAGATAGATTTTCACCGTCGTGCCTTCGCCGGCCTCCGAATAGATTTTTACGTGGCCGCCCGACTGCTTGACGAAGCCATATACCTGGCTGAGGCCAAGCCCGGTGCCCTTGCCGACCGCCTTGGTCGTGAAGAAGGGGTCGAATGCCTTGGTCATCACCTCGGGTGACATGCCGCCGCCGGTGTCGGTCACGGCGATCATCACATAATGGCCGGCGCGCACCCCGAAATTGCTGCTCGCATAGCGCTCGTCGAAGTGAGCATTTTGGGTTTCGATGGTCAGCCGGCCGCCCTCCGGCATCGCGTCGCGCGCGTTGACGGCAAGATTGAGAATGACGTTTTCGAGCTGATTGCGATCGGCGTGGGTCCGCCACAGGCCGGCGGCCAGCACCGTCTCCAGCCGAACGTCCGCCCCGATCGAGTGGCGCAGCAGTTCCGACATACCGGGCACCAGCTTGTTCGGGTCGAGCACTTCGGGGTTGAGCGGCTGTTGGCGCGAAAAGGCGAGAAGGCGCTGGGTGAGCGTCGCCGCGCGCTGGGCGCCTTCGCTCGCGGCATCGACATAGCGTTTCGCGCGCAGATCCTGGTCACCGAGCCGTCGGCCGAGCAAATCCAGGGAGCCGATCACCACTGCCAGCATATTGTTGAAGTCATGCGCGATGCCACCGGTGAGCTGGCCGACCGCTTCCATCTTCTGCGACTGGCGCAGCGCCTCGGCCATCTGCTCGCGCTCGGCGACAACTTCGGTGACCCGCTGTTCAAGATGGTCGTTGAGCTGGCGCAGCTGGGCCTCGGCGTGCTTGCGCCCGGTCACGTCGATCGCGGTGCCGACGACGCGGACGCAGCGGTCCTCGGCATCGAACATGCCGCGGCCCTTGGCGGCGACCCAGCGGATCAGCCCGTCTTCCTTGCCGACGGTGCGATATTCGACGTCGTAAAGCGCGCGGCGCGCAGGATCGCAAGCGGCGTCGAAGGCTTCGCCGGTATGGCCCCGGTCCTCCGGATGCAGCCCGTTGTAGAAATCGGTCATCGAGATCGGCGCGTCGGCCGAGATGCCGAACATCTGCTTCACGATCGGCGGCCAGATCAGGATGTCGTGGATGATATCGACATCCCAGAAGCCGACCTCCGCGGCTTCGGTCGCCAGCCGCAGCCGTTCCTCATTGATCGCCAGCTCGGCGCGGGTCCGCTGGCGCTCCGTCAGGTCGAGCATCGCGCCGATCATACGCTGGGGCGCGCCGGCGGCGTCGCGAATGATATGGCCGCGGTCGAAGATGCTCGCGTAGGTGCCATCGGCGCGCAGAAAGCGATACTCTTCCGACCAGCTGTCGGCGGTGCCATCGATCGCCGCGTGGATGCTGCGGTCGATGCGGGCGCGGTCGTCAGGATGGATGTGCTCGATCCACCACTCGCCCGTCGGCTCGACCTGCTCCAGCCGGTGGCCGTGCGCCGTTTCCAGCGCCTCGCTCCAGGTGACATGGTTCGTCGCGAAATCCCAGTCCCAGATCGCATCGTTGGTCGCCAGGCTGACCAGGCGATAGCGCTCCTCGATACCGCGAAGTGCCGCTTCGGCCTCCGCACGCTGGGCGACTTCGGCACTTAGTTCGTTCGCATGCTGCGTCTGCCGCGCCAGCGTCTTGCGCAGCTCGAGCTGCGTCATGACCTGTCGCGCCAGCACCTCAAGTACCAGCCGCTGGTGCGCGGTGATCCCGTCGGGGCGCGGGGTTCGGTCGAGCACGCAGACGGTCCCGATCGGCAGCCCCTCCGCGCTGCGCAACAGCGCGCCGGCGTAGAAGCGCAAGCCGTCCTCGGCGGTCACCAGCGGGTTGCAGGCGAGGCGATCGTCCTCCCGCGTGTCGGGGATGACCATGAAGTCGTTCTGCAGGATCGCGTGCGCGCAGATCGATACATCGAGCGGCAATTCGCGCGCGCCGATCCCGACCTCCGCCTTGAACCATTGCCGATCGTCGGCAACGAGATTCACGACGGCAATCGGCGCGGCAAAGGTTTCAGCGACCAGGCGAACGATCTCATCAAACTCCGCCTCGGCCGGCGTATCGAGGATCGCGTAGCTCTCGAGCGCGCGAACGCGCTCGGCTTCGGACCATGGTTGAGAGCGAAGGGATTCGACAGCCACTTTGACTAGTTAGCAGCTACGCGAACTGATCACGATGTAAAACAGAACGAGTTTGCTCACCCTGCCGCGGAAAGTTCGCCGCGATTATCGCCTTTCGTATCTTCAAACCGAAGGTGGCGCCGACGGGCAGCGAATGTCGCGTGCTTGCTGGGTGATTGCCGGATATCAAATTCTGGAAAGCAAAGGGCCCCGCATCGCTGCGAAGCCCTTGGAATTTATGGTGGACGCACTAGGGCTCGAACCTAGGACCCGCTGATTAAGAGTCAGCTGCTCTACCAACTGAGCTATGCGTCCATCTGGTCGGAAAGCTGGGCGCCGGAGCGCCCTTTTTCAACCGGAGTGGGCGGGTATCACGCACTTTTCGGGATGTCCACGCCTAATCGCGTAAAAAGTGTCGACTAAAGCGACGACGGGCCGCCGCCGAGCATCGGGCGGTGGCGTTCGCGGGCGATCGACATCAGCACGCCCATCGTCAGCAGCACGGTCATCATCGCCGAGCCCCCGTAGGAGACGAGCGGC
The DNA here is from genome assembly GCF_042648405.1 of Sphingoaurantiacus capsulatus. NCBI lineage: Bacteria > Pseudomonadati > Pseudomonadota > Alphaproteobacteria > Sphingomonadales > Sphingosinicellaceae > Sphingoaurantiacus > Sphingoaurantiacus capsulatus. Next base: position 766,618 of record NZ_JBHRXV010000011.1, on the reverse strand, counting down.
ATCGGGATGCCGACGACGGGGGCGAGTCCCATCACCATCAGCGCATTGATCATCAGGTAGAAGAAGACGGTGCAGGTGAGGCCCATCGCCGCGAGCTTGGCGAAGGGGGTGCGGCCGGTGATGCTGACCGAAATGCCCCAGCCGATGACGATCGCATAGGCGCCGAAGATGAACAGGCCGCCCATCAGCCCCCATTCCTCCGCCATCGTCGAGAAGATGAAGTCGGTGTGCTTCTCGGGCAGATACTCGAGATGGCTCTGCGTGCCATTGAGATAGCCTTTGCCGAAGATGCCGCCCGAGCCGATCGCGATCTTGGACTGGGTGATGTGGTAGCCGGCGCCCAGCGGATCCGCCGCGGGATCGAGGAACGTCAGCACGCGCCGCTGCTGATAGGGGCGGAGCATCGAATAGACGACGGGGAGCGCGGCGGCGACGGCGACGCCGGCGCCGATGAACCAGCGCAGGCGCACCCCGGCGAGAAACAGCATCGCGACGCCGCCGAAGGCGATCATCAGCGAAGTGCCGAGATCGGGCTGCGCCATCACCAGCATCATCGGCACGCCGATCATCAGCACCGGCGGCCACAGCGCGCGCGGGCTCTCGATGAAGGCGCGCGGCAGATAGTGATAATAGCGGGCGAGCGCCAGAATGATCGCCAGCTTCATGAACTCGGACGGCTGCAGCCGGATGACGCCGAGGTCGATCCAGCGCTGCGCGCCCATGCCGATCTTGCCGAAAATCTCGACGACGGTGAGCAGCACGAGGATCACCGCGTAGAGCGGATAGGCATATTTGATCCACACCTCGATATCGATCTGCGCCACCGCCAGCATGGCGACGAGCAGCACCGCGAAGCGGATGCTCTGCGTCAGCGCCCACGGCTCCATGCTGCCGCCGGCGGCCGAATAGAGAACGGCGATGCCGAAGCTGCCGATGGCGATGATCACGAAGATCACCGACCAGGGCAGCAGGCGCAGCTTGTCGGGAAGCGAGGTGTTGAGCATCGCTATTCGCCGGTGCCGGCCGCGGGGGTCGGGGCAGGGGGGGTGGCTGCAGTCGTCGCGGCGGGCGTTCCGCCGGCCGCGGTCTGTGCGGCGGCGCGCGCGGCAAGCATGGCGCGATATTCCTGATCGGCCTTCAGCTTACGCTTCTTCTCGGCCCAGTCGGCTTCGAGCTTTTCGAGGTTCTTCATCGCGACCTCGGGGGCGAACAGATAGGTCATGATATCGCGCGCGATCGGCCCGGCGGTGCCCGAGCCCGAGATGCCATGCTCGACGATGATGCTCATCGCGTAGCGCGGCGCCTCGACGGGGGCGAAGGCGACGAACAGCGCGTGGTCGCGATGCTTCCACGGTACGCTCAACCCGCCGAACTTGCCGCCGCGGCGCCGGTCGGCGGCGGTGATGCGGCGGACCTGCGCGGTGCCGGTCTTGCCCGCCATGTGGACGGCGGGGACGGGGAGGCGCGCGCGGCCGGCGGTGCCACGCGGCGAATTGACCACGTCCGACATCGCCTGCCGCACCAGCGCCAGATGCTCGACGGGCACGTCGAGCGGCTTGAAATTCTTTCGCCTGGCGCCGGCGAGCAGGTTCGGCTCGACCTGAAGCCCCGAGGCGATGCGTGCCGTCATCACCGCCAGTTGCAGCGGCGTCGTCGCATTATAGCCTTGGCCGATCGCGCAGGAGAGCGTTTCGCCGGGCAGCCATTTCTGGTCATAGCGCTTCATCTTCCACGCCTGGTCGGGGACGATGCCGCTGCGCTGGCTGGGGAGCGGCAGATCGAACTCCTGCCCGAGGCCGAACTTGCGCGCGGTCGCGGCGATGGCGTCGATGCCGACCTGCTTGCCGTAATGGTAAAAATAGGTGTCGCAGCTCTGGTAGATGCCTGCCGGCATGCTGACGAAGCCGTGGCCGCCGCGCTTGTGGCAGTGGAAGGCGTGGCCGCCGAAATAATAGCGGCCCGAGCAGGAGCAGCCGTCGCTCGGCAGGAAACCGGCGTTCAAAATGGCGAGCGCGGTCATCATCTTGAAGGTCGATCCGGGCGGGTAGATGCCCTGCACCGTCTTGTTGATCAGCGGATGGCGTTCGTCGTTGGTAAGCGTGTTCCATTCGGTGTGGCTGATGCCGTCCGAAAAGTCGTTGGGGTCGAAGGCCGGCATCGACAGCTGGCACAGCACGTCGCCCGTCCAGCAGTCCATGATGACGACGCTCGCCGATTCCTCGCCGAGGCGGCGCGCCGCATAGGCCTGCAGGTCGCGATCGATGGTGAGTTTCACCGTCTTGCCGGGCGTGTCGTCGACCGTTTCGAGGTCGCGGATGATGCGGCCGCGCGCATTCACTTCGCTGCGCCGCGCGCCCGCCTTGCCGCGCAACGGGTCGTCGAGCATCTTCTCGATGCCGTCCTTGCCGAGGCGGAAGCCCGGGAAGACGTAGAGCGGGTCCTTGGTTTCGAGAAACTGTTCGCGCGTCGGGGTGCCGACATAGCCGAGGAGGTGGCCGACCGCCGAACCGTCGGGATAATAGCGCGCGAAGCCGCGGATCGGCTGCACGCCGGGAAGCTCTGGCAGGCGGACGTTCACGGCCGCGAACTGGTCCCACGGCATGTCCTTGGCGATCTCGACCGGGACATAGCCGGGCAGGCGCTTCACGTCCTTGCGGATGCGCGCCAGATCCTCGGGCGTCAGCGTGATGACCTGCGCGATCTGGGCCAAGGTCGTGTCGAGGTCGTCGACCTGTTCGGAGACCAGCTCCAGCCGATAGTCGGGGCGGTTCAAGGCCAGCGGCTTGCCGTTGCGGTCGACGATCCAGCCGCGGCGCGGCGGGATCAGGCGGACCTGGACGCGGTTGTCCTCGGCGAGGAGCTTGTACTTCTCCTGCTCGAACACCGAGAGATAGGCCATGCGCCCGGCCAGCACGAGGCCAATGCTTCCCTGCACCGCGCCGATAAACAGCGCGCGGCGGGAAAATACCTGTTCTCGGTCTGACTCGCTCTTGATCGTCATCGGTCGCCCCAGCGGCGCTGGATTCCGGCGATTATCGCGACGACGAAGGGATAGGCCAAGACCGTCGTGACGGCTTGCCACAGGAGGGGCGTGAACGGCAGCTCGCCGCCGGTGAAACCGATCAGCTGCCAGGTCAGCACTTCATAGGCGAAGACCAGCAGCGCCACGAGCGCCCAGTCGAGCGCATAGGGGCGGTGGCCGTAGCGCCGTTCGAGCGCGCCGACCGCGATGGTGGTGATCGGCATCAGCAGTGCGTTGACGCCGAGCGGCAGCCCGAGCACCGCATCGGTCAGCACGCCGAGAAGGAGCGCCAGATGCGCGGGCATCAATGCCGGCTGGAACAGCCCCCAGATGAGTACGGTGAGCAGCGCCAGATGCGGCATCAGCGGCGCCGAGGTGATCAGCGGCATCGTCATCACGAACAGGGCGACGACGCAGGTGAGCAGCGGCACGAGCCGGCGCCACCGCGCGATGCGCGCCGCCAGCCGGTCGTCATGCTCGAGGCCGACGAGCGGGCCGCTCATTCGGTGGGCGCCGGTGCGGCGGGAACAGGCGCGGCAGGCGCGGCGGCTACTGGTGCAGCGGCGGGCGGCGCGGCGGCAGCCTCGGGCTGGGGCAGCGCCACCACCGGCGGCAGATAGGGCTGCTCGACGATGACGTAGCCGAGGCCTTCGGGGTGCGCGAGCGGGCGGGCGTATTGCACGTCGCGCAGCACGCGCGTCACCACCGCCACCGGCACGTCGGGCGGGAAAATGCCGCCGTCGCCGCTGGTCACCAGCCGGTCGCCGACCTTCAGCTGGCCGTCGGCAGGCGCGACATAGCGCAGCTCCAGCTCGACATCGTTGATGCCGGCGATGATCGCCGGCCGACCGGTGCGCAGCACCTTCACCGGCACGCGGCTCGACGCGTCGGTCAGCAGCAGCACGCGCGCCGAATGATTGCCGACCTCGACGACGCGGCCGACGAGGCCGCGCGCGGCGCGCACCGGCTGGCCGATGCGCAGGCCCTGGTCGCGACCGCCGCTCACCACCGCCGAGCGGACATAGGAGCCCGAGGAGCCGGCGGCGATCGGCACCACGCGGCGCCAGCGGCGCGCCGGCTCAACGACGCGCAGCAGCTCCTTCATCTGCTCATTCTCGCGCACCATCGCGAGCCGCTGCTGGTCGCGCAGGCGATAGCGGCGCAGCTCGGCCTCGAGGTCGCGGTTGCGGTCGACCGCCCAGAAATAATGCGAGACGTAGTTGCCGGCGTCCTCGATGGCGCCGAGCGGCCCGCGCAGCAGGCCCCAGACCGGCGCCGTCACGTCCATCGCCGCGCCGCGCAAGCCGCTGCCGCGCGTGGGGTCGCTGCGGCTCATCAGCAGCAGGACAAGCCCGACGAACACCGCGACGATCGCCACGGCGATGCGGACAAGCGCCAAGTTGCGCTCGCGTCGCGAGGCGCTCCAGGATCGCTGTCGGGGCGGCCACGCCATCGGGTTCCCCTAACCCTGAGCGGTGGAGAGGATCAGGCGGTTTCGAGAACGCCGCGGTAAACCGGCTCTTCGAGCGCCTTGCCGGTGCCGAGCGCAACGCAGGTCAGCGGGTCTTCCGCGACCGAGACCGGCAGGCCGGTCGCTTCGCGCAGCACCGCGTCCATGTCGCCGAGCAGCGCGCCGCCGCCGGTGAGCACAATGCCCTGATCGACGATGTCGGCGGCCAGCTCCGGCGCGGTGTTCTCCAGCGCCATGCGCACGCCCTCGACGATGGTCGAGACCGGCTCCGACAGCGCCTCGGCGATCTGCGCCTGGTTGATCGTGATCTCCTTGGGCACGCCGTTCATCAGGTCGCGGCCCTTGATCTCGATGGTGAGGCCGACGCCGTCGGCCGGCGGCTTCGCCGTGCCGATTTCCTTCTTGATGCGCTCGGCGGTGGTTTCGCCGATCAGAAGGTTATGGTTGCGGCGGACGTAGGAGACGATGGCGTCGTCCATCTTGTCGCCGCCGACGCGCACCGAAGTGGTGTAGGCGAGGCCGCGCAGCGAGAGCACGGCGACCTCGGTGGTGCCGCCGCCGATGTCGACGACCATCGAGCCGATGGGTTCGGTCACCGGCATGCCGGCGCCGATCGCGGCGGCCATCGGCTCCTGGATCAGATAGACCTGGCTGGCGCCGGCGTTCGAGGCGGCGTCGCGGATGGCGCGCTTCTCGACCGAGGTCGACCCCGACGGAACGCAGATGACGATCTCCGGGAAGCGCGGCAGCTTCGAGGTGTGCACCTTCTTGATGAAATAGTTGATCATCTGCTCGGCGACCTGGATGTCGGCGATGACACCGTCGCGCAGCGGGCGGATGGCCTCGACGTTGCCGGGGGTGCGGCCCATCATCAGCTTGGCGTCGTTGCCGACGGCCTTCACCTGGCGGCGGCCGTTGATCGTCTCGATCGCCACGACCGACGGCTCGTTCAGCACGATGCCGCGCCCGCGCACATAGACGAGGGTATTCGCGGTACCGAGGTCGATCGCCATATCCTGGCTGAGGAACGAGAACAGACGGCTGAAGATGGACATGTAAGCTGGCCCCACCACAAAAATTTGCTTGGCCGGTGCGGCGGCCCCTTCCGGTGCGGCCCCGAAAGCCGCAGAAATCCCCGCCCGACGAAGGCGGCACCATGGCGAATGCGCCCTGCCGCGCCAAGCCCTTTCGTAACGTTTTGACGGCTGTCGGACGCGGTTTGGCGCGCTATATCATCGCGGACCATGCCAATCCGCCGATTACCCGATCATCTGGTCAACCAGATCGCCGCCGGCGAGGTGGTCGAACGACCCGCGAGCGCGCTGAAGGAACTGGTCGAAAACGCGCTCGATGCTGGCGCGCGGCGCCTCCAGATCGAGCTGTCGGCGGGCGGGATCGAGCTGATCTCGGTGGTCGACGACGGCCGCGGCATGCGCGCCGACGAACTGCGGCTGGCGCTCGAACGCCACGCCACCTCGAAGCTGCCCGACGATGACCTCTCCGCCATCGCGACCCTGGGGTTCCGCGGCGAGGCGCTGCCGTCGATCGCCAGCGTCAGCCGGCTGTCGCTGACCAGCCGGACGGGAGCCGGGGAAGGCTGGCGGATCGTGGTCGACCATGGCCGCGTCGAGGCGGATGGCCCGGCGGCGGTGCCGGTGGGGACGCGGGTCTCGGTCGAGCAATTGTTCGGCAAGGTGCCGGCGCGGCGGAAATTCCTGAAGTCGGAGCGGTCGGAGCTTGGCGCCTGCGTCGATGTGGTGCGCCGGCTGGCGATGGCGCATGCCGATGTCGCCTTCGAGCTGCGCCACGACGGCCGCAAGTTGATCGACGCGGCGCCGGGCGGGTCGATGCTCGAAAATGCCCGGCTGACCCGGATGGCGGCGCTGCTCGGCGTCGAGTTCGCCGACAATGCGGTGCCGGTCGATCTCGACCGCGAGGGGCTGCGGCTGGGTGGGCTTGCGGGGCTGCCCACCTACAATCGCGGCGTCGCCGACCATCAATATCTGTTCGTCAACGGCCGTCCGGTGCGCGATCGGCTGCTCGTCGGCGCGGTGCGTGGGGCCTATCAGGACCTGCTGGCGCGCGACCGGCATCCGGTGGTGGCGCTGTTCCTCGAGGTGCCGAGCGATTTCGTCGACGTGAACGTCCATCCGGCGAAAACCGAGGTGCGCTTCCGCGACGCGGCGCTGGTGCGCGGCATGATCGTCGGCGGGCTGCGACGGGCGCTCGATGCGGCGGGGCATCAGGCGTCGACCACGGTGGCCGCCTCGGTGCTGGCGTCGCTGCGGCCCGAGCAGCCGGTCGCGCCGGGCTGGACGCCGATGCCACCGACGCAGGCAAGCTTCGCCGACCGCCAGGCCACCTTCGTGGCGCCGCCGATGGCGCGGGCGCCGCAATATGAGCCGGCTTATGCGCCGTCAGCCCCGGCACAGGACTTCCCGCTCGGCGTCGCGCGCGGGCAGGTTCACAACACCTATATCGTCGCCGAAGCGGCCGACGGCCTTGTGATCGTCGACCAGCATGCCGCGCATGAGCGGCTGGTGCTCGAACGGATGAAGGCGGCGCTCGGCGACGGTGTCGCCGCGTCGCAGGCGCTGCTGCTGCCCGAGGTCGTCGAGCTGGGCGAGGTCGAGGCCGACCGGTTGGAATCGCGCGCCGCCGAACTGGCGGGCTGGGGGCTGGAGATCGAGCGTTTCGGGCCGCGCGCCGTGCTGGTGCGCGCGGTGCCGGCGCTGCTCGGCACGCGCGTCGACGTGAAGGGCCTCGTCATCGACCTCGCCGACGAACTCGGCAGCTTCGGCGAGGCGCTCAGCCTCAAGGAGAAGATCGACGCGGTCTGCGCGACGATGGCCTGCCACGGCTCGGTTCGCGCCGGCCGCGCGCTATCCCCCGCCGAGATGAACGCACTGCTCCGCGAGATGGAGGTGACGCCGCACTCCGGCCAGTGCAACCACGGGCGGCCAACCTATGTGAAGCTCGCGAAGGGCGACATCGAGAAGCTGTTCGGGCGGCGGTGAGTGGCTCAGGTAACGGCAGAACTGACGATGCCCGGCCAGCCGGCACTGCTCGTTACCAACGAGGGAGAGCTCCGTCTCGCTCTGCAGTGGCTGCCATCAATCAAGTCGGGTGAAACCATCCGGCTATCCCGCGGGCCCAAGCACTTCATCTCCGCAACCCGTTGCGGCGAATTTTGGTCAGCAACTGTGCGACTGGAGAAATGGTGGACGCGCGCATCGTTTACGGCCGCTTTTACAAGCGACTACAGCGCGCATCAGGCGAAGCAATCGCGTGTGGCCGGCTCACTTTGGAAGCAGATCGCGTTGACATTCAAGTCCCCGCCGGCCGAGTCCTCGCTCAGCTCAGGGCAGGTCGCGACCATCTTCGCGGAGTATTTTTCCGGGAAGCGATTCACCATTCCAATTTCGGGGGGGGGCTGATCGCAGCACCCCTGCAACGCCTCGCCCCGCCGGGGAGAGGAAGGGGCCCGTGTCAGCGGGAAGGTGAGGGGAGCGCCGACGAGTCAGAACGCTCGCTGCGCTCGCGCCCCTCACCCAACCCTCTCCCCAGCGGGGAGAGGGCTTGACGCTTACAGCCCCAGGTCGTCGATGCTGAGCAGGCTGGCGTTGCCGCCGGCGCTCGTCGTGTCGATCGAGACGGTGCGTTCCGAGGCGAAGCGGAGGAGGTAGTGGGGGCCGCCGGCCTTGGGGCCGGTACCGGACAGGCCCTCGCCGCCGAAGGGCTGCGAGCCGACCACTGCGCCGATCATCGAGCGGTTGACGTAGAGGTTGCCGACCTTGGCCTCGGCGATGACGCGGTCGGCGGCGCTGGCGATGCGGCTGTGGAGGCCCATCGTCAGGCCGTAGCCCTTGGCGTTGACGCGGCGCACCGTGTCCTCCAGCTCGCCGGCCTTCCAAGTGGCGACATGCAGGACGGGTCCGAACCATTCCTGCGTCAGCTCCTCGATCGAATCGAGGCCGATGACGGTCGGCGGGATGAACAGGCCACCGCCCGCCGGGGCGTCGAGCGCGTGCAGCCAGCGGCTCTTGGCTGACTGGCGATAGTCCTCGAGGCGCTGGTAGGCGGCCTCGTCGATCACCGGGCCGACGTCGGTGCGGACATCGGCGGGGTCGCCGATCACCAGCGTTTCCATCGCGCCGATCAACATATGCAGCGTGCGCTCGGCGATCTCGTCCTGCAGCAGCAGCAGGCGCAGCGCCGAACAGCGCTGGCCCGCCGAGCGGAAGGCCGAGGTAACAACATCGGCGACCACCTGTTCAGACAGCGCGGTCGAATCGACGATCATCGCGTTGATGCCGCCGGTCTCGGCGATCAGCGGCACGATCGGACGGTTGTCGTCGTCGAGCAGCGAACGGGCGATGGCCTTCGCCGTCGCCGTCGAGCCGGTGAAGGCGACGCCGGTGACGCGCGCATCGGCGACGATGGCGCGGCCGACCTCGGGCCCGCCGGGCAGATAATGCAGCACGTCCTTCGGGATGCCCGCCTCATAGGCGAGCTCGACGGCGCGCTTCGCAATCAGCGGCGTCTGCGGCGCGGGCTTCGCCAGCACGGAATTGCCGGCGACCAGCGCGGCGGCGACCTGGCCGATGAAGATGGCGAGCGGGAAATTCCACGGCGCCACCGCCGCGAACACGCCGCGGCCGCCGAGGCGAAGCTCGTTGCGCTCGCCGGTCGGGCCGGGGAGGGGGAGCGGAGCGAACTGCGCGCGGGCATTGATCGCGTAATAGCGGCAGAAGTCGACCGCCTCGCGCACCTCGGCGAGCGCGTCGGGGATCGTCTTCTTCGCTTCCTTGACGCAGATCGCCATCAGCTCGGTGCGGTGCATCTCCATCAGGTCGGCGAGGCGATCGAGGCAGGCGGCGCGCGCCTTGACCGGCACGCGGTCCCACGTCTCGGCGGCGGCATGCGCGGCGGTGATGGCGGCGGCGACGTCAGGTACCTTCGCGGCGGCAGGCAGTGGCGTCGCGGCGAGGGTCTTCGCCAGCGGGTGCAGCACCGCGGCGTCCTGCAGGTCGAGCCCGCCCGAATTGACGCGGCCGGGGAAGATGTCGCGCGGCGCCGGGATGCTCGGGTGCGGCGTGCCCTTCACCCGCGCGATCTTCGCCGCCGGATCGGCGAGCAGATCCGCCTCGGTGACGTTGGGGTCGGCGAGCTGGTGCACGAAGCTCGAATTGGCACCGTTCTCCAGCAGGCGGCGGACCAGATAGGCGAGCAGGTCGCGGTGGCCGCCGACGGGGGCGTAGATGCGGCAGTGGTAGCCGTCTTCCTGCACCAGCCGCTCATAGAGGCCGCCGCCCATGCCGTGTAGCCGCTGGAACTCGAAGTCGCGGCGGTCGCCGGCCCAGTCGAGGATGGTCGCGACGGTCAGCGCGTTGTGGCTGGCGAAGGCGGGGTAGAGGTTGGGCGCGGCAAGCATCTGCTTCGACACCGCGAGATAGGAGACGTCGGTCGCCGCCTTGCGGGTGAACAGCGGATAGTCGGAAAGGCCCGCCTCCTGCGTGCGCTTGATTTCGCTGTCCCAATAGGCGCCCTTCACGAGGCGCACCGTCATCTTGCGGTGCGTGTCGGCGGCGAGGGTCTGCGCCCAGTCGATGACCGCGGCGGCGCGTTTCCCGTAGGCTTGTGCCGCCATGCCGAAGCCGTCCCAGCCCTTGAGCTTCGGGTCGCGCGCCACGCCCTCGATGATGTCGAGCGACATCATCAGCCGCTCGGATTCCTCGGCGTCGACAGTGAGGCCGATGCCCACTTCCGCCGCCTGGATGGCGAGCGCGCGGGTTATCTCGGTCAGTTCGGCGACGGCGGTGTCGGCGTGCGCGGTCTCGTAGCGCGGGTGCAGCGCCGACAGCTTCACCGAGATGGAGTGGTCTTTCTTGGTTTTGGAAGCCCCAACGCGGGCGATGGCGTCACGGTAGCTTTCGAAATAGCGCTGTGCGTCTTCAGACGTCCTCGCGGCCTCGCCGAGCATGTCGAAGCTGGCGGTAAAGCCGCGATAGTCGGCCTCGTCGGCGCGGCCCAGCGCCTCGTCGATGGTGCGACCCATCACGAACACCTGGCCCATCAGCCGCATCGCGGTGCCGACGGCGGTGCGCACGAACGGCTCGCCGGCGCGCTGGACGAGGCGGCGCAAGGTGCCGGCCTTCTCGCTGTCGCCGACGACGGCGCGGGTGAGGACGAGGCCCCAGGTCGCCGAATTGACCAGCGCCGAATCCGACTGGCCCGAATGCGCCGACCAGTCGGCGGTGCCGAGCTTGTCGCGGATCAGCATGTCGGCGGTCTCAGGGTCGGGCACGCGCAGGAAGGCCTCCGCGAGCGCGAGCAGCGCCACGCCCTCCTGCGTGTTGAGGCGATACTGGTGGAGGAAGCGGTTGACCCAGCCTTCCGACTGCGCGCCGCGCAGATCAGCAAGCAGGCCGAGCGCGTGGTTGACCACCCGCTCGCGCGCGGCGGCGTTGATGGTGGCGCCGGGCAGCAGGTCGCGCAGCACCTCGGCCTCGGGGGCGCGATAGAGCGCGTTCATGCGGGCGCGGGCGGCGGCGAGGTCGGTCATCTGGTCAAACTCCCCAAGAGTTGCCGCTAGATGCCGCATTTCGACCCGAAGGTGCTTGTTATCTTCGGCATGACGTCCGATGATTCAGGTGAAAAGAGGGGATTTCCCCGAAGGATGTTCGGACATGCTCGACGAAACCGACCGCCGCATCCTGCGCACCCTGCAGGCCGACGGGCGCATCACCAACCAGGCGCTGGCCGACGCCTGCCATATCTCGCCCGCCGCCTGCTTCGACCGGGTGAAGCGGCTGCGGTCGAAAGGCTATATCGTCGGGACGATGGCGGTGCTCGACCCCGGCCTGCTCGACCGGGCACTGCTGATCTTCGTCGAAGTGGTGCTCGACCGCACGACGGGGGAGATGTTCGAGGAGTTCGCCGCCGCGGTGCGCCGCCACCCGGAGATCATGGAATGCCACATGGTGGCGGGCGGCTTCGACTACCTGATCAAAGCGAGAGTGAAAGACATGGCGGCCTATCGGGCATTCCTCGGCGACACGCTGGTGACACTGCCGGGCGTGCGCGAGACGCGGACCTACGCCGTGCTCGAGGAAGTGAAGAGCACGATGGCGCTTCCGGTCTGACGCCGATAGGGAAGCCGGGAATAGAGATAAGGGAGAGGGCAATGGCGCGCGCGAATATCCTGTCGAAGGCCAACTATTCGGCGAAGGTGGGCGAGGAACTGGGGGTGTCCGACTGGATCACCGTCGACCAGGCGCGCATCGACGCCTTTGCGGAATGCACCGGCGACCATCAGTTCATCCACGTCGACCCCGACAAGGCGAAGCTGACCCCGTTCGGCACCACCATTGCGCACGGCTACCTGACGCTCTCGCTGCTGTCGGCGATGGCATACGATGCGATGCCGGGCATCGAGGGCACCAAGATGGGCGTCAACTACGGCCTCAACAAAGTGCGCTTCATGGCGCCGGTGAAGTCGGGCAAGCGCATCCGCGGCCGCTTCAAGCTGGTCGACCTGACCGAGCGCCAGCCGGGAACCTTGCAGTCGACCGTCGAGGTCAGCGTCGAGATCGACGGCGAGACCAAGCCGGCGCTCATCGCCGAGTGGGTGACGCTGGCGTATGTTTAGATCCGTCATCCCCGCGAAGGCGGGGATCCAGCACGGATGAAAAGCGCCCGCGGCAGCGGGCAGGTTATTTGTTGGACTGGGTCCCCGCCTTCGCGGGGATGACGATTTGAAGGGATTTCCCCATGCGTGAAGCCGTCATCGTTTCCACCGCCCGCACGCCGATCGGCAAGGCCTATCGCGGCGCGTTCAACGCCACTCCATCGCCGACGCTCGCCGGCCATGCCATCGCCGCCGCGGTGAAGCGCGCGGGCCTTGAGGGCGGCGAGGTTGACGACGTCGTGTTCGGCGCGGCGCTGCAGCAGGGCGTTCAGGGCGGCAACATCGCCCGCCTCGCCGGGCTTCGCGCCGGGCTCCCCGTGACCGTTGCCGGCCAGTCGCTCGACCGCCAGTGCGCCTCGGGCCTGATGGCGATCGCCACGGCGGCGAAGCAGATCATCGTCGATGGGCAGCAGATCACCGTCGGCGGCGGCGTCGATTCGATCTCGATGGTGATGAACGAGCAGATGCGCGGCGGCGTCGACCCGAGCCTGCTCGAGATGCACCCGGCAACCTACATGCCGATGATCGACACCGCCGAGGTCGTCGCCAAGCGCTACAACATCGATCGCGACATCTGCGACGAATACAGCTTCCAGTCGCAGCAGCGCACGGCCGCCGCTCAGCAGGCGGGCAAGTTCGACGACGAGATCGTGCCGATGGCGTCGACGATGGTGATGAAGAACAAGGAGACCGGCGAGGTCACCAAGCATGAGGTGAACCTCACCAAGGACGAGGGCAACCGCCCCGACACGACGCTCGAAGGGCTCAAAGGTCTGCAGCCGGTGCGCGGCCCCGGTCACAATGTCACCGCCGGCAACGCCAGCCAACTGTCCGACGGCGCCTCGGCAAGCGTGCTGATGGAAGCGGGCGAGGCGTCGCGGCGCGGCCTGACCCCGCTCGGCCGCTACGTCGGCATGGCGGTCGCCGGCCTCGAGCCCGACGAGATGGGCATCGGCCCGGTCTATGCGATCCCGAAGCTGCTCAAGGCCAACGGCCTGAAGATGGACGACATCGGCCTGTGGGAGCTGAATGAGGCGTTCGCGGTGCAGGTGGTCTACTGCCGCGACCAGCTCGGCATTCCGAACGATCTGCTCAACGTCAACGGCGGCGCGATCTCGATCGGCCACCCGTTCGGCATGTCGGGCGCGCGCCTCACCGGCCATGCGCTGATCGAGGGCAAGCGCCGCGGCGCCAAGTACGTCGTCATCACGATGTGCGTCGGCGGCGGCCAGGGCGCCGCGGGGCTGTTCGAGGTCTATTGAGCCTGACCAACTCCGCCGCCGCGCTGCTCGTCGCGATCCTTGCCGGGATCGCGGCGCTGCACGCGCTGTGGGGGATCGGGGTGACCTTCCCGGCGGCGGATCGTCAATCGCTGGCGTTGCTGGTGGTCGGGCGACCGCAATTGCCGCCGCCTGTCGCCTGCTTTGTGGTTGCGTCGTTCGTCGCGGCGCTGGCCGTGCTGCCCGCGCTGGCACTCGGCTGGATCGCGGCGCCGGCGTGGCTGGCGCGGCTCGCGGGCTGGGCCTGCTGGGCGGCGGCGGCGCTGTTCGTCGTGCGCGGGATCGGCGGCTATCTCGCCGCCTTCGAACGAATGTTTCCGCTAGAACCGTTCGCCAGCTTCAACCGCTTCGCCTATTCGCCGCTTTGTCTGCTGCTGGCGCTGCTGTTCGTCGTCGTGGCACGGGCGCGCGTCTAGCGCCGGTTCATTCGTCGCCGTCGCCTGTGTTAGAGCGCGGCGATGATGAGTGACGCTAATCGCACCATGGTCGCGCTGCGGGCGATCTTCCTTCTCGCGCTCAGCCTTTTGGCCATGCCCGCCGCTGCCGCCGAGGCCGCGCCGCCGACGCTGTTCGTCAACGTCAACGTCGTGCCGATGGACCGCGAGCGCGTGCTGCGCGGGCAGTCGGTGCTGGTGCGGGAGGGCCGCATCGCCGCCATCGCGCCGAAGATCGCAGCGCCTGCGGGCGCGGTGGTGGTCGTCGACGGCGGCGGCACAGCCTATCTGCTGCCCGGCCTTAGCGACATGCACGTCCATGTTCGCGACCGCGAGACGCTGGCGATGCTGCTGGCGAGCGGGGTCACCACCGCGCTCGACATGGGCGAGGCGCACAACGCCATCGTCGGGCGGACCCGTGCCGCCATCGCGCGTGGCGACACGCCGGGGCCGCGGCTGTTTGCGGCGCTAGCCGTCGACGGCTCGGCGCAGTTCGGGCATCTGGTGCTACCGACGCCCGAGATCGCGCGCGACGCGGTGCGGGTGGCCAAGGCGAACGGTTATGAGTTCATCAAGGTATACAGCAATTTGACGCCCGAGGTGTTCGCCGCGCTGGTCATTGAGGCGCGCGCGCAGGGGCTGGCGGTCGTCGGCCACAATGTCGAGAAGATCGGTCTCGAACGGCAGGTCGCCGGCGGGCAGGCGATGGTCGCGCATCTTGAGGAGTTTCTCTACGGCTTCTTCAAGCTGCCCGAAGGAGCTGATCCGCAGGCCGCGCCCGCCGATAGCGAGATCGCCCGCGCGGTCGCTTTCCTGAAGCAGCATGGCACCACGGTCACCGCCGACCTTGCCACCTATCAGGCGATCGCCGCGCAATGGGGCAAGCCGGCGGCGGTGCAGGCCGCGCTGGCGTCGCCCGAGGCGCGCCACCTGTCGCCCGGCGACCGCATCGACTGGAGGCGCAGCGGCTATCAGCGCCGCACCGGCAGCCTCGACGCGCGCGCCGCCTTCCTCGGCCGCTTCGCCAGGGCGCTGGCCGCGGCGGGTGTGCCGCTGATCGCCGGCACCGACGCCCCGACCATCGCCGGGCTGTTCGCCGGCGACGCCCTCCACCGTGACCTCGCCGCGCTCGAAGCGGCGGGGCTCAGCCGATATCAGGCGCTGGCGACGGCGACGCGCGAGCCGGGGGCGTTTGTGGCGAGGGCGCTGCCACCGGGCGAGCGGTTCGGGACGGTGGCAGTGGGCTCTCGCGCCGACCTGCTGCTCGTCACCGCCAATCCGCTCGACGGCCTCGTCGCGCTGCGCGAGCCTGTCGGGGTAATGGCAGCGGGGCGCTGGCATGATGCAGCGGCGCTCGCCGCGATGCGTGAGAAAGTTGCCGATACTTATGTGGCAACACCCTAGTCCCTATCGCTTGAGGAGAGAGGGGACCTTGCCCTCCCAACCGCCCTTTCAGGGCACACGCTCGCCCTTCGACAAGCTCAGGATGAGCGCCTAGAGTGGCGGGGACGCGAGGACCGATGCGATGACGAGAATCAGCAGCTTCGAGGAATTCTGGCCGATCTACCTGCGGGCGCATTCGAACCCGACGTGCCGGGCGCTGCACTATGCCGCCTCGATCAGCGGGCTGACGGCGCTGGCGCTGGTGCTGCTCACCGGCAGCGGCTGGTGGCTGCTCGCCGGGCTGCTGCTGTCCTACGGCTTTGCCTGGGTCGGGCATTTCAAGGTCGAGCACAATGTGCCGCTGACCTTCACCCATCCCTGGTGGTCGCTGGTCGCCGACTATCGCATGTTCTTCCTGTGGACGATGGGGCAGCTGCCGCGTCACCTGCGCCACGCCGGGGTGGAGCCGGCATGAGCCTTCGTGACCGGGCGCATGCGCTGCGCGTCGATGCCCATGCCGTGTGGCTGTCGGTGCGCGATCCGCGCACCTCGTGGTTCGCCAAGCTCTTGGGACTGCTGGTCACTGGCTATGCGCTGTCGCCGATCGACCTGATCCCCGATTTCGTGCCGGTGCTCGGGCTGCTCGACGATGCGATCCTGATCCCGATCGGCATCTGGCTGATGCTGCGGCTGATCCCGCAGGAGGTGTTCGCCGAGCACCGCGCCGCCGCCGAGATCGCCAGCCATCGGCCGGTCAGCCGCTGGGGCGCGGCGGCGATCATCCTGTTGTGGACGGCGATCGCCGCCAGCCTCGCCTGGTCGGTCTATCATTATCGTTATTGGTGAGCGCGTATCGGTGGAGTGACGGCATGAGCGACGAAGAAGAGGTTCAACTCGATCCGGTCGTCACCGTGTCGCGCATCACCGCGCTGGAGATGCTGATGCGCCAGCAGATGATCATCCAGCTGCGCATCCTGAACGAGCTCGGCCATATCGAGCTGACGCCCGACTATGTGAAGAACCTCGCCGACATCTACACCGAGAAGGTCGATGAATCGAAGATCATCGATTCCTCGTCACCCGACGTGAATTACGAGTTCAAGGTCAACGTCATCCATCATCTCGAACGCTTCTTTGACGAGATCATCGAGCATGTGAAGCGGAACCCCTGACCCTTGTTTTCCTCTCCCCTCAAGAGAGAGGGATTAAGCGGTCCACGCGAAGCTTCAGCGCGGCGGGGAGCACCAGCAGGTTGGCGACGCCGACGGCGAGGATGACGTCGAGCACCTTGAGGCCGCTGGCGATCATCGCCGCGGCGATCACCGATCCCGCCACCATGAAAGCCGAGTTGACGATGTTGTTGGCGGCGATGGTGCGCGCGCGTTCGCCGGGGTCGCACTCGGTCTGCAGGATTGCATAGAGCGGCACGACGAAGATGCCCGCTGAAAAGGCCATGCCGAACAGCGCGATCAACACATGCCACGATCCGCTGTGCGCCATGAAGGTGCCGACATCGGCGACGCCCGGCACGGTGTCGTAGAAATGCACCGCGGCGACGACATAGGCGGTGAAGGTGCTGACCGCGACGGCGGCGGCGGGGGTGTAGCGCGCCGAGACCTTGCCCTTCAGCAGCTTGCTGACCGTCATCGAGCCGAGCGCGACGCCGACCGAGAACATGGTGAGGAACAGCGTCGCGACGCCCTCGTCGGCGTGCAGCCGGTCCTTCACCAGCGGCACGAACTGCGTGGTCAACACCGCGCCCATCGCCCAGAACCAGGAGACGGCAAGCGTGGTGAGCTTCAGCCGCCGGTCCTCGAACAGGTGCGAGATCATCCGGAAGGAGGAGGCGACGACGTTGGGATTGACGCGGATCGCCTTGGTCGGCGGCGCGGTCGGCACCTGCCGCCCGGTCAGCCAGCCGACGAAGGCGACGGCGACCACCGCCCAGGCCGCGTGCGCGCCGAGCATGCCGCCGGCGATCTGGCCGGTCAGTATGGCGATATAGGTGCCGCCTTCGACGAGGCCGGTGCCGGTGAGCAGTTCGTTCGACCCCAGATGCTGCGGCAGGATCGCGTATTTGATCGGGCCGAAGAAGGTCGAGTGGACGCCCATGCCGAACAGCACGAGCATGAGGAGCGCGATCGAGTCGTGGGTCAGCGCGAAGGCGCCTACGCCCATGATGCCGATTTCGGCGAGCTTCACGAGGCGGACGACGCGTGCCTTGTCGACGCTGTCGGCGAGTTCACCCGCAAGGCTGGAGAACAGCACGAATGGCAGGATGAACACGCCGCCGGCCAGGCTCACCATCACCGCCGCATCCTCCGGCCGCGCGGCCAGCAGATGATAGGTTATGAGGAACAGCATCGCCGTCTTGTAGAGATTGTCGTTGAACGCCCCGAGGAACTGGGTGACGAACAACGGCCCGAAGCGCCGGGTGGCGAAGAGATGGAGCATCGACGCGCACCCTAGGCGGGGAGAGGGGGAGGGGCAATGAAGCAACTGGCGATCATCGGCGCGCTGCTGCTGACCGGGTGCATGACGCCCAAGGCGATGCCCGAGCGGTCGATCGCCGAGCTGTCGGCGGACATGGCAGCGGGGCGGACGAGCAGCGAGGAGCTGGTTGCCACTTATCTGAAGCGGATCGATACGATTGATCGCGCCGGGCCGACCCTGCGCAGCGTGATCGCGACCAACCCGGAGGCGCTGGCGCAGGCGCGCGCGCTCGATGCGGAGCGCCGTGCCAAGGGCCCGCGCGGGCCGCTGCACGGCGTGCCGATCCTCGTGAAGGACAATATCGAGACGCGCGACGCGATGGCGACCACCGCCGGCTCGCTGGCGCTCGCCGCCAACGTCACGCGTCGCGATGCGCCTTTGATCGCGCGGCTGCGCGCAGCCGGGGCGGTGATCCTCGGCAAGACCAACCTGTCCGAATGGGCCAATTTCCGTGACGGCGATTCGACCAGTGGCTGGAGCGCGGTCGGCGGGCTGGTGAAGAACCCCTATGCGCTCGACCGCAACGCCTGCGGGTCGAGCAGCGGCAGCGGTGCTGCGGTCGCCGCCGACCTCGCGCCGGCGGCGATCGGCACCGAAACCGACGGCTCGATCGCCTGCCCGGCGAACATGACGGGGCTGGTCGGGTTGAAGCCGACGGTCGGGCTGATTTCGCGGACGTTCGTCGTGCCGATCTCGGCGAGCCAGGACACGCCGGGGCCGATGACGCGCAGTGTGGCGGATGCAGCGCTGCTGCTGACCGCGATGGCGGGCAGCGACCCGGCCGATGCCGCGACGGCGGGGGCCGATGCCCGCAAGCGCGACTATGCGGCGGCGCTGACGCCCGACGTGCTGAAGGGCAGGCGGATCGGCGTGCTGCGCTACCGCACCGGCCATGACGCGCGCGTCGATGCGCTGTTCGAGGCGGCGCTGGCGCAGTTACGTGAGCGCGGCGCCGAGCTTGTCGATATCGCAGAGTCGGGCGTGCCGCGCACGCTCGGTGACCATGAGCTGAAGATCCTGCTCACCGAGTTCAAGGCGGGGCTGAACGCCTATCTCGCGACCACGCCGCCGGCGGTGACGACGCGGACGCTCGCCGAGATCATCGCCTTCAACGCCGCGAGCGAGGCGGAGATGAAGCTGTTCGGGCAACGGCTGTTCGTCGATGCCGAGGCGACGAAGGGTCTCGACGATCCCGACTATCTTAAGGCGCGCACCGAGGCGAAAAGGCTGGCGGGGGCGGACGGGATCGATCGGCTGCTCGGTGCCAACCGCGTCACGATGCTCGTCGCGCCGACGATGGGGCCGGCGTGGATGACCGACCTCGTCAACGGCGATCAGTATAGCGGCGGCAGCTCGAGCCAGTTGGCGGCGGTGGCGGGCTACCCGCACCTGACGGTGCCGATGGGGCTGGTGAAAGGGCTGCCGGTCGGGCTGTCGTTCATCGGCCCGGCGTGGTCGGAGGCCGAGCTGCTGGCGGCGGGCCACGCTTATGAGCAGGCGAGCCGCAAGTGGCGGGCGCCGACCTTCGTCGAGCGGTCGACGGAGCTGCCATAAATCCCCTCTCCCCGTCGCGGAGAGGGCGGCTCGCCGGTAGGCGAGCGGGGTGAGGGGAGCGCCCGGCATGGGCTCGCTTCGCTCGCACCCCTCACCCAACCCTCTCCCCAGCGGGGAGAGGGCTTGGCGCGCGCGACATGGCACCTCATATCGGCAGCATGACCAAATATTCGATGCTCGACCTGGCGCCGATCGTTCAGGGCGGCGACGCCGGGCTGGCGCTGCGCAACGCCCGCGATCTCGCCCAGCATGCTGAGCGCTGGGGCTTCACGCGCTACTGGCTGGCCGAGCATCACAATATGCCCGGCATCGCCAGCGCGGCGACGGCGGTGGCGATGGCGCATGTGGCGGACGGCACCTCGACGATCCGCATCGGCGCCGGCGGCATCATGCTGCCGAACCATGCGCCGCTGATCATCGCCGAGCAGTTCGGCACGCTCGCCGCGCTTCATCCGGGGCGAATCGATCTCGGGGTGGGACGCGCGCCGGGCACCGACGGGCTGACCGCGCAGGCGCTGCGCCGCAATTTGCGTCAGGACATCGATACCTTCCCCAACGACGTCGCCGAGCTGATGGCCTATCTCGGGCCGTCGGAGCCGGGGCAGCGGGTGCGGGCGATTCCGGGCGAGGGGACGAATGTTCCGGTGTGGGTGCTCGGCTCGAGCCTCTACGGCGCGCAGCTCGCCGCCGCGTTCGGACTGCCCTACGCCTTCGCCTCGCATTTCGCCCCGCAGGCGCTCGACGAGGCGATCGAGATCTACCGCCATCGCTTCGAGCCGTCGGAGCATCTGGCCAAGCCCTATGTGATGGTCGGCACCAACGTCTTCGCCGCCGACAGCGCCGAGGAGGCGCGGCGGCTGATGAGCTCGATCCAGCAGGCCTTCCTCAACCTGCGGCGCGGCACGCCGGGGCCGCTGCAGCCGCCGGTCGACGGCTATGAGGCGGCGCTGTCGCCGATCGAGCGGGCGGGGCTCGACCAGGCGCTGTCCTGCTCGGCGATCGGCACGGCGGACGAGGTGCGCGATCAGCTGAAGGCGATCATCGCGCGCACCGGTGCCGACGAGCTGATGATCACCGCGCAGGTCTATGACCACGCCGCGCGGCTGCGTTCGTTCGAAATCGCGGCGGATGTGATGAAAACACTCGATTAAATTCAATCGCTTGGCGGTCGTAGATTGGTTATGCTTGGCACCTAGTTTCGCGAGGAAGCCGACCATGCGCCGCCTGTTCCGTACCGCCGCCGTTGCCGTGCTCACCCTCGGCATGCTGGCCGGCGATATCGCGACATTGTCCTTCACGCCCACCGCCGCCGAAGCGGGCTGGCGGCGCGGGGGCGGCGGCTTTGGTTACGGCGTCGGCTATGGCCATCGCGGGCGCTACGGCGGCTACGGCTATTATCACCGCAACCGCGTCTCGGCCGGCGAGGTGATCGCCACCGTCGCGGTGGTCGGCGCAGCTGTCGCCATCGCCAATTCGGCCCGTCGCGACCGCGACAATGACGACGACGGCTGGGGCGACCGCGACTGGGACCGCCGCCGCGATGGTGGCACAAGGCAGGACCGGCGCGAGGACATCGCCGTCGACGAATGCCGCGACGAGGCGGAGCGGCAGGCACGCACCTACGGCACCAGCGCCAGCATCCGCGACATCTACGACGTCGACGGGCGCGGCAACGAGGTGCGGGTGCGCGGCCTCGTCGAAATCGCCAAGAGCGAGCAGGTCGGCGGCAATATGCAGCGGCAGATCAGCAGCGAGCGCTTCATCTGCATCGTCAGGAACGGCCTCGTCGATTCCTACCAGCTCGGCGGTTACGCTTCACGCTAAGCGCCCGATATCGGACACTATTGTCCGCCCGCGAACAGCGAAGCGTCGGGATTCCGACGCATGACTTCAATTAAATCAAGGGTTTGGCACTTGGCATGATGCCTGCTCGCTGAGCAGGCATGAACGCCGAGACGAATTGGAGGCCCGAGCCGGAATCGAACCGGCGTGCAAGGATTTGCAGTCCTCTGCGTAACCACTCCGCCATCGGGCCTCGGGGCGTGGGCGCGCTATCTAGCAATGCAGCTTGGCGGTTGCAACGTGCGCGGCTAAATGCGGCGACGCCTAATTTCACGGCGATTGCATTTGGGGTGTGTTATGAATATAGATCACCCCGCCAAGTGGGACGGATTAGCGTGAACCAGCAGCCCAGCTTCGACGAGATGCGGCAGACGATGATCGACTGCCAGTTGCGCCCGACCGGGGTGAGCGATCCGCGTGTGGTCGAGGCGTTTGCCGCCACGCCGCGCGAGCGCTTCGTTCCCGCCGACCGCGCCGGCCTCGCCTATGTCGACGAGGATCTGGCTATCGCGCCGGGCCGCTACCTGATGGACCCGATGGCGTTCGGCCAGCTGCTGATGGGCGGCGCGTTCAAGGCGCATGAGCGCGTGCTCGTCGTCGGCGCCGCCACCGGCTACGCTGCCGCGGTGATTGCCCGCCTCGTCCGCGAGGTGGTGGCGCTGGAAAGCGACACGGCGCTGGCCGCGACGGCGCGGACGAATCTCGACGCCGAGGGCGCGGACAACGCGACCGTCGTCGAAGGCCCGCTGGCCGGGGGATGGCCGCAGTCGGGGCCGTATGACGTGTTGTTCTTCGACGGCGCCGTCGCGGCGGTGCCGCCGGCGTTGCTGGCGCAGCTGAAGGACGGCGGGCGTGTCGTGGGCGTCATCGTCGACGCGGACGGCGTCCAGCGCGGCGCGTCCGGCATCGTCTACGGCGGCGCCGTCGGCAAGTCGGAGTTCGCGGATATTTCGGTGCGGCCGCTTCCGGGCTTCGATCGCCCGAAGCAGTTCACTTTCTAGGATCGATCTGAAGAGAGCGGTGGGAAATGATGAAGCGTAACTGGTCAGTTCGGGCCGCTGTGGCCGCGTTGCTGGCGACGACGCCGCTGGGCGCCGCAAGCGCCGACACGCTGCAGGAGGCGCTCGCCTCCGCTTATCTTACCAACCCTGAACTGACGGCGCAGCGCGCCGCGCAGCGGGTGGTCGACGAATCGGTGTCGCTCGCCAATTCGAACTTCCGGCCGACGCTCGGCACGCTGGCGACGCTGAACCAGGATTTCAGCGAGCCGGGGCAGTTCGACGATGACGGGCGCCAGTTCAATGCCGGCGTCAGCTTCACGCAGGACGTCTACACCGGCGGCTCCAACATCGCGACGTTGCGCGCCGCCGATCAGCGGGTGTTGTCGGGCCGCCAGAACCTTCGCGGCACCGAGAATCGCATCCTGCTGAACGCAGTCACCGCCTACAACGACGTGCTGCGCGACCAGAGCCTCGTCGACCTCAACACCAACCAGGTGAGCGTGCTCGAACAGCAGCTCCGCGCCAGCCGCGACCGCTTCGAGGTCGGCGACGTGACCCGCACCGACGTTGCACAGAGCGACGCGCGGCTCGCCAACGCCCGCAGCCAGCGTATCGCGGCGATCGGCCGCCTGACCGCCAGCCGCGAAGCCTATCGCCGCACCGTGGGCCGCGCGCCGGTCGAGCTGGCGCCGCCGCCGCCGCTGCCGCCGCTGCCGGGCACCGTCGAGCAGGCGATCGACATCGCCCAGGCCGAAAGCCCGGCGCTGATTTCGGCCCGCTACGCCGAGGCCGCGGCGCGCTATGACGTGCGCCTCGCCGAGGCCGGCCGCCTGCCGACGCTCGGCGTGCAGACCGACATCGGCTATCAGAACGCCCAGCTCGGCAGCTCGAACGCGAACCAGGGCTTCAGCATCAACGACTTCGGCCAGAGCGTCGGCGCGCAGCTTCGCGTGCCCTTCTATTCGGGCGGCGCCGTTTCCTCGCGCATCCGCGAGGCGAAGGCGCGCCGCAGCCAGGCGGTCGAGAACATCGTCGTCTCCGAGCGGCAGGTGACCGAGAATGTCCGCAACGCCTGGGAGCAGATCCAGACGGCGCGCGCGACCATCGAGGCGGCGCAGGTCGCGGTCAGCTCGAACGAGCTGGCCGTCGAGGGCACGCAGCAGGAGAACCTGGTCGGCTCGCGCAACATCCTCGACGTGCTGAACGCGCAGCAGGAACTGCTGCTGGCGCAGAGCAACCTCGTGACGGCGCGCCGCGACGAATATGTCGCCGGCTATGCGCTGCTCGCCGCGCTCGGCCGCGTCGAGGCCAGGGCGCTCGCGCTGCCGGTCGAAACCTATGATCCGAAGGTCTATTACGACAGCGTTCGCGGCAAGTGGGCGGGCGGCAACGGCCGTGTCCCCGCGTCGGGCTCGACCAGCACCCCCTCCGAGGTGACAAAGCCTGCCAACTAGGTAACAGTGGCGCGCATGGCAGAGACCAAGAACGACCCGTCGATGGAGGAGATTCTCGCCTCCATCCGCCGGATCATCACCGAAGAGCCGGCCGACGCCGCGCCCGCGGGCGACGGCACGCTGTCGGTCGCCGAGCCGCAGCCGGCGGAGCCCGACGAGCATTTCGTCGCGCCCGCCGCCGACGTGCTCGAGCTGACGCAGCCGCTGCCCGAGCTGACCGCCGGGCCGGGGCTGGTATCGCCGTCGACCGCGGCGGTGGCCTCGCAGTCGCTGTCGGCGCTGTCGGGCCTGTCGGTGCGCGGCTACGAAGGCGCGGATCACACGCTTGAGGGCTTGGTGCGCGAGATGCTGAAGCCGATGCTCGCCGAATGGCTGGATGCGCATCTGCCGGAGCTGGTCGAGCGGGTGGTGACCCGTGAGGTCGAGCGCCTGACGCGGCGGTAGGCGTCGCCTGCACGTCACACCACGACAGCCCCGACAGTCCACAACGTCGCAACACCCATAACCGTCATACCGGCGAAAGCCGGTATCCAGGCCGGCCGTCGAACTGGATACCGGCTTTCGCCGGTATGACGGTTTGTGGGTGGGATGGGGTGTGGGGCTGGGCGGGGCAGGGCGACGCAGGGCAGGGCGGGGCCGTGCCGCGCCCCGCCCCGCTAAAGCTGCACCGTCACCCAGGTCTTGGTGTCGTCTTCCTTCGCGCCCGCCGGAAACACCGTCTCCGTATTCGCCGCGCCGAGCGCCCGCACTTCCAGCATCAGCGTCCAGCGGTCGCCCGGATATTTCGACCGGGCGATCTGCAGCTCGCGGCCCTTCGACGGGGTGAACTGCACGCGGCCTTCGCGCGCGCCGCTGAAGGCGACCGGGTTGCCGTACCAGCCGACATTGTTGCCCCAGACATAGTCGGGCCAGCCGCTCGCGCCCTTCACCCGCTCGCCGAGCTGCGCCGAGGCGTGGAGGTTGTGGATCGCGCCGGCCTTGTCGACGAGATAGAGGTCGGCGGTGGCGTAGCTTTCCGCGGGCGGCGTCACGCACAGCCAAACGAAGTCGGCGTCGGCGGCGATCTTCAGGTTCGCGCCGTGGCCGATGTCATGGCCTTTCGCGCGCGTCCACGCCGCGTCGGTGCAGTGGCCGTCCATCAGCATCGACGCCGCCTTGTCGGCCTTGATCGGTGCCGGTGCGGCAGCGGCGAGCGCGAGCAGCGCTGCGGGCATCAGATATCGCATATAGTCTTCCCTCACTCGGTCGGGAGAATGAGGGCAGCGGGCGCGCTTTGCCACGCCGCCGGTCGAAGCGCGGGCCCGCTTGTCGAGCCCTTGCGCCCGTTCATTGGTCGCCTGTGCTTGCCCCTGCGCGCCACGCGCCGCTAAAGGGTCCGCATGACGATCGACAAGACCTATTCGCCCGCCGACATCGAGGCCCGCTGGTACCCGCACTGGGAGGGGAGCGGCGCGTTCCGCCCCGAGCGGCCCGAGGCCGAGCCGTTCACCATCGTCATCCCGCCGCCGAACGTCACCGGCTCGCTGCACATCGGGCACGCGCTCGACAACACCTTGCAGGACGTGCTGATCCGCTATCACCGCCTGCGCGGCCGCGACGCGCTGTGGGTGGTCGGCACCGACCATGCCGGCATCGCCACGCAGCAGGTGGTCGAGCGCACCATCGCCGGGCAGGGCCTGACGCGTCAGGGCATGGGCCGCGAGGCGTTCGTCTCGACGGTCTGGGACTGGAAGGAGCAGTCGGGCGGCACCATCACCCGTCAGCTGCGCCGCCTCGGCGCGTCGTGCGACTGGGCGCATGAGCGCTTCACCATGGACGAGGGCTTCAACCAGGCCGTCCTCAAGGTGTTCGTCGACCTCTACCGGCAGGGGCTGCTCTACAAGGACAAGCGGCTGGTCAACTGGGACCCGAAGCTGCGCACCGCCATCTCCGACCTCGAGGTCGAGCAGAAGGAAGTGCAGGGGAGCTTCACCCATTTCCGCTATCCGCTCGAGGACGGATCGGGCGAGATCGTCGTCGCGACGACGCGACCCGAGACGATGCTCGCCGACATGGCCGTGGCGGTGAACGCCGACGACGACCGCTACAAGGCGTGGATCGGCAAGAACATCCGCCAGCCGCTGACCGGCCGCCTGATCCCGATCGTGGCCGACGAACATGCCGACCCTGAGCTGGGCTCGGGCGCGGTGAAGATCACGCCGGGCCATGACTTCAACGATTTCGAGGTCGGGAAGCGCGCCGGCATCGCCGCGGCCGACATGCTCAGCATGTTCGACTTCGACGGCAAGGTGCAGCAGACCAGCGACGGCCTGATCCCGGCGAAATATGTCGGCATGGACCGGTTCGACGCGCGCAAGGCGGTCGTTGCCGACATGGAGGAAGTGGGCTTCGTCAACCGCATCGAGGACAAGACGATCCAGATGCCCTACGGCGACCGCTCGGGCGTGCCGATCGAGCCGCTGCTGACCGACCAATGGTATGTCGACGCCGCGACCTTGGCGAAGCCGGCGATCGAGGCGGTGCGCGCCGGCACGACGAAGTTCGTGCCGCAGACCTGGGAAAAGACCTATTTCAACTGGATGGAGAACATCCAGCCCTGGTGCGTGTCTCGCCAGCTGTGGTGGGGGCACCAGATCCCGGCGTGGTACGACACCGACGGCAATGTCTATGTCGCCGAAACCGAGGCCGAGGCGCAGCAGCAAGCCGGCAACAAGGCGCTGACCCGCGACCCCGACGTGCTCGACACCTGGTTCTCGTCGGGCCTGTGGCCGTTCGGCACGCTCGGCTGGCCGGAGAACAACGACAAGGTCGATCGCTACTATCCGAACTCGGTGCTGGTCACCGGCTTCGACATCATCTTCTTCTGGGTGGCCCGCATGATGATGCAGGGCATGCACTTCATGAAGGAAGTACCGTTCCACACCGTCTACTGCCACGGCCTCGTCCGCGACGCGAAGGGGCAGAAGATGTCCAAGTCGCGCGGCAATACCGTCGATCCGCTCGAACTGATCGACCAATATGGCGCCGACGCGCTGCGCTTCACCCTGACCGCGATGGAGACGCAGGGCCGCGACATCAAGCTCAGCGAGAAGCGGGTCGAGGGCTATCGCAACTTCGGCACCAAGCTGTGGAACGCCGCCCGCTTCGCGCAGTCGAACGGCATCGGCGCCTCGCAGCAGATCGGCGCGCCCGATGCGACCCTGCCGGTCAACCGCTGGATCATCGGCGAGGTGGCGAAGACGAGCCAAGCGCTCGACATTGCGATGGCCGAGTTCCGCTTCGATGCCTATGCCGACACCATCTACCAGTTCACGTGGAGCCGCTTCTGCGACTGGTATCTGGAGTTGACCAAGCCGATCCTCGCCGACGGCGCCACTGGCCCGGCGGCGGACGAGACGCGCAAGGTCGCCGGCTGGGCGCTCGACCAGATCCTCGTCATGCTGCACCCGGTGATGCCGTTCATCACCGAGGAGCTGTGGCACGCGCTCGGCGAGCGGCCCTATGACCTGATCCTCGCCAAATGGGTCGAGGCGGACGCGCACTCGATCGACGCCGAGGCCGCGGCCGACATCGACTGGCTGATCGAGGTCGTCACCGAGATTCGCGCTGCACGTAATGAACTGAACGTGCCGCCCAGCGCCAAGCTGGTCACCACGGCGCAGGTCGAAACCCCGGTTGTCGCGGCGCGCATCGAAAAATACGCCCCATTCGTCGCGCGCCTCGCCCGCCTTGAAAGCATCCGCCTAGTATCGGCGCCGGAAGATGGTGGCGCGCGCCTCCAGGTGGTCGGAAACGGCGTGACGTTGTCATTGAGCGTCGAAGGCGTGATCGACATCGCGGCGGAGCGCGGACGACTGGAGAAGGCGGTGGCCACGGCCGAAAAGGACGCGGCGGGCATCGCCGGCAGGCTCGGCAACGAAGCGTTCGTCAGCAAGGCGAAACCCGAGGTGGTCGAGGAGAATCGCGACCGGCTCGCGGCGCTGCAGGCGGACGCGCAGCGGCTTCGCGCCGCGCTCGCCCGGCTCGGCTGACGCAGGCAGCGTCGCCATCCTCCGGTGAATGGAAGGATGGCGAATGAAATATCTGCTTCTGACATTGGCGCTGCTCAGCGCGGTGCCGGCGGTGGCGCAGCCTGCGCCGGCCGCTGTGTCGCACATGACGGTGTTCAACCGGCCCGGCCCCGAATTCGCAAAGGCGCATGATCCGGCCAATCGCGCCCTCATCATCGCACACCAGCGCCTCTATCAGCAGTTTGCGCGTGAAGGCGTCCTGATCGCCGGCGGTCGATTCGAAGGCGAGCCGGTACTCGGCCTGTCGGTGTTCACGCTGGATGTCGACCGGGGCGCGGTGCGGCGGGCGCTGGAGGAGGATCCGGCGGTGAAGGCCGGCATCGTCGCCATCGAATTCCGCGACTGGCAGCTTCAGATGGGCGGTCTCGCCCGGCCGGCGGGCGATTAGGCTGACACCCAGATTAGGAAGGCGAGCAGCAGCGCGCCCGCGACGCCGCCCGCCACCAGCAGGCGGCGTTCGCGTTTGACGGTGGGCTTGCGCTTGCGGGCCATCGACTGAGCCTATCGCCTCCGCACCCATGCCTGCAACGCCCTATCCGCGCTCACACCCTTCGACGAGCTCAGGGGGAGCGGAGAGGGTTGGGGCTCCCCTAAATCCGGATGAAGCGGAATTGGGTGGCAGGGGTTGCAGCCAGTGCGCTAAGCCATTGGCCGTGGACCTCGATCTCATCCTCGTCGGCGGCGGGCTCGCCAGCGGGCTTATCGCGCTGAAGCTGGCGAAGGTGCGGCCCGAGCTGCGCGTCGGCATCGTCGAGGCGAGCGACCGGATCGGCGGCAACCACACCTGGTCGTCGTTCGACAAGGATCTGCGCAGCGCGCAGCGGGCGTGGACGGCGCGGCTGTATGTGAAGCAGTGGCGGGCCTATAGCGTCGCCTTCCCGAAATTCCGCCGCACGCTCGGCCTCGGCTACGCCAGCGCGACCAGCGAGCGGCTCGACGGCGAGGTGCGCGGGGTGATCCGGCCCGAGCGGCTGTTCCTCGGCCGTACCGCGACGGCGGTGACGCCGACCGGCGTGACGCTCGACGACGGTACCGAATTGAAGGCGAAGGCGGTGATCGACGCGCGTGGCGCGGTCGAGAGCCAGCATCTCGACCTGCGCTGGCAGAAGTTCGTCGGTCAGCATGTCGAGCTGGAGGCGCCGCACGGGCTCGCCTATCCGATGATCATGGACGCGACGGTGGCGCAGGACGACGGCTATCGCTTCGTCTACCTGCTGCCCTTCGGCAACCGCGACCTCCTGATCGAGGACACCTATTACGCCGATGGCCCGGCGCTCGACGTCGAGCGGCTGCGCACCCGCATCGCCGAGCAGGCGGCGAAGCGCGGCTGGAAGATCGCGCGGGTGATCCGCGAGGAGCAGGGGGTGCTGCCGATCGCGCTCGGCGGCGACATCAAGGCTTTCCTCGATGCGGGCGACGCGGGTGTGCCGCGTGTGGGGCTGCGCGCCGGGCTGTTTCACCCGACCACCGGCTACAGCTTCCCCGATGCCGTGCGCGTCGCCGACCGGATCGCCGCGATCCGCAATCTCACCTCGGCCAACATCCATGCCGATCTGCGCCAATATGCGGAGACGGCGTGGAAGAAGCGCGGCTTCTACCGGATGCTCAACCGCATGTTCTTCCTCGCCGCCGAGCCGGGACAGCGCTACAAGGTGCTCGAACGCTTCTACCGGCTGGATGCGGCGCTGATCTCGCGTTTCTACGCCGGCACCACGACCCTGCTCGACAAGGCCTTCATTCTGATCGGCAAGCCGCCGGTGCCGATCAAGCGGGCGTTGAAAGTGATGAAGGAAAAGCCGCGTGCGTAAGGTTGCGGTGATCGGCAGCGGCTTCGGCGGCCTCGCGCTCGCCATTCGGCTGCAATCGGCGGGCCTCGACGTCACGCTCATCGAGAAGCGCGACAAGCCAGGCGGGCGCGCCTACGTCTGGCATGACGAGGGCTTCACCTTCGACGCCGGGCCGACCGTCATCACCGACCCGAGCTGCCTCGAGGAGCTGTTCGCGCTCTCCGGCCGGCGGCTGGCCGACTATGTCGAACTGCTCCCGGTGACGCCCTTCTACCGGCTGATGTGGGAGGACGGCAGCGTCTTCGACTATTCGAACGACGATGCCGCGCTGAACGCGCAGATCGCGGCGATGTCGCCGGCGGATGTCGAGGGCTATCGGCGCTTCCTGACCTATTCGGAAGGCGTGTTCCGGGAGGGCTATGAGAAGCTCGGCCACGAGGCGTTCCTCGACTTCGGCCAGATGGTGAAGGCGGCGCCGCAGCTGCTGCGCTACGAGGCCTACCGCAGCGTCTATGCGATGGTATCGCGCTACATCAGCGATCCGCGGCTGCGCGAGGCGTTCAGCTTCCACACGCTGCTGGTCGGCGGCAATCCGTTCAAGACCAGCTCGATCTATGCGCTGATCCATGCGCTCGAGAAGAAATGGGGCGTGTGGTTTCCGCGCGGCGGCACCCATGCGCTGGTGCGCGGGCTGTTGAAGCTGTTCACCGACCTCGGCGGGCAGGTGCGGATGGGCTCCGGCGTGCGCACCATCAAGGCGGCCGGTGAGCGCGTGACCGGCGTCGCCACCGACGATGGCTGGTCGGCGGCGTTCGACGCGGTCGCGTCGAACGGCGACGTCGTCCACACCTATCGCGACCTGCTTGGCGGCCATCCGCGCGGGGTGCAGATGGGGCAGCGGCTGCAGCGGCGCAGCTTCTCGCCCTCGCTGTTCGTCACCTATTTCGGGCTGAAGCGGCAGCACGCCCATATCCCGCACCACAGCATCCTGTTCGGCCCGCGCTACCGCGAGCTGCTGGCGGACATCTATTCGCACGGCGTCGTCGCCGAGGATTTCTCGCTCTACCTGCACCACCCGACCGCCACCGACCCGGCGTTGGCGCCGGAAGGGTGCAGCGCCTTCTACGTGCTGTCGCCGGTGCCGCACCTGGGCAAGGCGCCGATCGACTGGGAGACGTTCGCGCCGAAATATGCGGATCGCATCCTCGGCTATCTGGAGAAGCGGCTGATCCCCGGCCTGCGTGATGACTTGGTCACGATGCGCACCTTCACGCCGCAGAATTTCGCCACCGAGTTGGGCGCGCATCTCGGTAGCGCGTTCAGCCTGGAGCCGGTGCTGTGGCAGAGCGCCTGGTTCCGCACGCACAACCGCGACGACGTGCTGAAGAATCTTTATTTCGTCGGCGCCGGCACGCATCCGGGCGCGGGCGTGCCGGGGGTCGTCGGCTCGGCGAAGGCGACGGCGAAGCTGATGATTGCGGACTTGGGGTGAGCGCCTCCTGCCGTCATCCCCGCGAAGGCGGGGACCCAGTCCGAAGCAAAGGTGCCGACGGTAGCCGGCGAGTCTTCGCAGGTGGACTGGATCACCGCCTTCGCGGGGACGACGAAATAGGGGAACCCCGTCTTCCCAACGGACTGTCTCGCTCATGAGCCCCCGGCAACCCGACCATCACCTCGTCCACAAGAGCCGCGCCGCCATCGCCAAGGGGTCGAAGAGCTTCGCGCTCGCGTCGTCGCTGTTCGACCGCGAGACGCGCGAGCGGGCGTGGCTGCTCTATGCCTGGTGCCGGCACTGCGACGATGTCATCGACGCGCAGATCGGCGGGCACGGCCATGTCGAGCCGACCGACGATATCGACACGCGGCTGGCCAATATCGAAGGCCTGACCCGCCGCGCCATCGCGGGCGAGGAGACCGGCGACTGGCCGTTCGATGCGCTGGGGCAGGTGACGAAGGCGACGCGAATGCCGGCGCGCTATCCGCTGGAGCTGATCGCTGGCTTCGCGATGGACGCGCGCGACCGTACCTATCGCTCGTTCGAGGACACGCTCGACTATTGCTACCATGTCGCCGGCGTCGTCGGGGTGATGATGGCGATCGTGATGGGTGTCGACCCCGACGACCGGCCGACGCTCGACCGCGCGTCCGACCTCGGCATCGCCTTCCAGCTCAACAACATCGTCCGCGACATCCATGACGATGCCCGCATCGGCCGCTGCTATCTGCCCGACGACTGGCTGACCGCGGCCGATATCCCGCCGGGCGAGTTCGACAAACCGATGTTCGCCCGCGAACTCGCCGACGTGGTCGCGCGCATGGTGGGGGAGGCGGAGCGCTATGCGCTGTCGGCGCGCTACGGCACACCGGCGCTGTCCTTCCGCTCGGCCTGGGCGGTGCTGTCGGCGGCGGACATCTATGCCGGGATCGGCCGCGAGGTCAGGCACCTCGGCCCCGACGCCTGGCGCACGCGCGTCTCGACCCCGAAGGCGGCGAAGCTGGCGGCGGTGGCGAAGGCCTTGCCCCAGGCCATGGCGCGGCACGGGCTCTACGCCGATCCTACCGCGCGCGACGGGCTGTGGACGATGCCCTGAGGCGGACCTGTTCGTTGGCCGCCAGTTCGGCCTTCAGCCGGCGCACCGGCGGGGCATAGAGGAAGCCGAACGACACGGTGCCGTGCTTGGTCTCGGCGGCATGGTGGAGGCGGTGGGCCTGCACGATACGGCGCATGTAGGCGCCTTTCGGTCGCCAGCCATGCTTCAGCCGGCGGTGCACGATGATGTCGTGGAAGCCGAAATAGATCATGCCGTAGGCGGCGATGCCGGCGCCGACCCAGGCGACGGCGGGCGGGAAGCCGCCTTGGGTGCCCATGAAGATCAGCGCCACCGACGGCAGCGCGAAGATCACCGCGAACCAGTCGTTCGCCTCGAACCAGCCGTCGCGCGGGCGGTGGTGCGATTCGTGCAGCACCCACAGGAAGCCGTGCATCACCCAGCGGTGCATCGCATAGGCGAACACCTCCATCGCGGCGATGGTGACGATCAGGATCAGGAGGCCGGTGCCGAGGCTCATCGGGGCGATATAGCGCGCTTCCCTTTGCCATGCACCGGGCGTAGCGAAGCGGCATGACCGCGCGTCGGCAGACGATCACCAGCGTGACGCTCGCGGCGATGATCCTCGCCGCGTGGGCGACGCTGCATGTGGGCGGGATCTTTTTCTACCCACTGCCGGGCAATGTCGCATTGGTCGTGGCGGCGGTGCTGGCGCAGACTTGGCTGTCGGCGGGGCTGTTCATCGTGATGCACGATTGCATCCACGGCAGCTTCGCGCCGGGACGGCCGCGGCTCAATGCGGCGGTGGGCATGGTGTGCGCGGCGCTCTACGCCTGCTTCGGCTATCGCGGGCTGGCGGCGAACCATCATCTGCATCATCGCTTTCCGGGCACCGCCGACGACCCCGACTTCGACGCGCGCGACCCGCGGGCGTTCGTGCGCTGGTATGTGCATTTCTTCAGCGGCTATTACACGCACGGGCAGTTGCTGCGGATCACCGTGGCGGCGGTCGCCTACCTGCTGCTCGGGGCGTCGCTGCTCAACATCGTCGTGTTCTGGGCGGTGCCGGCGCTGCTATCGTCGGTGCAGCTGTTCCTGTTCGGCACCTGGCTGCCGCATCGCCACGACGACCGCGCCTTCGCCGACCATCACAATGCGCGCAGCAACGGGTTCGGCTGGGGCGGGTCGCTGGTCACCTGCTTCCACTTCGGCGGCTTCCACCATGAGCATCACCTCCACCCGGCGCTGCCGTGGTGGGCGCTGCCTCAGGCGAGGAAGCGCGCGCTGTAGCTGCTGAACCGCTCGCGGATGGCGTCGGCGTTCAGGCCGAAGTCGGCGAGGTCGTAGCGGTGCGCGGCGTGGCGATTCTCGCGGGTGAGATAGGTTTCCATTGCCGGGAGCGCCGGTTCAAGATCGAGGCCGAGAAAGGCATAGACGCGCCGGATCGTGCCGCGCCAGTCGCGGTTCATCTCGTCGAACGTCAGGTCGAGTTGCCGGGCGGCAGGCAATGCCGCACGCACTGCCAGCGTCTTCTCGATGCGATGCGCGGTCTTGTGCAGCCATTCGGCGCCGACCCAGTGCGCATCGACCTCGTCGCTCTGCACCACCATCTGGTGCCACGCGAGTGACGCCGCCGAGCCGACGACACTGGCCGGGTCGCGGTGCGTGAAGATCAGCCGGGCGTCGGGGAAGACAGCGAGCAGCGCAGGCAGGTCCTGCATGTGCTGCGGCGTCTTCAGCAGCCACGGCGTTGCCGGATTGTCACCGCGCCGCCAGCCGGTCAGGCGCAGCAGGTCGGCCATGTGGCGGTAGGCAGGAGTTGCGTCCTGCGCCTCGCACCAGCGCGCGTAGCCGGGCACCCGACGCTGCGCCTCGATCTGCGCGCCCCACGCGCTGTTCTCGAGCAGGCCGAGTTCCTCGTCGGCCTGGTGCGGGCCGGTCGGGTGGACGGCGGCGTTGGCGGGATTGATCCAGTTGATCGCTTTCAGCCCGAACGCCGTTTGCAGCGCGCGGGTATCGCGTCCGCGCGGCGGTACCGGGCACATCGCTTCGTAGAGCCGCAGATGCGCGAAGCGGTCATCGGTGGCGAGCAGGCGGTGGAGGCGGGTGGTGCCGGAACGCATCGGCCCGACGATCACCACCGGCGCGGGCAGGGGGCGCTCGCGGATGTCGGGATGGGCCGTGAACCACGCCTGCGCCCTTAGCCGCTCCTTTAGCATTTTCAGCAGCGAGCCGTGCGCGATCAGCCGGCCCATCGCATTGAGCCGCGCCTCCTCGCGCAGCGCCGGCAGCAGCACGCGCAGCGGGCCGCGGAACCATGGGTCGCCGAAATCGCAAAGACCGGTCGCCTGCATCGCCTGCCGGTCGAGCGTCTCTTCCAGCAAATCGGGCGGGGGCAGCCAGCGCTTGTCCCAGAGTTTGGGAAGCGCCGCATTGGCGTGCCGCACCAGGGTGGGGCGGTAGGCGGTGGCGGGTGGCAGCGGCATCGCCGGCATTTCTAGCGAGACGCCGCCCGCCCGTCAGCCTGCGTTCAGGCGGCGGGGCTAAAGCTCGTGGGTATGAAGCACCGTAACTGGATCCTGCCGCTGGCGCTCGTCGCCGTCATCGCCGCCTGCGCGCGACCTGAGCATCGCATCGCGCAGCGGCTGATGGATTATGGCTTCGACCGCTCGACCGCAACCTGTGTCGGCGACGAGCTGGAGGACCGGCTGTCGAACCGGCAGCTGAAGACGCTGGCTGATCTGGTGACGGGCCTGTCGCGCGACGGGCGCGATCTGCGCAAGATGACGGTGCGCGAACTGGCGGAGCATGTGCGCCGGAGCGGCGATCCGGAGTTGCTTGGCGTGCTGACGCGCGCCGGGATCGGCTGCGCCGTCCTCGGCTAGCGATAGCCTCCTAGAGGAAGCTGAACATCCCGCGCAGGCGCGAGTGCAGCGGCGGCTTCGGGCGGCGGTAGCCGCTCCGCATCGCCCAGCCCATGAAGCGCATGTACAGACACTGGTCCACGGAAAACTCCCCTCACCGTGTGCTTTGGAAGCCTAGACCATGAGTCGGTTAAAATGGTGTGACAGCCATCTTACCGCCGACTCTGCGAGCGCTTCTGCGCCCGCGCGGCCTTGGCCTTGCCGAAGCGTGTCGTATGCGTACCCGGAGTTCCACTGATCGAGCGACCCTTGATCGGTGCCCTGTGCTGTTCGGTCGGTAGGCCGAGTTCGTCATTCTCCAGACGGCGGATTTCGTCGCGGATGCGCGCCGCTTCCTCGAACTCGAGGTTGGACGCGGCCTTCTTCATCCGCTCCTCGAGGTCGGCGACATAGGCCTTGAGGTTGTGGCCGACGAGGTGCGGCGTGTCGGTATCGCCGAGATCGACGGTGAGGTGGTCGCGCTCGGACACGTCGGCGAGCACGTCGGAGATGTTCTTCTTCACCGACTGCGGCGTGATGCCGTGCGCCTCGTTATAGGCGAGCTGCTTTTCGCGGCGCCGGCCGGTTTCGGCAAGCGCGCGCTCCATGCTCCCCGTCGTGCGGTCGGCATAGAGGATGACGCGGCCATCGACGTTGCGCGCGGCGCGGCCGATGGTCTGGATCAGCGAGGTTTCCGAACGCAGGAAGCCTTCCTTGTCGGCGTCGAGAATGGCGACCAGTCCGCATTCGGGAATGTCGAGTCCCTCGCGCAGCAGGTTGATGCCGACCAGCACGTCATAGACGCCGAGCCGCAGGTCGCGGATCAGCTCGATGCGCTCCAGGGTCTCGACGTCGGAATGCATGTAGCGGACCTTGAGGCCCGCTTCGTGCAGGAACTCGGTCAAATCCTCGGCCATGCGCTTGGTGAGCGTGGTGACGAGCGTACGATAGCCCTTTTTGACGGTTTCCTTCGCCTCGTGGATCAGGTCGTCGACCTGGTCCTCGATCGGGCGGATCTCGACCACGGGGTCGATGAGGCCGGTGGGGCGGATGACCTGCTCGACGAACACGCCGCCGGTCTGCTCCAGCTCCCAGCTCTGCGGGGTGGCCGAGACATAGACCGTCTGCGGCCGCATCGCGTTCCACTCCTCGAAGCGCAGCGGGCGATTGTCGATCGCCGACGGCAGGCGGAAGCCATGCTCGGCGAGCGTTTGCTTGCGGCGGTGGTCGCCGCGCGACATGCCGTTGACCTGGCCGACGGTGACATGGCTCTCGTCGACGAACAGCACGGCGTTTTCGGGGAGATATTCGAACAGCGTGGGCGGCGGCTCGCCCGGCAGGCGGCCGGTGAGGAAGCGACTGTAATTCTCGATGCCCGCGCAGGCGCCCGTCGCGGCGATCATCTCGAGGTCGAAGTTGGTGCGCTGCTCAAGGCGCTGCGCCTCCAATAGCCGGCCCTCGGACACCAATTCCTTCAGCCGCTCCGCCAGTTCGTGCTTGATCGCTTCGGTGGCCTGCTTGAGCGTCGGCCCCGGCGTCACATAGTGCGAGTTGGCGTAGATTTTCACATAGTCGAGGTTCGCGACCTTGTTGCCGGTCAGCGGATCGAACTCGGTGATCGATTCGATCTCGTCGCCGAAGAAGACGATCCGCCAGGCGGTATCCTCATAGTGCGACGGGAACAGCTCTATGGTGTCGCCGCGCACCCGGAAGGCGCCGCGCGCGAAATTGGTGTCGTTGCGCTTGTACTGAAGCGCGACGAGCTTCCTAACGATCTCGCGCGCGTCGTGGGTGTCGCCCTTCTTCAGGCTGAAGGTCATTGCCGAATAGGTCTCGACCGACCCGATGCCGTAGAGGCAGGACACCGAGGCGACGATCAGAACGTCGTCGCGTTCGAGCAGCGCCCGGGTCGCCGAGTGGCGCATCCGGTCGATCGCCTCATTCACCGACGATTCTTTCTCGATGTAGGTGTCGGTGCGCGGGACGTAGGCCTCCGGCTGGTAATAGTCGTAATAGCTAACGAAATATTCGACGGCGTTGTTCGGGAAGAAGCTCTTGAACTCGCCGTAGAGCTGCGCCGCGAGGATCTTGTTGGGCGCCAGCACCAGTGCCGGCCGCTGCACCGCCTCGATCACCTTCGCCATGGTGAAGGTCTTGCCCGAGCCGGTGACGCCCAGGAGCACCTGGTCGCGCTCGCCGGCGTCGGCCTGGCTGACCAGTTCGGCGATCGCCGCCGGCTGGTCGCCCGCCGGCGAATAGTCTGACACCAGCTCGAACGCCTTGCCGCCTTCCGACTTGTCGGGCCGGGCCGGGCGGTGCGGAACGAAGACCTGCCCGCCTTCGGGCTCGTCGAGATTGGTACGGATTTGAATCGCCATGCGCTCAATATGGCGACTGGACACGATTTGTTCCAGCGCTAGCATCGGCTTTCGACAAAGCAAATTTCGGGGAGGTTCAGATGATCGGTTACGTGCTGCTGGGGACCAACGACAACGACCGCGCCAACGCCTTCTACGACAAGCTGTTCGCTGTCACGGGCAGCAAGCGGGTCATGGAGTTTCCGGGCTGCACCGTCTGGGGCCGCGATGCCGAATCGGCACCGCACCTTGGCGTGACCACGCCCTACAATCAGGAGCGGGCGACGGCGGGCAACGGCACGATGGTGGCGCTGCACGTCGACAGCCGGGCGCTGGTCGATGCGATTCACGCCAAGGCGATCTCGCTCGGCGGGCAGGACGAAGGCGCGCCGGGCGTGCGAGGCGACGAGGGGCCAGGTGCCTTCTACGCCGCCTATTTCCGCGACCCTGACGGTAACAAGCTCTGCGCGTTCCGGATCGGCGGGGCGGTGGGCTGAGTCGCTAGCCTTCGTCGGCGACGGGGGTTGCCAGCACCATCAGCGAGCAGCCCCCCAGCACCTTGGCGCACAGGTCGGTATTGTAGCTGAACAGCAGTTTGTGCGGCCAGCGGCGCAGCTTCATCTTCCAGCCCTGCGGCGGCGGATGCATGATCGCGTGCGTGTGGAACGCCCGGTCGATGCGGTAACCGCTCTCCGCGATCGTCGCCTTGGCCGTCGGGGTGGTGAAATAATGGATGTGGCCGACCGTCCGGCGCGCTTCCATCGGCCACTCGTTGATCAGCGACCGGATCGAGATGTCGAGCGGGACGTGGAA
Organism: Sphingoaurantiacus capsulatus; assembly: GCF_042648405.1. NCBI lineage: Bacteria > Pseudomonadati > Pseudomonadota > Alphaproteobacteria > Sphingomonadales > Sphingosinicellaceae > Sphingoaurantiacus > Sphingoaurantiacus capsulatus. The sequence goes on along the minus strand of NZ_JBHRXV010000011.1, from coordinate 728,515 downwards.
GACGAACGCCTTCGCCAGTCGCCGGATACCGGCAATGAAGCCGAGGTAGTCGGGCACATGCTCGAAGACATCCATCACGATGGCAAGGTCGTAGAGCGGCGCGGCGTCATCCTCGAGCGCGCTGCCGTTGATGAAGCGCAGGTGCGGGTTGCTGCGCGCCTCGGCGACGGCGAAGGCCGGAGCGGCGATCTCGTAGCCGGTGAACTCGACCTCCTGCGACATCATCGACTGCAGGTTGGCGAGCACGCCACCCGTACCGCAGCCGATGTCGACGACGGAGTGTGGCGCAAGCCCGGCGCCGCCGATCAGCGACAGGATGTGGCGGGCCTTCCAGCGCGCATCATCCTCATGCCAGTTGCCCGTCTGCGCCAGATACTGGCCGTCGGTATACCGAACGTCGATGTCCATTCGCCCCTCTTCACGACGGTCAGGCGGCATCTATGGCAGTGCGCTGGTTGACGCACAATCGCTAAGGAAGTGCCGGAATTTCCATCCGCTCGCCGGGCTCCAACGCGACGAAGCGGCCCGATGCGATCCCTGCCTCTCGGAGCGCGTGCGCGAGGTCCTCGCGCGGGGCGTCAATAGCTTCGTCGGTGAGCTGCCAGACGCCCCAGTGGATGCCGACGGCGGTTTCGGCGCGCAGGTCGGCGAAGGACTGGACGGCCTCGGCCGGGTTCATGTGCTGCGGCTTCATGAACCAGCGCGGCTCATAGGCGCCGACCGGCAGCAGCGCGAGGCGATAGGGGCCGCGCGCGGCGCCGGTGGCGGTGAAGGCGTCGCTGTAGCCGCAGTCGCCGGCGAAATAGAGATTGCCGCCCGGCGTCGTCACGGTGAAGCCGCCCCAGAGCGCGCGGTTGCGGTCGTAATTCCAGCGGGTGGACCAATGCTGCACGCGCTCGACGGTGACGCTCACGCCGTCGCGCACGGTGACGCTCTCGCCCCAGTCGCGCGCAACGGAGTCGATGCCGTGCCGTTTCAGCAGGGTTTCGTTGCCCAAGGGGGTAACGATCAGCGGCCGGTCGCGCGCCCAGAGCTTCTTCAGCGTGTCGAGGTCCAGGTGGTCGTAATGGTTGTGGCTGACGAGGATGATGTCGATCTTCGGCAGGTCTTCAAGGCGCACGCCCGGCGCGCGGACGCGCTTCGGGCCGAGCGAGCTGAACGGGCTGACCCGCGCCGCCCAGACCGGATCGGTGAGGATATTGAGCCCGGCGGTCTGCACCAGCACCGTCGCGTGGCCGACGGCTGTCGCGACCATCGCATCGCCCTCGACACGCGCGGCGGGCTTGGCGGGCGTGACCGGGACGGTCGCCGGCCATTCTGCGCGGTCGGCGGTCATCCGCCAGCGCAGCACGTCGCTTAGGCCTCGCACGACATCGGCAGCGCCCGGATTGACGAAGCGCTGGCCGTTGTAGTGATCGCTGACCGGCCCGCTATAGTAGCGGCTGTCGAGCAGCCGGGGGAGCAGCAGGATGATCGCCACGAAGACGACGATCGCGATTGCCAGTCCGGTCATCCACCGCCTCGCCCGTTGCTTCATCCTGCCACTGTGGGTGGCCGGCGCGCTGGTCGCAAGCGGTTGTGCGCCGAGGGTCGCGGGTGGCGACCCGCTGCAGGCGCTGGTGGACGGGCAGCCCGGCGTGAGCCCCGGCCTGCCAGGGCTTGCCGCCGTCGTCGTCGATCGTACCGGCGAGGTGCGCGCTGAGGCGCGGGGGCTGGCGGTGATCGATCCGGCGCGGGCGATGACGGTGGACACGCCGGTGCGCGTCGCCTCGGTGTCGAAGGTCATGACGACGCTCGCCGTGCTGCGGCTGGTCGAGGAAGGGCGGCTCGATCTCGACCGCGACGTCTCCGACTATCTCGGCTGGCGGTTCCGAAACCCCGCGCACCCCGACGCGCCGATCAGCCTGCGGCTGCTGCTGTCGCATCGGTCGAGCCTGCTCGACGACGGCGGCTATTTCTTCCCGCTCGGCGCGACGGTGCAGGGGTCGCTGTCGGCCAAGAGCTGGCATGCGGCGCCGCCGGGGGCGGTGTTCAGCTACACCAACCTCAACTTCGGCGTCGCGGCGACGGTGATGGAGAAGGTGACCGGCGAGCGCTTCGACCGGCTGGTCGGGCGGCTGGTGACCGGGCCGCTGAAGCTCGACGCCTGCTTCAACTGGTCGGGCTGTTCGGACGCCGCGCTGGCGCGCGCCGGGGCGCTCTACCGCAAGAGTGCCGACGAGGAGAAATGGACGCCGAGCCCCGACTGGGTGGTGCAGGTCGATGATCTGAAGGGAAAGCCGCCGGCCTGCCTCGTGCGGCTGCCGACGCCTGACGCGGCCTGCGACGTCGCCAGCTATCGGCCCGGCGACAATGGCACCCTGTTCAGCCCGCAGGGCGGCCTGCGCATTTCGATGCGTGACCTCGGGCGGGTGGCGCGGTTGCTGCTCAATGAGGGCGAGCTCGACGGTGTCCGGCTGCTGAAGGCGGAGACGGTGCGGGCGATGCTCACCCCCGTCTGGCGCGACGGGCAGGGGGCGACCGGCGAGAGCTATGGCGGGCTGATGCGCTGCTACGGCCAGTCGGTGCAGTGCATGGTGGGGAGGGGCGACCAGCCGGTGGCCGGCGATCCGCGCTGGCTCGGTCATATGGGCGACGCCTATGGGCTATGGAGCGGTCTCTGGATCGACCCGGCGCGGGGGCGCGGCTACGTCTATGCGGTCACCGGCACTGCCGCCAATCCGGCGGACTATCCCGGCAAGCGATCCAACTTCCGCGCCTATGAAGAAGCGTTGCTGGATGAGCTGATTCGTTAACCTTCGTAAGCGATAAGGACCCTCGAACCGCCGATGTTGGGCGGGGTTGCGTGACGAGGCGGGAATGTTGTGGGGGCGTTTCAAGGCGGGGCCGCTGGCCGCCGCTCTTCTCTTGGCCGGCTGCATGAGCAGCGACGGCGCCGCGATGCGCGACGGTCATGTGACCGCGCCGCCCGCCGGCTGGCTGGGCTTTTGCGAGCGCAATTCGGGCGATCCCTATTGCCGCCCCGTCGACATCACCACCGCCCGCTTCAACGAACTGCAGCGCATTCACAGCGAAGTCCGCGCGCTCGGCAAACAGGCCGACGCGCCTGGCACAGACATCTGGACGGTCTCGACCAGCGAGGCCGGCGACTGCGAAGATCATGCGCTGACCGTGCGCGCCAAGCTGCTGGCGGCCGGCTGGCCGCCGCGGTCGCTGCGCCTCGCGACCGGCTGGACCGAGAAAGGCATCTACCATGCCGTGCTGACCATCGACGGCCGCCGCGGCGGCGCGCTGGTGACCTATGTGATCGACAGCCGCTATGCGGCCGTCCACCACTGGCAGGATCTCGACTATCGCTGGGACCGGCGGCAGGCCGCGGGCCAGCCCTTCTGGATCACCGTCGCCTGACGCAAGATGTTTAGAAGAAGCGCTCCGGCACCCGGATGATGTCGCCCGGCATGATCACCGTGTTCTTGTCCGCTTCCTGCTCTTCCTTCGCCGGGTCGTTGGCGCGGATCACCAGCACGCGGCTCTGCTTGGCGCGGTAGGTATAGCCGCCGGCCAGCGCCACCGCGTTGAGCACGGTCATGCCGCTGACGTAGGGATATTTCCCCGGCTCCTTGACCTCGCCAAGAACGTAGAACGGCCGGTAGTTGAGCACCTCGATCGCGACGCTCGGGTTGAGGAGGTAACCCTCCTTCAGCTTGTTCTCGATCGCCCTGGTGATCTCGGCGATGGTCTTGCCGCCGGCGTCGATCAGCCCGATCAGCTTCAGCGCCAGCGTGCCTGAGCCGTCGACTTCATATTCGCCCGAAAGGGTATCTTCATTGTAGACGGTGATACGCAGCTTGTCGCCCGACCCGAGCCGGTAGGCGCCGCTGTCCGCGGTAGCGGCCGGCGTGGCCGATTCCGCAGCCTGCGCCAACGGCGCGGCCAGCAGAACGCACAGCGAAAAAAGCAGCGAGACGATACGCGCCATTGCCTGAAGCCCCTCACTCACACTAGGCGTCGGCTGACCCACCCGAGCCGAACGCGGTGCACTGATATCATGTTGAAGGCGCTGTTGCAGCAGTTTTGGCCGTCCGCCGGCAAGCGCGAATATGCGCTGCCAGCCGGCGTGCGTGTCTATGCGATCGGCGACATCCACGGCCGGCTCGACAAGCTCCGCGACATGGAGACGCAGATCGCCGCGCATCTCGCGGCACATGGCGCGGCGCCCGAGACCTTCGTCGTGCTGCTCGGCGACTATGTCGATCGCGGCCCTGAATCGCGCAGCGTGATCGACCATCTGCTCGGCGGCAACTTCGCCGGCCTGCCGACGCGGCGCCTGCTCGGCAACCATGAAGCGGCGCTGCTGACCTTCCTCGACGACCCGTCGATCGGCCCGGCCTGGCTCGCCTATGGCGGCATGGCGACGCTTGCCAGCTATGGCGTGTCGCTGCCGTCGGTGCCGGTTGATGACCGGATGGAATATCTGCGCCAGGCGTTGATCGCGCAGCTGCCGCCGGCACATCTCGAATTTCTTCAATCGCTTGAGCTGACCGTGCAGGTGGGCGACTATCTCTTCGTTCACGCCGGCGTTCGCCCCGGCCGAACGCTCGAGCAACAGTCGCGCAGCGACCTGCTGGAAATCCGCGAACCTTTCCTCGGCCACCGCAGGCCGCTGCCGTGGCGGGTCGTGCATGGACACACCGTTTCCGACGCGGCGGAAGTGCTGCCGAGCCGGATCGGGCTCGATACCGGCGCCTATGCGAGCGGGCGGCTGACCGCCGCGGTGATCGAGGGCGCGTCCGTCGAGATTCTTGTCGCCTGACGAACCGGCGAAAAGCCGCGACGAACCGGCAAAAGCGCTGGACCGGACGCGGCTCTTCTGCCAACACAACGAGAGAGGGGCTTGTCGCGTTTACTGTCTGCCCCCGTGCGTGTTTCGCGTTCGCGAATCTGCAACGGACGATGTGGGAACCTTCAGGGGGTTCCGGGGCGGCGACATTGCATCCCGTCATTCATGTCTCCCGTCGTTTGCCGCGAATGCTCGCCGATCGGTCGATCGGTTTGTGGGGGTCCGCTTACCGTTGAGTGTGCGTCTTGCGTGCCAGGCATCCGTCTGGCGCGATGCAGCTTTCTTTTGACCTGCGGGGGTTGAGGATGCGGTTCGGACTTCTGCTGCGCTCGGCGGCAACGATTGCGATGATGACTTCGGTGGCGCCGGTGTTGGCGCAGGTCGAGGAGAAGACCCGGCTCGAGGAAAATCGCGAGAATGACACGCAAAGCTCCGAGCTGGAGCAGGTGGGTGGCCGCGTCGGCGCCTTCCGCGTGCTGCCGCGCATCGAGGCGGGCCTGCTGTTCGACGACAACGTCTACGCGACCGACGGCGGCGAGCGCTCCGACACCATCTATCGTGTCGCGCCGTCGCTGCTGCTTACCGCCGACACCAGCCGCTACCGCTGGGATGTGCGCGCCGGCGTCGAGTTCCTCGAGTTCGACAAGTTCGACGACGAGAGCCGCACCAACTACGGCGCGGGCACGACCTTCCGCACCGAAGTCGTGCGCGACACCCGGCTGAGCGGCCGTCTCAGCTATGATGTCGATCATGAGGATCGCGGCAGCCCGAACGCGCTGACCTCGAATTCCGAGCCGGTGAAGTACAAGACGTTCGACACCGGCCTCGGCTTCGAGCGCGATGTCAGTCGTATTCTGTTCGGCGTCGACGGCGGCTACCGGAAGCTCAACTTCGACGACGTCGAGCGCAACAACGGCACGATCGACAACAATGACGACCGTGACCGCAGCCTTGCGCAGGTTGGCGGCAAGATCGGCTATGAATTCTCGCCGGGCTACGACTTCCTGGTTCGTGCGTCGTACGACAGCATCAACTATGATGAGGCGAGCGACGACCTCGGCTTCGATCGCGACAGCAAGGGCTTCCGCATTACCGGCGGCATCGGCTTCGAGCTGACCCGGCTGCTGACCGGCGAGATCTTCGCGGGCTACCTCAATCGCAATTATGACGACGCCCGCTTCCAGACGACGAAGGACGCGATCTTCGGCGCCGGCCTCATCTGGTCGCCGACCGAGCTGACCACCGTCCGGATCAACCTCGATCGCTCGATCGAGGAGACGGTGTTCCCGGGCTATACCGGCTATCTCAACACCTCGAGCAGCGTGCGGGTGACGCACGAGCTGACCCGTCAGCTCACGCTGAACGGCGGGGTGAATTATTCGAAGAACAAATATGAGCGCAGCATCGGCAGCACGGCCGCGGCGCGCAGCGACGACAATTACGGCGCGCAGGCGAGCCTCCGCTATCAGCTCAACCGCCTGCTCTACACGTCGGCCGGTTATGAATGGATCAGCCGGGAATCGAACCTCCCGGCCAGCGACTACGGCCGCAACAAGTTCCTGATCACCCTCGGCGCTCAGTTCTGAGCGTCGAGGCCCTGTAGTGTTGAGTATTTATGGCCACCATTGCCGCTGCCCCGCCCGCGCCCCTTGTTGATCGGCCAGATCCGGGGCTCGACCTCGGCGCGCTGATCGGGATTCTCCGCCGCCGATGGCAGCTGATCGGCGCGATCACGCTGAGCGTCGTCCTGTTGGCGACGCTGACGGTGTACCAGCTGACGCCGCGCTATGCCGCCATGTCGGCGGTGGCGGTGCAGACCCAGAAAACGCAGGTCGTCGATATCCAGGATGTCGTCTCCGACATGGCGCCCGATACGGCGACGATGGAGACGCAGGCGTCGATCCTGCGGTCGAGCGCTCTGATGGGCAAGCTGATCGACCGGCTGAAGCTCGACCAGGATCCCGAGTTTAATCCGGCAGTCGAGGCCGCGCAGGGAAATTTCGACCTGCTTAAGCCGGCGTCCTGGTTCGGCGAGCGCCAGCAGTACAAGGCGCCGGTCGAGCCGCTGGCGCGGGCGCGCGAACGGACCCGGATCACCCAGAGGGTCAGGAAAGCCATCGAAATCTCGGTGGTGCCGAGGTCGTACGTCGTTGAAATTCGTGCGATTTCAGAAGATCCTGAAAAGGCCGCGTCGATGGCGAACAGCCTCGCCGACCTCTACATCAGCGATCAGATCGAAGCGAAATATGAAGCGACGCGCCGCGCCTCGGGCTGGCTGGAGGAACGTGTCGCCGAACTGCGTGATCAGGCGGTTGCCGCCGATCGCGCCGTCGAACTCTATCGTATCCAGTACGGCCTCGTCGGCGGCGTCAGCGGCGGGGTCGACAGCCAGCAATTGTCCGAGATCAACTCGCAACTGATCCTCGCGCGGTCGGAACGGGCGGCGAAGGAAGCGCAGCTGTCGCAGGTACGGCAGCTCGTCGCCGGCGGCGGGGCCAATATCGAGACCTCGGGCGCCATCATCGACTCTCCGCTGATCCAGCGCCTGCGCGAGCAGGAAAGCGAGGTCGTGCGCAAGCTTGCCGAGCTGCAGGCGACCTATGGCGAGCGCCACCCGCGCATCATCAATGCCACCGCCGAACTGCGCGACCTGCGCAGCAAGATCGGTGACGAGGTTCGCAAGATCGCGGCATCGACGGCGAACGAGGTATCGGTGGCCCGCGCCCGCGAAGGCGCGCTGTCGAGCAGCCTTTCGGGCCTGCGCGGCCGGGTCGGCGCCAGCGGGCAGGCGGAGGTTCGCCTGCGCGAGCTGCAGCGCGAGGCAGATTCGACGAAGACGCTCTACGAGACCTTCCTCAACCGCTACAAGGAAACGCGCGAGCAGGTTGATGTGCAGACGGCGGATGCGCGCATCATCGCGCCGGCCGATGTGCCGGTGAATGCCGCATACCCGCGCAAGACGCTGACCGTCGGCCTGGCGCTGCTGGTCGGCCTCATCGCAGGCGCGGCGCTCGCTTTCGCGCTTGAGAAGCTCGACAATACGGTGCGCGGCGCCGACCTCGTCGAGCGGATCGGTGGCGGTTCGGTGCTGACCTTCGTGCCGATCGTCAGCGGCAAATATGAAAACCCCGAGGATGTGATCATCGAGCGGCCGCAATCGATGGTCGCTGAATCGATCCGAACCCTGCAGGGTGCGCTCAGCCTCATCGATGTCGACGATCCGCCGAAGGTCATCATGCTGACCTCGTCGGTGCCGGCGGAGGGCAAGACCTTCATCAGCACCAGCCTTGCCCGCGTGTTCGCGCAGTCGGGCAAGAAGGTCATCCTCGTCGACGCCGACATGCGCCACCCGCGCCTCCACAAGGCGCTCGAGCTGAGCAATGAGGCGGGCCTCGTTCAGGTGCTGAGCGGCAAGGGGCAGCTCGCCGATGTCATTCGCAAGGACCCCAAAACCGAAGTGCAGGTGCTGACCGCCGGCGTTGGCGCGCCCAACCCGGCCGATTTGCTGCGGTCTCAGCGGATGGAGCAGCTGCTCGGGCTGCTGCGCGAACATTACGACCTGGTGATCGTCGATACGCCGCCGTTCGTGCCGATGACCGACAGCCAGAATGTCGCGCGCCTCGTCGATGCGATGCTGCTGGTCGTTCGCTGGGGCGAAACGCCGGCACAGGTGGTCACCAACACGCTGCGCCAGGTGCGCAAGCTCGGCGTACCGTTCACCGGCACCGTGCTGAGCCAGGTCGATATGGATCGCCACGCCCAGTACGGCTACGGCGACTACGGTTACCATTATTCGAAGTATGGCGCATATTATGGCGCCAAGGCCTGACCGCGTCGCACTGATCGTCGGCATTGCCGGTCTCGCGCTTACCGCGCTCAGCGCCGCTTCGCTGACGGCCGCCATTCTTGCGCTCCCCGGTGAAGCCACGCTGGAAGCGGTACGCAGCCGCGAGGCCGTGCGGCGCGACGACGTGCTGAGCGCCGCCAACGGCAGCCGGCGCGCCGCCAACTGGTTCGAACGCTGTCGCCACGATACGAATGCCGCGCTGGCGCTCACGACGACCGGCGCCGACCCGCGCGAGATCAAGCCGCTGGTCGAGCGCACGCTGGCGCGCTGCCCGACATCCCCGTTCAACTGGCTGCGGCTGGCGTTGCTTCGCGCGGGCGAGGGGGACGGCGGCGGCGCACGGGCGGCATGGCGGATGTCGGTGCTGACCGGCGCGCATGAGCCGCGCCTCAACGCGCAGCAACTGGCCGTCGGCGTTTCGCTGCATGTGCCGGGGGACCGAGAGCATGAGGATCTGCTCGCCCAGCAGGTCCGCGCGGTCGCCCGTGTCGATGTGATGGGGCTGGTCGCGGTCGCGCGCCAGACCGGGGCAGTGCCCTTTGTGCGCTACATCCTGCGCGGCGATCCCGCACTCGACGATTTCGATCGGGCGGTGGCCGGCTGATGGCGGCGATGGTGCGTCCGCTGCTGCTCGCACTGCTGGTGCTGGCGCCCTTGCCGTTCGGTGCCAACCGGCCGTTCGCCTGGAGCCTGATCGCGCTGCTGGCCGGCCTGATGCTGGTGGCGCGCGCGCGGGCGCTTCAAGACGGCGCTTCGCTTACGTGGCATCGCGCGCTCTGGGTGCCGTTCGGGATCGCCGGGGCGGTGACGCTGTGGGCGGTGGTGCAGACCTTCGTGCCGGCCGGCGCCGCCGACCCGCTGTGGGTCTCAGCACAAACGGCGCTGGGCGCTCCGGTCTTTCCGCGGCTCGGTTTCGCGCCCGATGCGGCGCTGACCGGCATCCTGCGCTGGCTGAGCTATATTGGCGTCTTCTGGCTGGCGCTCCAGCTCAGTCGCGATTCCGACCGGGCTTGGGCGCTGCTGCGCTGGCTGGCCTGGGCGTCGATCGCCTATGCGGCCTACGGCCTCATCACCTATCTGTCCGGCAACGACTGGCTGCTGTGGTTCCCGCGGTGGGCCTATCATGACGATCTGACGTCGACCTTCGTCAACCGCAACAGCTATGCCACCTATGCGGCGATCGGCGTGTTGATCTGCGCGACGCTGGCGATCCGCGCCTTTCGCACCAAATATCGGCTGTCGGATCGGTCGATGGCCCGCTCGCAACGCCTGGTCGACGCCTTCATCGGCAGCTCGCTGGCCTATACGCTCGCCGCGCTGTTGGTGGCGATGGCGTGGCTGCAGACGCATTCGCGCATGGGCTTTGCCGCCGGCGCGACCGGCATGCTCGCCTTCCTGCTGCTGGCGCGCGGCATGTCCGCCGGCGCCCGTGCGCTGACGTTTGTCCTGCTGCTCGGCGTCGCCGGCTTCCTCATCGCGGTCAGCGGCGGCGGCACCATCGCACGCCTCGAGGCGACGCAGACCTTCGACCGCGCCGAACTGTTCGAACAGGTGATCCGCGGGATCGAGACCGCGCCGTGGACCGGCTATGGCCTTGGCAGTTTCCCGTCGCTCTTCCCGATGTTCCGCGCGCCGGGCTTTGCCAGCGGCCAGACCTTCCCGGAAGCGCACAACAGCTATCTGGAACTGGCCTTCGAACTCGGCATCCCGGCCGCCGTGGCGATCGTGGTCGCCTTCGTCTGGCTGACGGCGTTCAACCTGCGCGGCGCCCTGACCCGCCAGCGCGACGCCCTGATCCCGACGCTCGGCGTGGCGACGTCGGTGGTGGTCGGCGTCCACGCGATCACCGATTTCAGCGCACAAATGCCCGCGGTGGCGGTAACCTACGCGGCACTGCTGGGGATTGCGACGGCGCAGAGCTGGTCGTTGGCATCGACGCTTAGGCAATTGAAGCCAGCAAACCGCACCTGACGATCACTCAGACCGTTCAAGAGGACGACATGGTCAAATTCTTTCACAAGATTTCGCGCTCGGCGCTGGTCACGTCGCGTCAAGCTTTTCTAAGCGATTTTTGCCGGGGGAAATCAGTTCTTCATATCGGTTGTGTTGATTCGGGTCTAACAAAAGTTCGCTTCGAAAACGGTGAACTATTGCATGCTCAATTACTCAAAGTGTCGGCGCGAGTTGTAGGAGTGGACATCGACGAAGGCGGCATCGAGTTGATGAGGTCGTTTGGTATACGTGACCTTCACGTTGCGGACATCGAAAATGGTTTAAATTTAGACGAAAAATTCGATGTCGTTGTCGCAGGAGAAGTAATTGAACATCTATCCAATTCAGGCAAGCTCATTGAGAATTCTGCACAAATAATGAAGGATGATGGCGTTTTTATCATAACGGCGCCAAACGCGTTTTGTCTAACTACAATTATAAGATTATTTCGAGGAATAGAGACCGTACATGAGGATCATGTATCGTATTTTTCATATGCTACGATGAGGACATTTCTTTCAAGATACGGGCTATATATTGTTAATTTCGCATTTTATTCAGATATTACAAGAAAAAATGGATTAAAGAGAATAATGAAAGGAATCTATCATGTTGTGCTAAGTGTATTTCCGCAGTTCGGCGAGGGAATTGTCGTCGTATCTAGTCGGGTGGTTCGCACGGCGTGATTGAGTCGGGGCGCTCGTCGGCGATTTTACGGCTTTTGACCGTGCTCGGAATTACCGGTGGCGGGCAGGCCGGCGCTGCGGCTGGTGCGCTGGCACTGCTTTCATTGGTTGGCAGTGACGCTTTTCAGCGGATCGCGTCGGTAGAGTCTACACTTCTGCTTTTTCAGGCGTTCGCCTCGTTCGGTATTGCAACTGAGCTTAGTAGGTCGGCTGCGCAGTCGCGGGCTCCGAAGTATATCGAGGCTGTCCGATCCTGCTGCTGGACGGCAGCAGTTTTGTGTGCCGTGGTGAGCGTCGTGGGCCTGACACTCGGTGCCATCCCTCTTTCGGTCAGCATTGGCATTGGCCTTCTGCCAATGGCAATGATTGGCCCGGAGGCAATCCTCTACGGGCGAGGGAATGTGCTGGCCGCCGCGCTATCTAGCGCCGCTAGAGCGCTGCTGCCGATCGCGGCGGCACTGCTCTTCTCTTTTTGGCGGTCTGATGAAGCTAGCTTGCTAACGGCATTTTCGGCTGGCGCTATATTTGCGGGAGCCTTTTCAGCGCTCATCGGCCGGCATTACGGCTTGCGTGCTATACCGCACTTCTCGATTAGTGCTCTTCGGATCTATGGCAGGCTATTCCATGTGGGGCTTGGTGCAGCGGCGCAGAATCTGCTGCGCACATTCCCATTGTGGCTTGCTGTCGCAACGGTGGAACCTAGCGCAGCGAGCTATTTCTATATCTATTTTAAGGTCGTGGCTGTTTGTTATGGTGGACTAAGGTCAGTTTCGCAGGTCTTTTTTCCGCGCTTCTCGGATGCTGCTTTTGCGGCTCGAGCAAACGGGCTCTTGATGCTGGCTGTCCTCGCGTCTGCAGTAGGCGTGATCGCAGCCGGGACTTACTTTTCTTTGGGAGACGGGGAGATAATTTCGGCCATGATCGCCATGGTTGCGATGCTCCCAGCCGCAGCTACCGTTGGCTATCAAGTGCAGATAATACTGACACGGAGAGATCGAGTGTTTGGAGTGGTGAATGTCTTAGCTCTGCTCGCGGCGATATCGGCTGTGCTTCTGACATCTGTTCTTAAAGTCAGCGTATTTTACGCCTTGCTGGCCCTCGCGGTTATTGAGGCTGCACTGGCGGCAGCCTACCGTCACTTTAGTCTGCGTTCATTAATAAAATATGAACAATCATGAGAGGAAATTTTCTGCATGGCGAGGCTAGAGTGGCTGACATTGGGCCGCGCAGGTCGCGAGCGACTTACAGCGAAATAGTCGTATGGCAAATTCCAATGCTGGGTCTCGCTCTATCGAGCGCTTTTATTCGCGAAAGTCAGGGGTTATCTCAGCTCGTCGCGCTTACTCTCTTCTTTCCTGTGGTATTTTTTGGGAGAGGAAGTAGTTTAAGCGCGCCCCCTGGTGCCAAGGCATTCTTCTGTCTTTCTATTTTGATGGTATCTGCCTCTTATCTGGAAATGTTACCCAATCCTTGGGGGCATGTCCGTGACGAAAATATCGTATTGCGTCAGGCTTATCCTTTTTTGATTTTGCCAGTAGCCATTTATTTGTTTGCTATATATATTAATAAATTGATAGATATTAGAATATTACATTGGTCAATCCCGGTATTACTAATGGGGTTATTTGCGGAGTATTTTTTTTCAACGGGAATTGTGAGAACATATTACCATGAGGCTGGAGTATTTTACGGGCTGAGGAATAATATTTCGATATTGGGGGCTATATGTGCATACATCTACTTTGAAAGGTATAATTCAATGTGGATGGTATTTATTATATATTTGTCGGCAAATTTACTATCATTAGCAATGCAGAACATAATTCTTGGCGTCGCGTTATTTTTTATATTGATTACGAACTATCATAGATCAATATTTTTATATCTAGTCATTTTTTCAACTTTTGGTTTAATTTTGGCGTATGTTTTTTTTAAGCAAGCATATTATTATGATCCTAATACTGCGGCTAGGGCGATATGGGCCATCGATGGTTTGACGGCATGGCTAACCCAGGGACCTTTTGGTTTCGGATTCGGTGTTCCAGCGCTAAGGGGCTTGGTTTATAGTGGTGATCAATCGTTTGAAATGACTACTGGAATTCTTTCGCAGGATGTATCTTTTTTCTTGATTGGTCATCATAATAGTTTTGTTGGTGTTATTTATAGGATGGGAATATTTGGGATAATATTTTTTTATATTATGATCCGGGGAACAACTCCTCGATCCGCAAAAGAATCGGAGAAAATATTTTCCGCGCTCTCAGCTATACTATTTTTGGCAATGTTCCTGAATGTCGGCATTGAAAGTCCGACCTACACTTTGGGCTGCGCTTTTATTATCGCGCTTGCTACCGTCATTCGACATCGGCGAGCTGTGTGCGGCGACCGAGCTTGCGCGCTTTGATGGCTATCCCTAGACGGCGCAGTCGAAATGTGCAGAGAGTGCTGCTCCTCGTGCCGTTACCCCCGCCCCTGCATGGATCCGCCCAGGCATGCCAATCGGTCGTCGATCATTTGGCAGCGGCTTCACCTGATCGTGAATTTGAAATGCGCGTGGTGAATATAGCCGGTGCAAGAATTTTGTCAGACGTAGGGGTGTTCCGGGTCAGCAAGGCGATGCGCGTAGCTCTGTTGATCTTACGAGTTGCAGTTTTGACAATTTTCTGGAGACCTACCAAGGCTTACTTGGCTATGGCTGTTATCGGCCCTGGCCTGATTAAGGATATCGCGTTAGGAATTGTAACTAGATTCACTCGTGTTCCGTTGATTGTTCATCTTCATGGTAGAGGGCTCGCGGCATACGCAGATCGGCCGATACTGGGAAGCTTGCTCAAATGGCTTTTCAAAGGGCAGACAGTAATCGTGTTGGCAGAGCCTTTGGCGCGCGACATTGAGGCGTTCGCCCGATCGACTTCGGTTGCGGTTGTCCCAAACGGTGCTAACGATTTTGCAAGCAAGCGTAAATCCCGACCCAGTGGCGCTGTGCGAGTTCTCTTTCTGTCTAACCTCGTGGAAGCCAAAGGGCCGCTATTGTTACTGGAGGCGGCACAAATCCTGCGTGAACGCGAATGCGTGTTCGAGGTATGTTTTGCAGGAGCGCCAGCAAGTGATGGCATGTTTCATGACCGATTTCTGGAAGCGCTAGCTAGAGAGCCATGGTCAACTCTGGCGAGGTACGTCGGCCCAGCATATGGAAAGCTAAAGCAAGAATTGCTTGATGCGGCGGATATCTTCGTTCTCCCCTCACAGAACGAAGGTTTCCCGCTCAGCATCCTTGAAGCCATGAGCGCCGGACTGGTGATTGTGTCTACAAGCGAAGGCGCTATTCCGGAAATGCTCGCCGACAACGCCGGAGTGCTCATACGGGAACGGTCTGCAGTTGCGCTAGCCGATGCTCTGGAGGAGCTAATCCGTTCGCCGAATCTTCGAGAGGCGTTTGGTACGCGGGCTCGTAAGCGATACGAGGACAGATATCAGCTTGAGAAGTTCCAGGAGCGCGTGGCAGACATACTAGTCGGCAATGCGCGTACCCGATAAGTCATGCCTTATGCGGTTGTCAGGCTGGCAGCGTTCGGCTCTCGGCGCTATGTGTCTGGTCAATATTGGCAAGCTGTCGCCTACGTTTCGTGACGCAAGTGCGTTGGGTCGCCACTTTGCCGA
Organism: Sphingoaurantiacus capsulatus; assembly: GCF_042648405.1. NCBI lineage: Bacteria > Pseudomonadati > Pseudomonadota > Alphaproteobacteria > Sphingomonadales > Sphingosinicellaceae > Sphingoaurantiacus > Sphingoaurantiacus capsulatus. Next base: position 713,490 of record NZ_JBHRXV010000011.1, on the reverse strand, counting down.
GGTCTGGAATAAAAGCGGATTCATCGACGACTACCAGCGAGCGGCTCTTGTGGCTGGGCTTGCGTGTGCGTCGTTGGCCGACCACTATCGTTCTGCTGGTCCAATAACACTCAACCACTTCACCGACCTCCCCCCCCTCTCCAAAGATATCGTCATCCGCAATCCCGCGGCTTTCCGCACCGGCATCGGCCCGCATGAAATCGTTACAACCGGCGGCTCCACCGGTGAAACGCTGACTCTCTACATGCATCGTCGCCGCAAGGGCGCCGAATGGTATTGGATGAGCCGGATCTGGGCCGAGGTGGGGTTTGATCGGCGGCGGTCGGTGCGGGCGGTGTTGCGCAATCATGTGCTGCGCGGGCGGATGGCGGTGTTTCCGATCACCAAGGAAATCGCCTTCGACAACTTCAATCTCGACGATGCCTATATCGACGAATTCTCGGCATTCATCGAGGCGAACGGCATCGAGTATCTCCACGCCTATCCCAGCGCGGCGGCGGCCGTCGGGCTGCGATGGGCGACGAAGGGCAACCGGCCGCGCTCGCTGAAGGCGGTGCTGTGCGGCAGCGAGTTCGTCTATCCCGCGCATCGCGCACTCATCGAGGGCGAGCTGGGGCTGCGCCTGCTCAGTTGGTACGGTCATTCGGAGAAGCTTGCGCTGGCCGGCGAATATTCCGACTGCCGCAACTATCACGCCAATCCCTTCTATGGGCTGACCGAGTTTCTCGACCCCGACATGAACAAGGCGGTGGAACCGGGGCAGGTCGGCGAGATCGTCGCGACCGGGTTTATCAATCCGTCGATGGCGCTCCTGCGATATCGCACCGGCGACATGGCCGAATTCCTCGGTGAAACCTGCCCGGATTGTGGACGGCTGGGGCGTGCGTTCCGGATGAAGAGCGGCCGCGCCGGCGAATGGATTCATCGCCGCGACGGCAGCCGGGTCAGCACCACCGCGCTTAACCTGCACGACAGCCAGCTGGCGAATGTGAGCCATCTGCAGCTGTTTCAGCCGGTCGCCGGCGAGGTCGACGTGCTGGTCGTGCCGCGCGCCGAGGTGTCGGCGGCAATGCTTCGCGAGATCGAACACGCCATGCGCGCGCGCCTCGGCGCCGACATGCTGGTCCGGGTGCGCCCGGTCGATGCGCCGCAACTCGGGCGCAACGGCAAGGCGCAGCTTCTCGTCCGGCAGTTTGAGGCGTAGGATGGCCGGCGCTTGGGGGAGCAGGTCGGCGCGAAGCGGCGCGACGGTAGTGGACAGGACACGGGCTGCGCATCCTTTGGCGGGGGGTGACCGGCCGGCGGCGGGCATCTGCCCGCCACGGGGGCGTTAAGTCATGTGTGGAATTGCGGGCGCCGTGGGGGCGGGCCTTGCGCCGGAGGCGGCCGCGCGGCTGTCGGTGGCGCTGGCGCATCGCGGCCCCGACGCGGAAGGTATCTGGCGGCAGGGCACGGCGACGCTCTGCCATCGCCGTCTGTCGATCATCGATGTCAGCGCCGCGGCGAACCAGCCGTTCGAAAAGGACGGGCTGGTCATCGTCTTCAACGGCGAAATCTATAACTATCAGGCGCTCCGCGCCGAGCTCGCCGGCCAGGGCGTGGCCTTCCGCACTGAAAGCGACACCGAGGTGCTGCTCGAGGCCTGGCGCGCCTGGGGTGTCGACGGGGTGCGGCGGCTGCGCGGCATGTTCGCCTTCGCGATCGTCGAGGTCACCACCGGCCGCGCGTGGCTCGCCCGCGACCGCTTCGGTATCAAGCCGCTTTTCTATACCGCGCGGCCCGATGGCGCCGTTGCCTTCGCCTCGGAACTCGGCGCGCTCGAAGCCGCGTTTCCCGGCGCGTTCACGCTCGACACGGCAACGGTTGGCGCGTCGCTGCTTTATGTGTTCGTGCCTGAGGATCGCTGCATCTGGCGCGAGGTGAGGAAGCTGCCGCCGGGCGGGGTGCTGGCGATCGAGCCCGATGGCCGCCACAGCCTCGACCGCTACTGGCGCGCGAGCGAATTGCTGGTGCCGCCGGCCGAGCAGCTCGGTACCGCGAGGGGCGCGCGCGACGCGCTTGCGGCCGCTCTCGCAGGGTCGGTGGAGGCGCACCTTGTCTCCGATGTGCCGGTCGGCGCGTTCCTCAGCGGCGGCATCGATTCCAGCCTGATCGTCGCGATGGCCGCGCGGCATCTGGGGGCAATGGACTGCTACACTATCCGCTTCTCTGACGAAGCGCGCGGGCACGAGCGCATGCCCGACGATGCGGCCTATGCGCAGAGGGTGGCGAACCATCTTGGTGTCCGCCTCACGCCGATTGATCTGCAGGCCGATGTCGCGGGGCTGATCCCGAAGATGGTTGCGCACCTGGGTGAGCCGATCGGCGATTCCGCCGCGATCAACACCTTCCTGATGGCGGAAGCCGCGCGCTCGGCCGGTACCAAGGTGCTGCTGTCGGGCATGGGCGCCGACGAGGTGCTGGGCGGCTATCGCCGGCATCGCGCCGCCCTGCTCGCCCGCCATTATCGGCGCGTGCCGGGCGCGGCGCGGCGCGGCGTCGGCAAGCTTGTCGACCTCATGCCGGCATCGACGCGCAGCCGTGGCTTCGTCGCCTCGCGCTGGGCCAAACGCTTCCTGCAGTTCGCCGAACTGCCGGAGGCGGACGCCTATATGCGCAGCTACACCTATTTCGGGCCGGCGGAGTTCGCCGAGCTGCTGGGGCCCGCGGCACCCGAACTGTACGAAACGCTGCGCGGCGACCATGCGGCGCTCTATGCGGCGGGCGGCACCGACCCGCTGGAGCGGATGGCGTTTACCGACGTGAACCACTTCCTCGTCGCGCTGAACCAGACCTACACCGATCGCGCCAGCATGGCGGCCTCCACCGAAGTGCGCGTGCCCTTCGTCGATCCCGAAGTCATCGCCACCGCCTTCCGTATCCCGTCGCGCTTCAAGATCCGCGGCGGGCGGATGAAGTCGGTGCTGAAAGACGTCGCCGCCGACTGGCTGCCCGACGAGATCGTTGACCGCCCCAAGAGTTCCTTCACCATGCCATTGCGCGCCTGGGTGAAGAACGAGTTGGCGGAGATGGTCGACGATTATGTGCTGTCGGCGCAGGGGCTGGCGGGACGCGGCATGTTCGATGCCGGCGTCCTCACGCGGCTGGTCGCCGACGATCGCAGCGGGCGGGCGGACAACGCGCAGCGAATCTGGCATCTGCTGACGATGGAGCAATGGTTCAGGAACCACCGGGTCTGAGATGAAGCAGGTCGTGCAGTCCTTGCGCAGCGGCGAGATCCGGGTAGCCGACGTGCCCGACCCGGCGCTGTCGTCCCGCTATGTGCTGGTGCGCAACGCCGCCTCTGTGATCAGCGCCGGCACCGAGAAAACCAAGGTCGACATGGGCCGCAAGTCGCTGCTTGGGAAAGCGGCGGCGCGGCCCGATCTGGTGCGGCAGGTGCTGAAGAAGCTGCGAACCGACGGCTTCGCCAAGACCTTGCAGACCGTGCGCTCGCGGATGGAGACGCCCAATCCGCTCGGTTACAGCAGTGCCGGTCGGGTCCTCGCGGCGGGCGGCGAGGTGACGGGATTGCAGAAGGGTGACCGTGTCGCCTGCGCCGGGGCCGGCTTTGCCAATCATGCCGAGGTGGTGGCGGTGCCGCGCAACCTCGTGGCGCGGGTGCCCGACAGCGTCAGCGACGAGGAGGCGGCGTTCGCGACCGTCGGTGCCATCGCGCTGCAGGGGTTGCGGCTGGCCGAACCGAAGATCGGCGAGACTTTCCTGGTGCTCGGGCTCGGCCTGCTCGGTCAGATCGCGGTGCAGCTGCTTCGTGCCAACGGCTGCCGGGTGATCGGCACCGATCTCGATCCGGCGCTGTGCAAGCTTGCCGAAGGCTTAGGCGCGGAGACGGCCATCGATCCCGCCGCGCTCGCCAGCCTGTGCGCGGCGCGCACCGGCGGGCACGGCGTCGATGGGGTGATCGTCTGCGCCGGAACGTCGAGCAACCAGCCGATCGAGCTGTGCGGCGAGGTCACGCGCGAGAAGGGGCGGGTGGTCGTCGTCGGCGCGGTCGGCATGGACGTGCCGCGCGAGCCCTATTTCCGGAAAGAGATCGCGCTGGTCATCTCGCGCTCTTACGGCCCGGGCCGCTACGACCCGCGGTATGAGGAGGAAGGCAGCGACTACCCCTATGGCTATGTGCGATTTACCGAACAGCGCAATCTCGAGACCTTCCTCGACCTGCTCGCCAGCGGCGCGGTCGATGTCAAACGGCTGATCACCCACCGCTTCGCGATCGAGGCGGCGCCGCAGGCCTATGAGCTGCTCGCCGGCAAGCCGCGCGAGCCCTATCTGGGCGTTGTGCTGACCTATGCGCCGGAAGTGGCGGCGCTGACGGCGGTCGCAGCGCCGGCAGCGGTGACGGGCGAAGGCCTTGGCATCGCCGTCTATGGCGCCGGCAACTATGCCACGGCGTCGCTGTTGCCGGTGCTCCAGCGCCTGCCCGGGGTGCGTTTCGCCGGCATCGCCACCGCTAGCGGGCGCACCGCGCAGGATCTGGCCGCACGGCTGGGCTTCGCCTTTGCCGGCGCCGACCTGCCGTCGCTGCTGACGCCCGATGGCGATGCGCTGCTGATCGCGACGCGCCACGACACGCATGCTTCGGCGACCGAGGCGGCGTTGCGGGCAGGCAAGCATGTCTATGTCGAAAAGCCGCTGGCGCTGACCTTGGCCGAATGGCGCGCGGTGCGCAGCGCCTGGGCGGCGAGCGGCCGGCAATTGATGGTCGGCTTCAACCGCCGCTTCGCGCCGCTGACCCGGCAGGCGCAGGCGCATTTCGCCGGCGTCGCCACGCCGCTGGTAGTTGCGATCCGAGTCAATGCCGGCGCCATCCCCGCCGATCACTGGATCCAGTCGCCGTCGATCGGCGGCGGGCGGCTGGTGGGCGAGGCGTGCCACTTCATCGATCTCGCCGCGGCGATTGCGGGCGGCGCGCCGCTTGAGGTCAGCGCGATCGGCTCCGGCCGCGCCGACCGGTCCCCGGTCACCAACGACAATGTCGTGGTGACCTTGCGCTTCGCCAACGGCTCGATCGCCAGCGTGGCCTATGTCGCCGACGGCTCGACCGCGCTCGCGAAGGAGCAGGTGGAGATTTTCGGCGGTGGCCGCTCGGCGGTGATCGGGGATTTCCGGCAGCTCGACCTTTACGCTGATGGCGGCCATCGTGCGGTGAAGCTCGGTGCGGTCGACAAGGGGCAGGGCGACATGCTGCGGGGCTGGGTGGCCGGATTGCGTAGCGGCGCACCGTGCGTGCCGGCGGAAGAGTTGTTCGCCACCAGCCTTGCGACGCTGGCCGCAGTTGAATCGCTGCAGACCGGGCAGCCGGTGGTGCTGGCGGATTTCGAAGCGAGCGAATGAGCCCCGACGCCGTCGCCGACCGCTTGCTCGATCGGGCGCGCGACCAGGATTTCGCCGGCTACGACCCGTTCGACGGGCTCAACAGCCGGCTGTTCAACGCCTTGCCACTGATCCGGCGCTGGCCGCTGGCGCGGCTCGCCTGGCTGCAGGCGTTCAAGCGCTCGCCGGTCAATTTCCGCCCGCTCGTCGGTGTTCCGCGGCGGCGCAATCCCAAAGGTGTCGCGCTGTTCATGCTCGGGATGGTCGAGCAATGGCGGCGGACGGGCGACGCGGCGCTGCTCGCCGAGGCGCGCGAACTCGCCGACTGGCTGCTCGACGTGCGCGTCGATCGCACCATCTGGCGGCACAGCGGCTGGGGCTATCATTTCGACTGGCAGGCGCGCGCCTTCCATGTGCTGGAAGGGACCCCCAACGCGATCACCACCTGCTATGTCGCCGGTGCGCTGCGGACGCTGGCGGCGGCGAGCGGGGAGGGGTGCTACGCCGAGGTGGCCGACGACGCGGCGCTGTTCCTCGACGGCACACTCGGGCGCTACGATGGTGACGGCTTCTTCTACGGCTACATCCCCGGCGACCCGACCTTCGTCCACAACGCCAACCTGTGGGTCGCCGCGCGGGTCGCGGAAGGCGCTGCAGCGACCGGCGATGCCAGACTCGCCGAGCGCGCGTTGGCAGCGGCACGGCGGTCGGCGGCGATGCAGGCGGCCGACGGCAGCTGGATCTACGGCACCCGGCCGCACCATCGCTTCATCGACGGCTTCCACACCGGCTATAATCTGGAGGCGCTGAGGCGCCTGCAGACGGCGCTCGGCGTCGACTTGTTCGAGCCGGCGATCGACACGGGCTATGCCTATTACAAGGCGGCCTTCATCGATGCCGACGGCGCGGTGCGCTACTATGCGGGGCAGCGCTGGCCGGAGGAGACGCATTCGGCGGCGCAGGCGCTGGTGACGCTTGCGCTGCTCGGCGATGCGGCGGACCTGGCGCTGGCGGACAAGGTGCGCAGGCGGATGATCGAGACGCTCTACGACGCGCGCCGCGGTGCTTTTCACTATCAGCGCTCGCGCTGGCTCACCAACCGCGTCGATTACAGCCGCTGGTCGCAGGCCTGGGCGTTCTATGCGCTGTCGTTCCTACGGCGGCGCGAGGCGCTGGCACATGGCTGACGCGCCGCTGCCCGTCATCGACTTCGCCGGCGCGCGACTCAATCCGTTGTCGATGGCGGAGACGGTGCGCTGGATCGACAGCCGGCTCGCCGCGCGCAGCTTCACCCAGCATGCGGTCGTCAACGTCGCCAAGCTGGTCCACATGCGGCGCGACGAGCAGCTCCGTCGCTCGGTAGAAGGCTGCGATATCGTCAACATCGACGGCATGGGCGTGGTGTGGGGCGCGCGGCTGGTCGGCCATGCGGTCGGCGAGCGCGTCGCCGGCATCGATCTTTTCCACGCGCTGATCGAGCTGGCGGCGGCGCGCGGATATCCCGTCTATCTGCTCGGCGCCACCGACGAGATGGTGCTGGCGACGCGCGACCGTCTGGTGGAGCGCCACCCGGCGCTGAAGGTCGCCGGCTATCACAACGGCTATTTCTGGGACGACGAGCCGGCGATGGTGCACGAGATCGCCGCGTCGGGCGCGCGGCTGCTGTTCGTCGCCATCACTTCGCCGAGCAAAGAGAATTTCATCGACCGCTGGCGGGACCAGCTCGGCGTCGATTTCGTCATGGGGGTGGGCGGCACCTTCGATGTGGTCGCCGGCAAGGTGAAGCGCGCGCCGCACTGGATGCAGCGGTCGGGGCTGGAATGGCTCTACCGTGTGATCCAGGAACCGCGGCGCATGTTCTATCGCTATTTTTCGACCAACATCATTTTCGCACGAATATTGACTGTTGAGTTGTGGCGGTCGATGTCGCGAAGATAGCGATGTGAGAGTCGCTGAACGGACAGCCGCGACGGGGGCAAAACGGCGCGGTTGTTCGGTTAGAGTTGCGTACGACACCATCGGGGGCAAATGACCGACCGGCGATCAACTCGTGGGTATCATCCGCACGTACGCATGGCGCGTGAGCGCCGGCGCGCTTCCTGGCGCCGGCGCCTCGCCGTTGCCGCCTATGTCATCGCCGTCGCCGCCGCCGGCGTGGGCATCGCGCTTGTCGCCGCCTGATGGTTAGCGCGCTGGCAATCTAGTTGCCTGACCGCTAAGGTTCCCTTTGGGGGGAACCATGAACTTCGTCGCGTCGCGAGTCGAAGTTGAAGGGGCGCCGGCGGAGGGTTCGCCGGCGACGATCGGCGTTGCCCCGGCCGCGCAGCCTCCACTCCGCGACAAGGCCGCCCAGCGCGCGCAACTCTACGCCATCTACCTCGTCATCGACCTCGTCGCTATCACGGTTGGCGTCGGGGCGGCGACAGCCATTCGCTTCGGCTTCACGTCGACCGAGTGGGCGCCTGACGTGCTTACGCTGTTGCTGCCGCTGCACGTGCTGCTGGCGCTCAACATCGGCGCGTTCCAGCTCGATACGCTGACCAGCACCACCTTCAGCATGCGCAAGGGCGTCACCGCCTTTCTCGGCGCGCTGATCGGCGCGGTCATCATCCTGTTTCTGTTGAAGGCGTCGGGCGAATATTCGCGTCTCGCCTTCCTGCTGCTGGTTTTCACCGGCGGCGTGGCGGTGGCGTTCGGCCGGGCTGCGACGCGACTGCTGGCACGCCGGCTGCTGGGCGACCGCGTCGATACCAGCGTCTTGCTGATCGATGGCGCTCACCCGCCGTCGGTCAGCGCCGACATCTATATCCATGCCGCGGGCCAGGGGCTGAAACCGAGCCTCACCGATCCCGAGGCGCTCGACCGGCTCGGTCGCGCGCTGCGCGGCGCTGACCGGGTGATCGTCGCCTGCCCGGCGGAGCGGCGGCTGGCCTGGGCATCGACGCTCAAGGGCATCGGCATCATCGCCGAGATCCTCGCGCCCGAGCTTGATGCTGTCGGCGCGATCGGCACCGGCCGGCTCGGCGACCGGGCGACGATGGTGGTTGGGCGCGGCCCGCTTGGCACCCGCGACCGCACGATCAAGCGCGTCTTCGACCTGGTGCTGGTGATCCTGTCGTCGCCACTCGCGCTGGCGATCTGCGGCATTGTGGCCATCGCGGTGAAGCTCGACACGCGTGGCCCGGTGCTGTTCACGCAGACACGGGTGGGCGAGGGCAATCGCCAGTTCCGCATGCACAAGTTCCGCTCGATGCGCATCGAGCGGCTCGACGGCGACGGGCGGGTGTCGACCCTCCGCGATGACGACCGGGTGACGCGGGTGGGGCGCTTCATCCGCGCGACCAGCCTCGACGAGCTGCCGCAGCTCTGGAATGTGCTCACCGGCGAGATGAGCATTGTCGGCCCGCGCCCGCACGCGCTCGGCTCGACCGCCGAGAGCCATTTGTTCTGGGAGATCGACGAGCGCTACTGGCAGCGGCACGCGGCGAAGCCCGGCCTTACCGGGCTGGCGCAGGTGCGCGGCCACCGCGGCGCCACCGAGACGCGCGGCGCGCTGGTTGATCGTATCCAGTCCGACCTCGAATATGTCGTCGACTGGTCGATCTGGCGTGACATGCGCATCCTGGTGTCGACCTTGCGGGTGCTGTTCCACCGCAACGCCTATTAGGCGTTACGCCGGCTCGAGCGCCTTTGCCTTGGCGATCTTGTCGCGCCACACCAACGGCGCGGTATGGTGCACTGACTCACCCGTCGAATCGACGGCGACGGTCACCGGCATGTCGCGCACCTCGAACTCGTAGATCGCCTCCATGCCGAGGTCCTCGAACGCAAGCACCTTGCTGCCCTTGATCGCCTTGGAGACGAGATAGGCCGCGCCGCCGACCGCCATCAGATAGGCGGCCTTGTGCTTTTCGATCGCCTCGATCGCGATCGGCCCGCGCTCGGCCTTGCCGACCATGGCGATGAGGCCGGTCTCCGCCAGCATCGTTTCGGTGAACTTGTCCATGCGGGTGGCGGTGGTGGGGCCGGCCGGGCCGACCACCTCGTCGCGCACCGGATCGACCGGGCCGACATAATAGATGACTCGGTTCTTGAAGCTGACGGGAAGCTGCTCGCCCTTCGCCAGCATGTCGGTCATCCGCTTGTGCGCGGCGTCGCGGCCGGTGAGCATCTTGCCGTTCAAGAGCAGGCGGTCGCCCGGCTTCCACGAGGCGACCACTTCCGGCGTCAGCGCGTCGAGATCGACGCGGATCGCTTCCTTCGACGGCTTCCAGTCGACTTTCGGCCATTCGGCGAGATTCGGCGCCTCGAGATAGGCGGGGCCGGAGCCGTCGAGCGTGAAATGCGCGTGGCGCGTGGCGGCGCAATTGGGGATCATCGCGATCGGCTTCGACGCGGCGTGCGTCGGCGTGTCGAGAATCTTGACGTCGAGCACGGTGGCGAGGCCGCCCAAGCCCTGCGCGCCGATGCCGAGCGCGTTGACCTTGTCGTGAAGCTCGATGCGCAGCTCCTCGATCTTGTTCTGCGGCCCGCGGCTTTTGAGCTCCGCCAGGTCGATGGGGAGCATCAGCGACTCCTTCGCCAGCAGCATCGCCTTTTCGGCCGAGCCGCCGATGCCGATGCCAAGCATGCCCGGCGGACACCAGCCGGCGCCCATCTTCGGGACCATCTCCAGCACCCAGTCGACGATCGATTCGGAGGGGTTGAGCATCGCGAACTTGGTCTTGTTCTCGCTGCCGCCCCCCTTTGCCGCCACGGTGATCTCGACATGGTCGCCGGGGACGAACTCGATGTGGGTGATCGCGGGCGTGTTATCGCGGGTGTTGGTGCGGCCGAAGGCGGGGTCGGCGACGATCGAGGCGCGCAGGCGATTCTCCGGGTGGAGATAGGCGCGGCGTACACCTTCGTTAATCATTTCCTCAACGGTCATCGTGGCTTGCCAGGTGACGTTCATGCCGACCTTCACGAAGGCGACGACGATGCCGGTGTCCTGGCAGATCGGGCGATGCCCCTCGGCGCACATGCGGCTGTTGGTGAGGATCTGCGCGATCGCGTCCTTCGCGGCGGGGCCTTCCTCGAGCTCATAGGCCCGGCCCAGCGCCCGGATATAGTCCATCGGATGGTAATAGGAGATGAACTGAAGGGCATCCGCCACTGATTCGATTACATCTTCCTGGCGAATTACCGTCACTTGCCGTCCCCCGTTGAAATCGCTTTCGAAGCGCTTCTAGCGCGAGGCCCTTGCGGGGTCCATTAACGATCCTTGACGACCGACGCCGCTAGCGCCTTGGACACTCTCGGAAAACGAAAAAATTAAGATTCGCCCCCTTGCGACCCTATCGATTTAGGCACAGGATATGGTTCTGGGACTGGGGGGTCACCACTATATCATGTGGATGTCACGGATCGATGTTAGCATCGGAGTCGATGCGATCCGTGTTGGTGACGCCATGTTCCGGAGGGGTTTAGCCCTGTGGATTGCGAGGATATCGGGGATGGCGTGAATTCGCCGTCGACCCGGGCGCGATGAGCGTCCAAGCCTCGATCCATAGGCCGGTGTAGCAGGGGAATGGCGCTATGGAGTTCAGCGGTAATGAGGCAGCGGCCGTGGCCAGCCTGACCGGCGTTTCGGGCCCGATGCCCGATCCCATTCACAAGCCGCGATTCAACGTGGAGACCGACGCGTCGCGTGATGCGCTGCTGACCGCGTTCGGCAAGGACACGCTCGACGACCGCTATCTGCTGCCGGGCGAGACCTACCAGGATCTCTTCGCCCGCGTCGCCTCGGCCTATGCCGACGACCAGGACCATGCGCAGCGCGTCTACGACTATATCTCCAAGCTGTGGTTCATGCCGGCGACGCCAGTGCTGTCGAACGGCGGCACCGGGCGCGGCCTGCCGATCAGCTGCTACCTCAATTCGGTGGATGACAGCCTCAACGCCATCGTCGACACTTGGAACGAGAATGTCTGGCTCGCCTCGCGCGGCGGCGGCATCGGCACCTATTGGGGCAATGTCCGCGGCATCGGCGAGCCGGTCGGCCTCAACGGCAAGACCAGCGGCATCATCCCGTTCGTCCGCGTGATGGACTCGCTGACCCTGGCGATCAGCCAGGGCTCGCTGCGCCGCGGCTCGGCCGCCGTCTATCTCGACGTCAACCACCCGGAGATCGAGGAATTCCTCGAAATCCGTAAGCCCTCGGGCGACTTCAACCGCAAGGCGCTGAACCTGCACCACGGCGTGCTGATCACCGACGCCTTCATGGAAGCGGTGCGCAACGGCGAGCCGTTCGACCTCGTCAGCCCGAAGACCGGCGAGAAGCGCGGCGAAGTCGATGCCCGCTCGCTGTTCATCAAGCTGGTCGAGACGCGGCTGGCGACGGGCGAGCCCTACATCATCTTCGCCGACACCGTGAACAAGACGATGCCGAAGCATCACCGCGATCTCGGCCTCAAGGTGTCGACCTCGAACCTCTGCTCGGAAATCACGCTGCCGACCGGCAAGGATCACCTCGGCGTGCACCGCACCGCGGTCTGCTGCCTGTCGTCGATGAACCTCGAGACCTGGGACGAGTGGAACGGCGACAAGCAGTTCGTCGAGGACATCATGCGGTTCCTCGACAATGTGCTGACCGACTATATCGAGCGGGCGCCCGAAGACATGGCGCGCGCCAAATATTCGGCGATGCGCGAGCGCTCGGTGGGCCTCGGCGTCATGGGCTATCACAGCTTCCTGCAGGCGCGCGGCGTGCCGTTCGAAAGCGCGATGGCGAAGTCGTGGAACCTGAAGATCTTCAAGCACATCCGCGGCAAGGTCGACGAAGCGTCGATGACGCTCGCCACCGAGCGCGGGGCCTGCCCCGATGCCGCCGACATGGGCGTGATGGAGCGCTTTTCCTGCAAGATGGCGATCGCGCCGACCGCGTCGATCTCGATCATCTGCGGCGGCACCTCGGCCTGCATCGAGCCGATCCCGGCGAACATCTACACGCACAAGACGCTGTCGGGCAGCTTCTCGATCAAGAATCCTTATCTGGAAAAGCTGCTGATCGAGAAGGCGAAGAACGCCGACGCGGTCTGGAACTCGATCCTCGAGCAGGGCGGCTCGGTCCAGCATCTCGACTTCCTGACGGTCGACGAGAAGGCGACCTACCGCACCGCGTTCGAGATCGACCAGCGCTGGCTGCTCGAGCTGGCGGCGGATCGCACGCCCTATATCGACCAGGCGCAGTCGCTAAACCTCTACATCCCGGCCGACATCGAGAAGTGGGACCTGCTGATGCTCCATTTCCGCGCCTGGGAGCTGGGGATCAAGTCGCTCTATTACTGTCGGTCGAAGAGCATCCAGCGCGCGGGCTTTGCCGGCGGGGTGGAAACGGACAACACGTCGGAGCTGCGCGCCGTCGACTTCGAGGTCGAGCGCAAGGACTACGACGAGTGCTTGGCGTGCCAATAACACGCCGGTCAACCCGGTGGCGCCTCTCGGGGCGCGCCGGGTAGGGCGGGGGTGAAGCCGGGCCGGACACCGATCTTTTTGATAAAACCGACCGGCGTCTGCTTCACCCCTGCCACACAGTTTCGATCAAAGTGGTACTTTGATCGAGTTTGGGAGGGGGCGATCCTACCGCGTCATTCCGGCGAAAGCCGGAATCCAGACCGACGGTAGGACTGGGTCCCGGCTTTCGCCGGGACGACGATGTGAGTGGAGTTGGGACAATGCCGCTGCTGGAAGCCTCAAAGAGCTACAAGCCGTTCGAATACCCGTGGGCGTTCGACATGTGGAAGCGCCAGCAGCAGATCCACTGGATGCCCGAGGAAGTGCCGCTCGGCGAGGATTGCCGCGACTGGGCGCAGAAGCTGTCCGATCATGAGCGCAACCTGCTGACGCAGATTTTCCGCTTCTTCACCCAGGCCGACGTCGAGGTGCAGGACTGCTACCACGAGAAATACGGCCGGGTGTTCAAGCCGACCGAGATCAAGATGATGCTCGCCGCCTTCTCCAACATGGAGACGGTGCACATCGCGGCCTACAGCCACCTGCTCGACACCATCGGCATGCCCGAGAGCGAGTACAGCGCCTTCCTCAACTACAAGGAAATGCGCGACAAGCATGACTTCATGCACACCTTCGGCGTCGACAGCGACGCCGACATCGCGCGCACGCTCGCGATGTTCGGCGGCTTCACCGAGGGGCTGCAGCTGTTCGCGTCCTTCGCGATGCTGATGAACTTCCCGCGCTTCAACAAGATGAAGGGCATGGGCCAGATCGTCAGCTGGTCGGTACGTGACGAGAGCCTGCACTGCGACGGCATCATCAAGCTGTTCCACGCCTTCACCAAGGAGCGGAACTGCCTCACGAAGGCGGTGCGCGACGACATCATCGACGTCTGCCAGAAGGTCGTCCGTTTGGAGGACGCCTTCATCGACCTTGCCTTCGAGATGGGGCCGGTGTCCGGCATGACGCCGAAGGAAATCAAGAAGTACGTCCGCTTCATCGCCGACTGGCGCCTCCAGCAGCTCGGCCTGCCGGCGATCTACCTGATCGACGAACACCCGCTGCCCTGGCTCCAGCCGCTCCTCAACGGCGTCGAGCACGCCAACTTCTTCGAGACCCGCGCCACCGAATATTCGAAGGCGGCGACCAAGGGGAACTGGAACGAAGTGTGGGACGCCTTCGACCGCCGCAAGGACGCCAAGATCGCGTCGGCCGCGAACGAGAGCAATGACGGCGAGACGGGCGAACTGCTCGGCGGCGCCGGCGGGATGATTGCGGCGGAGTAGTTCGAAATATCATGGCGTCCGTCGTTGCCCTTCATGCGCGGTCGGACGTTGCTCTCTCCAAGCTGACTCAATTAACGATCACCCTCGTCGCCGGACACGGCGTCGAGGGTGATCGCCATTCAGGTCCCACCCGTCGCCACCGCGCGCGCTTCCGCCCGACCGTCGAGGTGCCGAACCTGCGGCAGGTGCATCTCATCCAGTCGGAGCTGTTCGCCGAACTGGCGGCCAAGGGCTTTGCCGTGGCGCCGGGGGAGATGGGGGAGAATGTCACCACCGTCGGGATCGATCTGCTGGCGCTGCCGGTGGGGGCGCGGCTGCGGCTTGGCGGTGACGCGGTGGTCGAGCTGACCGGGTTGCGGACGCCGTGCTTCAAGCTCGATCGCTGGCAGCCGGGGTTGAAGATGGCGACCGTCGAGCGCGGCGTGCGCAACAAGATCACCCTGAAGGCGGGGGTGATGGGGATCGTGGTGGCGGGCGGCGAGATTCGGGCCGGGGATGCGATCATGGCGGAGTGGCCGCCGCTGCCACATCTGCCGCTGAAGCCGGTCTGAGGCGCGCGCCGCGTCGCAATGGTGGCTGGCAATGGCCGCCGCGGCGCGCCATCATCATCGCCATGAGTTTCCTTGCCGCCCTGATGCTCCTGCAAGCCGCCGGCCTGCCGCCGGCGCCGACATGGCGGCCCGATGCGCCGATCCCGGGGCCGACCTCGATGCAGGGCGCGTCGTCCGCCGCGCCCGCCACCACGATGGGCGTCGCTGATCGGCGGGTGGCGCGATCGCCCGACGGGCATTTCTATGTGACGGGGCTGGTGAACGGAGTCGGGGTGCGCTTCGTCGTCGATACCGGCGCCGGGATGGTGATGCTGACCCCGCAGGACGCGGCGCGCGCCGGGATCAATATCGGCCCGGCCGCCTATACCGCGCAGGCGAAGACGGCGGGCGGAGTGTCGGCGGTGGCGCCGGTGACGCTCGAGCGGGTCGCCGTCGGCGGGCGTCAGGTCAGCAATGTGTTCGCGGTGGTGTCGAGCGTCGACACCGGCATCTCGTTGCTCGGCATGAGCTTCCTTCGCCACCTGAAGCGCGTCACCATCGAGAATGACGTGCTGCTGCTCGAATGATCGGCGCCAAATGATCGATGGGGATCACGTCGAGGCGCTGCTGCAGGCGTCGGCGCGCGCCGGCGAGGCGGTGACCTATTCGGAGGTGCTCGGCGCGCTCGGCTTCTCCTTCTCGCGGCCGAAGATGCGGGCGCTGTGCAAGACGCTCGACGACATCGACGCGCGGGCGCGCGGTCGCGGCGAGCCCGAGCTGGCGGTGCTGGTGGTGCGTCAGTCGGATCGGCTGCCGGGGCAGGGCTGGTGGGTCGGCGGCCGGCCGGCCCGCGACGGCTACAAGGGCGAATGGGAGGGGCCGAAGGCGGCCGCCTATATCCGCAAGGTGCAGGCCGAGGTGTTTGGCTATTGGGGGGCAAATACTGGAAGGCGCGTTAACCGCATCGGGTAACGCAGTGTTAGCGCCGGCGGCGATACTCAGCCCGAATGCGGTTCTACGAGCGCCTGTTTCCCATCGCGATGCTCACCTGCGTCGGCGCGGGCGCGTGGGCGTTTGTGCAGGCGGACGCCGTGTCGGCCTCGCATGATTTCCTGGCGGCGGCGCTGGCGATGCGGCTTGACGAGCGGCTGCGCGGGCGCTGGTGGGTGATCGAGGATGACGCCGCGGAATGGGCGTTTATCCGGGGGGTTGGGTAAGCCTCTCCCGTCGACACCCCCGTTCGACAACCCCCAAGTCCGTCATTCCGGCGAAGGCCGGAATCCAACTTTTTATCTTTCCTCCGCTCCCGCTGAGCTTGTCGCAGCGTCTCTGGCGGCGCGGCAGCGCTCGCCCTTCGACGGGCTCAGGGTAAGCGGGAAAGGGCGCTGGATGCTCGCAGATGGATCCCGGCTTTCGCCGGGATGACGGTTTGGGCGGGGTGGCACCGGACCTGGGGAGCGGTTAGAGCGTCCGCGCGTTGAACGTGTCGCACGCCGCGACGCTACCCTGCTGATAGCCCGCCATGAACCAGCGCATGCGCTGTTCCGAGCTGCCGTGGGTGAAGCTGTCCGGCACGACGCGGCCCTGCGACTGGCGCTGGAGGGTGTCGTCGCCGATCGATTCAGCGGCGCGCATCGCTTCCTCGATGTCGCCGGGTTCCAGCCGCTGGGCGTTGTCGCGGCCCCAGAGGCCGGCGTAGCAATCGGCCTGCAGCTCCATGCGCACCTGCAGCGCATTGGCCTCGCGCTCGCCGGCCTTGGCCTGCGCGCTCCGCACCTGATCGGCGACGCCGGTGACGGTCTGGATATGGTGGCCGACCTCGTGCGCGATGACGTAAGCGGCGGCGAAATCGCCGGGGGCGCCGAAGCGGCGGCTGAGCTCGTCGAAGAAGCTGGTGTCGAGATACACTTTCCGGTCGGCCGGGCAGTAGAAGGGGCCGGTCGCCGCCTGCGCCGCGCCGCAGCCCGACTGGCCGAAGCCGTCGTAGAGGACGAGCGTCGGCTCAGGGTAATCCTGACCTTCGGCGGCGAAGATCTTGCTCCACGTCGTCTCGGTGGTTTCCAGCACGCGCGCGACGAACTGGTCGGCGGCGGCGGTCTCGGGCGACGTCTGCTGGCCGACCTGCTGCCCGACTGGCTGACGCGGCGTGCCGCTGCCGCCGCCGAACGGGTTGATGCCGAACGCGAAGGCGAGGATGACTAGCAGGATGACGCCGCCAAGGCCGAGACCGCGGCCCATGAACAGCAGCGGGAGCAGGCCGCCGAGCCCGCCGCCACCGCCGCCGCCACCCATGCCGCGCTGGTTCTCGATGTTGCTGCTGCCGCGCAGGTCGTCCAGGCGCATGGTGGTTCTCCGCTTCCCTGCTCGCTCAACCGGGCAGGGCGGTAAAAAGTTGCTCCGATACGCCGTCGCTGCGTAGGAAAGCCGATATGGACGAGAGCACGGTATCCGACGTCGCGCACGTCATCCAGCTGGCCGTGGCGCCGGTGTTCCTGCTCGCGGGCATCGGATCGATCCTCAACGTGATGACCGCGCGGCTGGGCCGCGTCATCGACCGCGCCCGGCGGCTCGAGGCGCATCTGATGGAATTGCCCGAGGCGGAGCGGGCGAAGCACATCCCCGAACTCGAAATCCTCGACCGCCGCATGGCGACGGCGCACTGGGCGATCGGCTGCTGCGTCGCCTCGGCGCTGTTTGTCTGCCTGCTCGTCGCCATCCTGTTCCTCGCCGACATGACCGAGCGTGGGTCGGCGCGGGTGGTGGCGGGGCTGTTCACCATCGCCATGGGACTGATCGTCGTCGGCCTGTCGCTGTTCCTCTACGAAATCAACATCGCCACGCGGTCGGTGCGCGTCTCGCGGCATCTGCTGCCTGAGCGCAAGCGCCGGCTTCATTAGCCGTTCATCCCCCGAAACGGATAACGCCGCCCTCGGATGGGCGCGTCTCGGTGACAGGTCGCGATGATTGCGGCGCCCATGAACTGTCCGACCAACCCCGGCGCCACGGGCTTTTGTGGCGCAAAGGCCGCCGCACCGGCCCCCGGAAAGAACGGACGTGTACGATGACCATGGACGATATCCGCTCGCTCGACAGTATCCTCGGGCAGATCCGCGCGATCCATGACGAGCTGGCCGAGCGCCATGCCGGCTTGGCCGTGCTTCACATGGATGCCGCGATGGCCGCGCTCGAGAGCCATATCCGCCGTCAGCGCGACGCCGCCGACGAGCAGCCGTCGGAGCAGGTCGCCTGACGCGTCTGCGACGCGCTGCTCTCTCGCTTTCGTAAGACAAGGATGGCATGGGCGGGTGCATGAAGCTCGTCCGCCTCCTGCTCGCGTTCGTCGCGATCGCCGCCTTGCCGCGCCCGGCGCTCGCCTGGGGCGAATATGGCCACAAGACCGTCGCCAGCATCGCCTGGGCGTATCTTACGCCGAAGGCCAAAGCGGGGGTCACGCGGCTGCTGAAGGCCGAAAGCCAGGTGGCGACGCCCGAATGCCCGCTGAAGTCGATCGAGGACGCCAGCTACTGGCCCGATTGCATCCGCGGCATGGGCGACCGCTTCAGCTATTCCTATCCGTGGCATTATCAGAACGTCCATGTCTGCAAGGACTTCGATGCCAAGGCGAACTGTCCCGACGGCAATTGCGTATCGGCGCAGATCGCCCGCCACGCCAAGCTGATCGCCAATGACAAAGTGCCCGACCGCGAGAAGCTGATGTCGCTCGCCTGGCTCGTCCACTTCGTCGGTGACATGCATCAGCCGCTGCACGCCGGCGACGCCGCCGACCGGGGCGGCAACAGCGTGCGTGCGGCTTACGGCCTGATCGCGCCGGAGCGGATGAATCTGCACCGCATCTGGGACACCGAGCTGGCCGAGCGCAGCCTGTCCGAGCCGCCGGGCGACGTGCCGGGGCTGCTGTCGCAGATCACGCCGGAGCTGGCCGCGCAGTGGCAGCAGGGCGGGGTGTCGGACTGGCACCGCGATGGCTGGGAAGTGTCGGGCCGGCTCGCCTACGGCAAGCTTGCCGGCGTCAATATCTGCGAGGCTAAGCCGACGGCGCGGGTGATGGTCGACGAGGCCTATATCGCCGCAACGCGCGAGGCGGTGCGCGAACAGGCCAAGCGCGGCGGCGTGCGGCTGGCGAAGATGATCAACGAGGCGTTTCAGTAGAGGCCGCCGCCTCTTTCACACGCTCCGTCATTCCGGCGAAAGCCGGAATCCAGACCGACCTTCAGACTGGATACCGGCTTTCGCCGGTATGACGGGCTGTGGTGGGCCGCTGCCGCTCCCTTTCCTGTCATCCCCGCGAAGGTGGGGACCCGCCGTCGAACACCCCAGACGCTCATGCGGAGCTTGTCGAAGCAGGATTGGCGCGCTGAGGCGTCCCGGCGAGCTCGCCCTTCGACAAGCTCAGCGTGAGCGGGGTGGGTCGCGCTTGGCTCCGAGTGGGTCCCTGCCTGCGCGGGGATGACGAAGAAGGGGGGCGCCTCCGCACAAACGGTAGGCTGGTCCCCTGACCCCACCCGCGTTAGCCTCCCCGAAACGACCGGGGGAGGGTTGGCATGGCTGGCGACACGGGGGAGCGGCTGACGGCGGTGATCGTCGGCGCGGGCATGTCGGGGCTGCTCGCCGCCATCAAGCTCAAGGAGCGCGGGATCGACGATTTCGTCGTCCTCGAACGCTCCGACTCGGTGGGCGGCACCTGGTATGACAATCAATATCCCGGCGCCTCCTGCGACGTGCCGAGCCACCTCTACAGCTACAGCTTCGCGCCCAATCCCAACTGGACGCGCGCCTTTGCCCGCCAGCCCGAAATCCTCGCCTATTTCCGTGACGTGGCCGAGCGCTACGGCCTCAACCCGCACATCCGCTTCGGTACCGAGGTCGAGGGCGCGAGTTTCGACGAGGCGGCGGGGGAGTGGCAGGTGCGCGGGGCAGACGGCGGGCGCTGGACCGCGCGCATCCTGATCGTCGGCGCGGGGCAATTGAACCGCCCGTGGTCGCCCGATATCGAGGGCAAGGAGAGTTTCCGCGGCACCCAGTTCCACTCGGCGCGCTGGAACCTCGATGTCGATCTGACCGGCCAGCGCGTCGCCTCGATCGGCAACGGCGCCAGCGCGGTTCAGTATATTCCCGAGATCGCGCCGCTGGCCGAGAAGCTGACGATCTTCCAGCGCTCGTCGAACTGGCTGATCCCGCGCCCCGACGAGGAGATCACGCCGAAGCAGCATGCGCTGTTCAAGAAGCTGCCGATCCTCCGGCAGGCGCTGCGCCTGCTGATCTATTCGATCAACGAGAGCCGCTGGGGCGCGTTCAGGAAGGCGGGGAGCTGGGCGTCGAGGCGGCTGGAGAAGATGGCGCGCGATCATCTGACCGCGCAGGTCCATGACCCGAAGCTGCGCGAGTTGCTGACCCCCGACTATCCGATCGGCTGCAAGCGCATCCTGATCACCGACGATTATTACCCGGCGGTCTGCCGCCCCAATGTCGAGATCGTCAGCGAACCGATCGCGCGCATCGTGCCCGACGGCATCGAGACGCAGTCGGGGAAGAAGGTGCCGCTCGACGTCATCATCTGGGGCACCGGCTTTGCCACCGCCGGCTTCCTGATGCCGATCGATATCGTCGGGCGAAGTGGGAAGCGGCTGCACGATGTGTGGGCGAACGGGGCGGAGGCGCACCGCGGGGTGACCGTGGCGGGCTTCCCCAACATGTTCGTGATGTACGGGCCGAACACCAACCTTGGCCACAACAGCATCATCTTCATGTCGGAGCGGCAGATGGATTACATTCTGCCGTTGATCGACACGATCCTCGCGCGCGACCTGGCGCTGCTCGACGTCAAGCCGGGGCCCCAAGCGGCGTACAACCGCGAGTTGCAGGCCAAGCTCGCCACCACCGTGTGGTCGGAAAATTGCGGCAGCTGGTACAAGCACGACGGCAAGATCACCAACAACTGGTCGGGCTCGACGATCGCTTTCTGGCGGCAAATGCGGAAGGTGGATCTAGACAGTTACGAGCTGGTGCCGCGCGGGAAGGTGAAGGTGGCCGCCTAACGCTTCCCTGTCATCCACGCGAAGGCGGGGACCCACTGCTGAACACCCCCAAGCGCTCATGCTGAGCTTGTCGAAGCAGGGTTGGCGCGCTGGACCGCTGTGCAAGCTCGCCCTTCGACAAGCTCAGGATGAGCGCGGATGGGGTGTTTGCGCTCAGGCATGGGTCCCCGCCGTCGCGGGGATGACAGGAAGGGAGCGGTGAGGGCGAGGCCCCCACTACTCCGCAATATACCGCCACGGATCGTTGACGCTGTTCCGCCGCCACACCGTGAAGAACGGGCTCACCGTCGGGCGGCCTTCGGGCACCGGGCCGTTGGCGCGGAGGTAGCCGAAGGTGACGCCGAGGTCGCCGCTCGGGGCGACGAGCACGCCGGCATCGGCGCCCCAATTGACCGAGCTGGTCGCGTCGGTCCCCTGGTTGCGGCCGATGCGCTCGGCGCCCTGCTCGATGGTCGCGCCGCCCTGATAGATGTTGACCGCATCGGCACGGCCCCATTTGGCAAACGCCGGCCCGAGGCCGATCTTCTGCGCCTCGGCGCCGAAGCTGTCCTCCGCCGCCTTCAGCGAGGCGGCGTGGGCGGTGGCGCTGCCCGTCGCGCGAACCAGCTTCGCCGGCAGCGCCGGCGCCAGCGAGGCGGGCGAGGTGGCGCCCTCGGGCCGCGGCACGCGCTTGTAGGCGGCGACGCGCCAGCCGTCAGGCTTCTTCACCCAATAGGCGAGATATTTGCCCGGCCGGTCAGGCTTGCCGGCCTCCTTCGTCGTGATGAAGCCGAAGGTGAAGCCGTGGCTGCCGTCCGCCGAGATGCCGCCGCGCACCGGCGCCCATTCGACCTGGGCGGTGCGGTTGGCGGGGTTGCTCCCCAGCACCTCGGCCGCCGCCGCCGGGGAGCGCGCGAAACTGCCCGCAGCGGTTGGCATCCACACGTCTTCGGCGAACATCGCGGTCAGGCCGTCGATGACGTTGCGCTTCGCCGCGGCGGCG
The DNA here is from genome assembly GCF_042648405.1 of Sphingoaurantiacus capsulatus. NCBI lineage: Bacteria > Pseudomonadati > Pseudomonadota > Alphaproteobacteria > Sphingomonadales > Sphingosinicellaceae > Sphingoaurantiacus > Sphingoaurantiacus capsulatus. The sequence continues at coordinate 691,766 of NZ_JBHRXV010000011.1, read as the reverse complement.
GCAAAGGCGCGGTCGGCGGCGAGCAGCTCGTCGACTGCCGCCTGCGGGCTGGCGGCAGCTGCGACGGCGGGGGTCGCGGCCACGGCGGCGGCGGGGAGGGCGGCCATCGCAAGCGCGAGGGCGGCGGCGCGAGATAGAGTCTTCATTCTGCAGGATTCCCCTGTTAGGAGGCTGCCGCGCCCACTCGGCCGCCCGGATCACCTGCTGATCCTTGGTCCTAATCGGACCATCCGGCGAGCGTCTTTCGGCGAATGGCGTTCGTCGAAACTTATCCCCGTTATCCTCGTAATCCACAGGCTTCGAGGCCCATTTTTCGCTCGCACGACTCAGGGTCTCATGAGAGCTTTCGGGTGTGGCCGGGAGCGGCAACGGCGGCGGAAACGCCAACGAAACCAACCTCCTGGACACCGCGGTGCGGAAGCCGCCCGATGCCCGAAAGGGCCGCGGAAAGCGAAAGCACCGGAGACGCCGGGCCGGAGATGGCGCCGAAGCCTCCAAGGGAAGCGCAAGCGACCCGCAGGGGCACCAGGCGAAGCAAAGGCTGGCGGGAGCGAGATGCTTCTCGACCCCCCGTGGTCCAAAGGCATCGAGCCACGCCGAGACGAACGGGCGAGCCCGAACTACGCCGCAAGGCAGGGAACAGGCCGACGACCGGGACCTCGACGAAGTGGGGGCTGGCAGCGATGCCGGCCCCCATTTTCCGTTTGGGGCCACGTCTTCGCGCGAAGGGCCGCGCGATCGGGGGATGCGCGGCCCTCATCGCGGCACTCGGTGCTGGCTGCCATGGCGCGGATCGCCACCGTCACCGCCCACGACCCATCAATTCCGCCATACCGGCGGAAGCCGGTATCCAGTTCGCCCGCACCAGGCTCGCCGCGCTCACCCTGAGGCTGTCGAAGGGGCAGGCGGCGGACGGCTGTAGGCCGGCTGGATCCCGGCTTTCGCCGGGATGACGGTCGGGGACGATCGAGCAGGCCCCGAAATCAATCCATCGCTCCCCCTTACCGCCCTACCGTCCGCTCATGTGCCACCCACGGCAGGCCGTGCCGCGCACCCCACGACCCGAGGATATCCGCTCCCGTCCATCCGTTGGTTCAGCGCGAGATCATCAACAACATAAGGAGCGTGACATGAAAATCGCCCTGATTGCGGCTGCCGCAGGCCTGACCTTCGCCTCGGCCGTCTATGCCAACGACGATTGGAAGGCCATCGACACCGACGGCAACGGCTCGATCTCGAAGGCCGAGCATGATGCCGGCGTGACCGCCGCCTGGACCAAGAAGGACGCCAACAGTGACGGCCAGCTTTCCGCGGCCGAGGCAGGCATGAAGCCTGGCGCTGACTGGACCGCCGCGGATGCCGACAGCAACGGCTCGCTGTCGTCGGCCGAGTTCACCGCCAAGAAGTCGGCATGGTTCGCCACGGCCGACGCGGACGGCAACGGCTCGATCTCCAAGGCCGAGCATGACGCCGCCAAGATGGCCAAGAAGCGCTAACCGCCTTCACTGAATGAAGCGCGCGGCGCGGGACCTCTCCCGCGCCGCGTTTTTCATGCGCGCCGTCGGCGGGCGTTCGTCGACCCAGACCGCCGGTTCGACGAAGCGGGCAGGGGGCTGCCCGCGATTGATACGTATCGGACGAGACCATCTCCGGTCGTATCGATTCCTTGGGGGACTTATCCGATGACCAGCCACCTGACGCGCCTCGCCGCCGCCGCCATGCTCGCGGCGCTGCCGGGCGTCGCGCACGCCGACACCCATGCCGCCACCGCCAATGAGGGCGTCAACGCCATCTACGAGCGCATGGCGACCGCGCTGTCGACCGGCGACGCGGCGATGTCGCGGCTCACCTACGCCGACGACGCCGTCTTCCTGCCGTCGCAGCCGGTCGGCATCGACCAGGGCGCGGCGGTGCACGACAAGATGCGCATGGGCGTCGAGCGGATGACGGCGGACGGCGCCACCTTCAAAATCGCTTACCGCATCGTCAGCCGGCAGATCGCCGGCAATCTCGCCATCGACGCCGGCTACTACCGCACCGACATGACCCGCCCCACCGGCGAGCCGCGCAGCCTGACCCGCTACAACAAGATGCTGGTGGTCTCGGCGAAGCAGAAGGACGGCAGCTGGAAGATCACGCACGACGCGAGCGTGGCGTCGTCGCAGGCGGCTTATGAGGCGGCGGTGGCGCAGCCGGGGCTGAAGTTCGACAGGTAGGGAGCCGGCGCCCGCCCCACACACTCCAAACCGTCATCCCCGCGAAGGCGGGGACCCAGTCCACAACAACAACCCTGCCCGCTACCGCGGGCGCCGCTTCCTGTGCGCTGGGTCCCCGCCTTCGCGGGGATGACGAAAAGGGAAGGGGAGTGACCCTGCCATACCCTTCCACCCGTCATACCGGCGAAAGCCGGTATCCAGACCGACGCTCGACTGGATACCGGCTTTCGCCGGTATGACGGGAAGGGGAAAGCGGTGCGGCCCCAAATGCGGAAGGGGTGGCAGCCACCCGGCCATCGCCCCTCCGTCATCAACCCGGCGCCCTCACGGACGCCGCTCAGTCGCCACTACCGCTTGCACAGCACATCCCGCAGCGGGAAGGCCCGAACGCGCGTCCCGCGCTGCGCGTCGACGATGTTCGACGCCTGCACGCGGGCGCGGGCGGCATAGGCGGCGCCGCTGAAGCCCGCGCGCTGGCAGAAGGCGCCCGCCGAGGTCAGGTCGTTGGTGCCGGCCGAGACCTGCACGTCGCCCAGCGTCGGGCGCGGGTAGAAGGTGACGTCCTGGCCGCTGGTGCCGTCGCCGGGGTCCATGTCGTCGAGGTTGACGCCGGTGCCGCTGTTGAACTCGTCGTCGAGCGAGCTGCCGGTCGGCCGCAGCGACACGATGCCGGAGCGCTTCAGATAGGGCGTGTTCGCCGCGAGCGTCTGGCAGGTGCCGCCAAAGCTGGTCGCGCCGCAGATCTCCCACTCGCCGACGACGCGCGCGCTCTGCGCTCGCCGCGCGAAGCCCTGCGTCGTCAGATCGGCGGTCGACCCGGTGATCGTCACCGACCGCCCGAGAAAGCCGGGCAGCTCATACAGCGTGATGCTGGCGCCGCTCGTGGCCGTCTGCGCCGAAGCCGCCCCCAACGGCAACGCCACCGCTGCGGCGGCGAGGATCAGGATACGCATGTGTCTCTCCTTGCGTGGGTATCAGAGAGAGAACGAGCCAAACGAAAATGAGGTTGCGAACATTATTGGATCAGTCGGCCTTACCGAAAAAGAAATCACGGCTTTTCAACACAGCAGAAAACTTCTTCGCGCCCGGGTACAGCTGACCCTCTAAGCGCTGTTCGGCCGAGTATGTTGGCAAGTAGGTGCGATAACTGAAATCTTCTTCCGGCCCCCTCTGAACCATGCATTTTCCCTCGGCTTCCCGAAAGCTTGGTGACATTCGCTCGCGCACAATCTGCAGCACGAGGTTAGCAGCTCGGGTGAGCTCAAATGTTAAATCTGTGAGAAGGTCTTCGTGGGCCTCGTATTGATTGAGCAAGCGGTCGTAAGTTTTTGGATCGCGGTGCCAGATCTTCTTATAGAACGCTTCTGTTATCCAAACATCTTCTTCTCGTATTGCATGGCGGCGAAACGTTCCATGCAAGTCACTGAGAACACGTCTGAAATTCGATAATGCTGCTTCTAGATCAGCATATCGTTCTGGCCAGAATCGATTGAGAAGCCACGCTCGCAGTTCGTCTAAGTCTGCCTCGATATCGACCCAAATCTGTGGAGGTCCGCCGCCAACCAGCCAACTCGTCCACCTTTGCCACTCATCCAAATGGCACCGACGAACCCAATCATCGACAACCGTTGCATACCATTCGTCATCTCTTTGTTTGGCCTCATCGAATATCTGCAGCGTCGACTTCACCCAAGATTCATGATCTGATTTGATTTTGTTGAGAGCTTCAACCGTATAGGTATTGACCTGTTGGTCGATCACTCGGTGGTGATTTCTGCAAAGGAGGATAAGGTTTCCGTACTTTGCGCGTTGATCAAAGGGTAAGGGGTCTTTGCCCCGCGGCCCGTCTTCAGAATCTGCAACGATATGACAATTTTCGCCAACGAGCGCTTCGTTGTCGGTTTCAGTTGCGTCTTCTACTAGCTCAATCCTGCAGTCCATCATTGAGCAGCGGCCAGCCGCTCGGCCCCAAAGCATCTTCTGGGTGCGGAGGGTGAACAGGCTCATTCTGCGGCTACTTTCTCCCCTCCAACCTTCTCCCCCAACAACGGCTTCAAATACCCGCCCGTATAGCTCCGCGCCGTCTCGGCCACCGTCTCCGGCGTGCCCTGCGCGACGATCTCGCCGCCCTTGGTGCCGCCTTCGGGGCCCAGGTCGATGATCCAGTCGGCGGTCTTGATGACCTCGAGGTTGTGCTCGATCACCACCACCGTGTTGCCCTGCTCGACGAGGGTGTGGAGCACTTCGAGGAGTTTGCGCACGTCCTCGAAGTGCAGGCCGGTGGTCGGCTCGTCGAGGATGTAGAGGGTGTTGCCGGTGGCGCGGCGGGAGAGTTCCTTGGCGAGCTTCACGCGCTGCGCCTCGCCGCCCGACAGGGTGGTGGCCTGCTGGCCGACCTTGACGTAGCCGAGGCCGACCTCGTGAAGCATCGCCATCTTGTCGCGGATCGGCGGCACCGCCTTGAAGAACTCCACCGCCTCCTCGACGTTCATGTCGAGCACGTCGGCGATGCTCTTGTCCTTGAAATGGACCTCCAAGGTCTCGCGGTTGTAGCGCTTGCCGTGGCAGACGTCGCAGGTGACATAGACGTCGGGCAGGAAGTGCATCTCGATCTTGAGGACGCCGTCGCCCTGGCACGCCTCGCAGCGGCCGCCCTTCACGTTGAAGCTGAACCGCCCCGCCTTGTAGCCGCGCGCGGCTGACTCGGGCAGGCCGGCGAACCAGTCGCGGATCTGCGTGAAGGCGCCCGTATAAGTCGCGGGGTTGGAACGCGGGGTGCGGCCGATCGGCGACTGGTCGATGTCGATGACCTTGTCGAGATATTGCAGCCCGTCGATGGCGTCATGCGCGCCGGCGTGGATGCGGGCGCCGTTCAAGGTGCGTGCGGCGGCGGCATAGAGCGTGTCGATGGTGAAGGTCGACTTGCCCGAGCCCGACACGCCGGTGATGCAGGTGAAAGTGCCCAAGGGGATCGAGGCGCTGACATTCTGAAGATTGTTCGAGCGCGCGCCCTTTACGGTGAGCTTCTTGCCGTTGCCCTTGCGGCGCTTCGCCGGCACCGGCACGGCGCGCCGCCCGGCGAGATAGTCGCCGGTAATCGAGTTCGGATTGCTGAGAATCGCGTCGAGATTCCCTTCCGCGATCACATGACCGCCGTGGACGCCGGCGCCTGGCCCCATGTCGACGATATGGTCGGCGGTGCGGATCGCGTCCTCGTCATGCTCGACGACGAGCACGGTGTTGCCGAGGTCGCGCAGGCGCTTCAAGGTTTCGAGCAGCCGGTCGTTGTCGCGCTGGTGCAAGCCGATCGACGGCTCGTCGAGCACGTAGAGCACGCCCGAGAGCCCTGAGCCGATCTGGCTGGCGAGGCGGATGCGCTGGCTCTCGCCGCCCGACAGCGTGCCCGACTTGCGGTCGAGGTTCAGATATTCGAGGCCGACGTTGCACAGGAAGCCCAGGCGCTCGACGATCTCCTTCAGCACCCGCTCGGCGATCTGGCGGTCCTTGTCGCTGAGCTTGGGCATCAGCGCGCTGGCCCAGCCGAACGCTTCGGACACCGGTCGGCGCGAGGCGTCGGCGATGGTCTCGCCGTCGATCTTCACCGCCAGCGCCTCGGGCTTCAGCCGCGCGCCGTCGCAGACCTCGCAGTTGCGCGCGGCCTGATACTGGCCGAGGTCGTCCTTGACGAGCGTGCTCTCGGTATCGCGCCAGCGCTTCTCGATGTTGGAGATGACGCCCTCGAACGCCTTCTTGACCTCATAGGTCTTGCGGCCGTCCTCGAACACCAGCGCGATCGGCTTGCCGCCGGTGCCGTGCAGCACCGCGTGGCGCATGTCGGCGGGCAGATCCCTCCACGGCGTCTTGATGTCGGCGCCGAAGTGGCGCGCCACGCTCGAGAGCACCTGCATGTAATAGGGGGAGGGCGGGTTGGACTTCGCCCAGGGCATCACCGCGCCCGCCGCGATCGACAGCCCCTCGTTGGGCACCACCAGCTCGGGGTCGAAATACAGCTTCTCGCCGAGGCCGTCGCAGCTCGGGCAGGCGCCGTGGGGCGAGTTGAACGAGAACAGCCGCGGCTCGATCTCGGGAATCGTGAAGCCGGAGACCGGGCAGGCGAATTTTTCGGAAAAGACGCTGCGGAGCGGCTGATCCTTCTCGTCCTTCTGGTCGGCGAACTCGATGACCGCGAGGCCGTCGGCGAGGCGCAGCGCGGTTTCGAAACTGTCGGCGAGCCGCGTCTCGATCCCCTCGCGCACCACGAGGCGGTCGACGACCACATCGATGTCGTGCTTGTACTTCTTGTCGAGCGCCGGGGCGTCGTCGATGTCGTAATATTCGCCGTTGACCTTGACCCGCTGGTAGCCGGTCTTCTTCCACTCGGCGAATTCCTTGCGGTACTCGCCCTTGCGGCCGCGGACGACGGGGGCGAGCAGGTAGAGGCGCGTACCCTCCGGCTGCTCCATCACCCGGTCGACCATCTGGCTTACCTGCTGCGCCGAGATCGGCAGGCCAGTGGCGGGCGAATAGGGGACGCCGATGCGCGCCCACAGCAGGCGCATGTAATCGTAGATCTCGGTCACGGTACCGACGGTCGAGCGCGGGTTCTTCGAGGTGGTCTTCTGCTCGATCGAGATCGCGGGCGACAGCCCCTCGATATGGTCGACATCGGGCTTCTGCATCAGCTCGAGGAACTGGCGCGCATAGGCGGAGAGCGACTCCACATAGCGGCGCTGCCCCTCGGCATAGATGGTGTCGAACGCGAGGCTCGATTTGCCCGAGCCGGACAGGCCGGTGATCACCACCAGCTTGTCGCGCGGCAGGTCGAGGTCGACGTCCTTGAGGTTGTGCTCGCGCGCGCCGCGTACCGAGATGTGCGTCAGCATCGATGTTCCCGCTGTGTTCCGGCTTCAGGGATGAGGTGACGCAGCCGGCGTGACGAGTCAAGCGGGCGTCGACAGGCAAGATGGGGGAGGGGCCGGAAGATTGCGAGAGGGGGCACGCGATCGTTTCGCGCGGGTAACCGCGGTGGGCAATTACCGGAGCGGTAAGCGCTGTGATCGGTGCCTCGTTCTCAGGCCCAAGATACACGTCATCCCGGCGGAGGCCGGGATCCATAACCACGGTCGGTATGGATCCCGGCCTTCGCCGGGATGACGAAAAAGGGGGGTGTGCCTTACGCCTTGGGTGCGGGCTTCGGCGCTGCCTTGCGGGCCGCCGGCTTGCGCGCGGTGGCGGTGCGGCGGCGCGGCACCGGCTTGGCGTCCGGCTTCGGCGCGGTCGCGGCGGCGGGCGCCGCGGCAGCCGGCTTCGCAGCGGCGGGCTTGGCAGCCGCCGGCTTGGCCGAAGCCGCCTTCACGGCCGGCTTGGCCGAAGCCGCCTTCTTCGGCGCGGCCGGTTTCTTTGCCGGAGCCGCCTTTTTCGCCGATGCAGGCTTCGCGGCAGCCGGCTTGGCCGTCGCCGGTTTCGCAGCGGCCTTCGGCGCAGCAGCCTTCTTGGCCGGGGCCGTCTTCGCAGCCGGCTTCGCGGCGCGCTTGGCGGCCGGCTTGGCAGCCGCCTTCGGCGCCGCCTTCTTGCCGGTCGAGGCCTTCGCGGTGAACGTGGTCAGCGCAGCGGCGGCCGCCGCCGTGGCGACTTCCTTCGCGACGCGCGCGGCGACTTCCTTGGCGGTCGCCTCGATCTGCGGCAGATAGGGGCCGGCGAGGTCCTGGAAGAAACCGGTGATCTTGTTCTTGGCGTTGCCGCCGAGCGTGCCGCGCAGCAGCCGTTCGATGGTGCTGTCGACCGTGCTGCCCGCTGCCTCGATGGCGGTGGCCAGGTCGGCCGGGATCGAAACCTTCACGCGCTTGTCGCTGCCTTTGGCGCTCTTCTGCTTCTTGCTCACAGTTCCTCCGCTCGTCGGGGTTGAAGCCGTAACGACGCTTAGCATAGGCATTGGGTTCAAGCGAGGAACGCTAAGCGGGGTCCGCGCGTAGGTATTCTGCAAGTTGGCAGGAGCCGAACCGTGAACAATAACGCGCATGACAAGGTCTCGAATCCTGAGGGTCCGCCCGCCGGCGGCCATCGCGAGGCGTTGGACGCCGACGACATCAAGAAGCTGAAGGCGAACCCGTCGGATCGCGACGCCCGCCTCGACATCGACATCGACGAAAGCTTCCCGGCAAGCGACCCGCCGAGCATCACGCAGCCCCGCAAGGGCAGCGACGGGCCGGTCCCGGGTGGCAAGTACGACTGATCCGAGTGGGGCGGCCGAGAGGTCGCCCCAGTTCGTTGGGGCTTAGCTGAAAGGAAACGTCATCCTGACGAAAGTCAGGATGTGGATTCACATTCGAAGTGCAACAGGTGTTTAGCGAAGACCTCGGCGGGGGTTTGGTATCCGAGGCATTTTCGGGGTGTCAGGTTGTAGGCATTGGCGCAAGCCTGGATGTTTTTGGTGCTGAGGTCGTTGAGGTTGGTTTTTCTGGGGAGGTATCGTCGGAGGCGCCCGATGGCGTTTTCGATGCCGCCTTTTTGCCAGGGGCTATGGGTATTGCAGAAGAAGGTTTGGGTATTGAGGCGCTTGGTAAGGCGCTGATGCTGGGCGAACTCGGTTCCGTTGTCGAAGGTGATGGTTTGGCGCAGGCTGGCGGGGATGGGTTTGAGCCAAGCGATGAGTTGCTTGGCGACGGGGGCTGAGGCCTTGCTGGGTTGGCGGGCGAGCAGGAGGAGGCGGGAGCTTCGCTCTTGAGCGGCGAGCAGGGTTTGGCCGTAGGTTTTGAACAGCAGGGTGTCGCCTTCCCAGTGGCCGGACTCGGCGCGATCGGCAACGCTCGGCGGTCGCTCGGTGATCGGGGTGCGGTTCTTGATAACGGGCGCGCGGCCTTTGCGTTTACGCCGTCCGCGCTTGAACTTGGCCAGGGGCAGGTAGCGTCGCCAGCCATAGTCGTCGGTGCGCTTTGTCTGGGCCTCGACGAAGCGATAGATGCTCTCGTAGCTGATGATGGGATGGCCGGCTTCGAGCGCCAGCCGGCCGGCGACCTGCTCGGGCGACCAGCCGCGAGCGAGATGATCGAGCACGGTGGTGCGCAGCGCCGCGTCGCGCTCGAGCCGCGACCCCGACCAGCGCCGCGCCCAGGCGCAGTCGTCGGCATAGCGCGGCTGGTAGCCCACCTGGCTGCCGCTGTTGCGCTTCAGCTCCCGCGAGATGCTCGATGGCGAGCGATCCAGAGCTGCAGCGATCTGCCGGAGCGAGGCGCCCGAGCGATGTAGCTCGGCAAGCCGCCACCGCTCCTCAAGCGAAAAATGTCGATAGATGACCATGGCACCACCTTCATCAGGTGTTGCACTTCGTTTGTGAACTCAGGGGATCTCCATCCGGGTAGCCTCGGCAACGTGGAGCGTTGCGGTACGCGACGGGAGATCCTGACTTTCGTCAGGATGACGGCTCTTTTCAGGGTTGCGGCTGGGCTGCCGCCCGCTTCTGCTTTTCCGCTGCCACCATCGCCGCGACGTCGTCGAGCAGCGCGTGGGCGTCGTAGACGATGCCGTCCTTGACGGTCCAGCGCACCCCGCCGACCTGATCGAGCTGCCCGGTCGCCTCGTTAAGGCGCGGCGTGCCGACACCGTAGAGCGTCTTGATGTTCTGCAGCGGGTTTTCCGGCACGATCACCAGGTCGGCGAGCATGCCGCGGCGGACGAGGCCGAACTGCGGGTCGAGCTTCTTGGGGTCGTTCAAGGTGCGCGCGCCGTTGATCGTCGCCGACTGGAACACCTCCAGGGGCGTGAACCCCGCTTCCTGCAGCATCTCGAGTTCGAGGATGTAGCCGAAGCCCCAGGTCTGGAAGATGTAGCCCGGGTCCGAACCCGTGGTCACGCGCCCGCCCATGTTCTTGTAATCGTTGATGAGCTGCATGTAGCGCTTGTAGAAATTGCGCCATGTCGTCTCGTGTGCGGTGGTCCAGTCGTAGAAATAGGAGCCGTGATTGTCGCGGTTCGACTGGAAGAAGTCCCACAGGCTCGGCAGCGTGTAGGCGTTGTGCCAATCGGCATTGCGGGCGCGCATCAGGTCGCGCGAGGCGGAATAGATGTTGAAGGTGGGATCGAAGGTGACGCCTGCCGCCTTCTGCTCCTTCAGATATTCCTTCCAGACCTCGCCGCCGGGCTCCTCGATATCGTCCCAGATTTCGGCGATCTCGCCGAAGCGGTGCTGCTCATCGAAGAAATTATAGTCGGGCGGCAGCTTCTGGAGGTGGCCGTCCTTCATGATCGATTCGAAGTGGCCGTAGAAGTGCGTGATCGTGCCGAGGCCGAGTTGCCCCGCGACGCGGCCGTCGACCTCGCCGATGCCCGGCTGCGCGAGATGCGCGACGGTGCCGAGGCCCTGCTTCTTCGCCTCGTCGAGCACCGCTGCGACGATCGCGGGCGTCTCGTCGCCGCGGTTGAACAGCTTGATGCCGTCGATGCCCTGCTTGGCCGCCCAGCGCACCCAGTCGCGCGCCATCGCCGGATTGTCGATGCGCCCGCGGTCCCAGCCGCTGCCGATCGTCTGATAGACGTACATGCGCGGCGCGGCGATGGTGTTTGCGGCGCTGCGGCGTTTATCGTCCAAGGCTCGCGCGGGGTCGTTGAAGAAGCCGACGCCGCGCACCGTGGTAACGCCGTGGGCGAGCCACAGCTTGTAGCCATATTCGGGCTGCGGCGCCTTGTCGGGGTCGCCGTTGTGGCCGTGCATGTCGACGAAGCCGGGCAGCACATACATGCCGCGCGCGTCGATCTCGTGCGTGGCGTCGCGCGGCTCGCGCACCGGGGCGAGCGGCTTGCCCGGCGTGCCGGCGCTGCGCACATCGGTGATGCGGTTGCCCTCGATGACGATGTCCATCGGGCCGTACATCGGCCCACCATTGCCTTCGATGACGTTGACGCCGCGGATGACCAGCTTCTTGAACGGCCCCTTGCCTTCATCGGCGCGGCGGTCGGGCGTCGGCTGCATCTGCGCGAGCGCCGGAATCGAGGTGAGAAGCGTTGCCGCGGCGAGCGCGACCTTCAACAAGCGCATGGGAATCCCCCGAAAGTTTGGGAGAGACTAGAACGCTAGCGGCACGACTTCCAGCCGCGCATGTCGACATGGAAGTGGTCGCGGTGCGCGGCGTTGTACTCGGGACCGAGCGTGGTGCCGAACAACCTGCAGCCGCCATCATGCACGTCGCGCAGGAAGGCGCCCTTCGCGCCGGGGTCGTCCCAGTCCTGCAGCACGCTGACGCGCCGCCCGTCGGCCAGCCGGAAGACGGCGAGGTCGATGGCGTTGGCGGTCGCATGCTCGCTGAACGCGCCACTGCTCGCGCCATAGAGGCGGCGGCAACTGTAGATGCCGTAATGGCGCACGCTCGCCAGCTCCTGCCCGAAGCGCCGCCGCGCCGCGGGCGCCGCCACCTGCCGTTCCCACATCACCATTGCCGCCGCGAGCGGGCAGGTGGTGGTGACCGGCGTCGGCACATAGGAGATCCGCGTGCGGTCGAGCGTCACCGCGTCGGTGAGCCCGCAGTTCTCGCCGTCCTGCCGGTTGGGCACCGGCGTGAAATCGACGCCGGCGCGGGCCAGCGCATCGCGGCACATGTCCGGGTCGCTGCGCAGCAGTTGCAGCTTCATCGCCGTCATCGCGCCGGCGGGCGCCGTGAGGTCGAGCGGTGTCCACGGCAGGTCTTGCGGCCGGGTCCGCTCCAGATGCCGGACGAAGACCACCCCCGCTATCAGGAGGGCGACAAGGACGAGAAGCGCGCGCATGATCGCCACCCTAACCACTTGGGGGAGCGAAAGTGTCCTGGCAGCCGGAAATCGACGAGCTGGAAATGCGCAAGCGGCTGGCGGAGCAGATGGGCGGTCCCGAGAAGCTGCAGCGCCAGCATGACGCCGGCCGGCTGAACGCGCGCGAGCGCATCGCCGCGCTCGCCGACCCGGGCAGCTTCCACGAACTCGGCCAGATCGCCGGTTTCGCCCAGTACGACGCGAGCGGGCAGGTCGCGGCCTTCCAGCCGTCGAACTTCCTGTTCGGCCGTGCGCGCATCGACGGCCGGCCGGTGGTCCTGACCGCCGACGATTTCACGGTGCGTGGCGGCGCGGCCGATGCCGCCATTCATCGAAAGCTGGTCGAGGCGGAGAAGCTCGCCAGCGAATACAGGCTGCCGCTGATCCGGCTGATCGAGGGAACGGGCGGCGGCGGCTCGGTGAAAACGCTCGAAAGCATGGGGCATACCTATGTGCCCGAGCTGCCCGGCTGGGAGACGATGGTCGACAATCTGTCGGCGGTGCCGGTGGTGGCGCTCGGCCTGGGACCGGTAGCGGGCCTTGGCGCCGGGCGGATGGTGATGAGCCATTATTCGCTGCTGGTCGATGGCCTGTCGCAGATGTTCGTTGCCGGGCCGCCGGTGGTGGCGGCAATCGGCGAGAAGCGCACCAAGGAGGAGCTGGGCGGCGCTTCGATCCATGCCGGCAACGGCGCGGTCGACGACATCGCCGCGTCGGAGGCACACGCCTTCGCACTGCTGCGCAGCTTCCTCTCCTATCTCCCGAGCAACGTTCACGAACTGGCGGAGCGGGTGCCGTCGGGCGATGATCCCAACCGGCGCGAGGAGGGGCTGATCGAAGCGATCCCGCGCAATTTGCGCCAGCTCTACAAGATCCGGCCGATCGTCGAGGCGGTGGTCGATCAGGGCAGCTTCTTCGAGATCGGCCGCAACTGGGGCCGCGCCGTCGTCACCGGTTTCGCGCGGCTCGACGGCTGGCCGGTGGCGGTGATCGCCTCGGACCCGATGACCTTGGGCGGCCTGTGGTCGGCGGATACCGCGCGCAAGGTCGAACGCTTCGTCGACCTCGCCGAGACCTTCCACCTGCCGGTGGTCCACCTCGTTGACAATCCGGGCTTCATGATCGGCCGCAAGGCGGAAGAGGAGGCGACGATCCGCTGGGGCTCGCGCGCGCTCACCGCCATCTATCAGGCGACGGTGCCTTGGGTAGCCGTGATCCTGCGCAAGGCGTACGGGATGGCGGGCAGCGCGCACGCCAACACCAGCCGCTTCCGCTGGCGCATGGCGTGGCCGAGCGGCGACTGGGGCTCGCTGCCGATCGAGGGCGGGCTGGAGGCGGCGTACAAGAGCGACCTTGAAAAGGCCGATGACCCGGCGGCGAGGCTTGCCGAGATCAAGGGACGGCTCGACAAGGTGCGCTCGCCGCTGCGCACCGCCGAACGCTTTGGCATCGAAGAGATTATCGATCCGCGCGAAACCCGGGCGCATCTCTGCGAGTTTGCCAATCTCGCACAGCGTGCCCTGTCGCCCGGTCGCCGAAGCTTCGGCTATCGGCCCTAGCGACGGCGGGTGTCGCGGACTAAGGGGCACAAATGACCGCGATCAAGCTTACCACCCGCCGCATCGAGAAAGTCTGGGGCCGCCACAAGCTGTCGCCCTGGTTCCCCGACGCACCGGCCGATGGCGAGCCGGTCGGCGAGATCTGGTACGAGATGCCCGGCGTCCCCGCCGATGCGCCCGAGCTGCTGGTCAAGTTCCTGTTCACCAGCGAGAAATTGTCGATCCAGGTCCATCCCGACGATGCCGCGGCGCAGGCCGCCGGCTATCCGCGCGGCAAGGACGAGGCGTGGGTGGTGCTTGATGTCGAGCCCCACGCCACCATCGGTCTCGGCCTCACCCGCCAGTCGACGCGCGAGGAACTGCGCGCCGGCGCGCTTGACGGATCGATCGAGCAGCTGGTCGACTGGCGGCCGGCGAAGGCGGGCGATGTGATCTATTCGCCGGCGGGCACGGTGCATGCGCTCGGGCCGGGGCTGGCGATCGTCGAGATTCAGCAGAATGTCGACCTGACCTACCGCCTCTACGATTACGGCCGCCCGCGAGAGCTTCACCTCGACGAAGGCATCGCGGTGTCAGACCCTGAGCCGTTTACCCGGGTGGATACCCCGCGTGATCTTGGAGAAGGGCGCACGCAGCTCGTCGACGGCCCGGCGTTCCGGCTGGAGCGCTGGCAGGGTGTCAGCGACCGGTTCATCGACGGCCCGGTCTGGCTCGTGGCGCTCACCGGGCACGGCACGATCGGCGGCGGGGCCTATGGCCCCGGCGAGGTCTGGTACAGTGACGGCGGCGCGCTCTACGAGCCCGACGAGCCGACCGAGCTGCTGGTCGCCTATCCGCGCATCGCCGCGGCAAGCGGCTCGGCGGTTACGGGATAGCCCAGGCCCTCGGGGATGCAGAGGTACGGCTCGCCGTTGCGGGTCTCGACGACCGGCTGAACGAGACCCACCGGCGTCGCATGCGCCTCGGCAATCGTCGCCTCGATGCTGTCGCTCTTCGCCAGCCGTTCGAGGTTGCGGCGGGTAGGAAAGATGATCGCGTTCTCACCCGAATCCGCCCGCGCCAGCGCGTCGGCGGCGGTGATCCAGTGCGAGCGGGTCGATTCATTGCCGTCATGCAGCGCGGTCTCACCCGCGGGCATCCGTGCGAGGTAGAAGCGCGTGTCGAAGCGCTTCTTCTCGAGGTCGCGCGGCGGGCACCAGTGCGCGAACGGCACCAGCGCCTCGACATCGAGCCGGTGGCCGGTGGTCATCAGGAAGTCGCTGAAGGTCTCTTCATGCTCGACGATGCGCGCCCGCCAATGGTCGCGCGTCTCCTCCGACACCGGCCCGCCGATGGTGAGCAGCACGCCCGCCTCTTCGAACGTCTCGCGGATGGCGGCGATGCGCGCGGCGGCATCGACCGGATCGAGCTCGGCATAGCCCGGCGCCAGCTCGGCGTTCTTCGCCAGCGCGATATCGGCCGCATCGACCTTGCCGCCCGGGAACACCATCATGCCGCCGGCGAAGCCCATCGTCTTCGCGCGCTCGACCATGAAGATTTCGACCGGCCCGCTGTCCTCGCGAAGAAGGACAAGCGTGGCGGCGGCGATTTCAATCTGGCTGTCGGTCATGCGCTTACTGTACCGGGCCACACGACATTGTCACCGCTGCCCAATAGCAGAGTATGGCGGTTTGCTTGCCGAGCCGGCGCGGCGATGCGATGACGGCGCAGGGGAGCGGCGATGCGCGCGGGTTCGGTCGACCGGACGAATAATTTCGACCTGCTGCGGCTGGCCGCCGCGACGCAGGTGCTGCTGACGCATGGCGCGCATCACCTGAAGCTGGCGACACCGGCGTGGTGGCCGATCCTCGAAAGCCTGCCCGGCGTGCCGATCTTTTTCGTGATCAGCGGCTTTCTCGTTTCCGACTCCTACGAGCGCAGCCGGAGCCTCGGCAACTATCTCGGCAAGCGAGCGATCCGCATTTATCCGGCGCTCTGGTGCTGCATCGTCGCGACGGTCGTCGTCGCGGCGCTGCACGGCTTCGATTTCCTGCATTGGCCGGCGCTCGGTTGGTTCGTCGCGCAGTGCGTCGGCCTTATCTACACGCCGGATTTCCTGCGCGATTTCGGCTTCGGTTCCTACAACGGCGCGCTGTGGACCATCCCGATCGAGCTGCAATTCTATGTGGTGCTGCCGATCCTCTATGCGGTGGCGCGGCGCATCGGCGGCGAACGCGCGGTGATGGTCGGCGCCTTCGTCGGTTTCCTTGCACTGGCTGTCGGGCTGCGCCTCGCCCTGGACGGGCCGGAAGGACCGGTCGAAAAGCTGATACGCTATTCCTTCCTGCCGCATTTCTTCCTGTTCCTTGCCGGCCTGCTCCTGCGGCAGGCCGGGGTGCAGCGCAGCCACTGGATCGCGGGCCGGGGACTGTGGTGGCTGGCGGCCTACCTGCTGGCGATGAACCTCCTGCCGGGAGGCGATCTGCTGCACTTCGCGAGCCGGTTGCTGCTCGCCGTCGCGGTGGTGGCGCTGGCGTTCAGCGCGCCGGCGCTGTCCGACCGCGTGCTGCGCGGCCAGGATTTCTCCTACGGTATCTACATCTACCACGGGCTCATGATGAACCTGCTGATCGAGCAGGGGCTGATGGGAAGCGTGGCGGCCTATGCGCTGCTTATCCTGCTCAGCAGCGCGGCGGGCGTGGCGTCATGGTTCGCGGTCGAACGGCCGTTGCTGCGGCGGAAGAGCCGCCCGGCAGGGATCGCCATAGAAGCTTCAGAGAAGACCGCGTGGTAGAGTGGTGGAGCTGAGGGGAATCGAACCCCTGACCTCTGCAGTGCGATTGCAGCGCTCTCCCATCTGAGCTACAGCCCCGCACGCGGTGAAGCGGGCATATAAAGGCGCTTTCGCAGCCTCGCAACCGCGATTATTCGGCCGCCTGCCGTTTCCCGTTCGCATAGGCCTGCGTACCCTGCGTGTAGACGCGGTCCTCCGGCAAGATCTCCGTAATCTCGATATCGGGCAGCTGCGCCAGCTCGGCGTAGAGCGGTGCGAAATCGGTTTCGAGCGTCTGCTTCAACAGGCTCTCGAAGCTGTCGATCACGAAGTAATTCTGCTGGAAATCATCGATGCGGTACTTCGTGCGCATCACCCGCGCCAGATCGAAGCCGATGCGGTTGGGCGAGGGATCGTCGAGCGCGAAGATCGACTCGCCGTAGCTGGAAACGATGCCGGCGCCGTAGATGCGCTGCTCGCCGCCCGAGCGGATCAGACCGAACTCGACCGTGTACCAGTAGAGGCGCGCCAGCTTGTGGATGGCGCCGAATTCCATCGAGCGCAGGCCGCCCTGGCCATAAGCCTGCATATAGTCGGCGAACACCGGGTGAGCGAGCAGGGGAACGTGCCCGAACACGTCGTGGAAGATGTCGGGTTCCTGCAGATAGTCGAGCTGCTGGCGCAGGCGAATGAACTGGCCGGCCACGAAACGCCGGTTGGCGAGATGCTCGAAGAACACCTCCTCGGGCACCAGGCCGGGCACCGCGATCACCTGCCAGCCGGTGCGCTTCATCAGCACCTCGGACAGTTCCTCGAAATCGGGGATGCCGGGCTTGGACAGGCGAAGCACGTCGAGGCCGTCGATGAACTCGGGCGCGACGCGGCCCGGCAGCATCTTCGCCTGCCGCGCGAACAGAGTGTCCCACACCGCATGTTCCTCGGGCGTGTAGTCGGCCCAGTTCTGCGGGATCGTCCAGTCGGCCGCCGCGCCCTCGGGCGGCGTCGGAAAGTCGGAGTCGGTCATGTCGCCTATATAACGCGTGTACGGCGTTTAGGCATTTTCCTTGGCGCGCTCGTGGTGACGGATCACCTCATCGATGATGAAGCGCAGGAATTTCTCGGAAAACTCAGGGTCGAGGTTGGCCTTGTTCGCCAGCTCGCGCAGGCGCGCCACCTGCGCCGCCTCGCGCCCCGGATCGGCGGGCGGCAGCCCGGCGGTCGCCTTGTAGGCGCCGACCTTCTGCGTCACCTTGAATCGCTCGGCGAGCATGTACACCAGCGCCGCATCGATATTGTCGATGCTTTCCCGGTAGGCGGCGAGCGTCTCGTCTGAATCGGCCATCGCGTCACTTTTTGCGGCCAAACGTCCTTAAGTCAAAGCACGAGGGTTGCGCGCGCGGGGGCGGACCCTATGTTGCGCCCCGCAAATGACCGCGACCGTTCATCCGATCCGTCCCAACCGTGAGCCGGCGCCCTCGCTGCAGCCGCTGCTCAATCTCGTGGCCGGCGACATGAACGAGGTGAACCGCTGCATCCTCGAACGGATGCAGTCGCCGGTGTCGCTGATCCCCGCGCTGGCCGGCCATCTGATCGCCGGCGGCGGCAAGCGGATGCGGCCGATGCTGACGCTCGCCTGTGCGCGGCTGCTCGACTATGCCGGCACCCGGCATCACAAGCTCGCCGCCTGTGTGGAGTTCATCCACACCGCGACCTTGCTGCACGATGATGTCGTCGACGGCTCGGGCCTGCGCCGCGGCAAGGAAACCGCGAACCTCATCTACGGCAATCCGGCGACGGTGCTGGTCGGCGACTTCCTGTTCTCCCGCAGCTTCGAGCTGATGGTCGAGGACGGCTCGCTGCGGGTGCTGAAGATCCTCAGCCATGCCTCGTCGACGATCGCGGAAGGCGAGGTCGACCAGCTGACCGCCGCGCGCGAGATCGAAACGACCGAGGACCGCTACCTCGACATCATCAGCGCCAAAACGGCGGTGCTGTTCGCCGCCGCCTGCCAGATCGCCGCGGTGGTCGCCGAGCGCGACGACAAGACCGAGGCGGCGCTCGAAAGCTTCGGCCGCAACCTCGGCATCGCCTTCCAGCTCGTCGACGACGCGATCGATTACGTCTCGGACGCCGACACGATGGGCAAGTCGATCGGTGACGATTTCCGCGAGGGCAAGGTGACCCTGCCGGTCATCCTCGCCTACCAGCGCGCGTCGGAGGAGGACCGCCTATTCTGGCGCGACGCCGTGTCGGGCCGCGCCGCGGGCGACGAGGAGCTGGCGCGCGCCGTCGAGCTGCTCAAATCCTCGCGCGCCGTCGATGACACGCTCGCCCGCGCGCGCCACTATGGCAGCCGCGCCATCGACGCGCTCGCCCACTTCCCCAACGGCCCGGCCCGCGCGGCGCTCACCGAGACCGTCGAGTTCGCCATCGCGCGGGCTTACTGACGCCCATTCGGTCATCCGACGACGTTTCCATAACTCCGTCATCCCCGCGTAGGCGGGGACCCACTCCCGAACACTCTGAAGCGCTCATGCTGAGCTTGTCGAAGCAGGATTGGCGCGCCGTGACGCCAGTGGGAGCTCGCCCTTCGACAAGCTCAGCAACCATTAAGTTGCGGTTGCCAATTGGTCTGCCGTGCGAGGACGGCGTTTGCGAAGGTGAGGAGCTTTCGGGCGCAGGCGGTGAGCGCCTGTTTGTGGTTTTTGCCGTTGGCGCGCAGGCGCGTGTAGATGTCGACGAGTGCCGGGTTCCAGCGGAAGCTGGCGGGGAGTGCGGCGGCGTAGAGGGCGCGCCTGACGCGGGGGCGTCCGCCGGCGATCCGTCGTTGGCCGCGATACTGGCCGCTGTCGCGATCGAAGGGCGCGAGGCCGGCGAGGCTGGCGATCTCGGTGCGGGTGAGGTGGCCGAGTTCGGGCATCAGGATGAGCAGGGTGAGGGCGGTGCGGCGGCCGATGCCCTGGACGCTTTCGATGAGCGTCAGGCGCTGCGCGAGGTGATCGCGGTGACGGCCTTGCCGAGGAGCAGCAGCTCAGTCTTGACCCGCCGTTCAAGCCGATCGCTCTCGCGGGCGAGCGCTCGCTTGAGGCGGGGCGTGTGATAGGCCTCGGCGCGCGTCCGGGCGCGGGCGAGGTCGGCCTCCAGCTGCTCGATGAGGCGCAGATGCTCGGCGAGCGGCGCCAGCCGCGGGTCGGGTGCGGCGCGGACGTCGTCCAGCTCGGCTGTGCACCGCGCGATCAGCGCCGCATCCAGCCGATCGTTCTTCGCCAGCTTCAACCGGAACAGCGCAAAGGCGCGGACCTGTCGGGGCTGGAGCACGGCCACCTCGAACCCGGCCTCACGCAACGCCGTCACCACACCGCGCTCGTACCCGCCCGAGGCCTCGAGCCCCACCCGATCGACGCGCTGCGCCACCAGCCAGTCCGCCAGCACCCGGTGGCCCGCCGGCGTGTTGTCCACCCGCATCGCCAGGCCCGAGGGGTGGCAGGCAATGTCGAGCGCCTGTTTGCCGATGTCGATCCCGGCAACGCAAATGCTATGCTGCACCATCTTCGTCGATCCTTCCTCGTCCAGGAGCCCATGGCTCCGGCAACCATGCGGATCCGATGAAGTGGCCGACTGCGATCCTGCTGAGCCGCGTTCCCTCAAGGAACCGGGTGAACCCGATCCGACAGCCGACCGCCGGGTTGGGGGTGGCCACCCCCAACCCGGCACCGCCATCATCGCGGCACAACAAAATTACACCATCTCGCTAAGACGAGGGTGAGCGAGAGATCAGGACATGGTCGAGCGTGGGTCCCCGCCTTCGCGGGGATGACAATATCGGGTAGGGCGGCGTTACCGTGACCGACCTTCCCGTCCTATATGTTCTTCCAGAGTTGATCGCCGCGCTCGATGCCGGTCGCAACGCCGTGCTCGTTGCGCCGCCGGGCGCCGGCAAAACCACCGCCGTGGCCCCGGCATTGCTCGACCGGCCGTGGGCCGAGGGGCAGCGCATCCTGCTGCTGAGCCCGCGCCGGCTCGCGGCGCGCGCCGCCGCCGAGCGGATGGCGTCGCTGCGCGGCGAGCCGGCGGGGCGGACGATCGGCTACCGCACCCGGCTCGACAGCAAGATCAGCGCGGCGACGCGGGTCGAGGTGCTGACCGAGGGGGTGTTCACCAACCTGATTCAGCGCGACCCCGAACTCGCTGGCGTCGCCGCCGTGCTGTTCGACGAGGTGCATGAGCGAAGCCTCGAGGGCGATTTCGGGCTGGCGCTGGCGCTCGATGCGCAAGGGGCGCTGCGGCCCGACCTGCGCATCGTCGCGATGTCGGCGACGCTCGACGGCGCCAAATACGCCCGGCTGCTCGACGGGCCGGTGATCGAGGCGCAGGGGCGGATGTATCCGGTGGCGCACCGCTATCTCGGCCGCCGCGCCGACGAGCGCATCGAGGATGCCGTGGCCCGCGCCATCGGGCAGGCGCTGCGCGAGGAGGAGGGCAGCCTGCTCGCCTTCCTGCCCGGCGCTGCCGAGATCGAGCGCACCGCCGAGCGGCTGGCCCCACCTGCCGACGTCGAGGTGCACAAGCTCTATGGTGCGCTCGACGGTTCCGTGCAGCGCGCCGCTATCGAGCCGGCGCCGGCGGGGCGGCGGAAAGTGGTGCTGGCCACCTCGATCGCCGAGACCAGCCTGACCATCGACGGCGTGCGCGTCGTCATCGATTCCGGCCTCGCGCGCCGCCCCCGCTACGAGCGGGCGACCGGGCTCACCCGCCTCGTCACCGAGCGCGCCAGCCAGGCGGCGGTGGCGCAGCGCGCCGGTCGCGCCGGTCGCACCGCGCCGGGTGTCGCGTGGCGGCTGTGGGAGGAGGGGGAGACGCGCGGCCTGCCGCCGTTCGATCCGCCCGAAATCCTCGAAAGCGACCTGACCGGACTGGTGCTCGATCTCGCCATCTGGGGCGTTGCCGATCCCGGCCAGCTGCAATGGCTCGATCCGCCGCCCGCCGCGGCGGTAGCGGAGGCGCGCGACCGGCTGAAGCTGCTCGACGCCATCGACGCCGACGCGCGGCCGACCGAGCATGGCAAGCGCATCGCCGGCCTGCCGCTGCCGCCGCGCCTCGCGCATATGCTGGTCGCGGGCGCCGAACTGGGTATCGGCACCATGGCGGCGAAGATGGCGGTGCTGATCACCGAGCGGGGCCTCGGCGGGCGCGACGCCGATGCGGAGACGCGACTGCGCAATTGGGATCGCTCGCGCGACCGGCGTTCGCAGGCAGCCGCCGCGATGGCGCAACGCTGGGTGAAGCTGGTCGGCGCGGGCCGTGACGAAGCGGGCGGCGATGCGGCAGGGCTGGCCATCGCGCTGGCCTATCCCGACCGGGTGGCGCGGCGGCGCGGCGATGCCTGGCTGATGCGCAACGGCCGCGCGGTGAAGCTCGACGCCGCCGATCCGCTGGCGAAGCAGGAATGGCTGGCGGTGGCGGAAGCGAGCGGCGCGGCCGCCGGTGCGCGCATCCTGCTTGCCGCGCCGATCGAGCTGGCGACCGTCGAGCGGCTGTTCGGTGGCGCCATCGAGAAGCGCCAGCGCGTAAGCTTCGATACCGCGACCGGGGCGGTGAGCGCCGAGGAGACGCGGTCACTGGGAGCGATCACCCTGGCGCGGCGGCCGGTCGAGCGGCCCGACCCGGCGGCGATCACTGGGGCGTTGCTCGATGGGGTTCGCGCCACTGGCCTCGACAAGCTGCCGTGGAGCGAGGGCGCGCAGGCATTGCGGGGGCGTGTCGCCTTCCTGCGCGAGGGCGGGGAGGAACTGCCGGACCTGTCCGACGCGGCGCTGCTCGATCGCCTCGATGACTGGCTGGCGCCGCTTCTCGCTGGCAAGCGACGGTTGGAAAGCGTCGATGCGGGGGCGCTGGCGCAGGCGGTGGAAAATTTGCTGGATTGGTCGCAGCGGCAGACGCTCGATCGGCAGGCGCCGACGCGCCTCTCGACACCCGCCGGGACCAGCCACGCCATCGACTATGCCGCGGAAGGCGGCCCGGCGGTCGAGCTGCGCGTGCAGGAGCTGTTCGGCCTTGCCGAGCATCCCGTCATCGGGCGCAACCGCGTGCCGCTGACCCTAGTGCTGCTGTCGCCCGCTTATCGCCCGATCCAGAAGACCAGGGACTTGCCCGGCTTCTGGCGCGGCTCGTGGCGGGCGGTGCAGGCGGAGATGAAAGGGCGCTACCCGAAGCACCCTTGGCCCGACGATCCCGCCGCCGCGAAGGCGACCACGCGCACCAAGAACGCCGCCGCGCGCGATGCGCGCCACGACTGACCCGCGCGCGGAACGCTGAGACTTGACGCGACCCGCCTGACGACGCATTGCCCGATCGAGTTCACGAAGAGGGTTTGCGGTGGCCGCGCGCATCTATCAGGAAGCCAAGAATCCGATGCAGTCGGGGCGAGGACGCGCCGGCCGCTGGGTGCTGGAATTCGATGCCGCCGACAAGCAGCGCCATGACCCGGTCACTGGCTGGATCGGCTCGGCGGACACACAGAAGCAGGTGCGCCTGACCTTCCCGACGCTCGACGCCGCCACCGCTTATGCGGAGCGCGAGGGCATTACCTTCGAGGTCCGCCGCGTCGCCGACCGCGTCCTCAAGCTCCAGGCCTACGCCGACAATTTCAGATAGCCGGCAATTTCGGATAGAGGGACTGGCCGCGGCCCCGCCGCCGTGCCAGCTTCACGTCATTGCGCGCCCGTAGCTCAGTTGGATAGAGCACGTGCCTTCTAAGCTCGTGGTCGCAGGTTCGAATCCTGCCGGGCGCGCCAAAAAAACGCTTAGCGCCACCTACAAGGTGGATTTGTCTTTGCCGTTGGCGGCGATGGCGTTTGCCATCGCCGCCAAACACTACTTCCGGAGCTGACGAATGGCCTCGAACTCGGCTTCTTCGCGAGTGATGGCATAGCCGGAAGCCGTCCGACCGGTCTCCGTGTCGATTGCCTCCGCCTTGTATCCGTCATCGTTGATGATGCCTGCGGTCAATCCCGAAAGAAAGCCGGTCTTGCGATAAGATTGCGTTTTAACGCTCATAATTATTTTCCTTTCGCGTGGAGTGATACTCCATACTGCCTTGCCAACCGGCGCCTGGTGATGCCGGCAAGTCAGAACTAGCAGTCGACGTTTTTGAGCGGCGTGGCATGTTGCGGCGTTGGAGTCGCATTCTGTCGCACGGTTTTGATCATCTTGGTTGCCACGAACGGGAAAGGCGCATGGCAATAGGTTTTGGTGATTGCTGCTTGCCAGGACTAGCTGAGCGATTCTCGTTGATTATTGCTCATTACCGGCCGGCAGAATCTCTTGGCGCAATCGGCTCAACAAAAGAGTTCTTGATCGGGCTCAGAAAGTTTGCCGGCATTGATCCGTCTAGATTGGCAAGACGTACCTTCGAGCGGTGGAGGAATAGCGATAAGCTGCCTTTGCCAGTCGCAGAAGCCATATGTCGGATGTACCCGGCTTTACAACGAGAAGTGTTGTTCTCTCCCACGATCGAAGCCTTTCGAAAGGGAGTGGGGGAATACATTCAAGCGCAAGCACGCTGGGCCTTCGCGCGTGCGCATGTGTCAACGGCGCGTCATCGACTAGCTCAACTCGCCCGACAGCATTATGTGGACCGCGGTGTAACTGACGGAAAACACCCCTTACTATGTGAGCATGGATGGCTTCTCAGTAAGTTTGTTGAATTACGTGAATTTGATGACTTTGTAAGCGCGCACGATGCATCTTTGCCGCCGCCGCTCGTGCAACGACTGCCAGGCGGAGCGGGTACATTCGCTGATACAGTGGCGCCTCGCACAGTCGGCTCTGGGGCTGAAACTCGTAACAATGACGAATATCGACTGACTTTCGCCCGCCCAACCGAACACGGCCTACAATTAACGTTCGGCCCCAGTAAATATTTGGACTATGTGAACGGCCTCGAGGTCTTGGCTGCAGAGATTGCCGACGCGGATCTCAACGGCACTTTAGGTCATCTTCCGATGCGCTCAGCCCTTGGCGATCCATTCAATCTCGCTACGCGCGCTGCCATCGCCGGTGTTAATGTCGTTTTGCTAACGCTAAATTATCGTCCCCCCAATACAGCAGATGTCGGTGATTATTTCTGGATACATGTCCGTGCAACAGGGGCGTTTGAGGCGCAGAACGTGCGGCACGTAGTTCCGGCAGGCTCACACGGCCCGAGTGGGGTGGGCTTCCCAGACACCGTGAGGGATATACCGCTATGGCGCACGATCATGCGGGAATTGCTGCAAGAGGTATTCGGTATCGAGGGAGCGGTCATAGACACAGATGATGGCTCGGATCCACTAGATGCCCCTGCGTCACGAGATCTCGCAACCGCGCTGCGCAATCCCCAGATTGCGCGCTTCTACTTGACCGGGCTTGGGCTGGATCCACTAACGACAAAGCCTGAAATCCTAGCGGTAGGGGTGTTAGACATGGCGGCTCTGCGCCGCCGCACGTCTGCACGCATGGTCCGAGGAAATTTCGAAGGCGTGATGCATCCAATCAAGCTCACGAAGGATGCTCTGAGAGAGCAAGCGTTATCTGAAGCGATTCAACCGCCGATGCTCCCTGCCGGAGCGGCCGCGCTGCTACAAGCAGCCAACTTGCTCGATGTTATACTCGCTGATTTCGTGACACCGCCTATTTCACATCAGGTGCGACGGTCTCGCTAAGTGTGATGATGTGATCAGGCTGACTTCCGTCCCCAGCTGAGCGGCGCGAATGTATGCGCTACAGATCCGCGATCCAGTTGCCGTGAAAGCCGGGCGGCACCCGGTGCGGCAGCCGCACGCTCGCCACCGGCGGACCCGCGAAGTCGCGTGCGTTCAGGATCGCGAGGTCGGTGGTTTCGCCGGGCAGGTCGACGACTAGCCCGACCAGCCAGCCTTCGTCCTCCGCCGCGTCGGCCTGCGCCGGCACAAACACGAATTCGCCGGGGTAGCGGCCGGCACCGAAGTCGTGGACGGCGCGCGTGCCAGTTTCGAGGTCATGCTTGTAAAGCATCGTCGCGCCGATGAACTGCGCGTCGTCGCCTTCGTCGGGCAGCGCCAAGGTATAGGCGTAGCGATAGGGCTGGCCGAAGCGGCGTTCGTCGGGACGCGGAAACTCCTGCGGCGCGGGGTCGAAGGTGCGTCGCGACACCGATTTCGCGATCGGGTCAATCGTCCAGCGTTCGAGACCGAGGTTGCGACCGTTGGGACCGCCCGGCTCGCCGGCGAACATCGTTTCATGCGCGCAGACGTCCATCACGACCTTGCCGTCCGCGTCGTCATAGGCGTTCGCGACATGGAAGACGTAGCAGGGCTCGACGTCACACCAGATGATATCGTCGGCGCCGCCGTTGCGCGGCAACAGCCCGACGCGCGCGCGGTGATCGGGGTTCCACGCATAGGGGAAGCGATGGCCGCCGATCAGCGCGCGCATCGAGAAGGTCACCGGCAGGTCGAGGACGATCGCGTAGCGCGCGGTGATCGCGCAGTCGTGGATCGACGGGCCGTGCTGCACGGGGATCGGCAGTTCACGCGTCACGCGGCCGTCGGGGCCAATGACGACATGGCGGACGACGTTGGGGTCGGCGCCTTCATAGGTCACTGCGTGATGCTCGCCGGTCAGCGGGTCGAGGTGCGGATGCGCGGTGAACGAGCCTTGCAGGGTGCCGTCGAACGGGTTGAACACCTGAGTGTCGAAGGTCTCGTCGAGCTCGACGGGATAGCTGCCCGCCTCGACGATCGCCCAGTCGCGGCCGGCGATGCGCACGACATTGGTGTTCACCGTGTCGAAGCCATTGTGGCGCGGTCCCGGCGCGGGCGCCTTGCCGAGGGCTTCGGCCACCTGGTTCGATCGGATCCAGCGGTTGCGATACCAGGGCGCCGCGCCGTCTTTCAGCGCCACGCCGTGGACCATGCCGTCGCCGACGAACCAGTGATAGCCGGCGCTGGCGTCGGGCTCGGCCGGGTTAGGGCCGATGCGCAGGTAACGACCCTGCAGGCCGGCGGGGATGGTGCCGGTCACGGGCAAATCGTGCAGCGTCAGCTCTTCGCGCATCGGGCGGTGGATACCGGTCAGGAAGGGATGCGGGGCTTCCGGCAGGCGCCAGCGGTTGAACGCCGCGACACCGTAGATGCCTTTGGTGACCACTGACCGGATCGCCGTTTCGATGACGCTTGCCATAGCGAATCTCCAATGTGAACGATGTAAACATACGCTGAGTGTGAACATTGTCAACATCGATCGTTGCCGCTAGGAGAGAGGGCATGAACAAGCCCTATCACCATGGCGATCTGCGGGCGGCGCTGGTTGCCGAGGCGCTGACGCTGGTGGAGGAGAGCAACGCCGAGAATATCTCGCTCCGCGAGGTGGCGCGCCGCGTCGGGGTCAGCCCGCAGGCGGTCTATCGTCACTTCCCCGACAAGGCGGCGCTGATGGCGGAGCTTGCCCAGACGGGTCTCGCGCGTCTCGCCGTCGCGCAGCAGGCGGCGTCGGAGCGTGCGGGTGGGGGCAGTGCCGGCTTTGCCGCGACCGGCGCTGAATATGTGCGGTTCGCGCTCGCCAACCCAGGCCTATTCCGGCTGATCTTCGCGCATGGGGCGGCCCATGCGGGTGAGATGTGCGCCGACAATCCGATGTCGATGCTCCGCGAGGCATCGGCCGCGCTGGCGCCCCCCGGCCGCGATCCCGCCGCCTTTGCGCTGCAAGCCTGGTCGATCGCGCACGGCCTCGCGATGCTGATGCTGGACGGTCAGGTCCCGGTCGATGAGGCGCTGATCGACCGCGTGGTCGACGTGCGGGCGCTTGGCTAGTCGAGGTAGGAGGAGGCCTGCGCCTCGGCGAGCAGGCTGCCGCCGGCCGGCTCCAGCCAGTCGCTGAACACCGACGCGTAGATAAACAGCGCCCAAAGGGCGGCTATTGCCATCGCTCCGCGTTTTTCAGCCTTCCGTCGCATCCACCCTCAACGAAGCTGAAGCCGTTGGTTTCCGAACTGAAATTTTGATCGCAACCTGCGGCGGCGGCGGTCGTTGATAGGTTCGGGGGGCGCGGCCCGGCTGCTGTTCAGCGCCGGTCGCCGACGGGCAGCCCGTAGCTTATCGCGGCCTGTCGCAGCCGCGCCCCCACATCCCATTCGATGCGAGTGTCGCCTAGGCGACAGACCCCCGGTCGCCGCATGCTATGATGGGGACATCGGGCGAGTCCCGGTGCGTCGGGGGGAAATCGGCGCGCCAGGGCTCTGAGCCCGGTCAAAGCGCCGACGCGGCAACGCCGGCGAAACGCACGTAGCGTGCGCGAGTGGGGAAGCGTGACGACCAGTGAACAGGATATCGTCGCCCTCGAGGCGGTGGTCGAGCAGTTGCGCGGCATCGACGCCCTGTTCGTCGACCTCGACGTCGGCGTGTGCTCGCTTCACCTCGACGCCTGCATCGCCGCGCTCGAAAGCCGGCTGCGGCGGGCACGCTCGGGCGAGGCGCCGATTCGCCGCGTGGTGCGCGAGACCAGCGGTCCCTTCTAGAGCGCGAGGCCCGTCGCGGCGGACAGTGCGGCGAGCGCCGAGGCTTCGTCGGTCACCTTGATCGCGTGCATGCCGAGCGCGGCGGCCGGTTTGCAGTTGATGCCGAGGTCGTCGAGGTAGATGCACGCCGCCGGCTCGACGTTCAGCAGCTCGCACATCATCAGGTAGATACGCGGATCGGGCTTGCGGACGCCCGCCTTCGAGCTCTCGATCACTGCGTCGAACAGCGGGAACAGGCTCGCCATCGCGCCCGCCATGCCGCCTGCGTCGGGGCCGGGGCTGTGCATCGTCGCCATGTTGTTGGTGATGCAGCCGACCTTGTAGAGCGCCTTGCAGGCCTTCAGCGCCTCGACGACGCGCGGCCGCAGATCGCCGGCGAGCAGCGGCAGTACCTCGCGGCCCGGCACCGGATGGCCGAGCGCCGATGATTCTTCGTGGAACAGCGTGTCGAAGCCGGCGGCGTCGATGTCGTTGCGCTCGAACAATGCCCAGGCGTTGCCGTCGGGATTGGTCGAATTGACCTTGCGGATCAGGCCTTGTGGCAGGCCGTTGGCTTTTTCGTAGCGGTCGAACGCCTCGAACGGCGAGGTGGTGAACACGCCGCCGAAATCCCAGATCACCGCCTCGATCGCCAAAACCCGCCTCCTCAAGCCGCCAATGCGGTCGCTCCATCCCACGTCAGCTTGGCGCCGACCACTAGCAACAAGACGTAGATCAGCGTGTAGAAGCGATCGGCCGGCATCCGGCGGATCAGCCAAACGCCGGCGAAGGTCGAGACGATCGCCAGCGGCATCAGTGCCGCGGCGGTCAGCAAATTCTCGCGCGTGAACTGGCCGAGCGCGGCATAGGCAGGCACCTTCAGCCAGTTGATGATCGCGAAGAACAGCGCGCTGGTGCCGATGAAGGTGTCGCGCGCCAGCTTCCTCGGCAGCACATAGATCTGGAATGGCGGCCCGCCGGCATGGGCGATCTGGCTGGTGAAACCGGCGACGCTGCCCCAGAAGGCACCGGCGGTGGGGGAGTGGCCCGCCGCCGGCTCTTTGCCGCGCGCGGCGAGGCGCAGGATGGCGAAGGCGACCGAGACGAGCCCGACCGCCAGCTCGACCGCGGCGGCCGACACGAAGGCGGCCAGCGCATAGCCGGCGGCGATACCGAGCGCGGCGCTCGGTACCATCAGCGCGAGGATCTTGCCGTCCCAGCTGTGCCGGAACGCCCAGACGCTGACCACGTCCTGCACGATCAGGATGGGGAGGGTGATCGATGCTGCCTGCACCGGCGAGGCCGACAGCGCCATCATCGGCACTGCGAGGATGCCGAGCCCCGCGAAACCGCCCTTCGCCAGCCCGAGGATGATGACCGCCGGAATGGCGAACGCGTAGAAAAGCGGATCGTCG
Organism: Sphingoaurantiacus capsulatus; assembly: GCF_042648405.1. Classification (NCBI taxonomy): domain Bacteria; kingdom Pseudomonadati; phylum Pseudomonadota; class Alphaproteobacteria; order Sphingomonadales; family Sphingosinicellaceae; genus Sphingoaurantiacus; species Sphingoaurantiacus capsulatus. Next base: position 662,535 of record NZ_JBHRXV010000011.1, on the reverse strand, counting down.
AGCATCCAGGCCGCTGTTAGCAGGCGGCGCGTTCCACGGCGACATCACGCGCGGTCACTTGCTCCCCGCATTCCGAACAGCACACTTCCGAGCGAAACACATGGCCACACGCCTTGTGGCGGTGGAGGAGCGGCGGCCCGGCTTCGCCGGCGTAATGCGCGTCGCCCCAGTGCACGAGCGCGAGGATCACCGGGTAGAGGTCGAGACCCTTGGGGGTCAGGCGATATTCGTAGCGGATGGGCCGCTCCTGATAGGGCAGCTTTTCGAGGATGCCGTCGTCGACCAGCTTGGGCAGCCGCTCGGCCAGCACGCGGCGCGCGATGCCGGTGCTCGCCTGGAAATCGTCGAAGCGGCGGACGCGCAGGAAGGCGTCGCGCAGGATCAACAGCGTCCAGCGGTCGCCGACCACGGCCAGCGAGCGGGCAAGCGAGCAATTCTCCGACGCGAGATCATTCCATTTCATGCCGCGCAACCTGCCATTGACAGGGTTCCGATTCAAGACTTACGAGTCTTGAAAGTGAACTGACAGGAGTCGCGAGCATGGAAGCGCGGAACGCCAGCGTGGCGATCGTCGGGGCGGGCGACTTCATCGGCGCCGCCATCGCGCGCCGCTTTGCCGCCGAGGGTTATGCGGTGCATGGCGGACGGCGGCAGGGCGACAAGCTCGCCGATCTCGCCGCCGAGATCGCCGCGACGGGTGGCCGTTTCACCGGCCATACGCTCGACGCGCGCACCGAGGAGGGGATCACGGCCTTCCTCGATACCGCCGAGGCCGACGCTCCGCTGGAGGCGGTGATCTTCAACGTCGGCGCCAATGTGAATTTCCCGCTGCTGGAGACCACCGAGCGGGTGTTCCGCAAGGTGTGGGAAATGGCCTGCTACGGCGGCTTTCTCGCTGGGCGCGAGGCGGCACGACGCATGCTGCCGCGCGGGCAGGGCTCGATCTTCTTCACCGGCGCCACCGCCTCGGTACGCGGCGGCAAGGGCTATGCGGCGTTCGCGTCAGCCAAGGCCGGGTTGCGCGCGACGGCGCAGGCGATGGCGCGCGAGCTGGGCCCGCAGGGCATTCACGTCGCGCACCTGATCATCGATTCCGGCGTCGATACGGCCTGGGTGCGCGGGATGATGGCCTCGCGCGGTGTCGAGGAGGTGCCGCCCGACACGCTGATGGACCCGGCGTCGATCGCCGAAACCTACTGGCAGCTGCACCGCCAGCCGCGCGATGCCTGGACGCACGAACTCGACCTCCGTCCCTTTGGCGAAAGCTGGTGAACGCTATGACCGACCCGATCTTCTATTTCGATTTCGGCAGCCCCAACGCCTATCTCACGCACCGTGTGCTGCCGGGTATCGAGGCGCGCACGGGCAAGCGCTTCCGCTATGTGCCGGTGCTGCTCGGCGGGCTGTTCAAGATGACCGGCAACCAGTCGCCGGTGATGGCCTTCGCCAACATCCCCAACAAGCTGGCGTACGAGAGCCTCGAGATGCGGCGCTTCATCGCGCGGCATGGGCTGACCAAGTTCAACATGAACCCGCATTTCCCGGTCAACACGCTGATGCTGATGCGCGCCGCGGTGGCGGCCGAGGTGGCGGGCGTGCTTCCCGAATATGTCGAGGCGATGTTCCGTTTCATGTGGGAGGAGGGGCGCAAGATGGACGACCCCGCTATCCTCGCCGCCGCCATCGCCGAGGCCGGGCTGCCCGCCGACAAGCTGTTCGAGCTGGCGCAGTCGCAGGAGGTCAAGGACCGGCTGATGGCGAACACGCAAGCCGCCTATGACGCCGGCGCCTTCGGCATCCCCAGCTTCGTCGTCGGCGGCGAGCTGTGGTTCGGCAAGGACCGGCTGAGGGACGTCGAGGAAGCGCTGGTTTGACCCGACTCCGCGGTCATGCGACAGGGCGCGCCATCTGTTTTGGCCAGGAGTAGCCCCCGATGACCGACCAGCCGACCAACCTCACCCTGACGCTCGAGACCGGCGACGTCGTCATCCGCCTGCGCTCCGATCTCGCGCCGGGCCATGTCGCGCGCATCGCCGAGCTGGCGGGCGAGGGCTTCTATGACGGCGTCGTGTTCCACCGCGTCATCCCCGGCTTCATGGCGCAGGGCGGCGACCCGACCGGCACCGGCAGCGGCGGTTCGGACAAGCCCGATCTGCAGGCGGAATTCTCCGACGCCCCGCATGTCCGCGGCGTCTGCTCGATGGCGCGCACGTCGTATCCGCACTCGGCGAACAGCCAGTTCTTCATCTGCTTCGAAGACGCGCGCTTCCTCGACAAGCAATACACCGTCTGGGGCGAAGTGACCTCGGGCATGGAGCATATCGACGCGCTGCCGAAGGGCGAGCCGCCGCGCAGCCCCGGCAAGATCGTCAAGGCGACCGCCGAATAATCACGCCCGTTTATCCGGGCCATCTGGTCCGGCCCGCGCCGCCCGTCTAGCCTTTGGCCGATATTGCCAAAGGGGGACGGACGATGCGGTGGGGTTTTATGGCGCTGGCGGCTTGTATCGCGGCGCCCGTGGCAGCTGCGCCGGCCGATTGGGTGGCGGCGAACCAGTCAAAGATCCTCGCCGAATATGCCGAGCTGCTGGCGATCCCCAACGTCGCCTCGGACATTCCCAACATCCGCAGGAACGCCGACCATATCGTCGGCATGATGCGCACGCGCGGGCTGTCGCCGCGTCTGCTGGAAGGCAGCGGGCCAACCGTGCCGCCGGCGATCTACGGCGAATGGAAGGTGCCCGGCGCGAAGCGCACCTTGATCCTCTACGCCCACTACGACGGCCAGCCGGTGACGCCCGAGGACTGGAAGTCGACGGCGCCGTTCGAGCCGAAGCTGCTCACCGCGCGCCTCGACAAGGGCGGCAAGGAAATTCCGCTGCCAAGCGCCGGCACGAAGATCGACCCAGACTGGCGGCTCTATGGCCGCTCGGCATCGGACGACAAGGCCGGGGTGATGGCGATCCTGTCGGCGGTCGATGCGCTGAAAGCCGAAGGCAAGCGGCCGGCGTTCAACCTCAAGATTTTCTTTGAGGGCGAGGAGGAGGCGGGCTCGCCCAACCTCGGCGACCTGCTCAAGCGCCACAAGAACATGCTTCAGTCGGACGGCTGGGTGATTTTCGACGGCCCCGCGCACCAGACCGGCGCCAAGCAGGTGGTGCTTGGGGTGCGCGGCGTGCTGTCGGCGGATATCATTGTCTATGGCCCGTCACGGCCGCTGCACAGCGGCCACTACGGCAACTGGGCGCCCAACCCGGCGATGATGATGTCGCAGCTGCTCGCCTCGATGAAGGATGACAGCGGCCGGGTGACGGTCGCCGGCTTCTATGACGATGTGACGCCGCTCACCGCCGCCGAAAAAGCCGCCGTCGCCGCGGTTCCGAATGGCGATGCGGCGCTGAAGGACGATCTGTTCCTCGGCTGGACCGAAGGCGGCAAGCGCCCGCTCATCGAGCTGACCCACGAGCCGTCGCTCAACGTCGACGGTGTGCGCAGCGCCGATGTCGGCGAGAAGGCGCGCAACGTGGTGCCCTCGACGGCGATGGCGACGATCGACATGCGCCTCGTCGCCGGGAACGACCATCAGCGCCAGTTCGACAAGGTCGTCGCGCATATCCGCAAGCAGGGCTACTTCGTCACCGACAAGGACCCGACGCCCAACGAGCGTCGCCAGCATGGCAAGGTCGCGAAGGTGGTGAAGCACGGCGGCTACAACGCCGAGCGCACGCCGCTCGGTCACCCGCTCGCCCGCGACGTGGCGGCGGCGGTGCGCACCGTCCATGCCGATGCGGTGGTGCTGCCGTCGCTCGGCGGCAGCCTGCCGCTCTACCTGCTCCGCGAAGGGCTGTCGGCGCCGAGCGTCACGCTGTCGCTGGCGAACCACGACAACAGCCAGCATGCCGAGGATGAGAATCTCCGGCTGGGCAATCTGTGGGATGCGATCGGCGTGGCCGCGACGGTGATGACGATGGGGCCTGTCCGCTAACCACACCATCCATCGTCATCCCCGCGAAGGCGGGGATCCATACGCCGGGGCCTCTGGGATATGGATCCCCGCCTTCGCGGGGATGACGATAAATTTGGGTGTGGGGGGTCTGCTTAGAGCTTCAGGCCAGCGTCTTCCCCGCGCGCCCCGCCAGTTCCTGCACATATTGCCACGCGACGCGGCCCGAGCGGCTGCCGCGACCCACCTGCCAGGCCAGCGCGTCATGTTCGTCGAACGGCAGGCCGAAGTGTGCGGCATAGCCTTCGACGATGGCGAGGTAGGTCGGCTGGTCGCAGGCGTGAAAACCCAGACTCAATCCGAAGCGGTCGGAGAGCGCCAGCCGGTCGTCGATCACGTCGCGCGGGTTGATCGCGGTTGCCGCCTCATTCTCCGCGGCATCGCGCGGCACCAGGTGGCGGCGATTCGAGGTGACGTAGAGGCGAACATTGTCCGGCCGCGCCTCGACGCCGCCTTCGAGCACCGAGCGCAGCGCCTTGTATTCGCTCTCGTTCGCCTCGAAGCTCAGATCGTCGATGAACAGCAGGAAACGCCGATCGACGCCGCGCAAGCGACGGAACAGCGCGGGCAGGGTGGTGATGTCGTCGCGCGCCACCTCAACGAGGCCGAGCCCATTCCCGGTCAGCGCACGGTGCACCGATTTGACCAGCGCGCTCTTGCCCATGCCGCGCGACCCCCACAGCAGGATGTCGTGCGCCGGAAGGCCACGGGCGTGGCGGTCGCTGTTGGCCAGCACCGCCGCTTTCTGCGCGTCGATGCCGAGCAGCCGGTCGAGCGGCTGGGCGCGCAGGGACTCGACGGCGCGCAGTTCGGTACCCGACCAGACATAGGCACTGGCCGCCGTCGGGTCGGCCGTTGGCGGGGGCGGCGGGGCCAGCCGATCGAGGGCGTCGGCGATGCGCGCCAGCGTGGCCGAAATGTCGCGGGGTGGGTCGATCATTGCGCAAGCGCCTTGCATTTGTATAGTCGCGCGCCAAATCGCCCGCCAATCGCATCAAAGGCAATCCTCATGTTTATCTCTCCGGCCTACGCCCAGACGGCAGCGGGCCCCAGCGGCGCCAGCGCCTTCATGCAGTTCCTGCCGCTCATCTTCATTTTCGTGATCTTCTATTTCCTGATGATCCGGCCGCAGCAGCGTCGGATGAAGGAACATCGCGCGATGATCGAGGCGGTGAAGAAGGGCGACAACGTCGTCACCTCGGGCGGCCTGATCGGCAAGGTCGTGCGCGTCCAGGACAATGAGGTCGAGGTGGAGATCGCCCCGACCGTCAAGGTCCGCGTGGTGAAGTCGACGCTGTCGAGCGTCGGCGCGCAGACCGCCGCCAACGACGGGGCGAAATAACCCTTATGCTCAATTTCCCGCGTTGGAAGATCTGGAGCACGATCACCGTCCTGGTGCTCGGCATCCTGCTTTCGCTCCCCAACTTCCTCCCGCGGTCGGTGCTGACCGCGCTGCCGGACGGGGTGCCGAAGGCCCAGATCAACCTGGGTCTCGACCTGCGCGGGGGCAGCCACATCCTGCTCGAAGCCGACACCGCCGACGTGCGCAAGCAGCGGCTGGATACGCTTGAGGAAACCGTTCGCGCCGAGCTGCGCAGTGCCCCGGGTGGCCGCATCTCGTTCGGCGACATGTCGCTGCGCAACGACCGGCTGACGTTCCTGGTGCGCGACGTCAACGACGTCGACCGCGCCGTGGAAGCGATGCGCGGGATCAGCCAGCCGGTCGGCGTCACCGGCCAGCGCGACCTAAACGTCGAGGTCATCGACGGCAGCCGCATCGTGCTCACCATCACCGCCTCGGGCCTGTCGGCGAACATCGACAGCGCGATGCAGCAGGCGGTCGAAGTCATCCGCCGCCGTATCGACGAACTCGGCACGCGCGAGCCGACGATCATCCGCCAGGGCAAGGACCGTATCGTCGTGCAGGTCCCGGGCCTGCAGGACCCGTCGCAGCTGAAGGCGCTGCTCGGCAAGACCGCCAAGCTCGAGTTCAAGCTCGTCGATGTCGAAGCCGATGCCGCCGACGTCGCCGCCGGCCGTGCGCCGGCGGGCAGCGAGGTGCTGCCGAATGCCGAGGGCGCCGGCAACGTCGCGGTCAAGCGCCGCGCCATCATCAGCGGCGATCAGCTGATCGACGCCGCCCCGTCGTTCCAGGATGGCGTGCCGGTCGTGTCGTTCCGCTTCGACAGCGCCGGCGGCAAGCGTTTCGCGCGCGCCACCACTGAGAATGTCGGTAAGCCGTTCGCGATCGTCCTCGACGGCCGTGTCATCTCGGCACCGAACATCAACGAGCCCATTCTGGGCGGCTCGGGCATCATCCAGGGCAGCTTCACCACCGAAACCGCCAACGAGCTCGCCATCCTGCTGCGCTCGGGCAAGCTGCCGGTCGAGCTGACGGTGGTCGAGGAGCGCACCGTCGGTCCCGACCTCGGCGCCGACTCGATCCGCGCCGGCATCATCGCTTCGGCCATCGCCGTGGTCGCGGTCGGGCTGTTCATGTTCCTGACCTATGGCCGGTTCGGCCTCTACGCGAACATTGCGCTGGTGCTGAACATCTTCCTGATCATGGCGATCATGTCTGTCACAGGCGCCACGCTAACCTTGCCCGGCGTCGCCGGCATGGTGCTGACCATCGGCGCCGCGGTCGACGCCAACGTGCTGATCAACGAACGCATCCGCGAGGAGCAGCGCAAGGGCCGCAACATCGCCAACGCGATCGAGACCGGCTTCAAGGAAGCCAGCCGCACCATCTGGGACGCCAACTCGATGAACATCATCGTGGCGGTCGTGATGTTCTGGTTCGGCTCGGGCCCGATCAAGGGCTTCGCGGTGGTGCTGTCGATCGGTATCGCCACCTCGGTGTTTACCGCGGTCACCGTGACCCGCATGCTCGCCTCTCACTGGCTGCGCTCGCGCCCGACCACGTTGGTCGTCTGATGCGCACCTCTCTCATTCTGGATCGGGAAGCCTGATCATGCGCCTGCTCAAGGTCGTCCCCGACAATACCAACTTCCGCTTCGTCCGCCTGCGTTGGGTGGCGTTCGCCTTCACCTTGCTGCTGACCATCGGCTCGATCGCGCTGGTCGCGACCCGCGGCCTCAATCTCGGCGTCGATTTCGTCGGCGGCCTGATGATCGACGCGCGCTTCGATCAGCCGGTGCAGCTCGACGAGCTGCGCACCAACGTCGACAGCCTCGGCGTCGGCACCTCGGCGCTGCAGAATTTCGGCGGGCTGCAGAATGTGCTGATCCGCCTGCCGCTGCCGCCGGGCGACGAGGTGGCGGTGCAGCGCACCGTGCAGCGCGTGCAGACCGCGCTGCGCGCCAACCATCCCGACGTGTCGTTCGCGCGCGTCGAGACGGTGTCGGGCAAGGTATCCGACGAACTGCTGCGCGACGGCGCCTGGGCGATCGTCCTGTCGATGGCGGCGATCGTGCTGTTCACCTGGGCGCGCTTCGAATGGCATTTCGGCGTGTCGACGATCGTCGCGCTGATCCACGACGTGACCGTCACGCTCGGCTTCTTCGCGCTGACGCAGCTCGAGTTCGACCTCAACATCGTCGCCGCGGTGCTGACAATCATCGGCTATTCCTTGAACGACAAGGTCGTCATCGATGACCGAATCCGCGAGAATCTGCGCAAATACCGGCAGATGGATATCGGCCCGCTGATCGATCTGTCGGTCAACGAGACGCTGTCGCGCACCTATGCAACGACGACGTCGCTGAGCCTCGCGCTGGCCTCGCTGCTGTTCTTCGGCCCCGACGTGATCTTCGGCTTCGCTGCCGCGATGCTGCTCGGCATCGTCATCGGCACCTATTCGTCGGTGTTCGTGTCGTCGTCGCTGCTGATCTCGCTCGGCGTGTCCAGCAAGACCTTCGCCCCCGACGACGCGACCGCGAAGGCCGAGAAGAAGGGCGCCTGACCGGCGTGCCGCCGCGCTTCGAACAGCAGGCGCCGGCGGGCAGCGCGCCGGTCATCCAGGGCTATGCCGCCGGCGGTTTCCGCGTGTCCGGCCAGCACTATGCCGGCGGCGTGCTGGTCACGCCGACGCGTGCCATCGACTGGCCGGTGACGACGCTCGACGACCTGACCGCCGACAGCTTTGCGCCGCTCGGCGATGAGCCGGTCGAGGTGATCCTGCTCGGCACCGGCGCCACGATGCGGCGCCCGGCAAAGGACGTGATGGAGGCGTTCGTCGCGCGCGGCCTCGTCGTCGAGCTGATGGATTCAAAAGCCGCCGCGCGAACCTACACGATGCTGGCGGGCGAGGGGCGGCTGGTCGTGGCGGCGCTCCTGCCGCTTTAGACCCTTAGCAGGGCTGGCCGACCTTACAGCCGTCGTTGCCGCCGATATTGCTCGACTGCAGCCCGTCAGTCTTGCGCTGCGCTTCCTCGCCGAGCCGGGCCCATTCCGCGGCGGTCAGGCAAATCTTCCGCGTCCGGAGCAGTGATCCGACCTGCCTGACCCGCTGGCAGGTGATCTTCGCGCCTTCGCCGTGGATGGCGCCGACCGTTGGCGCGGGCGCATCGCCGTCATCGGGGGCGGCGCGCGACGGGGCGGCGAGGGCGGCTAACGCAACGAATAAGCCGGCAGTGACGACCCTCTTCATGACGGTGCCTTTCGGAAAGGCGTTCAACCGCCGCATGATAGTCCGGGTTGGACTATTCGCCAACGGCACGCTCAGCGCCCGGCGATCCCCGCCAGATGGGCGTAGAGCGTCTCGGTATTGCGCGCCCAGCCGAAGCGTTCGGCGGTGCGGCGCGCGGCGTCTGGGTCGGGCTCCTGCGACAGCAGCCGGCCGATCGCACCGGCAAAGGCGCCAGCGCTGCGTTCCGATACGATACGGCCGGCTTCGGGCCGGTCGATGACCTCGCGGATGCTGCCGACATCGCTGGCGACCACCGGCGTGCCGCAGGCCAGCGCCTCGACCCACACGTTCGCCAGCCCCTCGCGCGCCGAGGCGTGGACCAGCAGGTCGGCGGCGGCGAGCAGGTCGGGCATTTCGGCATGCGGCACCGTGCCAAGGAAGCGGATGCGCCGCGGCTCCTCGGTGGCGGCGGCCTGACGGCGGATCCACATCTCGTCGTCGCCGGTGCCGACGACGAACAGGGTCAGCCCCTTCATCTTGCCGACCGCGCCCGCGGCGATCTCATGGCCCTTCAGGCGGATGAGATTGCCGACGCTGACCGCCAGCAGCCCGGTGATGCCGTATTTCGCCTTGGCCTCCCATCGGTCCTGCGGGCGGAAGCGGTCGAGATCGACGCCGGTATAGTGAACCCTGATCTTCTCGGCGGGCATGCCCAGCGCGACCATGTCGGCCTTCATCGCCTCGGACACGGCAAGCAGGCCGTCGGCCGAATCGGCGGCCTCGACCAGCTGCGCCCGCACCTTCGGCCGTTCGCCCCAATAATGGATGTCGCTGCCGCGCGCCTTGATCGACACCGGAATGCCGAGCCGCTTGCCGAGGCGGGCCGCGGCGATGCCGTCGGGGAAGAAGAATTCGGCGTCGATCACATCGGGGACGAAGCCCTGCGAGCGCAGCCGCTCGACCGCGCGCAACGCCGCCGCCTCGACGAATGCCGGGTTGAAGCGCCAGCCGATCGACGGAATCGCGAGGAAATGCGGGCGCAGGACGCGCACGCCGTTCCAATCCTCTTCGCGCGGCAGTGTCTTCAGCGCCGCATGCTGCGCGCCGCGGTCGAACGGAAAGGGCGCCAGGCCGAGCGGCGACACCACGCGCAGGTCGACATCGGGCCGCGCCGCGAGGCGCGACGTCTGTCCCTCGATGAACACACCAAAGGTGGGCCGAACCGCGTTCGGATAGAGAGTGGAGAGCGTCAGGACCCTTAGCATTGCACCCTTCCATAGCGACGCCGGGTCGCGCCGTCACCGCACCGCTTGGCGGGTCGTGAAGCGCCCGCTAAAGAGGGTGCCATGAGCCAGTCCCGCCTGTCCCGCGCCGCCGCCCTTGCCCTTGCCGTTGCCGCCCTTGGCGTTGCCGGCTGCTCCAAGACGAGCGACGCCACCAAGGCCGACCAGTCCTATGTCGCCCGCGACGTGGAGACGCTCTACAATTTCGGCAAGGAAACGCTGGAGAAGAAGCGGTACAAGGACGCCGGCGCGATCTTCGACGAGGTCGAACGCCAGCATCCCTATTCGGTCTGGGCGCGCCGCGCGCAGCTGATGAGCGCCTTCAGCTATTACATGGGCCGTGAATATCAGGAGGCCACGCTCGCCGCCCAGCGCTTCCTGTCGCTGCATCCGGGCAACAAGGACGCGCCCTACGCCTATTATCTGATCGCCGTCTGCTATTATGAGCAGATCATCGGCGTCGAGCGTGACCAGAAGGTGACGCAGCAGGCGCTCGACGCGCTGACCGAGCTGGTCCGCCGCTATCCGAATACCGACTATGCGTCGGATGCGCGCCTGAAGATCGACCTCGCCCGCGACCACCTCGCCGGCAAGGAGATGGATATCGGCCGCTGGTATCAGAGCCAGGGCCAGTATCTCGGCGCGATCATCCGCTTCCGGTCAGTGACCGAGAAGTACGACACGACCACTCATGTGCCCGAGGCACTGGAGCGGCTGGTCGAATCCTATCTCGCGCTCGGCATCCCCGAGGAAGCGAAGAAGGCCGCGGCGGTGCTCGGCTATAACTATCCGGGCTCGAAGTGGTACGAGCGCGCATACAAGCTCGTCCAGAAGCACGCCGCCTAAGGCGGCGAGAGGGGTCGCGGGCATGCTGAGCTCGCTCACCATTCGCGATGTGGTGCTGATCGAGGCGCTCACCCTCGACTTTGCGCCGGGCTTGGGTGTGCTCACCGGCGAGACCGGCGCGGGCAAGTCGATCCTGCTCGACAGCCTTGGCTTGGCGCTGGGTGCGCGATCCGACGCCGGGCTGGTGCGCAGTGGCGCCACACAGGCGAGCGTCACCGCCAGCTTCGAGATCGGCGCCGACCATGCCGCGCGCCGCCTGATGACGGAAAACGACCTCGAATCGGACGATCTGCTGATCCTGCGCCGGCAGGTGAAGGCCGATGGCGGCAGCCGCGGCTACATCAACGACCAGCCGGTGTCGGCGACGCTGCTGCGCGACGTCGGTGCGACCCTGATCGAGATTCACGGCCAGCATGACGACCGCGGCCTCCTGAACGCCCGCGGCCACCGCGCGCTGCTCGACGCCTTCGGGCGGCTCGACGTGGCGAGCGTGACGGCGGCCTATACCGGTTGGCGCGAGGCGGAGACGGCGCTGGCGACCGCGCGCGAAACGCTGGAAGCGGGGCTGCGTGATCGCGAGTGGCTGAGCCATGCGGTGAGCGAGCTCGACGCGCTGAAGCCATTGCCGGGCGAGGAAGCCGAGCTGGCCGAGGCGCGGTCGTCGATGATGAAGGGCCAGCGGCTTGCCGAGGATATGTCGAGCGTCACGCAGCTGCTCGACGGTTCGGACGGCGGCTTCGCGCAGCTGCGCCAGGCGGCGCGGCGGCTCGAGCGGCTCTCCGGCGAGCATGAGCTGCTCAACGAGGCGCTGGTCGCGCTCGACCGCACGCTGACCGAGGCGGGCGAGGTGGAGGACAAGCTCGCCGCCGCCGCCGAGGCGATGGCTTATGACCCGGCGCGGCTCGACTCGGTCGAGGCGCGGCTGTTCGAACTGCGCGGCCTCGCGCGCAAGCATCGCGTCGAACCCGATGCGCTCGCCGACCTGGCGGCGGAACTGGGCGCGCGGGCAGAGGCGATCGGTGCCGGCGAGGAACGCGTCGAGAAATTGGCGGTGGCCGTCGGCAAGGCACGCGCTGCGTTCGAGGCCGCTGCCGCCGCGCTGTCGACCGCGCGCGCGAAGGCGGCGGTGGCGCTCGACAAGGCAGTGGCGGGTGAACTGGCACCGCTTAAGCTCGATGCGGCGCGCTTCCGCACCGTCGTTGAGCCGCTGGGCGAAGGGCAATGGTCGCCCTCAGGCGCCGACCGCGTCGAGTTCGAGATTTCGACCAATCCCGGATCGCCCTTCGCGCCGCTCATCAAGATCGCGAGCGGAGGCGAGTTGTCGCGCTTCATTCTCGCGCTGAAGGTGGCTTTGGCCGAGACCAAGACGGCGGGGACGATGATCTTCGACGAGATCGACCGCGGTGTCGGCGGTGCGGTGGCGAGCGCGATCGGCGAGCGGCTGGCGCGGCTCGCGCAGGGTACGCAGGTGCTGGTCGTCACGCACAGCCCGCAGGTGGCGGCGCGCGGCGACCATCAATGGCGCATCGCCAAGTCGAGTAGCGGCGAGGTCACTCGCACCGATGTTCGCCCGCTCAGCGATGCCGAGCGGCAGGAAGAGATCGCCCGCATGCTGTCCGGCGCCACCGTTACCGACGAGGCGCGCGCGCAGGCGGGCAAGCTGCTGGCGCGGAGCGAGGCGTGATCCCTGTCGAGAAGCTGACCGAGCTGGAGGCGGCCGCCGAATTGGCGCGGCTCGCGGACGAGATCGCCGCGCATAACCGCGCCTATCACGAGCTCGATGCGCCGACGGTGTCGGACGCTGAGTATGACGCGCTGATGCGGCGCAACCGGGAACTGGAAGAGCGTTTTCCAGGGTTGAAGCGGACGGATTCGCCGTCCGAACTGGTTGGCTCCGCACCATCCGAGCATCTGGCGAAGGTGTCGCACGCGCGGCCGATGCTCAGCCTCGACAACGCGTTCAACGCAGAGGATGTCGAGGATTTCGTCGGCCGCGCGCGTCGCTTCCTCAACCTCGGCGCCGAGGCCGAGGTGGCGCTGACCGCCGAGCCGAAGATCGACGGCCTGTCCTGCTCGCTGCGCTACGAGAAGGGCCGGCTGGTCCGCGCCGCGACGCGCGGCGACGGGTCGGTGGGCGAGGACGTCACCGCCAACGTCCGCACCATGGCCGACATTCCCAACGTGATGGCCGGAAATCCGCCCGAAATCTTCGAGGTGCGCGGCGAGGTCTATATGACCAAGGCCGACTTCGCGGCGCTCAATGAGCGGCTGGCCGGCGAGCGGGTGTTCGCCAACCCGCGCAATGCCGCCGCCGGCTCGCTGCGCCAGAAAGACCCCGAGATCACCCGCTCGCGCCCGCTGCGCTTCCTCGCGCACGGTTGGGGCGACACCTCAGCGCTGCCCGCCGACACGCAGACGGGCGTGATGAAGGCGATCGAGAGCTGGGGCCTGCCGGTCAGCGACGGGCTGGTGCGCGTCGCCGACACCGAAGCTGCGCTGGCGCACTATGCCGGCATCGAAAAGGCGCGCGCTGACCTGCCGTTCGACATCGACGGCGTCGTCTACAAGGTCGATCGGCTCGACTGGCAGGCACGGCTGGGGCAGGTGGCGCGCGCGCCGCGCTGGGCGATCGCGCATAAATTCCCGGCGGAGCAGGCGCAGACCACGCTCAACGCCATCGACATCCAGGTCGGCCGCACCGGCAAGCTGACGCCGGTGGCGCGGCTGGAGCCGGTGACGGTGGGTGGCGTCGTCGTCACCAACGCCACCCTGCACAACGCCGACGAGATCGATCGGCTGGGCGTGCGCCCCGGTGATCGCGTTGTGCTGCAGCGCGCCGGCGACGTCATCCCGCAGATCGTCGAGAATCTGACCCGTGACGAGCCGCGCGAGCCCTATGTCTTCCCGCAAGCATGCCCGATCTGCGGCTCGGCGGCCGAGCGCGAGGCGGGGGAGGTCGATTATCGCTGCGCCGGCGGCCTGATCTGCGGCGCGCAGCGCGTCGAGCGGCTGCGCCACTTCGTGTCGCGCCACGCGCTCGACATCGAGGGGCTGGGCATGACCAGCATCGAGAGCTTCTTCCACGACGGGCTGCTGCATTCGCCGGCGGATATCTTCCGCCTCGACGCCGAAAGCCTCGCGCAGCGCGAGCGCTGGGCGGAAGTCTCGGCGAACAACCTCATCGCTGCCATCGACGCGAAGCGCACGCCGCCGCTCGACCGCTTTCTGTTCGCGCTCGGCATCCGCCACGTCGGCGAGGTGACGGCACGCGATCTGGCGCGCGCCTACCGCAGCTGGGACGCGCTGGTCGCGAAGCTCGATGAGTGTGTGGCTGAGCGGGAGGGGCCGCTCGCCGAGCCGGTGATCGGCGAGACCGAAGAAAAGCATGCGCGCCGGGTGGCCGCCGGGCTCGCCGCGCTGATCGCGGTGCCGGGCATCGGCCCCGAGGTGGCGAGCGCGCTCGTCGACTTCTGGGCGGAGCCGCACAACCGCGAGGTGCTCGCCGACCTGCTCGCGCAGGTGACGCCCGCCGACGTGGTGTTCGAAACCAAGGCGTCGGAAGTCTCCGGCAAGACGCTGGTGTTCACCGGCAGCCTCACCGCGTTCAGCCGCGATGAGGCGAAGGCGCAGGCGGAGCGGCTGGGGGCGAAGGTGGCCGGTTCGGTGTCGGACAAAACCGATTTGGTTATCGCGGGGCCGGGTGCTGGTTCGAAGCTTACCAAGGCGGCAGCGCTTGGCGTCGCGGTCACCGACGAAGCGGGCTGGCTCGAAATCGTCGCCCGAGCCGAATAACCAGTCTACGAAGAAAGCGTTAAGGTGGACGCATGCAGTCAGTGCATGGCTGCTGCTCGACCTCCGCGCCTGCTCATTTTGGTTATTTGCCTCTATTCAGATCATGCCGGGCCGGTAAATCACCGCCGGCAGACAGGAAAGAATAGAAACATGACTCCCGCAGCCTTCACGCAGACCGATATGGTTCGCGACACCGCCGCCGCGCCGCGCATCGAGCAGGGTGCGCTGCGCCTGACGCGCACCTCGCGCCGCTTCCCGAGCTTCGTCGCCGAGACGCAGACCTCGCTCTTCCACGCCTGGCGCCCGTAAGCTTCAGTTGCGTTCGCGTACCAGCATGAGCGTCGGCCAGTCGCCGGCGACATGCGTGTCGACGAGGCGGCATCCCGCCGCCTCATAGGCCGCCAGTACATCGGCGGCCTGGTCGTTGAGCAGCCCGGCGAGCAAGAGTGTGCCGCCGGGCGCCATAACCGAAGCGATATCCGCCGCCAGCGCCACCAGCGGCCCCGCGAGGATATTCGCCGTCACCAGATCATAGGGCGCCCGCGCCCGCAGCCGTTCGTGGTCGAAGCCGTCCGCCGCGACCAGCTCGATCTCGCCCGCGCCGCGGCCGACCCGCTCGCCGTTCACCTCGACATTCTCGATCGCGACGTCGACCGACACGGGATCGATGTCGCTGCCGATGATCTTCGCCTGCGGCCAGCGCTTGACGATGCCGAGCGCGAGGATGCCGCTGCCGGTGCCGAGATCGAGCACGTCGGTGAAGTCACGGCCTTCGTTGGCCAGCCGGTCGAGGATCGTCAGGCAACCGGCGGTGGTCGCATGCTGCCCGGTGCCGAACGCCTGTCCCGCCTCGATGCGGATGCCGATCTGGCCGGGTTGCAGGCTGTCGGCGTGCGCGGCGGTATAGACGTGGAAGCGCCCCGCGGTGATCGGCTCCAGCCCCGCCTGGCTCATCGTCAGCCAGTCCTGCGCCGCCAGCTTCTCGATGAGCATGTCGGCGCGCGTGGCGCTCGGTGCCAGCGCCAGCAGGTCGGCGATCAGCACATCGTCGGGCGCGTCCTCAACATAGGCGGTAAGCAGCCAGCGCTCGGGATCGCGCTCGTCGGCCTCCTCGGTGGCGATCACCGGCGGCTCGCGCCCCGACGCGAGGCGCACCTCGCCGGCGAGGTCCTCGCCTTCCTCACGGGTGCAGGGGAGGGTGATTTTCCAGGTGTCGGTCATAGCGACGGACATAGCAGCCCCTCTCCCCTCAAGGGAGAGGGGTCAGGTAACCAGTTCGATGAAGCTGTCGAGCACGCGCTTCTGCCCGGCCTTCTCGAAGTCGATCTCCAGCTTGTTGCCGTCAATCGCGGTGATCTTGCCGTAGCCGAACTTGCTGTGGAACACGCGCAGCCCGACGCTCACGTCCTTGCGGCCCGGATTGCCGACGCTGACCGCGCTGGCCTTCGCCTCGAGCAGCGGCCCGCGCGTCTTGGGAATGCCGCCCTGCGCGGCGGCGCGTGACCAACCGGGCCCGCGCCCGGTGCCGCGGCCGACGTCGAAGAAGCTCTCGCGGTCGGAAAGGGCGGCGCGCCATAGGCTCGCGCCGCCGCTCATCGTCGTGTCGACGTCGATATGCTCGTCGGGGAGCTCGCCGACGAAGCGCGACGGAATCGACGAGGTCCATTGGCCGTAGATGCGGCGGTTGGCGGCGTGGAGGATGTAGGCCTTCCGCTTCGCCCGCGTAATGCCGACATAGGCGAGGCGCCGCTCCTCCTCGAGGCTGGCGTTGCCACCCTCGTCGAGCGAGCGCTGGCTGGGGAAGACGCCTTCCTCCCAACCGACGAGGAAGACATTGTCGAACTCAAGGCCCTTGGCGGCATGGAGCGTCATGATCGTCACCTTGGCGGTGGCGTCCGACTGCTCATTCTCCATGACCAGCGCGACATGGTCGAGGAAGGCGGCGAGGTTCTCATATTCCTCCATCGCTCGCGTGAGTTCCTGGAGGTTTTCCAGCCGCCCCGCGGCCTCCGCCGAGCGGTCGGCCTGCCACATCGCGATATAGCCCGATTCCTCGAGGATCAGCCGCGCCAGTTCGGCATGCGGCAGGTCGTCGAGCTGGCCGCGCCAGCGGGCGATGTCCTGCACGACGCCGCTCAGCGCCCGCCGGGCGGCCGCCGGCAGCTCATCTGTCTCGGTCAGCGCCGCCGCCGCGCTGGTCAGCGCGATATTCTGCGCCCGCGCATAGCTGTGCAGCCGCTGCAGGCTCTTGTCGCCAAGGCCGCGCTTCGGCGTGTTGACGATCCGTTCGAAGGCAAGGTCGTCGGCCGGCTGCGCAACGACGCGGAAATAGGCGAGCGCGTCGCGGATCTCGGCGCGCTCGTAGAAGCGGAAACCGCCGACGATCTTGTAGGGCAGGCCGATCGAGATGAAGCGGTCCTCGAACTCGCGCGTCTGGAACTGCGCGCGGACGAGGATGGCGACGTCGTTGAGCGAATGGCCTTGCCGCTGCAGCTTCTCGATCTCGTCACCGATCCAGCGCGCTTCCTCGGGCCCGTCCCACACGCCGAGGACGCTGACCTTCTCGCCGCCCTCCGCCTCGGTCCACAGCTCCTTGCCGAGCCGGCCGCTGTTCTTGGCGATGACCCCGCCGGCGGCGCCGAGGATATGGCCGGTCGATCGGTAATTCTGCTCCAGCCGGATGACCTTGGCGCCGGGGAAATCCTGGTCGAAGCGCAGGATGTTCGCGACCTCGGCGCCGCGCCACGAATAGATCGACTGGTCGTCGTCGCCGACGCAGCAGATGTTCTTCCGCTCCTGGGCGAGCAGCCGCAGCCACAGATACTGGCTGACATTGGTGTCCTGATATTCGTCGACCAGCACATATTTGAAGCGCTGCTGATACTGCGCCAGCACATCGGGGTGCTTCATGAAGATGGTCAGCATGTGCAGCAGCAGGTCGCCGAAGTCGGCGGCGTTCAAAGCGAGCAGCCGCGCCTGATAGGCGGCGTACAAATCGCGGCCGCGCCCGTCGGCGAAGGCGAAGGTTTCGTCCTCGGGCAGCTTCTCGGGCGTCCAGCCGCGGTTCTTCCACTTGTCGATCAGCCCGCCGAGTACGCGCGCCGGCAAGCGCTTCTCGTCGAGATCGGCGGCGGCGATGATCTGCTTCAGCAGGCGCAACTGGTCGTCGGTGTCGAGGATGGTGAAGTTGGACTTGAGGCCCACCAGCTCGGCATGGCGGCGCAGCATCCGCGACGCGACCGAGTGGAAGGTGCCGAGGAACTGCATGCCCTCGACCGCGTCGCCGATCATCCGGCCGACGCGGTGCTGCATCTCGCGCGCCGCCTTGTTGGTGAAGGTGACGGCGAGAATTTCGCTCGGCCACGCCTTCCGCGTCGCGACGAGATGGGTGAGCCGCGCGGTCAGCGCGCTGGTCTTGCCGGTGCCGGCGCCCGCCAGCACCAGCACGGGGCCCTCGGTGGTCAGCACGGCCTCGCGCTGCGGCGCATTGAGACCGCGCAGATAGCCGGGTTCGGGATTGGGGACTGGCACGCTCACGCACGAACAGTTAGGGAACAGATATCTCCACGGCAAGCGCGGAAAGGCGATCATCATGCTCACTGGTAAGTGTCACTGCGGTGCGATCAGCTATGAAGCAGAAGGCGAGCCCGAGCATCACGCGCTCTGCCACTGCACCGACTGCCGCGGCTGCGCCGGCGCGCCGATGGTCGGCTGGATCGCCTTCAAGGAAGCTCAGGTGCGCATCAAGGGCACGCCGGTGACGTATAAGTCGTCGGAGCATGGCCGCCGCGATTTCTGCGGCACCTGCGGCACCGGCCTGTTCTACCGCAACGCGCCGGTCTTCCCCGGCGTCGTCGACATCCAGTCCTCGACGCTCGACAACGCCGCCGACATGGCGCCCGGCGCGCAGATTCAGGCGGCGGAGCGGCTGCCGTGGGTGAAGCAGCTGAATGAAATCCACGCCTTCGAGCGTTACCCAGGGTAGCGTTCAGTCGCGATTCAGCGGCTTCGCGAGAGAAGGGCTTCATGGCGGTTCGCAAGGTCTGGATCGGCGCCGGCGTGGTCGCGGGGCTCGCCGCCACGGTGGCAGGGGTGCCCTATTTCATCGACTGGAGCTGGTTCAAGCCGCAGATGATCGCGGCGGTCGAGGACGCCACCGGCTATGACGTCGCGGTCGAGGGCCAGCTGCGCTTCGCGCTGTTCCCGCGGCCGTCGCTGGTCGTCGACAAGGTCGCGATCACCGGCTTTGGCGCCGAGCGCCAGCCGCTGATCCGTGCCGATCAGCTGGCCGCCGCCGTCGCCTTCTGGCCCCTGCTCGGCGGCAAGGCGGAGGTCGACTATATCGCGCTGAAGACGCCGGTGGTGCTGCTGGTCTCCTACGCCGATGGCAGCAACAACTGGTCGCGGCCCGACGACGCCAAGGCGGCGAAGTCGGAAACGCAGCTCGAGATCGCCGATTTCCGCATCGAGAACGGCACCCTGATCAAGCGCGCCGCGACGGGATCGGAGCTGCGCATCGACGACATCGACGTGCAATTGTCGGTGCCGAGCCTCGACGGGCCATACGGCATCGACGGCACGCTCGTCTGGAACAAGCTGCCGGTGGCGTTGAAGGCCAGCTATGCGATGGGCGGCGGCCTCAAGGTCGATGCCGACATCGAGAAGGCGGGCAAGATCAGCTTCGCCGGGCGGCTGCCCGAGGTCGCGGCCGATGCCGCGCAGGAAATCGCCGGAACGCTGACCGTGTCCGCGCCATCGCTCGACGGCCTGCTGGCGAAGTTCGTCGACGACAAGGACAGCGGCGAGCCTTCGCCGGCAATGGCGGCGGCGATGAGCCTGCGCGCGGTCGTGTCGGGCACCACCGAGGCGCTGCGCCTCGCCAACCTCAGCGGCAGCGTCGGTGGCAGCAGGATCGGCGGCGAGGTAACGGCACGTTTCGCCGAGGCCACGGCGCTCAGCGGACGGCTCAATCTCGATACGCTGGATGCTGAACGCTGGCAGTCGCCTGACAGCGGCGACGACACCGAGCCCTTCACGATCCCCGGAGGCTATGCCGCCGACCTGCTGCTCAGCGTTGGTCGGTTGAGCTACGGCAAGGCGGCGCTCGGCCGGGTCGATGCGCCGCTGAAGCTCGCCAATCAGGTGCTGACGGTAGGACGCACCGCCTTCGTGCTGCCCGCTGGTGGGCTCGGCGTTTTTCAGGGCACGATCGATACGCCGGGGACGCAGGGCCTGCGGGTGCGCGGCACGCTCTCCGCAGAGGTGCCGCAGCCGAGCGCGACGCTCGCGGCCTTCGAGATCGGCTCACCGCGCGGGCTGCCGGCGCTGACTCTGGCTGGCCCGATGACGATGGTCGACGATGTGGTGACCCTGCCGGCCTTGCGCGGCCGGTTCGATGGTAGTCCCTATGTCGCCACCGCCCGTTACCCGCTCGCCGAGGGGCAGCCGATCGACGCGACCTTTGTTGCCGACCGGATCAACTTCGACCGGCTGCGCGGCGATTCCACGCGTCCGTCCGCCAAGGGCGAGGCCGGGCCGACGGTGCGCTTCACCGTCGCCGCCAAGCAGTTGCTCAACGAAGGCCGCGTGTTCGGCAATGTGCGCGCCAACGGTGTCTATGGCGGTGACAAGGTTACGCTCGCCAGCGCGTCGGCTGGCGATGCCTTCGGCTTCGCGGTAGAGGGCAAGGGCGAGATCGCCGATCTATCGGGCGACATGGATACCGACCTGTCGGTGTCGCTCGCCGGCGCCGACACGCGTGGCGCAGTCGCGATCAAAGGGCCGCTGGCGCGGATGACGGTCAACGGCACCGTCAACTATGCCGGCGCGGCGGTCGGCGTGGACGGCTGGGTCAAAACCGAGCCTCAGCTCACATATCAGATCGACGTCGATGCCAAGGCGGCGGAAGCGGCGAAGCTGCTCGGCCAGCCGCAGGCGATCGGCCCGCTGGTGCTGACCCTGAAGGCGAGCGGCGCGGGTGACCGCACGACGCTTTCCAACATCGCCGGCAGCGTCGGCCCGATGAAGCTGGCGGGCAGCGCGGTCGTGAACACCGCCGGCACGCGGCCGGTCATCACCGCGACCCTGCGCGCCGGCGATGTCCCGCTCGACAGACTGTGGGGCCGCTCGCCGACGGGCGCGGCGGCGGCGGCGCGCAACCCGGATGCGCGCTGGTCGAAGGAACCGATGGACTTCGCCTTCCTCGACAGTTTCGCCGGCAAGCTGACCTTCACCGCCGATCGGCTGACCTACGGCCCCTATGCGCTCGGCGCGCCGACTCTGGTGCTGGCCTCGAACGGCCGCCAGGCGACGCTCGACCGCTTTGAAGGCGAGCTGTTCGGCGGGCGCATGGCAGCGTCGGGCAGCCTCGACGCGCGCGCGATGCCGGCGGGCAAACTGAAGCTCAGCCTGACCGATGTGCCGATGGAGCCGCTGCTGAAGGCCAGCATGGCGTCGGTGCCGGCCACCGGCACCGCCACCATCACCACCGACCTCGCTGTGCGCGGCCGCTCGCAGCAGGAGATGATCGCCAGCCTCGCCGGGCCGGTGCGTATCGCCGCGGAGAATGGCGTTATCAACAAGGTCGATCTCGACAGCCTCAACCGCCAACTCGACGGGCTGCGCACGGTCAACAGCTTCCTGCAGTTCGCCGGCACCGCGCTCAAAGGCGGGCAGACGCCGTACAAGACGCTCGGCATCGAATTGCAGGGGCGCGGCGGGCGCTTCGATATCGAGCGCGTGGTCACCGACATGGTGGGCGGCAGCGCCACGGCGACCGGCGCGATCGACCTCGCCGACTGGACTGCGAACGTCAACGCGGTGCTGAAGCTCGGCAGCTATGCTGACGCACCATCGATCCCCGGCAGCATCCGCGGGCCGCTGTCGGCGCCTGAGGTCGACTACAACCTCAACCCGATGAAGCTGTGGTTCGGCAAGCGCATCGCGCTTGCGGGGCTCAATGCAGCGGTGAAGGGGGAGGGCGTCGGTCTGGGCGACCTGCTCGGCGTGAAGAAGCCGACGACGCCGGGGATCGTGCCGGGACCGGCAAGCGACGGTTCGCTTCCCGCCACCGACACCCCGGTCGCGGAAGCGCCAGCGCCGCCACGCAAGAGCGTCGAGGAAGAGCTCGGCGATGTGCTGAAGCAGGGGCTGGGCGGATTGTTCGGCAAAAAGAAGAAAGCGGTCGAACCGGCGCCCGCCGTCGACGCGCCACCCGAGGAAACTCAGCCGCCGACGTAACGCAGCAGGTGCAGCCGTGCCTTGCCGTGGTCGCGGGTGGTGTCGAGCTCGTAGCCCGGCGCGTCGAGCGTCTCGTCGCGGCTGGTCTCGACGCTGACGATGGCGCCCGGCGCCAGCCAGCCGCGCTCGATCAGCCGCGCCAGCGCGGGCGCGGCGAGATCCTTGCCATAGGGCGGATCGAGGAAGGCGACATGATGCTGCCGCGTCGCGCTGCCCAGCGTCTCGACGCGCTGCGCGATGACGTTGGCCTCGGCGCCGAGCTTGGTGACGTTGGCCCGCAACGCATCGAGCGCCGCGCGGTCGCTCTCGACGAAGCTCGCCTGCGCCGCCCCGCGTGACAGGGCTTCCAGCCCAAGCGCCCCGGTCCCGGCAAACAGATCGACCACCGCCAGATCCTCGAAACTGCCCAGTCGGCTCGCCAGCATCGAGAACAGCGCCTCGCGCACCCGGTCGGCGGTCGGGCGGGTCGCGGCACCGGCGGGCGAGGCCAGCGGGCGGCCGCGCCAGCGCCCGGCGATGATCCTCATTTCTTCAGCTGCTTCTGCAGCTTGGCCAGCTCGTGCGGCGTCACCTCGGCGACCTCGCCGGGCTCGCTGTCACCGAGGTTGAACGGGCCATAGGCGGTGCGGATCAGGCGGGTGACCTCGAGCCCGAGATGCTCGGCGACCCGACGAACCTCGCGGTTCTTGCCTTCCTTCAGGGTCATCGACAGCCAGCCGTTCGCACCGGTGCGCCGCTCCATGTCGGCGAGGATCGGCCCGTAGCGCACGCCCTCGATCTCGACACCCTCCGACAGCGCCTCCAGCGCCGATTGCTCGACCCGGCCGTAGACGCGCACGCGATACTTCCGCTCGACCGCGTTCGCCGGCAGCTCGAGCGCCCGCTTCAGCTCGCCGTCGGTGGTGAGCAGCAGCAACCCCTCGGTGTTCATGTCGAGCCGCCCGACCGGCTGAAGCCGCGGCAAATTCTTCGGCAGGATATCGTAGATGGTGCGCCGTTCCTTAGGGTCGCGCGCCGTCGTCAGGCAGCCGCCGGGCTTGTGGAACAGGAACAGCCGCGCGGCTTCCGGCTCGGCGACCGGGTTGCCGTCGACGGTGACGTTGGCGAGATCGACGAGCAAGGTCGCCGGCGTGGTCAAGGTCACGCCGTTGAGCGCGATCCGCCCATCCTCGATCATCCGCTCGATGTCGCGGCGCGACGCAATGCCGGCACGCGCCAGCAGTTTGGCGATGCGCTGCGGCGTGCCGGGAGCAGGGGCGTTCTCGGCCGGCTTGGCAACGGGCTTACCAGAAGGCTTGCTGGCAACCTTGTTCGCGGGGCGCGGCTTGTCGGCGGGGGCACGGCGCGGCGGGCGGGCAGGGCGGGGGCGTTCGGGCTTCATCGCCGGGACATGGCGGTCGCGCCGGGGCTTGGCAAGTGCGGTTGACCGGAGGTTTGCGCGCCTCTACGTCGACAGCCGTGCCCCTGTGGCGGAATCGGTAGACGCGCTCGACTCAAAATCGAGTTTCGAAAGAAGTGTCCGTTCGAGTCGGACCAGGGGCACCATCCGCGCTGGCTATTCGGCCGCCGGCGCCAATTCCCGCTTCGCCTTCATCGCCTTGTACCGGTCGCGGATCGCCCGCATTGCCGGCCGCTCGACGAGGAAGGTCACCGCCGCCGACAGCGCGATGACCAGTATCAGCGCGATCAGGATGGCGAGATTGGCGTTCACGCCCTGCGCCTCAACCGCGGCGATGATCGTCCAGCCGATATATTCATGCAGCAGGTAGAGCGGGTAGGAGATGGCGCCGAGCGCGAGCAGCGGCGCGGCGGCGAGCAGCCGCGCCTTGCCGAAGGCGATCGCCAGCAGCAGCGCGGCGGTGATCAGCGCGACGACCAGATGGTCGAGCCCGTCGATCACGCCAATGGTGGCCAACGAGAACGCAATGAGCAGCAGCGGCCGGATCGCCGGCACCGCCCCGGTCATCAGCCGGTAGGCGGCGATGCCGAGCGCGAAGAAGGGGATGTACTGCTGCACCAGCAGCAGGCCGATCTTGTAGGAGAGGTCGATGCCGGCAAAGGCCGCCGTGCCCCACCACAGCCATTTGAGGCCGATCCAGAAGACCAGCACCAGCTCGATCCGCCCGAGCAGCCGCGTCATGAACAGGCCGAGCATCAGCGCGTAGAAGAACAGCTCGACGAGCAGGGTCCAGTAGACGCCGTCGACGCTCGGGATGTCGGCGGCGCCGTGCACCATCGTCAGATTGGCGGCGATCACCCACAGCGGCTTCTGCAGGTCGGGCAGCACGCCCAGGCTGACGACAGCGGTGGTGAGCGCGATCGACATCCAGTAGGCGGGGTAGAGGCGCGAGAAGCGGCTGACGATGAAATCGGCGGGTGTCTTCGTTCGGCCAAGCGTCATGAAAATGACGAAGCCGCTGATCCCGAAGAACAGGTTGACCCCGAAATGCCCCCAGGGCGCCGAGACGAGCGGCGCACTGTTGTGCCCGAACACCACATCGTAGCGACTGGTATAATGAAACAGCACGACCACCAGCGCCGCGAGCCCGCGCAGGGCGTCGAGCTCCTGCAGGCGCCCTTCCGTCCGCACCGATTCGATTGTCATGCGGCTATTTTACCAGCGTGCGGTACTTGAGCGTGATCGAGCTGCCGTCGACCATCGAGCCGAGGGTCTTGAAGCGGATATGTCGGATAGCAGGATCGGCGAAGGTTGGGCCGACCCCAGCTGGTACGTGCGTCCAATGTGCATCGTTGCTGACGCTGGGCGATGCCATGGTGGAATAGCTGATGCAGCTTGCGCTGCAGGTGAGGCCGCTGCTGTTCGCGGTGAACTCGAAAGTATTGCCGCCGGCATAATTGCCGGCAAAGAAATCCGCCTCCGCCGGCAGCGCATCGCTCAGGATTACGGTATTATTGTCGACCGTCGCCCCCGCATTGTTGGTGATCGTGATCGTATAGTCGACCGCGGCGCCCGGAATGCGCTTCGGGTTGGTGGTGTCGTTGACCGGATCTGAGAACACCACGCTCGTCTTCTGCGCGGCGAGGCCGGCGGGGAAGGTCAGCGAGGCGACGGCTGGCGTTGCGTTCTGCGATTGAACTGACTGCGAGCCAACGTTCGGGTCGATGCGCATGTACGCGGCATCCTGAGCGATCGTATTGGTCAGGATGCCCGAACCGGTCGCGACCACGTCCATGGTGAAGGTGCAGGTGCTGCCGCCCGGAACGGTGAGGCCGCGAACGGTGAACTGGTTCGTGCCAGGGTCGGCGACAGCAGCAATATTGGTGCCGCAGTTGGACGAGCCATTGTTGGCCAGGTTCGGTACGGCGGCATTGACGACCCCCGCGGGATAGGTGTCTACCAGCGAGATGTTATTGCTGGGATCGGAAGCCATCGAGGCGCCGCCGATAAAGCCGAACGGCTTGGGGTAGGTGCCGCCATTCGGGTTGCTGACGCTGAAGGTGAAGGTGCGCGTCGTGCCGCTTGCCGCCATGTAAGGCGAGTAGCTCTTCTTGATATACGGCACGCACTCGGCGCCCGACGAAACGCTGCGTGACGACGCGCCGGGCTGGCTCGAGATGCCGACACCCACATGGTAGAGTGCTCCAAAGCTAGCGGAATTACCCGCGGTGCCCGCGGTCGCGCCGGTCGATGTCCCGGCCGCCGTTCCCGCCGCACCGCCGCTTACGCTCGAAGAGGCCGCACCGGCGAGATTTGCACTCACCGCTGTTGCCCCGCCGCCGCCGCCGCCGCCGGGGCCGGAGTTGTTTCCGACACCGGTCGTGGAACCGCCGTTTCCGCCACGCGCCTGAAGGCTGAGGCTTGGCGCCGTGACCTGGCTCTGGTCATTCGACGCCATGATGATCCATCCGCCGCCGCCGCCGCCGCCAGCCGCATCGCCGGTAGGGCCGGTTGTGGCATTAGCGCCATTCGCCGTCACCGTGCCGGTACCGGTAATCGCGTTGGCGCGAATGATAACAATCCCGCCACCTGCCGCACCGCTGGCCGCCCATGCGGCGTTGCCGACAGCGTCGTTTGCGCTTCCCGCTCCGCCGCCGCCGCCGAACGAGGCCATCTGTTGGGTGCCGTCGACGTGATTGGTCGCGCCGTTATTGTTGCCGCCGGCGGTGTTGAGCGCGGAGACGACGGCAGGCGTGATGCCGAAGCCGCCGATGCCGGGATTGCCGCTACCGTTGAAATTGCCGCCGCTACCGCCCTGACTGTAGCCTGCGCCGCCGCCGCCGCCCGTATTCTGGCTGTTGCCGGTACTTGCTGGCGTCGGCGCGTTGTCAGTGCCGCCGCCGCCGGCATTGCCGGGCGCCCCGCGGCCGAGCGCGCCGCCGTTGTAACCATCTGGCGTGCCGGTGTTGGCGAGAGCGCCATTGTCAGAAACAACGCCTGCCGTATTCACAAATCGAGGGGTTCCCGCGATGCCTTCGCCCTTGAAACCGTGGGCGTAGGCAACGCTGGTGCCATCGCCAGGCGTGCGGTTATTGACGTTGGTCCCAGAGCCAGGCGAGTAGCGGACATAGTTGCTGTTCGCCACATCCCAAGAATTGCCAGTATTGCTAAAGCCGGTGAACTGGCGCCCCCCGCCGCCGCGGAAGCCTTTTCCGTTCACGTCGATGGTTTGGCCGTTGAAATCTAACGTACCGGCCACATCCAATACAACGATGCCTCCAACCGGTTGCAATTGCCCGCTGGTGCTAGACCCGGGCGATACGAAGGCTGGACCGTTCTGAAACGGCGGCGCGGTCACCGTTCCGGTGAGGCGCATGTTGGCAACTTGATCAAGGAGAATGACCTGGCCGCTTTTCAAACGATCCTGCGTGACGCCCGGGCCAATGTTGAAATCGACGGGCTGGAATTCACCGTTACGGAGCGTGATGCTGCCGCCGGCCGCAGCCGTGGCGCTGGAGGCGGTGACGCGGTAGAAGCCGAACCGTGCGATCGAACCGCGTGTGTCTAGCCCGCGACCAGTAGTATGGCTACCGCCTTGGCCATAGCCTGAGCCGTTCGTCTGGGTGATGACCGCTGCCTGCGGTTGGATGACCAGCACCATGTCTCCCGCAACAATGTTACGCGGGTTGCATTCAGCACAATTTAGCGCCGGGCCCACAGTGATGTCAGGCACGGTAGACCAGCCGTTCGCACCGCTCGGCACCACTGGGTAGTAACTATTCAGGATGCCGCTGGCGGTCGTGTTGTTCACGCGGCTGGTCGGCGCGGCGCACACATTGGCGATGGCAGGCGCGGAAAAGGCGACGGTCGCCAGCAACGCGAGGCGTAGCTTCACTTGTCCTTACTCCCAAGCCCCAGGTCCTGGGGCGTCTGCTGATCGAACTTCAGGCGCATCATGATGTAGAAGCCGTCGCGGGTATAGCGCGAAGCCTCGAAGTCGCGGTCGCGGAAGCCGACGAGGTTGTAGCCGACGCTGATCCACGCGTTGGAGAAGGGCGTCACGCCGATCGTCGGGCCGACCGCGTAGGCGATGGCATCGCCCTCGAAGGCGTGGCGGATGCTGCCCGCGACACCGACGTCGAGCCAGGTGGTGAGATCGAGACGGGCCTCGATACCCAGCAGGTGGGTGTAGCCGGTGTAATCCTGCGCATCGAAGCGGCTGAGGACGTACTTCGAGCCGTAGAACAGCGTGAACTGCGCGCGCTGCTCGAGGTCGCCGTCCTTCCAGGCGCCCGACACGCGGTTGAGCGCGAGGTTGTTGACGATGCGCCACGACTTGGCGTCGCCCGACACCGAGAGGCCGCTGTTGCCGAAGGGATTGTAGCCGCCGACGACGCCGCCCTCGACCTTGTCCATGCGCACTTCGAGCTTGTCGAGGATCGACCAGCGGCTGCCGATCGGGCGCCAGGCGACCGAGGCTTCGGTGTTGACCGCGGTGGTGCGGCTGCCGTCATCCTGGTCGAAGCGGAAGGCGCGGGTCGCGAGCGACAGCGAGATGCCGTTCTCGATCTGGCGCAACAGCGACATCTGCACGCCATACTGATCGCCGCTGTCGGCATCGCGATATTCGAAGCGGCCGTTCCAGCTCCACAGTTCGCTGCGATAGGTGGCGCCGCCGCTGAAGGCGATGAAGTCGTCGACGAGGCGGCTGGCCGCCACCTGGTTGCCCGACAGCTGCCCGCCGGAGGCGATCGGGTGATAGACGTTGAGCACGTCGGCCGCATCGACGCCGCCGCTGAAGGTCTGGGCGCTGTCGACCGACAGGTCGACGCCCCAGTTCTTGTTGAGCAGCAGCGACTGCGACAGGCCGAGGTTGGCGAAGCTGCGCTCGCCATTCTCGCCGATCTGCTGCTGGTTCAGCGTCGTGGTCAGGCGCGAACCGCCCCACGGCGAGGCGTCGATGCCGAACTGCGTCGTTGCCGCGTTGAAATCCTCGCCGTCGGTGATCTCGTGGCGGGCCACGAGGCGGACATCGGGGAGCAGCGCGTAGGCGGCGCCGAAGCGGTAGCGCGCCGGATAGTCGATGCTCTCGGGCGTGCCCTTGCCGATGCTGAAGTCGCTGTCGGCGGTCACGTCGAGCTTGCCGTCGAGCAGCCGCTGGCTGGCGCCGAGCTGCAGCAGCGTCGAGGTCAGCTCCTCGCCGGTCTGGTTGGTGTCGTCGGTGTGCAGCACGCCGACGCGCATCGACGTGTTGTTGTTGCGGTATTCGACGTTGGCGTTGACCGCCTGCCGTTCGGCGACGCCGCCGGCATAGGTCTCGCGATAGGCGCTCGCGTTGGCGTCGAGGCCGGTGGCGATCTGCACGCGGCCGTCGATGCCATATTTGGTCGTGCCGCCCTCGGCGCGGTTCTGCTGGCCAACGCCGAACGACGTATCCTGTTGGCGGTAGTAGACGACCGCGTCGACCTTCTCGCCGCGGTGCTCGACCTCGGCGATATAGGCTTCGTTGGTGCCGGCGCCCTTGCTGTCGGTCAGCGCGGCCTCGAGGCGCACCTCGGTCTTGTCGGTCGGGCGGAGGCGGACATCAACGGCGCCAAGGTTCGACTTGCCCATGCCGTCCTCGTCGCGCACCGCGGTGACGCCGAGGCGGACCTTGCCCGGGATCGGCTCGACCGCCACGCGCGCGCCGCCGTTCATATAGGTCACCGCCGAGCCCTCGGTCTCATATTCGACCACGATGAAGATCGGGTTGAACTGACGGTCGCGGCTCAGGATCGGCTCGCGGAACAGCAGCGTGCCGGCGTCATAGTCGATGTCATAGTCGATGTGACGCGTCAGGAACTTGGTATCGACGATCCGCTCTGACCGGAAGCGGTCGCGCGTCTCGATGCGCACCTTCTCGGTGTTGAGAATCAGGTCGCGACGGCCGAGCGGGTAGGGGCCCGACAGGCCGTTGCCCTGGATCTCGTCGCGCTGGAAGTTGAGGCTGGTGTCCGCGATGAACGCCGTGGCCGCGACCTTCTCATTGCGGAACTCCGCCTTGCCGCCGGTCAGCGTTCGGCTGTAGGCGCCGAGCTGCGATTCCCCGAGGCCGGTGTCATAGTCGCCGAACAGCGCGTAGAATTGCGGGCGCTCGAGGCGGAGGTACAGCTTCTCCGAGCTGGCGGCGTCATAGCCCTGCTGCGAGCGGTCGCCATAGACGGTGTAGTAGCGGCCCGGATCGATGACGCGGAGCAGCGAGCGGCGGCCGTCAAGGCCACGCTTGCTGCGCTCGCTGTCATAGGCCAGCGTCAGCACCCATTTACCCTTGACGCGACCCTTGGCGTAGAGCGTCGCCTGACCATCCTGGATGGTCTTGTCCTTGGTGGTGTCGGTCAGCCGCTCGCTGTTCTTCGCCAGCGTGTTGAAGCCATAGGTGCCCGAAACGAAGCCGACGACCATCCAGTCGCGCGCCGCCGGCTCGAGCCAGGCGCGAACCTCGTCGGTGCGCTTCTGGCGGTCGAAGGTGAACTCGAACTCCAGCTCCGCGGTGCCGGTCTGCTGCGTCGGCTGCAGCTCGATGAGCGCGATGCCGTCATCGCCGAGCACGCGCCACGTCGTCTCGTACCGATCGAGGCCGGCGAGCTGACGCTCCTGCTGCAGGTCGACCTCGGTCGCCGCGGTGTAGGGCGAGCGGATCTTGAACGGGCCGGTGAGGCCGGCGCGTACCGGCTTGCCCGAGCGGTCGGTGATGCGAACCGCGATGGCCGGGCGGGTGACGCCGTCTGCCACCAGCTTCGACCGCTCCGGCACGAACGTCGCCCGCGTCGCGGTGTTGCTGTAATAGATTTTGCGCTCGAACACCTGCGGCGCGCCCTCGCTGAGCACTTCCGCCTTGATGACGTTCTCGCCGTCCTGCAGCGGCAGGCCACGCCATGAGCTGATCGCGAAGCTGTTGTCGGTGCTGAGCTCGAGGCCCTCATAGAACAGCGGGTCGGCGATCTTGCCGTTGACCGTCAGCTTCACGCGCTGGCGCGGCAGGTGCTTCAACACCACGCTCGTGACCGGCGCACGCGGGTTGTAGTCGACCTTCGGATAGAGAAGGGCGGGGGCCGGCGTCGGGTCGGCGAACCAGTCGATGTTGCCGGCAGCATCGGTCTTCAGGCCGCTTTCCACGCCCGGCGTATCGGTCGTCGCCTCAGCTGCGGTCGCGGTCGCCGTTTCGCCGTCGGTGGCCGGCACCGGCTCGCCCGGAACCGCGGCGACGGCCTTGGCGGCGATCGCACCCGGCTTCTGGCCGACGCGCGGCGAGGCGGCGGCGCCTTCCTTGCGCTTCAGGACGAAGTCGGCGCGCCACAGCGAACCGCCCTGGCCCTCGACGAACTGCGAGAAGGCGCGGCCGGCGGTGCGGGTGTTCTTGATGCACTCGACCAGTTCATAGCCTTCGGGGATCGTCGACGTGTCGACCTGCACGACGTGCGTGCCGGGGCGGACGCCCTCGAAATGATATTGGCCGTTCTCGTCGGTGACGACGAAGGTGCCGTCCTCCATCACCAGGCGGATGCCGGTGACGCCCGGGCGGGTCTTCGGATCGATGCCGCACTGACCCTCGGACACGCGGCCGACAATGGTGAAGGCGTCGGTGAAGAAGCCGTTGGTGATGCGGACGCCGACAGTGGCACGGTTCGAGGCCGAGATGCCGCCTTCGGCGGTCGCGGTCGCTTCGTTGACCGCCTCGCCGAGCGGGGTGCCCGGGCCGACCTGCGTGACATAGCTGACGGTGCGCGTCTGGGTCGCCGGAATGGTGCCGAGCTGTACCGTGAGCGTCCGGCCGTCGTTGGAAATCTGCGGATCGGCGACCTTCTCGCCGTTCACGTTCAGCGATCCGGCGCGATAGCGCAGGCCTTCCGGCAGCGTATCGGTGATGAACGCGCCCGTCTGGGCGACGATGCGGTTGCGGTTGGTCAGCGTCACTTCATAGCGGATGAAGTCGCCGACCGACGCCATGCCGGTCGAGGCATTCTTCACCAGCACGAGCTGGCCGCGCAGCGGATCGACCGGCAAGTCGATCTTGATCGGCGCCGGCGTGAACACCGGGAAGGGCGCACCATAGGAGCCGCCGGCGGGGGTGTTCGGGTCGGTGTCGAACGGATTGATCGTGAAGGTGAGCCCGTCGGGACCAACCAGCAGCGACAGGTCGCGCGGCGCCGTGGTCGACGGCCAGCGGAAGCCGCCCGGCGGCGTCACGCGCAGGATATAGTTGCCCGGCCGCAGCAGCGGGAAGCGGAAGCCGCCGATCGGGAACTGATAGGTACGGATGTTGGTGGTGACCGATCCGCCCGAGGTGACGGTGGTCGGGTAGGGCTCGGGCAGGCCGTCGTCGCCGAACGCCTCGGTGGGCTGGCCGGACGAGTTCAACAGCGTGACCGTCGCGCCGTTGATCGGCGCGCCGTCCTCGGTCGAGAAGACATAGCCGAACGGATCGATCAGCGCCTCGGCGGTGCCGATATCGGTCGGGTAGAAGGCGTCGACATAGCTCGCGCTGATGTCGGTGCCGTTGCCGACCGACAGGTGGCAATCCATCTTCACCGCGGCGGGCGGGATGGGGAGAGTCGCGATCGGCGCCACGAAGGTCGCGGTGTCGGGGCCGGTCTCGCGCAGGCGCAGGATTTCCTCGTCGCCGCTGTTCGTGGTGACGCGCACCTCGATCAGCTCCTCGGTCAGGGGGTCGAGGTTGCGGTTGCCGTCCTGCAGCGAGATGAAAACGATGTCGCCGCCACGGAAGGTGCGCGTCGGCGCCAGCGGCGCGCTGGCCAGGTCGAGGCCCGCCGGCATGTTCGGCAGGTCGATCGAGGTGAAGCCGGCGCCGTTGCGGCACTGGCCACCGTCGGCCGAGGTGTTGGTCGTGCCGCCGCCGCCGCCGGGCGTGTAGCGGAGGAAAGTGAGCTTTGCCGGGGTCGGCGGCAGCTCGGTCATCACGGTCGTGGTGTTCGAGGTGACGGTGCGCTCGCCGCCGCCGACGGCGAAGCGCATCGTCGCAGTATTCTCGATCGTCGCAGCGTGCAGCCCACCCGCCGCCGCGCCCAGAAGCGCGGCGATGGGGAACAGGATGTGGGCGAGCTTGCTACGCATGCGTCAGATCCCCCGGCCGAGGCCGGAGATGCCTCCTCAGTTGATCGTTGCGCGGAACTTGAGTGCGCGGGTACCGCCCACGGGGAAGCCCGTGGCGATCGACCCGGTCACTCTCGCCGGCGGACCGACGACGAAGTTGGCACCGAAACCGTCGGCATCGCTTTCGCCCACGCCGGCATTGTTGGCGTCGGTTTCAGGCGTCGTCGCCGTAAGGCAGGTTTCGCCCGACCGCAGCGAGCCGGCGACATAGGTCATCGTCGTCGGGACCGGGTCGTCGATCACCACGCCGTCGGCCGCCGTGGCGCCGCTGTGGGTCAGCAGGATGCAATACTCCACGATCGCGCCCGGAATGGCCTTGGCTTCCGGCGCGTTTACGGTGCCGACGCCGCCCGGACCCGGGTGGCTGATCACCGACCCGGTCTTGGTGGCGGCGATCGACGAGGCCGCGACGACAAGCACGCTGAACGCGCTATGGCGGCTGTCGCCCGAGGCGCCGTCGTCGCCTGCCGGCCCCTGGCCGTCGGCGAACACGTTCTGTGCCGCGCCGCCGGCGACGTCCGCGGCGGCGCTATCGTTGGCGAAGGTGCCGCCGAGAACCGCGTCGTCAGTGCCAGAGCTGATGCGCGCTTCGCCGGTCAGCGAGATGACTTCGGTCGCGCCGTTCGCCAGGCCCGACGGAATGTTCATGACCACGAACACGGTTTTGCGGCCGGTGGTCGGGTTGCCATCGACGGTCGGCAACAGGTTGTCGAGGTAGGTGATGGCAAGGTCGGTGCCTGCCTCGTAGGTACCGTTGTTGTTGGTATCCTCGTGGATGGTCGGGCTCTGACCATCGAAGCTAAGCGGGGTCGTCGAGGTACCGCGCGGGCCGGTCGTCAGGTTGAGCGCCTGGGTAAGCCCGATGTCGATCCTGTCGTTCGACTCGTTCGAAACCTGGAAGGTGACATACTGGCCCGTCGAGCCCGGCACGACGGTCTTCGTCGTGCTGCCGACCTCGGTCACGACCACGTTGATCTTGCGGTCAACGGTGAAGTCGTGGGTGCCCGTCGCGGTCTGCGTACCGCCACCGCCGATCGTATAGCTGACCGTCGCGGTGTTGGTGACGGTGGAGCCGGCTTGCGTGCCGGCGGCATGTGCCTGCTGGGCCGCAAACAACGACGCCACGGCGATCGCTGCCTTTCCCAGCTTTTTGAACATGTTGCCCATAGTCTTCTTCCTGTTCCCCTGAATGAATTTGCGCGAACGCGACCGCGCTACTCCCGCTATTTCAGACGTGCCTTGAAAGTGACCTGGCCCTCGGCGCCGGCCGCGACCGGCTGCGTCAGGATCCAGCGAAGATTGGTGACGTCGGTGCGCCGCGCCGGGCGGCTGGCGCCGTTGGCGCCCCGCACCGTCAGCGTCTGCAGCGCGCCGAAGGTCTTGCCGCCGTCGACCGACATCTGCACGCCGGCCGTCTCATCGCCGATCAGCTCGACATGCTTCGAGATCGGGTTGCTGATCACCACGTCGGCGGCCGGCTGGCGGCCGCCGTTGCGATAGGTGACGACATAAACGATCCGGTCGCCCGGCGTGATCGCTGCCGCGGGCTTCAGCACGCGCTCGATCGCGCCGTCCTTGCCGGTGACGAACGTCTCGGAGAAAATCCGTGTGGTCACGGCGACCGCCTGCGCCCACGCGCCGGACGCTGCCATCGTCGCGGCCATCGCCGCAGCCATGATCTTCATCTTCATACGCCGGTTACCCATCACTGATTGATCCTGACCTGGAAGCGCAGCGTCTGCGGCGTGCCCGCCTTCAGCTCGCCGAGGTTGACGTCGATGCTGGTGTTGCCCGCCCGGCCCGCGTCGGCGTCCGACGCATCGGTCAATGGCGTGAAGCTGCCGGTGCCGACCTGCAGCGCCATGCTGTTCTGCGAATAGGTGGTGCCCGCCGGGATCGCGTCGCTGATGATCGCGTTGGTCACCGACCCCGATGCGATGCTCGCGACGATCGTGTAGGTGATCGTCGCGGTCGGGATCGGGTTGGTGCCGCCATTCGGGTCGGTCACGCGCTGCGATTTGACCAGCGTCGGGAAATTGACCGCGGCAATCACGCCGTTGATGCCGCTGCCGCGCGCACCGGTGGCGCCGACGACCGCATCGACATTGTCGCCGTTCGGGTTGGTGAAGATGGTGCCCGGGCCGCCGGTGCCGCTGGTCGGCGTCTTGTCGAGCGTGCGCGCCCGCGCTTCCAGCTGGACGTTGCCGAGGTCGGCGTTGTTCGCGGTCGCCGGGATGTCGCACAGCGCAAACACCAGCAACGTGCCGTCGGCGGCGAGCACCGGATCGTTGGTGCCGGCGACATACAACGTATCGCTGGCCGCCTCGAAGGTGCCGCTGTTGTTGGTGTCGAAGAACAGGCGGTTGCAGACAGGGTCGAAATTGTCGCCGGCAACGTCGGTCTTCAGCGTCAGCGCGAAAGCTTCGCTGCCGTTGCCGTTGTTGGTGATGAGGAACGGCACGGGCCGCTCGGTATCGCCGGGGAGGCCGACGGGCTTGTCGCCGCTGCCGGGCGTCACCACGACGTCGAGGATCTCGTCGACGCGCACCACCGTGTTGTTGGAAAAGGTGGTGATCGGGTTGTCGCCTTCGCGATAGGTGACCGTCGCCTGGTTGTTGATGAGCGTGCCCGCGGGCGTACCTTTGGCGATGGCGGGCGCGGCGCCGAGGGCGCACGTCAGGCCCCCCGCGACCCAGACGGCCAGCATCATGCGGCGTACCGCTATGGCTGTGCTACGTCGAAACACCCCCGCAACCCCCTTTTACGGCCCAACCGGACCTGGTTTCGCTACGCCCGCTACGCACGAACCGCGGTAACCCAGAGCTGTTGATTGCAGGATCCCCATCCCGCAGCCCCCCGCCGGACTACCGTTAAATCACTTAAAGCAAGTGCAGTACCAATTGGACAAAACTCCAATATTTCTAAGGCCATCGCTGGGTAGAGCCCTGGGGACTGTCCCATATCTGTAAAATCGACCGACACTCCGTATCGGAGCACAGCAGACGCCGTGTGTTAACCATGATATTGCGCAGCCGGAACGGGCTGCGGCACAATCGTCGCAGCCAGCCGTTTGCGAGAAACATGGACCCCCCAGCTCCTCACCCCGAACAGCGAATCGATCCAGCGGATGCGCCGCAAGCCGTCGCGGCGATCGCCGAATTGGTCGACGAGGCAGAGGCCGTCTCCTACCGGCGAGACAGACTGTTGTCATGGTTGGTTTTTGTCGCAGGGGCGGGGCTGTTCCTGGCGCTGCCCTTCGCGCTGCGCGCCGGCGCCATCTTCTTCATGCCGGTGATGGTGGCGATCGTCATCACGCTGATGCTTGCGCCGGCGCAGGACTGGATGGAACGGCACAAGCTGCCGCCGGGCCTGAGCGCGCTGATCGTGCTCATGGCGTTCCTGTTCGTCGCCAACGTCACGCTGGTCGCGATCGTCCTGCCGGCGACGCAATGGGTACAGTTGCTGCCATCGCGCCTGCCGCAGGTGCGTGAGAACCTCGCGCCGATCCTCGAGGCCTTCGCCTCGCTCGAACGGCTGATGGAGCAGATTTCGGGCGTGCTCACCTCGAAGGCCGCGCCGCACCAGGCCGAAGTCGTGGTAAACACGCCCAATTCGGCGTTCGAGCTGCTAACCGGATCGGCGCCGGCCGCGCTCGTCCAGCTGATGTTCGCGATCCTGCTCGTCTACTTCCTGCTCGCCGCCTACACCCGGATGCGTGAGCGGACGATCCGCAACCGGTCGTCGCTGTCGGGCTCGCTGCGCGTGGCGCGGCTGATCCGCGACATCGTGCAGAACACCGCTTCCTACCTGCTCACCATCACCATGATAAATGTGTCGATGGGGGCGGTGGTGGCGTTTGCGATGTGGATGCTCGGCATGCCGACGCCGCTAATGTGGGGCGGATTCGCGGCGCTGCTCAACTTCGTGCCCTATCTCGGGCCGGTGATCGCCAGCGGGCTGATCGCATTTGGCGGGCTGCTCGCGTTCAACGATCCGTGGACCGCGCTGATGCCGGCCGCGGTATTCATCCTGATCCACACGCTCGAGGCCAACGTGGTCACGCCCTCGCTGGTCGGCAAGCGGCTGGAGATCAATCCGCTCGCCATCCTGATCTCGCTGAGCTTCTGGGGCTGGGTGTGGGGGACGGTCGGCGCGCTGATCGCCGTGCCGCTGCTCATCATGTTCAAGGTGATCCTCGACCGCGTCGGCAGCCCGGATATTCTCGGCTTCCTGTTCGACGAGACGACGCTGGCCGAGCCGCATCACGACGACCGCTAGCGATTCTGGGGCGAAAAACCTTTCAGCCCTGTGACGAAAAGTCGGCCGGTCGTGCTTGACAGGGGGAGGGGCGGCGAATAGGTACCCGCCACGCTTTTTGCGCGGGTGTAGCTCAGTCGGTTAGAGCGCCGGCCTGTCACGCCGGAGGTCGCGGGTTCGAGCCCCGTCACTCGCGCCACTTTCCATAATCGGAATGGCCGCTTACGAATTCTTCCTGTCAAACAGGACGAACTCGTGCGCGATCGAGAATTCGACCATCCGTTCCCACAGATCGGCGGTCAGTTCGGGCGGCACGCCCTGTGCCTCCGAGGCGGCTTTCACCTTCGCCAGCACATCGGCCTTGCGCCATTCGTCGCGCACTGCGCCACGCTCCGGCTTGATGCGGGCGGCGGCGGCAATATAGCCCAGCCGCTCCGCCATCAGCGTCACCAGCTGCCGGTCGAGCGCGTCGATGCCGGCGCGCACCTCCGCCATCGTCGTGCAGGCGGCCGGCGCGGTCAGTCCGGCGCCCGCCAGCGGCCCGTCTCCATCCAGATGAGCAGCGGCCGCAGCGGTAGTATCCATATGATTCCCAGCACGAGATAGAGGATCGCCTGCACGAGGATCGGCAGGCGGCCGATCGGCCCGGCCAGCGAGGCGACGAGCACCGCATAGGCGGCTAGGCCCGCGATCAGCCCCAGCACCCCGGCGGGCTTGCGAAAAGTCGGCTTCATGGCGGAGCCTTTAGCCGAGGATGCGGGACGGGGTCACCACCCGATCGAGCGGCACGTCCCACGGATCGGGCGGCAGCGCCTCGACGACCTGCACGTCCCAAGCGATGCCGAGGGTCAGGATGGGCTTGCGCGCCGCAAGGCCGGCGAGCGCGCGATCATAGTGTCCCTTGCCCTGGCCGACGCGATTGCCGGCAAGGTCGGCGGCGACCAATGGCACCAGCAGCACGTCGGGCTCGACGATTTCGGCGTCGGCGGTCGGCTGCGCAATGCGGAACGGGCCGTCCTCGCGTGCGGTGCCGGCGCGGCGGAAGGTCATCGGATCTTCGCGCGCGGCGAACCAGGGCAGGGCGTAGCGGTCACCAAGTGCGGTCCCGAGCGCGGAGACGTCGATTTCGTCGCCATAGGCGCTGTAGCCCGCGACGATGCCGGTGTCGGGGATCAGTGCCAGCAGCCGCTCGGCCAATGCCGCCAGCAGCGCCTCGCGCTCGCTCGCGGGCAGCGCCGCGACGAACGCCGCGCGGCGGCGGCGCATCTCGCGGCGGAACGCCGGCTTATCCATGGAAAAAGGTGGGACCGCCTGGGCCGTTTGCCGGAATATCCTCTGACGCCAGTAACGTCAGGTGGGCACCGTGTGCGTCGGACCAGGATCCGGGCAGGGACAGCACCCTAGGATGTCGATATCGCCTCAGGGATGTTCGCTTTGCTCGCACCCGGCAGTCCCGCCCCTTATCTAGGGTGTGCCGGCCTCGGCCTCAAGGCTCGCCGCCAGCTTTTCCAGCCGTTCGGCCACCTTGTTGATCGCATCGCTCACCCGCGCGTCCGCGGCGGCCTGCGCGCCGCCCGGCGTTTCGCGCAGATCGAACAGCTCGTCGGTGACGAGAATGCCCGCCATCAGCAGCAGCCGCGGCTCGCTCATCTGGCCCAGGCTGACCTCGAGCTCGCCCGCCTTGTCGGCCAGATGGCAGGCAAGGCGCGTCAGCCGCATTTCCTCGCCATCGCGGCAGGCAAGGCCATAGGAGCGTCCGCCGATGGTCACGTTGATCTGGCCCATTAGCGGCCGTCCGCCGCGGCGATGAGGCGGTCGATGCCATCGAGCGCGGTCTTCACCTCGGCCTGCAGCCGCTGGTGACGCGCTTCGAGCTCGGCGCTGGCGGGGGCCTGGCGCAGGCGATGCGCGGCGGCCTCGACGCGCGCAAATGCGCGCTCGAGACGTTCCAGCGCAGCGTTCGCGCTCGTGTCCTCGGCCATGCCACCCCTAAAAATCAAGGCGTTGGAGGGCGACGGTAAGAGCGAATATCGAGTCGCGTCAATCAGACTCTTGAGAGGGGCCGGCGCTTCGGTTGACGGGGTGTAGGTCGCTGGCCATTGTGCGCGCGCTCGCGCTCCCCGAGTCGCCGAGCCCATCGCTGTTCCTCCAGCAAAAAGGTACCCGGCCGATCATGACCGTTCCGCACGATTCGATGGCGAACGCCATCCGCGCGTTGTCGATGGATGCGGTGGAACGGGCGAAATCGGGGCATCCCGGCATGCCGATGGGCATGGCCGACGTGGCGACGGTGCTGTTCACCAAGTATCTGAAGTTCGATCCGTCGCGCCCCGATTGGGCTGACCGCGACCGCTTCGTGCTGTCGGCCGGCCACGGCTCGATGCTGATCTACTCGCTGCTGCACCTGACCGGCTATGCGCGGCCGACGCTGGAAGATTTGAAGAACTTCCGCCAGTTGCACAGCCCGACTGCCGGTCACCCTGAGAATTTCGAGCTGGCGGGCGTCGAGGTCACCACCGGCCCGCTGGGGCAGGGCCTCGCCATGGCGGTCGGCCTCGCGATTGCCGAGCGCCACCTGAACGCCAATTTTGGCGACGATCTCGTCGACCATGCCACTTGGGTGATCGCCGGCGACGGCGACCTGATGGAAGGCGTCAACCACGAGGCGGCGGGCCTCGCCGGCCACCTCGCGCTCGGGCGCCTCAACGTCCTGTGGGACGACAACAAAATCTCGATCGATGGGCCGACCGACCTGTCGACCTCGGAAGACATCGCCAAGCGCTACGAGGCCTATGGCTGGCATGTCGTCGCCTGCGACGGCCACAAGCCGGCGGAGATCGCGAAAGCCATCGAGGCGGCGCAGGCCGATCCGCGCCCGTCGCTGATCGCCTGCCGCACCATCATCGGTTACGGCGCGCCGAAGAAGCAGGGCACGTCGGCCACCCACGGCTCGCCGCTCGGCGCCGAGGAGATCGCGGGTACGCGCACCGCGCTGAACTGGGCGCATGAGCCGTTCGTGGTGCCCGACGATGTGCGCGACGCCTGGCTGGAAGCGGGCGACCGCGGCAAGTCGGTGTCGGCCGAATGGGACAAGCGTCTCGCGGCTTCCGCCGACCGCGCCGAGTTCGAGCGCCGCATGAAGGGCGAGCTGCCCGCCGGCGCCGACCTCAAGGACTATATCGCCGGCCTGATCGCCAATCCGCAGACTGTCGCGACGCGCAAGGCGTCGGAAATGGCGCTGGAGGCGATCAACGCCGCGCTCGCCGAGACGATCGGCGGCTCGGCCGACCTCACCGGCTCGAACAACACCAAAACCAAGGCGCAGCAGCCGCTTACGCGCGACAATTACGGCGGCCGCTACATTTATTACGGCATCCGCGAGTTTGGCATGGCCGCCGCGATGAACGGGATGGCGCTGCATGGCGGCGTCATTCCCTATGGCGGCACCTTCCTTGTTTTCTCCGACTATTCGCGCCCGGCGATCCGCCTCGGCGCGCTGCAGCGGGCGCGTGCGATCCATGTCATGACGCATGACTCGATCGGTCTCGGCGAGGACGGCCCGACGCACCAGCCGGTCGAGCATCTGCTGTCGCTGCGCGCGATCCCGAACCTGCTGACCTTCCGCCCGGCCGACACCGTCGAGACGGCGGAATGCTGGGCGCTGGCGCTGGCGCAGGCCGACGGCCCGTCGCTGCTGGCGCTGTCGCGGCAGAACTTGCCGCAGGTCCGCACCGAGGCGTCGGACGAGAATCTCTCGGCGAAAGGCGCCTACCGGCTGGTGTCGGCGCGCGCCGAGCGCAAGGTGGTGTTCGTCGCGACTGGCTCCGAGGTTCACATCGCGCACAGCGCGGCCGAGCCGCTGGAGCTGGAGGGCGTCGGCTGCGACGTCGTCTCGATGCCCTGCTGGTCGCTGTTCGACGCGCAGCCGGCCGAGTATCGCGCCGATCTCCTTCCCGAGGATGCGCTGATCGTCTCGGTGGAGGCGGGCGTGACGATGGGCTGGGACCGCTACACGATGGTGCGGGGCCTGCGTATCGGCATCGACAGTTTCGGCGCTTCGGCGCCGATCGAGGATCTTTATCGGCACTTCGGCCTGACGCCCGACGCGATCGTGGCGAAGGTCAAGGCCAGACTGAGCGAGGAGCGCTAGACATGACGGTTCGGGTTTCGATCAACGGTTTCGGGCGCATCGGCCGCCTTGTCATGCGCGCGCTGCTCGAAAATCCGCGCGGCGACATCGAAGTGGTCGGCATCAACGATCTCGGCGACGCCAAGTCGAACGCGATGCTGTTCAAGCGCGACAGCGTGCACGGCCGCTTCAACGGCGAAGTTTCGGCCGACGGCAACGACATGATCGTCAACGGCAAGCGCATCCGCGTCACCGCCGAGCGCGACCCGGCGAAGCTGCCGTGGGCTGAACTCGGCGTCGACATCGCGCTGGAGTGCACCGGCTTCTTCACCGACCGCGACAGCGCGCAGAAGCATCTCGATGCCGGCGCCAAGAAGGTGCTGATCTCGGCCCCCGCGAAGGGCGTCGACCTGACCGTCGTCTACGGCGTCAACCACGAGAAGCTGACCGCCGACATGAAGATCGTGTCGAACGCGTCCTGCACGACGAACTGCCTCGCGCCGGTCGCCAAGGTGCTGAACGACGCCTTCGGCATCGAGCGCGGCTTCTGCACGACGATCCACGCCTACACCAACGACCAGAAGATCCTTGACCAGATCCACCCGGACATGCGCCGCGCGCGCGCCGCGGCGATGTCGATGATCCCGACGACGACCGGCGCGGCCCGCGCCGTCGGCGAGGTGCTCCCGGAGCTGAAGGGCAAGCTCGACGGTTCGGCGATCCGCGTGCCGACCCCCAACGTCAGCCTCGTCGATCTGGTGTTCGACGCCGGCCGCACGACCAGCAAGGAAGAGGTCAACGCGGTGCTGAAGGCGGCGTCGCAGTCGGGCCCGCTTGCGGGCGTTCTCGACTACAGCGAGGAGCCTTTGGTCTCGATCGACTATAACCACTGCCCGGCCTCGTCGACGATCGACAGCCTCGAGACCACCGTCATGGACGGCAAGCTCGTCCGCGTCGTGTCGTGGTACGACAACGAGTGGGGTTTCTCGAACCGCATGACCGACACCGCACTCGCCATGGCGAAGCTCGGCTAAGGTCATGGCTTTCCGGACGCTCGACGACATTGGCGAGGTGCGCGGCAAGCGAATCCTCGTCCGCGCCGACCTCAACGTGCCGATGCAGAATGGCGCGGTGTCCGATGACACCCGCCTCCGCGCCGCCATGCCGACGATCGCCGAACTGGCGGACAAGGGCGCGGTGGTGCTGGTGCTGTCGCACTTCGGGCGTCCGAAAGGCGGGCGCGACCCGTCGATGTCGTTGAAGCCCGCTGCCGACGCGCTCGGTGGCGTGCTCGGGCGTCCGGTGACGCTGATCGACGATTGCCAGGGCGCCGAGGCCGAGGCCGACGTGAAGGCGTTGCAGCCGGGGCAGGTGGCGGTGCTCGAAAACACCCGCTTCCATGCCGGCGAGGAAAAGAACGATCCGGCGCTGGTCGAGGCGATGGCCAAGCTCGGCGACCTCTACGTCAACGACGCCTTTTCGGCCGCGCACCGCGCACACGCTTCCACAGAAGGGTTGGCCCACAAGCTGCCGGCGTTCGCGGGCCGGTCGATGCAGGCGGAGTTGGAGGCGCTGCAGAAGGCGCTTGGCGAGCCCGAACGCCCGGTCGCGGCGGTGGTCGGCGGCGCCAAGGTGTCGTCGAAGCTCGACGTGCTCACCAACCTCGTCGCCAGGGTCGATCACCTTATCATCGGCGGCGGCATGGCCAACACCTTCCTCGCCGCGCGCGGCGTCGACGTCGGCAAGTCGCTGTGCGAGCATGACCTGAAGGACACTGCGCTCGGCATCCTCGACAAGGCCGATGCCGCGGGTTGCACCGTGCATCTGCCCTACGATGTGGTCGTGGCGAAGGAGTTCAAGGCCAACGCCGCGAACCGCACCGTCAACGTGCATGAGGTCGCCGCCGACGAGATGATCCTCGATGTCGGCCCCGCCGCCGTCGAGGCGCTGGGCGATGCGCTGAAGAACTGCCGCACGCTGGTCTGGAACGGCCCGATGGGTGCGTTCGAGATGACGCCGTTCGATACCGCCACCGTCGCGCTGGCAAAGATCGCCGCGGCGCTGACCGAGGCGGGGCAGCTGGTCTCGGTGGCGGGCGGTGGCGACACCGTCGCGGCGCTCAACCATGCCGGCGTCGCCGACAAGTTCAGCTTCGTCTCGACCGCGGGCGGTGCCTTCCTCGAATGGATGGAAGGCAAGGCCCTCCCGGGCGTGGAGGCGCTTCAGCGGTGACGGCGCAGGTCGGCCATCTCTTCGAGACGCCGGTCATCGTCGATACCCTGGCTGACGCCGCCGCGCTCAACGCCGAGCTGGCTGCCATCGCGCGCCGCCGCCGCGAGGCGCATCCCGGCGTCGCCAAGTCCAACTGGAACGGCTGGCAGTCGACGCCCGACATGCTCGGTTGGGGCGGCGAGGCGGCGGCGACGCTTGCGCGCCATTTCATCGCGCTGTGTCAGCAATATACTTGGCAGCCGCACCCCGAGGACGAATCGTTTCGCTGGTTCGTCGACATGTGGGCGAACATCTCGCCGCCGCGCGCCGCCAATGAATCGCATTGCCACCCCGGCGCGGTCTGGTCGGCGGTCTATTATGTAGATGACGGCTATGCCGGCTCGACCGATCCGGCGCTCGGCGGCGAGCTGGTGCTCTACGATCCGCGCATGCCGATGACGCGCATGTTGCCGCTCGATCTTCGCTATCGCGGTCCCGACGGCAAGGTGGCGCAGAGCCAGATGGCGATGCGCGCGTCGGCGGGCCGGCTCGTCATGTTCCCGCCGTGGCTGATGCACGCGGTGCGGCCCTATTTCGGTGAGGGGGAGCGCATCTCCATCGCCATGAACGCCAACGCCGTCCGCGAGGGCGTGCGATAGCCAAACGCGGTTGACGCCGAACGCCGGGGCTGGTTTTGCCTCCGGTGCAATCACGAACCAACAGAGGAAAAGCCCGATGAGCGCGATGACCAAGGCCGAGATGGAAGCGAAGATGAAGGCGGGCAAGGGCTTCATCGCGGCGCTGGACCAGAGCGGCGGGTCGACGCCCAAGGCTTTGAAGGGCTACGGCGTCGAAGAAGGCGCCTGGTCGACCGACGAGGAGATGTTCGGCCTGATCCACGATATGCGCTCGCGCATCATCATCTCGCCGGCGTTCAGCGGCGACAAGGTGATCGGCGCCATCCTGTTCGAGCGCACGATGGACGGCCAGGTCGGCGGCCAGCCGACCCCGCAGGCGCTGCAGGCGCGCGGCGTCGTGCCGTTCATCAAGATCGACAAGGGCCTCGAGGATGAGGCGAACGGCGTCCAGCTGATGAAGCCGAACCCCGGCCTCGATACGCTGCTCCACCGCGCCCGCGACCTCGGCGTCTACGGCACCAAGGAGCGTTCGGTCATCAACCTCGCCAACCGCGCCGGCATTGCCGCCGTCGTGAAGCAGCAGTTCGAGGTCGGCCAGCAAGTGCTCGCCGCCGGGCTGATGCCGATCATCGAGCCGGAAGTGAACATCAAGAGCGCCGAGCGCGCCGAGGCCGACCAGATCCTGCTCGAGGAGCTGGTGAAGGCGCTCGACGCGATGACCGGCGACGACAAGGTCATGCTGAAGCTATCGATCCCGGCGAAGGCCGGCTTGTTCGACCCGCTGGTCGACCATCCGCGCGTGCTGCGCGTCGTGGCGCTGTCGGGCGGCTTCGCGCGGCCCGAGGCCTGCGCCGAGCTGGCGAAGAACCGCGGCATGATCGCCAGCTTCTCGCGCGCGCTCCTCGAAGACCTGCGCCACCAGATGAGCGACGACGAATTCAACGCCTCGCTC
Organism: Sphingoaurantiacus capsulatus; assembly: GCF_042648405.1. NCBI lineage: Bacteria > Pseudomonadati > Pseudomonadota > Alphaproteobacteria > Sphingomonadales > Sphingosinicellaceae > Sphingoaurantiacus > Sphingoaurantiacus capsulatus. The sequence goes on along the minus strand of NZ_JBHRXV010000011.1, from coordinate 618,046 downwards.
GGCGGCGCGATCGACGAGATCTACACCGCCTCGACGGTCAAGAACTAAGCGGCGCCAAGGAAAAGGGGGGCAGGGCGCCGTGGACGAGGATGATTTCGATCCCGAGTTCGGCTCGCGTTTCGAGCGCGAGCGGCGGCCTGCCTGCCAGCTCTACCTGATTTCGCCGCCGCGCTTCGATCCGGGCTTTCCGGAAAAGCTGAAGGCGGCACTCGACGGTGGTGAGGTCGCCGCGTTCCAGTTGCGGCTGAAGGATGTCGAGGATTTCGAGGTGATCCGCGCCGGCGAGGTGCTCAAACCCATCCTCGCCGCCTATGATGTCGCGCTGATCGTCAATGACCGCGCCGATCTCGCCGCGCAGCTCGGCGCTGACGGCGTGCATCTGGGGCAGGGCGACGGCAGCGTCGAGGCGGCGCGCAAGCTGCTCGGCAAGGAGGCGCAGATCGGCGTCACCTGCCACGACAGCCGCCACCTCGCGATGGACGCGGCCGAAGCCGGTGCCAACTATGTCGCCTTCGGCGCCTTCTTCCCGACGACCACCAAGGAAACCACGCACCGCCCCGACCCGTCGATCCTGGGCTGGTGGACGACCTTGTCGCCGCTGCCCTGCGTCGCCATCGGCGGCATAACCGCCGCCAACGCCGCGCCGCTGGTGGCGGCCGGCGCCGACTTCCTCGCGGTGTCGAACGCCGTCTGGGGCCATGCGCAGGGTCCTGGCGGCGCGGTCGCCGAGTTCGGCAAGCTGCTTTCCGTCTAGGCGGCGATCTCGTCGAACAGCGTCAGCGGGGCGGGCGCATCGAGCGGCCAACGGCCCAGTTCGCGGTGGATGGTCCGACCGACGAGACTTTCGATGAGCACGAACTGCGTCGCCTGCCACGAAATCGGCCGTGTCGGCGTGATGAACGGCTCGCCCTTGCGGTAAGCGAGCGTCACATGTGGCCCAAAGCTCCAGCCGCGCCGCATCGGCACGCCCGCCCGGCGCATCCCCGCGGCCAATTGGCGGTGCAGCTCGCTCAACCCTTGGATGGCTTGGGCGGGACGGAGCGCGATCGACCGATGGCTGCCCCGGCGACGGTCGAGCGTCAGCTCGAACGCTTCGGCGAACACGAAGCCGCCTGCGTGCTGCAGCGCAGGCGCCAGCCCCTCCGGCACCCTTTCGAAATCGTCGGTGATCGCCAAAGTCATGTGCAGCCGTTCGGGCAGCATCTTGTCGGGGAAGTCGGGCGCCAGCGCATGCAGCCGCCGCGCGATATCGGGCGGCGGCGTCAGGGCGAACAGGAAGCGATGACTGTCTGCGGGCATGACCGACTCACATAATGTTCGCTATATGTTCTCATGAGGTGGCAGCGGCACGCAAGCCGGCGCTTCGGATGACCGGGCTTGTTCCGATATGCCCCCCTCTGCTAGAGCCCGCCCACTTTTCCGAACAAGGGTCATCCCATGAAGATCAGCGGCGTGGACATCCGTCCCGGCAACATCATCGAGTATGAAGGCGGCCTGTGGCGCGCCGTGAAGATCCAGCATACGCAGCCCGGCAAGGGCGGCGCCTATATGCAGGTCGAGCTCAAGAACGTGATGGACGGCCGCAAGACCAACGTCCGCTTCCGCTCGTCGGAGACCGTCGAGCGCGTGCGCCTCGACACCAAGGATTTCCAGTTCCTGTTCGCCGAGGGCGACCAGCTGACGTTCATGGACAAGGAAAACTACGACCAGGTCCAGCTGCCGCGCGACCTGCTCGGCGACGCCGCCGAGTTCCTGCAGGACGGCATGGACGTGCTCATGGAAACCTATGAGGACAAGCCGATCTCGGTGCAGCTGCCCGACCAGGTCGAGGCGACCATCGTCGAGGCCGACGCCGTGGTGAAGGGGCAGACCGCCTCCTCGTCGTACAAGCCCGCAGTGCTCGACAACGGCGTGCGCATCCTCGTGCCGCCGCACATCGCCAGTGGCACGCGCATCGTCGTCGACGTGTATGAGCGCGAATACGTCCGCCGCGCCGATTGATTTGAGTTTCCCCCTCCCAGTAGCGGGAGGGGGCGTAGGATAGCAGACACATGCCCTCGCATTCCGCGCTGATCACCGTGATGGAGAAGGCCGCGCGCAAGGCCGCGCCGCGCCTTCGCCGCGACTTCAACGAAGTCGCGCAGCTTCAGGTATCGCGCAAAGGCCCGTCCGACTTCGTGTCGAACGCCGACCATGCCGCCGAGAATACCATCATGGAGGTGCTGCGCCAGGCGCGGCCCGATTTCGGCCTGCTGATGGAAGAGGGCGGCGAGGTCATGGGCGGCGAGGGCGGCTCGCGCTGGATCGTCGATCCGCTCGACGGCACCAGCAACTTCCTGCACGGCATCCCGCATTTCGCGATCTCGATCGCGGTCGAGGAGCGCGGCGAGATTACCGCCGGCCTCGTCTACCAGCCGCTGACCGATGAAAGCTTCTGGGCCGAGCGGAACAGCGGCGCGTGGCTGCAGAACCAGCGCCTGCGCGTCTCCGCGCGGCGCGACCTCGACGACTGCCTGATCGCCACCGGCATCCCGTTCCAGGGGCATGGCGACTATGCGGAGCAGGCCGCGATCATGGAAGCGGTGAGCCCGAAGATCGCCGGCATCCGCCGCTTCGGCTCGGCCGCGCTCGACCTCGCCTGGGTCGCCGCCGGCCGCTACGACGGCTATTGGGAAGCCGACCTCCACCCGTGGGACTGGGCGGCGGGCCTGCTGCTGGTCAAGGAAGCCGGCGGCTTCGTCTCCGACTTCCGCGGCGGTCAGCGCATGCTGGAGCGCGGCGAGGTGGTCGCCGGTAACAGCGATGTGCATTCAAAGCTGCACAAGCTGGTGGCGGGGGCGGTTCGCGGGCGCTAGCCTCTAGCGCATGAAATCACTGCTTTTACCGGTTGCGCTGCTGGCGCTCGTCGCCGCCGCGCCCGCCGGACCTTTCGCCGAGGTATCGGCTGCCCGGCGGGCCGCGCAAGAAGCGCCCGCCGCCGACAAGGCCGCGAAATACGACGCGGCGATGGCGCTGGCGCCGACCAGCCTCGAGACAGTGCGCCAGGCGCTTTCCGCCTCGACCGAGGATCCGAAGCGCCTGGTGATGCTGATCGACCGCTTCGTGGCGCTCGGCGCCACCTTCAGCGAGCCGACTGCCGCGCAACTGCTGCCGATGCTGACCGACGCCGCCGATCGCGAGCGGCTGGCCAAGGCGCTCATCGACAACCGAAAGCCGCTCGCCTTCTCGCAGCCGCGCCTTACCATCCCGCCGCAGATTCCGCTGGTCGAAGCGATCGCCTATGACGCGAAGCGCGACTGCCTCTATTTCTCCTCAGTGGTCGGGCAGGCGCTCTATGCGCGCTGCGGCGCGGTGCCGGCAAAGACGCTGCCGCTGCCCGCGAACACCGGCCCGATTCTCGGCATCGCGCTCGATGCCGCCGCCGACCGGCTGTGGTTCGTCTCGGCGCCGGTGTTCGGCGGCGGGACGCCGTCGGGGCTGTTCGGCCTCGATCTCCCTACCTCGAAGGTTACGGCCATTCCGATGCCCGCCGGCGTCGTCGAACTGGGCGACGTGGCGGTCGGGCAGGGCAGCGAAGTGTTCGCCGCCGACAGCCGCTCGGGGGCGATCTACCGGCTGCGCCACGGCAAGCTCGCGGTGCTGGTACCGCCTGGCGTGCTGCACAGCGCGCAGGGAATCGCGCCGTCGCCCGACGGCAAGCACCTGCACGTTGCCGACTACAGCTACGGCATCGTCCGCATCGATCTCGGCACCGGCGCGGTGCAGCCGATGAAGGTCGTCGACAACCTAGGCCTCGACGGCATCGACGGGTTGCTGCGGCACGGCGACGACCTCATCGCCATCCAGAATGGCTGGCGGCCGTCGCGCATCTTGCGGCTGCGCCTGTCGGTGGATGAGAAGGCGATCACCGTGGGCGACGTGCTGGAGCGCGGCCATCCCCAGCATGATGATCCGACACAGGGCGCGATCGTCGCCGGGCAGCTGCTTTACGTGGCCAACAGCCAGTGGCCGAAATATGCCCAAAATGGGGAACAAAAGCCCGGCGAGGGGCAGGCGCCGACCGTCATTCTCGCGTTGCAACTGCTCCGGTAAAACTGCGAACGATTCTCAGCTTTTGCGAGGGGCGCCAGCGGCCTTGCCACTCGGCGGACCCGCGCCTAATAGGGCGCCAGCAAACCGACCGGCCGAGGTTCTCTCATGCCCGCGATCGCAGCCGAATATCTGCCGATCCTTCTTTTTCTGATCGTCGCGATCGCCCTTTCGGGCGTTTTCGTCGGCCTGCCTGTGCTGATCTCGAATCTCAGCGGGGCGAACAAACCCTATGCCGACAAGCTGTCGGAGTATGAGTCGGGCTTCCCGGCCTTCTCCGATGCGCGCCGGCAGTTCGACGTGCGTTTCTACCTCGTGTCGATCCTGTTCATCATCTTCGACCTCGAGGTGGCGTTCCTGTTCCCGTGGGCGGTATCGCTCGGGCAGACGGGCGTGTTCGGCTGGGCGTCGATGATGACCTTCCTCGGTATCCTCACGATCGGCTTCATTTACGAGTGGAAGAAGGGAGCGTTGGATTGGGAATAGTACAGCCCCCCTTCGCCACTGAGGACCAGCAGGCGCGTGCGCTCGCGGCCGGGCAGGGCGACCAGTTCTTCAAGGACGTGACCCAGGAAATCTCCAACAAGGGATTCCTCGTCACCTCGACTGAGGACCTCGTGAACTGGGCGCGCACCGGCTCGCTCTGGTGGATGACGTTCGGCCTCGCCTGCTGCGCGGTCGAGATGATGCACACCAACATGCCGCGCTACGACCTCGAGCGCTTCGGCGTGGCGCCGCGCGCCTCGCCGCGCCATTCGGACGTGATGATCGTCGCCGGGACGCTGTGCAACAAGATGGCCCCGGCGCTGCGCCGCGTTTACGACCAGATGTCGGAGCCGCGCTACGTCATCTCGATGGGCAGCTGCGCCAACGGCGGCGGCTATTATCATTACAGCTATTCGGTGGTGCGCGGCTGCGACCGCATCGTGCCGGTCGACATCTACGTCCCGGGCTGCCCGCCGACCGCCGAGGCGTTGCTCTACGGCGTGCTCGCGCTGCAGCGGAAGATCCGCCGCGTCGGGACGTTCGAGCGATGAGCAGCCCCGCCCCCGTCATGGCGTCGAACGACGGCGTCGCCGACCGCATCGCGTCGCTGCTCGGCGACGCGTTCGTTGCCGCTGTCGAAGTCGTCGGCGAGCTGTCGGTCACCGTGCGCCGCGAGGCGCTGGTCGAGGTGATGGTGAAGCTGCGCGACGATGCCGAGCTGCGCTTCGGCCAGCTCATGGACATCGCCGGCGTCGACTACCCGGAAGCGCCCGAGCGCTTCGAGGTGAATTATCACCTGCTGTCGCTGAAGGCGAACCGCCGCCTGCGCGTGAAGGTCACGGCGAACGAGGACCAGGCCGTTCCGTCGGTGACGGGCATCTGGCCGGTCGCCGGCTGGCTCGAGCGCGAGGTGTGGGACTGCTACGGCGTGATGTTCGAGGGCAACCCTGATCTGCGCCGCATCCTCACCGACTATGGCTTCCAGGGGCATCCGTTCCGCAAGGACTTCCCGCTGACCGGCTATGTCGAGCTGCGCTATTCCGAAGAGCATAAGCGCGTCGTCTACGAGCCGGTGAAGCTGGCGCAGGACTTCCGCGCGTTCGATTTCCTCTCGCCGTGGGAAGGCGCGCAATATGTGCTGCCGGGCGACGAGAAGGCCGAACCGCAGGCGCCGGGCGCGCCGTCGCCGGTGACCGCCGCCGGCACGGCGTCCACCGCGCCGGTCGGCAAGAAGGATTAGGCCGATGGCTGACCGCGATCCGAATCTGGGCGTGCCGCCGTCGAGCGGCAGCATCGTCGCCGACGCCGAGGACGGCGTGGCGATCCAGAACTACATGATCAACTTCGGGCCGCAGCACCCGGCGGCGCACGGCGTGCTGCGGCTGGTGCTGGAGCTCGACGGCGAGATCATCGAACGCGTCGATCCGCACATCGGCCTGCTGCATCGCGGCACCGAAAAGCTGTGCGAATACAAGACCTACCTGCAGGCGCTCCCCTACATGGATCGCCTCGACTATTGCTCGCCGATGTCGATGGAGCACAGCTATGTGCTCGCCATCGAGAAGCTGATGGGCCTCGAGGTGCCGCTCCGCGGGCAGTATATCCGCGTGCTCTATGCCGAGCTGACGCGGATCATGAACCACATCCTCAACGTCACGACGCATGCGATGGACGTCGGCGCACTGACGCCGATCCTGTGGCTATTCGAGGAGCGCGAGCACATCATGGGCTTCTACGAGCGCGTCTCGGGCGCCCGTATGCACGCGGCCTATTTCCGCCCGGGCGGCGTCCATCAGGATCTGCCCGACGGCCTTGCCGAAGACATCTGGAAGTGGACCGAGAGCTTCCCGAAGGTGCTCGGCGAGATGGAAGCGCTGGTCGCGCACAACCGCATCTTCAAGCAGCGCAACGTCGATATCGGCATCATCACCGCCGAGGAAGCGATCGCCTGGGGCTTCTCCGGCCCCTGCATCCGCGCCAGCGGCATTCCGTGGGACCTGCGCAAGTCGCAGCCTTACGATGTCTATGACCGCATCGATTTCGACGTGGCGATCGGCAACCGCGGCGACTGTTTCGACCGCTTCATGGTGCGCATGGAAGAGATGCGGGAATCGCTCCGCATTATCCGCCAGTGCCTCAACGACATGCCGGGCGGCGCCGTCGCCAGCCTCGACCGCAAGGTCGTCCCGCCGAAGCGCGGTGAGATGAAGCGCTCGATGGAAGGGCTCATCCACCACTTCAAGCTCTATACCGAGGGCTTCCACGTCCCGGCGGGCGAGGCGTACGTCGCCACCGAAAGCCCGAAGGGCGAGTTCGGCATCTATCTGGTGTCCGACGGCACCAACAAGCCGTACCGCTGCCACATCCGCGCGACCGGTTTCAGCCACCTGCAGGCGATGGATTTCCTCTGCCGCGGCCACATGCTCGCCGACGCGCCGGCGGTGCTCGGCTCGCTCGATATCGTGTTCGGAGAAGTCGACCGGTGAGTTCAGATACCCCCAGCACCGCAACCGCCGATCCGCGGTTCGATCCGGGCCAGTTCAAGGACTTCGCCTGGACGCCCGAGAATGTGAAAGAGGTCGAGCGTGTCATCGGCCGCTATCCGCCGGGCCGTCAGCATTCGGCGATCATCCCGCTGCTGCACCTCGCGCAGTATCAGATGGGCGAGGCGACCGGCCATGCCTGGCTGCCGGTGCCGGTGATCGAGTTCGTCGCGAAGACGATCGAGATGCCCTACATTCGCGCCTACGAGGTCGCGACCTTCTACACGATGTTCAACCTGCAGCCGGTGGGCCGTTTCCACGTGCAGGTCTGCGGCACGACCCCCTGCATGCTGCGCGGCTCCGACGACGTGATGCGCGCCTGCAAGGATCGGGGCATGAAGAAGGGCGGCGGCATGACCGCCGACGGGCTGTTCACCCTGTCCGAAGTCGAGTGCCTGGGCGCCTGCGCCAACGCGCCGATGGTGCAGATCAACGACGATAACTACGAAGACCTGACCTACGACGCGACGGTCGCGATCCTCGATGCGCTGGCGCGCGGCGAGACGCCGAAGACCGGCCCGCAGAACGGCCGTCAGGTCAGCTGCCCCGAGGGCGGCCCGACGACGCTGCTGGAGATGGCGAAGTGAGCGACGCTCCCTTCTTCGTCATCCCCGCGAAGGCGGGGACCCAGCACGGGAAAAATAGCGCCCGCGGCAGCGGGCATTTCCTTGATCTGGACTGGGTCCCCGCCTGCGCGGGGATGACGGTCGGTATGTGGGTTGCCCGCGATGCTCGCTGACGCCGACCGCATCTTCACCAATCTCTACGGCTTCCAGCCGTGGAACCTGTCGTCGGCGCAGAAGCGCGGCGATTGGGACAACACGAAGGGCCTGATGGCCGTCGGCCAGGACGCGATCATCGACGCCATCAAGGCGTCGGGGCTGCGCGGCCGCGGCGGCGCCGGCTTCCCGACCGGCATGAAGTGGAGCTTCATGCCCAAGGACCCGCAGCCGGGCCGTCCGAGCTTCCTCGTCATCAATGCCGACGAGTCCGAGCCCGGTTCGTGCAAGGACCGCGAGATCATCCGCAACGATCCGCACAAGCTGATCGAGGGTGCGCTGATCGCCGGCTATGCGATGCGCGCGCGCGCCGCCTACATCTACATTCGCGGCGAATATATCCGCGAGGCGGAGGTGCTGTTCGCTGCCGTCGAGGAAGCCTACGCCAAGGGGCTGATCGGCAAGAACGCGTCCAAGTCGGGCTATGACTTCGACGTCTTCGTCCACCGTGGCGCCGGCGCCTACATCTGCGGCGAAGAGACGGCGATGCTGGAAAGTCTCGAGGGCAAGAAGGGCCAGCCACGCCTGAAGCCGCCGTTCCCGGCCGGCGTCGGCCTCTATGGCTGCCCGACCACCGTCAACAACGTCGAATCGATCGCGGTGGTCCCGACCATCCTGCGCCGTGGCGCCGCCTGGTTCGCCGGCATCGGCCGCCCGAAGAACGAGGGCACCAAGCTCTTCCAGATCAGCGGCCATGTGAACAAGCCCTGCGTCGTCGAAGAGGCGATGGGCATCCCGTTCCGCGAACTGATCGACAAGCATTGCGGCGGCATCCGCGGCGGCTGGGACAATCTCCTCGCCGTCATCCCCGGCGGCTCCTCGGTGCCGCTCGTCCCGGCGCACGAGATCATGGACGCGCCGATGGACTTCGATGGTCTGCGCGACCTCAAGTCCGGCCTCGGCACCGCCGCGATCATCGTCATGGACAAGTCGACCGACATCGTCCGCGCGATCAGCCGCATCAGCTATTTCTACAAGCATGAGAGCTGCGGCCAGTGCACGCCGTGCCGCGAGGGCACCGGCTGGATGTGGCGCGTGATGGAGCGCTTGCGCGAAGGCGACGCCGCGCCGGAGGAGATCGATCTCCTGCTCGACGTCACCACCGAGGTCGAGGGGCACACGATCTGCGCGCTCGGCGACGCGGCGGCGTGGCCGATCCAGGGCCTCATCCGCCACTTCCGTCCCGAACTCGAGCGCCGCATCGCTGAAAAGCGTGGCGGCCTCCGCGAGGCGGCTGAGTGAACTTCCCGCTGCTCCTTGCCGCCGTCGTGGCGATCGGCCTGTCGGCGCCTGCGCTTGCGCAGCGTACCGGCTCGCTGATCGGTCGCCAGGCGAAGGCGGGGACGGCGGACGCCGCCGAATATGCCGAAGGCTTCGCCAAGTGCATGGCGGGGCGTCAGGCGAAGACGGTTCGCGCGTGGATGCTGTCGCTGCCGGGTAGCTACGAAGAGAACGAAATCCTGGCGAAGCTGAAGCCCGACTTCGCCGCCTGCATGGATAATGACAAGCTTGTCCTCGAAGATGGCGGCGGCATGCGCTTCACGCAGGCCGGCATGCGTCAGCGCGTCGGCTATGCGCTCGCGCGGCGGCTGCTGGACACAGCGCCGGCGACGTCGCCGGTCGCCGAGAACATGCAATATTGGTTTATGCCGAAGGTTCAGGCGCTGGGCCCGGGCCAGCCTGCCGATCGCACCGCGCTCGCCATGCACGAAGTCACCTCCTGCGTGTCGCGCAAGAAGTGGCCGGAGAGCCTCGCGCTGCTGCGCTCGAAATCGGGCAGCCCGGAGGAGCGGGACGTGATGCAGCAGCTCGTGCCGGTGCTGCCGACCTGCTTGCCGCAGGGCGTGAAGCTGTCGATTACCCGCGAACGCCTGCGCCTCTACATGGGCGAAGCGGTCTATCATGCCATTTCCGACGAGCACCTGCCGGTGACCGCGTCGGCTTCAAGTCGCTGAGCGAGTTCCTATGCCGAAACTGATCGTCGACGGGATTGAAGTGGAGGTGCCGCAGGGCGCCACCGTGCTGCAGGCCTGCGAAGAGGCCGGCAAGGAGATTCCGCGCTTCTGCTATCACGAGCGGCTGTCGATCGCCGGCAATTGCCGCATGTGCCTCGTCGAGCTGGAGAAGGCGCCGAAGCCGATCGCGTCGTGCAGCTACCCGGCCGCCGACGGCATGGTGATCCACACGCAGGGCGCGCGCACCAAGAAGGCGCGCGAGGGCGTGATGGAGTTCCTGCTCATCAACCATCCGCTCGACTGCCCGATCTGCGATCAGGGCGGCGAGTGCGACCTGCAGGATCAGGCGCTGGCCTATGGCCGCGGCCACACCCGCTACGACGAGAACAAGCGCGCGGTCACCGAGAAGTACATGGGGCCGCTGATCAAGACGATCATGACGCGCTGCATCCATTGCACCCGCTGCGTGCGCTTCGCCGAGGAAGTGGCCGGCGTCGAGGAGATCGGCGCGGTGTTCCGCGGCGAGAACATGCAGATCACCACCTATCTCGAGAAGGCCGCGACCTCAGAGATGTCGGGCAATGTCATCGACCTGTGCCCGGTCGGCGCGCTGACCTCGAAGCCCTACGCCTTCACCGCCCGCCCGTGGGAGCTGAAGAAGAGCGAGAGCATCGACGTGATGGATGCCGTCGGCACCAACATCATCGTCGGCGCCCGCGGCCCGCAGGTGATGCGCGTCAACCCGCGCATCAACGAGGAGGTCAACGAGGAGTGGGCGTCGGACAAGACCCGCTTCGCGTGCGACGGCCTGATGAAGCGCCGCCTCGACAAGCCCTATGTGCGCCGCGGCGGCAAGCTGCAGCCGGTGAGCTGGGGCGAGGCGTTCGAGGCGATCCGCGCCGGTATCGGCAAGGCGAAGGGCGACGAGATTGCCGCCATCGCCGGCGACATGGTCGACCTTGAGGGCATGGTCGCGCTGAAGGATCTGCTCGGCAAGCTCGGCTCGACGCGCCACGAGTGCCGCCAGGACGGCGCGCCGATCGATCCGTCGGTGCGCGCCGGCTATCTGTTCAACTCGACCCTGGCGGGCATCGAGCGCGCCGACGTGGTGCTGCTGGTCGGCGCCAACCCGCGCTGGGAAGCACCGCTGGTCAACACCCGCATCCGCAAGGCGGTGCGCCGCAACAAGGCGCAGGTGTTCGCCATCGGGCCGCAGATCGACCTGACCTATCCGGCGACACAGCTCGGCGACGACCTTAGCCTGCTCGCGAAGCTGCCGAAGGAAGCCGCCGAGGCGCTGAAACTTGCCGAGCGGCCGGCGATCATCGTCGGCATGGGCGCGCTGCAGTCGGCGGGCGTGCTCGCCGCGGCGCTGGCGCTCGCCACCAAGTACAAGGTCGCCCGCGCCGGCTGGAACGGCTGGAACCTGCTGCACACCGCGGCGGCGCGTGTCGGCGGGCTCGACATCGGCTTCACCACGCCGAGCGGCGTCGCCGGCATCTTGGAAGACGCGCGCGGCGGCAAGCTGAAGGCGGCGTTCCTCTACGGCGCCGACGAGATCGACACCGCGGCGCTCGACACGGTGTTCACCGTCTACATCGGCACCCACGGCGACAAGGGCGTGCGTCATGCCGACGTGATCCTGCCGGCGGCCGCCTACACCGAGAAGCGCGGCACCTACGTCAACATGGAAGGCCGCGTTCAGCGCGCGCTCGCGGCGGTCTATCCGCCGGGCGAGGCGCGCGAGGACTGGACGATCCTGCGCGCGCTGTCCGACGCGCTCGGTCAGACCTTGCCCTACGACGACATTGCGACGCTCCGCGCGCGCATCGGCGAGGCATGGCCGCATCTCGCGACCGAGGGGCTGACCCCGGCGGTGTGGGACGGCAACTTCGGCGGCGGCGACACCAGCACGCCGTCGGGCGCGGTGACCTTGCCGATCGACAATTTCTACCTCACCAACCCGATCGCCCGGGCGAGCGACACCATGCAGGATTGCGTGCGCGAGATCCTCGGTCAGGGCCAGCTCGAGGCGGCGGAGTAGGGCGATGGTCGCGGCATTCCAGAACAGCTTCCTCGGCCCCGTGGTCGGCTATCTCGCCGCCTACATCCTGCTGATCCTGCTCATCACCCTGCCGCTGCTGCTGGCGGTGGCGATGATCGTCTACGCCGATCGCAAGATCTGGGCGGCGATGCAGATGCGCCGCGGGCCGAACGTCGTCGGCCCCTTCGGCGTGCTCCAATCCTTCGCGGACGGCCTGAAGCTGTTCATGAAGGAGACGATCATCCCGTCGGGCGCGAACAAGGGCATCTTCCTGATCGCGCCGATGATCACCTTCACGCTGGCGCTGATCAGCTGGGCGGTGATCCCGTTCGGGCCGGAGGCGGTGCTCGCCGACATCAACGTCGGCATCCTCTACATCTTCGCGATCTCGTCGATGGGCGTCTACGGCATCATCATGTCGGGCTGGGCGTCGAACTCGAAATACCCGTTTCTCGGCGGCCTGCGCGCCGCGGCGCAGATGGTGTCCTACGAGGTGTCGATCGGCTTCGTGATCGTCTGCGTGGTGCTCTACGCGTCGAGCTTCAACCTCAACGACATCGTCCTCAGCCAGAAGGGCAACATCCTCGGGGTGGTCAACGGCCACATCTTCAACCCGCTGCTGTTCCCGATGGCGATCATCTTCTTCATCTCGGCGCTGGCCGAGACCAACCGCCCGCCGTTCGACCTTCCCGAGGCCGAGGCCGAACTCGTGGCCGGCTATCAGGTCGAATATTCGTCGATGGCGATGGCGCTGTTCTTCCTCGGCGAATACGCGAACATCCTGCTGATGAGCGCGCTGACCAGCATCCTGTTCCTCGGCGGCTGGCTGCCCCCGGTGAACTGGGCGCCGCTCTACATCGTGCCGGGCTTCGTGTGGCTGTTCGCCAAGATCGGCTTCATGTTCTTCGTGTTCGCCTGGGTGAAGGCGACCGTCCCGCGCTACCGCTACGATCAGCTCATGCGCCTTGGCTGGAAGGTGTTCCTGCCGCTGTCGCTGTTCTGGGTGTTCATCGTGTCGGGCTGGCTCGTATTCTTCACCGACAAGTACAACGGGTAACGATATGACCGCCGTGTTCCAGGCCGCCAAGTCGCTGCTCCTTCTCGAGTTCGTGAAGGGCATGTGGCTGACGCTGAAATATTTCTTCCGGCCGAAGGCGACGCTCAACTATCCGTATGAGCGCGGGCCGCTGTCGCCCCGTTTTCGCGGCGAGCATGTGCTGCGCCGCTATGCGAACGGCGAGGAACGCTGCATCGCCTGCAAGCTGTGCGAGGCGGTGTGCCCGGCGCTGGCGATCACCATCGAGGCCGAACCGCGCGAGGATGGGTCGCGCCGCACCACGCGCTACGACATCGACATGACGAAGTGCATCTACTGCGGCTTCTGCCAGGAGGCCTGCCCGGTCGATGCCATCGTCGAGGGGCCGAACATCGAATTCTCGACCGAGACCCGCGAGGAGCTTTTCTATGACAAGGCGAAGCTGCTCGCGAACGGGGATCGCTGGGAAAAGGTGATCGCCCAGAACCTTGCCGCCGACGCACCCTGGCGATAAACCGCGCACCGAATTCGAAGGGACCGTTTCTTGGCCGTCCAAGCCATCATCTTCTACCTGTTCGCCGGCTTCGTCACGCTCTCCGCGTTGATGACGATCCTGGCGCGCAACCCCGTGCATTCGGTGCTGTGGCTGGTGCTGGCGTTCTTCAACGCCGCCGGCCTGTTCCTGCTGCTGGGGGCGGAGTTCCTCGCGATGATCCTGGTGATCGTCTACGTGGGCGCGGTCGCGGTGCTGTTTCTGTTCGTCGTGATGATGCTCGACATCGATTTCGCCGAACTGCGCGCCGGCTTTGCCAAATATCTGCCGTTCGGGCTGCTGCTCGCCTTCATCCTGCTTACCGAGCTGGTGCTGATCGGCGGCGCCTGGACCTTCGCCGACTTCGCGCCCGCGGTTAAGGCGGCGCCGGTGACGGCGACCGAAGGGCTTTCCAACACGCAGGCGCTCGGCGGCCTCATCTACACGCGCTACGTCTACATCTTCCAGGGCGCCGGCATGGTGCTGCTGGTGGCGATGATCGGCGCGATCGTGCTCACCCACCGCCAGCGTCCGGGCGTCCGCCGCCAGAACATCGCGGCGCAGGTGGCGCGTCAGCCGAGCGACGCGGTGTCGCTGGTCAAGGTCGAGAGCGGAAAAGGGGTCGACGTCCCATGATCGGTCTCGGGCATTATCTCACCGTCGGCGCGATCCTGTTCGTGCTCGGCGTGCTGGGTATCTTCATCAACCGCAAGAACGTCATCATCATCCTGATGTCGGTGGAGCTGATCCTCCTCGCGGTGAACATCAATCTCGTCGCCTTCTCGGCGTTCCTCGGCGATCTCGTCGGACAGGTATTCGGGATGTTCGTGCTGACGGTGGCCGCCGGCGAGGCAGCGATCGGCCTCGCCATCCTCGTGCTCTACTTCCGTAACCGCGGCACCATCGCGGTCGACGACATCAACATGATGAAGGGCTGACAATCCCGTGATCCAGCTCATCGTCTTCCTGCCGCTGCTCGCGGCGCTCGTCGCGGGCCTCGGCCAGCGCGCGCTCGGGCATACCGGCGCCAAGCTCGTCACCACGGGCGGGCTGTTCATCTCGGCCGCGCTGTCGTGGGTGACCTTCTTCGACGTCGCCATCGGCGGCAACGACCACACCGTGCGCGTCCTCGAGTGGATTTCCTCAGGGAATCTGCAGATCGACTGGGCGCTGCGCGTCGACACGCTGACCGCGGTCATGCTGGTGGTGATCACCACCGTCTCGGCGCTCGTCCACCTGTATAGCTGGGGATACATGTCCGAGGATCCGGACCAGCCCCGCTTCTTCGCCTATTTGTCGCTGTTCACCTTCGCGATGCTGATGCTGGTGACCGCCGACAACCTCGTCCAGATGTTCTTCGGCTGGGAAGGCGTCGGCCTCGCCAGCTATCTGCTGATCGGCTTCTGGTACCAGAAGCCCTCGGCCAACGCCGCCGCGATCAAGGCGTTCGTCGTGAACCGTGTCGGCGACTTCGGCTTCTCGCTCGGTATCTTCGCCGCCTTCCTGGTGTTCGGCACCATCGACATCACGACGATCAACGAGGGCGCGGCGGGCTTTGCCGGGCAGAGCTTCACCTTCCTCGGCTATCAGGTCGACGTGATGACGACCATCTGCCTGCTGCTGTTCGTCGGCGCGATGGGCAAGTCGGCGCAGCTCGGCCTCCACACCTGGCTCCCTGACGCGATGGAAGGCCCGACCCCGGTGTCGGCACTGATCCACGCGGCGACGATGGTCACCGCCGGCGTGTTCATGGTCTGCCGCCTGTCGCCGATGTTCGAGGCAGCGCCGGTGGCGCTCACCGTCGTCACCTACGTCGGCGCGGCGACCGCGCTGTTCGCTGCGACCGTCGGAACGGTGCAGACCGACATCAAGCGCGTCATCGCCTATTCGACCTGCTCGCAGCTCGGTTACATGTTTTTCGCCGCGGGCGTCGGCGCTTACGGCGTCGCGATGTTCCACCTGTTCACGCACGCCTTCTTCAAGGCGCTGCTGTTCCTCGGCGCCGGCTCGGTCATCCATGCGATGCACCACGAGCAGGACATGCGCTTCTACGGCGGCCTCCGCCGCGACATCCCGATAACGTTCGCGGCCATGATGCTCGGCACGCTGGCGATCACCGGCGTCGTGCCGTTTGCCGGCTATTTCTCGAAGGATGCCATCCTCGAAGCGGCGTTCGCGAGCGGCACCGAAGCGGGCGTCGTCGCCTTTTTCGTCGGCATCTTCGCCGCGCTGCTCACCAGCTTCTATTCGTGGCGCCTCATCCTGCTGACCTTTACGGGCAAGCCGCGCTGGGCCGGGTCGGAGCATATCCAGCACGCCGTGCATCATCACGACGAGCCGGCGGCTGCCGAGGGCAGCCATGAGGCGCACGGCCATGCGCCGGCGCACGCCCACAATGATCATCACCATGCGCCGGGCACCGCGGGCTATCACCCGCATGAAAGCCCGTGGGCGATGCTCATTCCGCTGATCGTGCTGGGTGCGGGCGCGGCTGGTGCCGGCTGGCTGTTCCACCATGCGTTCATCGAGGACGCCGGTTTCTGGCGTGACTCGATCGCCTTCAATGCCGAGCTGATCCATGCGCTGCACAACGTGCCGGCGTGGGTGATCTGGGCGCCGGCGGGTTCATGGGTGCTCGGCATGCTGCTGGCGCTCAACAGCTACTATTTCAATCCGAGCATCCCGGGCCGCTTTGTCGCGACCTTCCCAGGGCTGCACCAGTTCCTGCTGAAGAAGTGGTATTTCGACGAACTCTACCATTTCATCTTCGTTCGCCCGGCCTTCTGGCTCGGCCGGCAGTTCTGGCGCCGCGGCGACCAGGGCACCATCGACCGCTTCGGTCCTGACGGCGTTGCGGCGCTCGTCGAGGGAAGTGCTGCCGTCGCCCGCCGCCTGCAGACCGGTTATGTCTACACCTACGCGCTCGTCATGCTGATCGGCCTCGCCGCGGCGGCGACCTGGTTCCTGCCGCGCGTGTTCGGGGGTCACTGATGCATTTCCCCATCCTGTCGCTGCTGATCCTGCTGCCGCTCGTCGGCGGCGCCTGGGCGCTGCTCGCGCCCGGTGACGAGGCGGCGCGCGCCAACAATGCTCGCTGGACGGCGCTGATCGTCACGCTCGCCGAGTTCGTGCTCGGCGTGCTGCTCTGGCTGAACTTCGACACGTCGACCGCAGCGTTCCAGTTCGTCGAGAAGATCGACCTGTTCGCGCCCTATTTCGCCTGGCACCTCGGCGTCGACGGCATCTCCATGCTGCTGATCGCGCTGTCGGTGTTCCTGATGCCGATCTGCATCCTCGCCTCATGGGAATCGATCGAGAAGCGGGTGCCCGAGTACATGGCGGCGTTCCTGCTGATGGAAACGCTGATGATCGGCGTGTTCGCCAGCCTCGACCTGTTCCTCTTCTACCTGTTCTTCGAGGGCGGTCTGATCCCGATGTATCTGATCATCGGCATCTGGGGCGGCGCGCGGCGCATCTACGCCAGCTACAAATTCTTCCTCTACACCCTGCTCGGCTCGGTGCTGATGCTGCTCGCCATGCTCTATATGGTGAACACCGCGGGCACGACCGACATCCGCACCTTGCTCGCCTATGACTTCGACCCGCAGGTGCAGACCTGGCTGTGGCTCGCCTTCTTCGCCAGCTTCGCGGTGAAGATGCCGATGTGGCCGGTGCACACCTGGCTGCCCGACGCGCACGTCGAGGCGCCGACCGCCGGCTCGGTCATCCTCGCCGGCGTGCTGCTGAAGCTCGGCGGCTACGGCTTCCTGCGCTTCTCGCTGCCGATGTTTCCCGAAGCCTCGGCGGAGCTGATGTGGCTGGTGTTCGGCCTGTCGATGGTCGCCGTCGTCTACACCTCGCTGGTCGCGCTGGTGCAGGACGACATGAAGAAGCTGATTGCCTATTCGTCGGTCGCCCACATGGCGTTCGTCACCGTCGGCCTGTTCGTGTTCAACCAGCAGGGCATCGAAGGCGCGATCGTCACGATGCTCAGCCACGGTGTCGTCTCGGGCGCGCTCTTCCTCTGCGTCGGTGTCGTCTACGATCGGCTGCACACCCGCGAGATCGCCCGCTACGGCGGTCTCGCCAAGAACATGCCCGCCTATGCGCTGTTCTTCATGCTGTTCACCATGGCGTCGGTCGGCCTGCCGGGCACCAGCGGCTTCGTCGGCGAGCTGCTCGTATTCATCGGCGCCTATGAAACGGCGTCGTGGGTCGCCTTCGTGATGCTCAGCGGCATCATCCTCGGCGCCGCCTACATGCTCTATCTCTACCGCCGGGTGATCTTCGGCACGCTGGAGAAGGCCGAGCTGACCTCGATGTCCGACCTCACCGTGCGCGAGATCGCGATGATGGTGCCGCTCGCCGCCGTCGTCATGTGGATGGGCATCTATCCGAAGCCGTTCCTCGATCCGCTGCACGCGCCGGTCGAAGCCATTCTCGCGCGCGTCGAGCGCGCCGCGCCGCCGGTGCAGCATGTCGTGGCGAAGGCCAAGGCCGCCGTGCCGGCTGCCAATCACGCTGAGGCACACTGATGCAGCCGTTGATCGAATCCATCCGCATCGCCGCGCCTGAGCTTTTGCTCGCGGTCAGCGCGATGGCCCTGCTGATGCTCGGCGTGTTCCGCGGCGACCGCTCGCTGGTGCTGCTGACCTGGCTGTCGGTGATCGTCTACGCCGCCGCCGGCGCGCTGTTGTTCGTCGACCTGGGGCAGGGGGCGGCCACCGCCGCGCTGCCGGGCGTCACCGTCGGCCTGTCGGCCTTCGACGGCCTCTATATCGCCGATGATTTCTCGGTGTTCCTGAAGGTGGTGATCTTCGCCTCGGCCGCTGTAGCGGCGCTGCTGGCGGTCCCGTACCTGAAACGCACCCGCACCGCGCGGTTCGAGTATCCCGTGCTGCTGATGCTCGGCACGCTCGGCATGAGCATGATGGTGTCGGCGAACGACCTGCTCGCCCTTTACCTCGGGCTCGAGCTCCAGTCGCTCGCCGCCTATGTGCTCGCCGCTTTCCACCGCAACGAAGCGCGCTCCTCGGAAGCGGGCCTCAAATATTTCGTCCTCGGCGCGCTGGCCTCGGGAATCCTGCTCTACGGCGTCTCGCTGATCTATGGCTTTGGCGGCACCACCAACTTCACCGCGCTCGGCGCCGGCCTGCGGGGCGGCGGCGAGGTGCAGATCGGCGTGCTGTTCGGCCTGGTGTTCATCCTCGCCGGCCTCGCCTTCAAGGTGTCGGCGGTGCCCTTCCACATGTGGACGCCCGACGTCTATGAAGGCGCGCCGACCCCGGTCGCCGCCTTCTTCGCCGCGGCGCCCAAGGTCGCGGCGATGGGCCTGCTCGTCCGGGTCGCGATCGAGGTGTTCGGCGGCATGCTGCACGAATGGCAGCAGATCATCGCCTTCGCCGCCATCGCCTCGATGATCCTCGGCGCGGTCGGCGCCATCGGCCAGAAGAACGTCAAGCGGCTGCTCGCTTACTCGTCGATCAACAACATCGGCTTCGCGCTGGTCGGCCTCGCCGCCGCCAACGAAGGCGGCATCGCCGCGGTGCTGTTCTACATGGCGGTCTATGCCGCGATGACGCTCGGCAGCTTCCTCGTTGTCCTGCAGATGCGCGACGCGGACGGCCGCTCGGTCGAAAGCGTGGAGTCGCTCGCCGGCCTCGCGCGCACCCGCCCGGCGCTTGCCTTCGCGATGATGGTGTTCATGTTCAGCCTCGCGGGCATTCCGCCGATGCTCGGCTTCTGGCCGAAGCTGTCGGTGTTCAACGCGGCGATCGAAGCCAACATGTATGTGCTGGCAGTAATCGCCGTCGTCACCTCGGTGGTCGGCTGCTTCTACTATCTGCGCATCATCAAGGTGATGTATTTCGACGAGCCGGCCCCGGCGTTCGCGCCGGCCGAAAGCCGCATCAACAGCGGCATGATCGCCGCCGCGGCGATCTTCTGCTCGCCGGTCGGCATGCTCGCCATCACGCCGCTGGTCACCGCGGCCACCCGCGCGGCGCAATCCATCCTCTAAGAAGGATGCGGGCCGGCGACATCGTCGAGATCGAGGTCGTCGGCTCTACCAACGACTGGATGGCCGAACGGGCGGCAGCCGGTGCGCCCGACGGCCTGTGGGTGCGCGCCGACCGCCAAACCGGCGGTCGCGGGCGTCGCGGCCGGGCCTGGACCTCGGAAGCCGGCAACCTGTTCGCCTCTGCGCTCTGCCGCCCGCAACCGGGTGAGGGGCCGGCGCAGCAGCTGAGCTTCGTCGCGGCGCTGGCGCTCGACGAAGCGCTGCAGACCTGGGTGCCCGCCGCGCGCCTCGGCCTCAAATGGCCCAATGACGTGCTGCTCGACGGCGTCAAATGCTGCGGCATCCTCCTTGAAGGTGTCGAGGGCTCGACGATCGTCGGCATCGGCGTAAACCTGCTCCACCACCCCGGCGACACCGAGCGCCCGGCGACCTCGCTGATGGCTTCGGGCATCCACCCGCCCTCCGCCGCCGAGTTCGCGATCCGCCTGCGCGACTCCTTCGCCGCGGCTCGTGCCGAATGGCGCGACGGCGGCTTCGCGGCGGTGCGGGAGCGCTGGATGAGCCGGGCGGCGGGGAAGGGGCGCGAGCTGGTCGCCCGACTGGGACAGGAAAGCATCACCGGCACCTTCGAAGACCTCGGCTTCGACGGCGCGTTGCGCCTGCGGTTGCCAGATGGCAGCGTGCGCGCCATTCACGCGGGCGAGGTCTTCGGTCTCTAGGGGAACAACGGGCATGCTGCTCGCCATCGATGTCGGCAACACCAACGTGGTCTTTGCGCTCATCGAGGGCGAGACGATCCACCATCGCTGGCGCATCGCCACCACCCATGCGCGCACCGCCGACGAATATGCGGTGTGGCTGTCGCAGCTGATGGCGCTCGAGGGGCTCGACCGCTCGGCGGTGACCGCCGCCGTCATCTCGACGGTGGTGCCGCCGTCGCTGTTCGACCTGAAGCGCCTGTGCAGCAAATATTTCCACGTCGAGCCGATCGTCGTCGGCGAGCCCGGAGTCGATCCCGGCATCGGCGTCAACGTGCCGAACCCGCAAGAGGTCGGCGCCGACCGCATCGTCAATTCGGCGGCGGCCTACGAGCGCTACGGCGATGGCTTGATCGTCGTCGATTTCGGCACCGCCACCACCTTCGACACCGTGATGGACGGCGCTTATGTCGGCGGCGCCATCGCGCCCGGCATCAACCTGTCGATGGAAGCGCTCTACATGGCCGCCGCCAAGCTGCCGCGCATCGCCATCGAGCCGCCCGCCAATGGCCGCGCGTTGGCGCAGGGGACGGTGCCGGCGATGCAGTCGGGCATCTTCTTCGGCTATGTCGGGCTGGTTGAAGGTTTGGTCCGGCGCATTAAATCGGATATGTCCCGGCCGGCGACCGTCATCGGAACCGGCGGCCTTGCGACCCTATTCAATCGCCACACGGACGTGATCGATCATGTCGACGGCGACCTTACCATCCGCGGCCTGGCGCTGATCCACGCGCGGAACTCAAAATAGAAAAGAACAAATTACTAGATGAAACCTGGAAAAGAGCTGATCTTCCTGCCGCTTGGCGGCTCGGGCGAGATCGGCATGAACGTCAATCTCTACGGTGCCGACGGCAAGTGGGTGATGGTCGATCTCGGCATGACCTTCGCCGACCCGGCCTACCCGGGCGTCGACCTCGTCCTCCCCGATCTCGAATTCATCGAGAAACGGTCGAAGGACCTGCTCGGCATCGTGCTGACGCACGGCCATGAGGATCATATCGGCGCGATCCCCTATCTCGCCGCCGAACTCGGCGTGCCGCTCTACGCGACGCCGTTCACCGCCGGGCTCATCCGCCACAAGCTGGAGGAAGAGGGCATTGCCGGCGAGGTGAAGCTGCATGTGATTCCGAAGGAGGGGTCGTTCGATCTCGGCCCCTTCCACTTCACCTATGTGCCGCTCGCCCACTCGATCCCCGAAGGCAACGCGCTGCTGATCGAGACGCCCTACGGCCGCGTCTTCCACACCGGCGACTGGAAGCTCGACGAGGAACCGGTGCTCGGCACGCCCTCGACGGCGCAGGAACTGACCGCGATCGGCGACAAGGGCATCCTCGCGCTGGTCGGCGATTCCACCAACGTGTTCAACCCGGAGCCCTCGGGCTCGGAGACGGGGGTCCGCGAGGGGCTCGACCGCGTTGTCGGCGCGGCGAAGGGCCGGGTGCTGGTCACGACCTTCGCGTCGAACGCCGCGCGGCTGCACACGCTCGGGCAGGTTGCCAACGACACCGGGCGCAAGGTCTGCGTCGCCGGCCGTTCGCTCGACCGTATCCTGCGCGTCGGGAAGAGCGTCGGCTATCTGACCGACTTCCCGCCGATCCTGTCGTTCGACGAGGCGATGAAGCTGCCGCGCCACGAAGTGATGATCATCTCGACCGGTGCGCAGGGTGAGCCGCAGGCGGCGCTGTCGCGCATCGCCGAGGGCAGCCACCAGATCAAGCTCGAGCGCGGCGACCTCGTCGTCTATTCGTCGAAGCAGATCCCCGGCAACGAGCTGTCGATCGGCCGCGTGCAGAACGCACTGGCGGCGAAGGGTGTCGAGGTCATCACCGACCGCCAGGCGCATGTCCATGTCTCGGGCCACCCCGGCAAGCCGGAGCTTGAGGCGATGTACGGCTGGATCCGCCCGGAAGTGTCGATCCCGGTGCACGGCGAGCGCCGCCACATGGAGGAGCACGCCCGTATCGCCAAGGCGCACGGCGTGCCGCATGCGGTGGTGCCGGTGAACGGTGCCGCCATCCGCCTCGCGCCCGGCAAGCCGGAGATCGTCAGCCATGAAACGGCGGGTCGCCTCGTCGTCGACGGTGACGTGATCCTGCCGGCCGACGGCACCACGATGGTCGCCCGCCGCCGGCTGCTCCACAACGGCTACCTCTCGGCGACAATCGTCATCGACGCCAAGGGCAAGCTCGCCACCGATCCGGCGATTCTGCTGCAGGGCGTGCCGGTCGAGGAAGACCGCGACGAGTTCATCGAGGACTGCGTCGAGGCCGCCGAGAAGGCGGCGCGGAGCAACGACCCGCGCAACGAGGAGAAGTTCGCCGAGGCCGTCCGGGTCGCCGTGCGCCGCGTTGCCCGCGACTGGACCGGCAAGAAGCCGGTGACGGATGTGCAGGTGGTGCGCCTGTGAAGCTCGGCTCGGCGCTCGCGGTCTACCTGCTGTTCTGGACGGTGACGCTGTTTGCCATCCTGCCGATCGGCGTGCGCACCCATGAGGAATCGGGCGCCGAGCGCGTACCGGGGCAGGCCGACAGCGCGCCGAGCGCGCCGATGCTGGCGAAGAAGGCGCTGATCACGACCGTGGTCTCGGCAGTTCTGTTCGCGATCTTTTACGGGAATTTCGTCTACGGCTGGGTCGGCTTCGACGATGTTGTGCCGGAATTCCTGCGCCCGCCGGCAGGCGCGCTGCCGCGCTAAGAGCCGCCTGCGGCGGCTTACACCCTCACCTGTCCTCTCCCGCAAGCGGGAGAGGGACGCTGCCCCAAGACCGTCCTCAGCCTCCAACCCCTCGCCCGCTTGCGGGAGAGGGAGGGGCCCGCCGCGAAGCGGTGGGAGGGTGAGGGTGTCTGCTCGAGCGGGCTAACTGCTCGATGTGTGGGCCCACCGCCTCGCTAGACCGTCATACCGGCGAAAGCCGGTATCCAGACCGGCAATCGACTGGATTCCGGCTTTCGCCGGAATGACGGCGGTGAAAACTGTGAAAGTGGAGCCTTAGCTCCGCAGCCGCTCCAGCGCCTGCGCCAGCGCGACGTAGAGCTTGCCCACATCCGACGACAGCAGCGCCACCGACAGCGACTCCCCGTCGCGCTCGGCGAGCGTGCGGCGCATCAGCGCTTCGAAATCATGGACGTAGCGGGCGACGCTGTCGCGGAACTCGGCTTCCTCATTATAGCGCCGCGCGACCAGCCGCGCCTCGCCGCCGTCGAGCAGCCGCACCGCGCGGCGGGTGAAGATGCCGCGGTCGCCCTTCAGATAGGCGGCCCAAGCGGTGTCGGCGACTTCGGTCGACAGCGCCTTGGCGATATCGATCGACGCCGAATTGAGCGCCTCGATCAGCAGGCCTGATCGGCGGACCAGATCGCCCTGCGACGCGGCGTCGAGGCGGCTTTCCGCCTGCGCAATGCGCGATTCGACCGCGGCGGCGGTCTCGGCGACGCTGATCATCTGGCGCGACAGCCGTTCGGCGGTGGCCTGCGCGGCCTGTGCGACCTTCTCGCCGACGGCTTCCACCTCGGCGATCTCGACGCGGACGCGCTTGGTGAAATTCTCGTGCATCGCCTCTTGGCTGGCGGTTGCCACCGCCTCGCGCGCCTCGGCGACCACGCCTTCCAGGGCGGTACGCATCGTGCCCTCGGCCTGCGACGCCACCTCACGCACGCGGGTCATCGCCTCGACGAGGCGGGTGGTGGCGGTGAGCGCGGCCCGCTGCGCGTCGGCATCGACGCCCGCCGCCATCGAGCGGGCTTCGGCGAGGCGGGCATTGATATCGGCGACGGTCGCCGAGAGCGCGTCGCGCTGCCCGTCGAGCGCCACCAGCATCGCGTCGATCGTGCTCCGGCCTTCCTGCACCGGGACGACGGCGTCGCGCGCCTGCCCCTTCAGCAGCGCGATGTCGCCGGCGAGCGCGGTGACCGCGTCGCGCACCGCGCCGATCGCGTCCGAGGTCTCTGCGACCTGCTGCGGCAGCGCGGTCGACAGCGCCTCGGCCGATTCGGCGGTGGTGGCGCGCAATGCCGCGACCGCCGCTTCCAGCTCTCGCGTGGCCGCCTGCGTGCCGCCGAGCGGCGTCGCCAGCTCGTGCATCTGCTCGCGAACGGCGGTCAGCCGCTCGGTCAGGCGATCGAGCAGGTTGCCGCTGGTCTGCGCCGCGTTGGCGAGCTTGACGTCGAGCACGCCGAAACCGCGGTCGGCGGTTTCCAGCAAGGTGCGGCTGCGCGCTTCCTGCGCGTCCATCTCGCGGGTCAGCCGCTCGGCCTTGTCGCCGGCCTCGCTGAAGCGCGCGATCACCTCACGCATCGCCTCGCCGGAGAAGCCCTGCAGAACGATGCGCGCCTGCTCGGTGCTGGCACGCACCGCCGCGACCTGCACCTCGACGGCGCGGCGCGTGGTCTCGACCGCCTGGGCGGTGCGGGTGAAGGCGGTATCGGTGCTTTCACTGAGCGCCGCGGTGCGGTCACGGATACGCTCGGCGGCGCCACTGCTCGCGGTATCGACCGCGGCGATCGCCTGCGTCAGCCGCTCGGCGGCCTCGACGATCACCGCCTGCGTATCGGTGCCGCGCGCATGGGCGGCGGCGACCAGCGAATCGATGTCGGCGAGCTGCTGCCGGGCATTGCCTGCGCCCGAGGCGAGCGCGGCAGCGATCGTCTGCGCCTGCGCTTCGGCCTGCGGCAGCGCCGCCATCACCGTCGCCAGCTCGCCGCGCGCATGCGCGCCACCGGCGGTCAGCCGGTCGAGCAGCACCTCGATCGCCTCGCGGTCTTTCGACAGCGAGCCCGAGATTTTCCGGCTGCGCTCCTCGAGCTTGCCCGCCGAC
The DNA here is from genome assembly GCF_042648405.1 of Sphingoaurantiacus capsulatus. Classification (NCBI taxonomy): domain Bacteria; kingdom Pseudomonadati; phylum Pseudomonadota; class Alphaproteobacteria; order Sphingomonadales; family Sphingosinicellaceae; genus Sphingoaurantiacus; species Sphingoaurantiacus capsulatus. The sequence continues at coordinate 592,992 of NZ_JBHRXV010000011.1, read as the reverse complement.
TCCATCATCTGCGTCGCCTGCGTGCCCATCGCGGTGCGGATGATCTCGACGCGATCGGCCACCGCCGACAGCACGCCGTCGATCGCGGACAGTTCCTGGCGGGTACGGGTGGCGATATCGGCGACGCGCCCCTCGGCGGCGCGGATGCGCGCGAGCATCACCTGCCGCTCGTCGGTACGGGCGCGGCCGAGTACCAGCGCCATCAGCCAGATCGCGCTCAGCGGCGCGGTCACGCCGGCGGCGAGGCCGGCGAGCGAGCTGAGCGTCAGCGCGCCCGGCGGCTGGTAGCGGATCAGCAGATAGATAGCCGCCGCCGCGGCGGCCAGCCAGATCGCCGAGGCGACCGCCGCGAAGGCGAGCGCGCGGCTGCGACGCGCGGGGAGGGCGTCGTCTTCGTCTTCCATCAGGGCCTCCGGCGGCAGCGGCGCAGCGATGGCGGCCGCCTCGGGCGGCAGGGCCGGCGTCGGCTCGGCTTCGGTGCTGACGGGCGCGAGCGAGCGCATGAATTCCCCCAATGTGCTGGTTTCGCCGATGTCTACCATTTGCGAACGTCGCATGACAGCCCGACGCGGCCATTTGTCGGCCTGTCGCAGCGCGATTGTCGCCGCTTGGCAACGCCGCCGCGGCACGCCAACATCGGCGCCGAAACGGGGGTTACCAATCGATGGCACTGGTCGCGCTGCTTTTCGCGCATCACGGCGCGCCCGGCGGCGAACCGCTGGCGGCGATCGATGTCGCCGGCTTGACCGTGCTCGAACGGCAGGTGGTGCTGTCGCGCCGCCTCGGCGCCGAGAAGATTTTCGTGATCGCCGAGCGGATGCCGCCTGGCCTAGCCGCCGCACTCGACCGGGTCGGCGATTCGGTGAAGATTCTGCGCGACCCGGCGCTGCTTGGCGAGGCGGTGGCCGACGACGATCTGGTGCTGAGCCTGCAGGAGGGCCTCGTCGCCGAGGTGGCGCCCGCGACCGCGCTGCTCGGAGAGGCGCCGGCGCCGCTGCTCGCAGTCACCGAGGGCGAGCCGGCCTATCAGGCCGCCGAGCGTCTCGATTCGCTGAGTTTCTGGGCGGGTTTCGCCGTTTATCCCGCCGAACAGGTGAAGGAGGTCGCCGCCGATATCGGGGAGTGGGATCTGCAATCGACCCTGCTCCGCACCGCGGCATCCTCGGACTCGCCCCGGCTCACCCTCCATGTCGAGCCCGCCGAATGGCGGTTCGTCGGCGAGGCGGCGAGCGCGACGGCGCTTTCGGATCAACTGCTCAGCGAGACGCGGCCCCGCCGCTTCGGCTGGCCGTCGCGTTTTCTGTTCGCCGGGCTGGAGCCGCGGCTGGTGCGGCTGATGCTGCCGACACGGCTGACCGGGCGGATGGTCACCGCCGGCGCGGTCACGCTCGGCCTGCTCGGCGTGCTGCTGTTCGCCTTCGGCTGGCCGGGGCCGGCGCTGCTGCTGGCGATCCTGTCGCCGCAGCTGGCCGACGCCGGCGTGCAGCTGGCGCGGCTGCGGCTGGAGCCAACCGAGAAGTGGATCGAACCCGCCTTCGACCATGCCATCGAGCCCGGCTGGTATCTGGCGCTCGGTGCGCATCTGTCGACGCTCGGCTGGTCGGCGGCGTGGCCGCTGGCGATCGGCGTGGTCGCCGCGCGCGTCGCGATGAACCAGCAGTCGCGTTTCTACCGGCGACTGAAGGACGACGATCTGGAGGCCGCCGAGCCCGGCTGGTCTGCGGTGGCGGCGGGGCGCGACACGCTGCCGTGGCTGCTGCTGCCCTTCGCCTTGCTGGTGATGTGGAAAGCCGGGCTGATCGCCATCGCGATCTATGCGGCCTCGAGCTTTTTCGTGCTGCAGGCGCGACTTTTTTCGCGGCTCGCCGATCCCGCTGGCGCGAAGCTTTAGGCCCCGTTAACCCAGTGTATTTACCGTGGTCCGCAGAGAGGGATTGTGGCGCACGAGCGGAACAGGGAGGTCGAGCATCTGCTTGCCATGGCAGCAGATCGGACGCGCAGCGCGCGGGCCGAGCTGTCGGCGGCTGCGCATGACCTGTTCCTGCCCTCCGATCAACGACTTACCGATCAACAGCGCGCGCTGATCGGCGATCTGCTGGCGAAGCTCGTCGGCGCGGTCGAACTGCTGTTGCTCCATCAGGTCGCCGACCGGCTGCCCGGTACGCCCGATCTCTCCGATACCGCCTGGCCCACGCTCGAAGTCGGCGGCCTGCTGCGCGATTCCGCGCTGCTCCGCCTTGTCATGCAGCGCGCCGAGGAACATCGGCTGTCGCTGGTCGCTGCCGACGCCGCGTTCGACGCGGCGGGCGGTATTGGCCTGCTCGACGCGCTCGCCCGCAGCGCCGACGCCGAACTCGCCCGCCGGGCCGTCGCCTATGTGGTTGGCGAGGCACGCCGCCGCGACCGCTTCCGCGAGCCGCTGCTCCTCGCCGATGATCTACCGCCGACGCTCGCTTACCGCCTCTACTGGCTGGTCGCTGCCGCGCTCCGTGCCCCGCTGCGGCAGGGCGGGGTGGATGCCGCTGAGGTCGATCGTGCGCTCGAGGATGCGGTGCGTGAGGCGATGGCCGATCACAGCGAATCGCAGGGCAGCCGCGCCCGCGCGCTGCGCCTCGCCGCTCGGCTGGAAGCGCTAGGCGAGCTCAGTGACGACTTCCTGCTGAAGGCGCTCGAACAGGGGCATCTGGCGCTGTTCGCCTGCGGCCTCTCGGTGCGCGCCGGGGTTGCGCTCGATTTGGTTTGGCAATTGCTCGCCGACCGAGGCCGCCACAGCCTGCTCGCGATGCTCCGCGGCATCGGCGCGCCCGCCGCTTCGGCGGCAGCGATCGTCGAACTGCTGGAGGCCGGGCAACCGATCGCGCGCTCGCCGGCGGCGCAGCGAGCGTTGCTTGCCGCTTATGAAGCGATCGAACCCTCGGCCGCCCGGCGCCTGCTGGCCGGCTGGCGGCTCGATCCGGGCTTCCGCGAGGCGATCGACGATCTCAACGCGGAGACACCGCGCTGATGCCGACCTCGTCGCGCGACCGCGACCGGCTGCGCGACTTCGCGCGCGCCGGCACAGACTGGGCGTGGGAGGTCGATGCGCAACTCCGCCTCGTCACGCTGTCCGACGGCGCACTCGGGCAATCAGGGCGCCCGTCGATGCTGTTCATCGGCCAGCCGCTCGACGCGCTCGGCCGCCTGCTCGACGGCCCCGGCGGCGAACCGCCGATCCTGCGCGCGCGGCGTGAGGTGTCGGGCTTCAAGGGGCAGTTGCTCGACATGGGCGGTCGGATGCAGCGGCTCGACGGGCTGCCGATCGTCGAAGAGGGCGTGCTGGTCGGCTTTCGCGGTTTCGGCCGCGCCGCCGATGCGCCCAGCTCCGAACTGTCGAGCGAGCGCTTCGTCGCGGCGATGAGCCATGAGCTGCGTACGCCGCTGACCGCGATCATCGGCTTTGCCGAGGTGATGGCGCTGGGCACGCACGGCCCGCTGCAGCCGCATTATGAGGATTATGCCCGCGACATCGCCGCAGCCGGGCGCCATCTGCTGTCGATGCTCGACGATCTGCTCGATGTCAGCCCCGAGGCGGCGGACAGCGGGCGACTGGAGGTCGTCGCTTTCGATCTGGTCGAGGTGGTCGAGCAGGCGAAATCGTTGATCGCGCTGCGTGCCGCCGGCCGCCGCATCGAGATCGACGGGCCGCTGCGCATCGCCCGTGCGGTACTCGCCGATCGCCGCCGCGTTCTGCAGATCCTCGTCAACCTGCTGACCAATGCGGTGAAATTCACGCCGGAGGGCGGCAGCGTGCGGCTGGGGGTGACGGCGGACGGCGGGCGGGTGCGGCTGACGATCGACGATACCGGCCCCGGCATCGCGCCAGACGAGCGCGAGCGGGTGTTCGGCAAGTTCGCGCGCGGCGACGGGGTCGAGGAAGAAGGCTCGGGCCTTGGCCTGCACATCGCGCGCGAGCTGGCGCGGCGCATGGCCGGCGACCTGTCCGCCGAAGCCGCGCCGACCGGCGGCGCGCGCTTCGTGCTGACGTTGCCGAGTGCCTAGAAGCGCCTAACGCTTGTCGAGCGGGATGTAGTCGCGGGTGGTGGCGCCGGTGTAGAGCTGGCGCGGACGGCCGATCTTCTGCTCGGGATCCTCGATCATCTCGTTCCACTGTGCGACCCAGCCGACGGTGCGGGCCAGCGCGAACAGCACGGTGAACATCGTGGTCGGGAAGCCGATCGCCGACAGGATGATGCCCGAATAGAAATCGACGTTCGGAAACAGCTTCTTCTCGGCGAAATAATCGTCGCTGAGCGCCAGCTCCTCGAGGCGGAGCGCCACCTCGAACACGGGATCATCGACGCCCAAAGCGCTCAGCACCTCGCGGACGGTCTTCTGCATCACCGTCGCGCGCGGGTCGTAGTTCTTGTAGACGCGGTGGCCGAAGCCCATCAGGCGGAACGGATCGTTCTTGTCCTTGGCGCGGGCGATGAACTCCGGAATCCGCTCCGGACGGCCGATCTCGCGCAGCATGTTGAGCGCCGCCTCGTTGGCACCGCCGTGCGCCGGACCCCACAGGCACGCGATGCCCGCCGCCATGCAGGCGAACGGATTGGCGCCTGACGACCCGGCGAGACGCACGGTCGAGGTCGACGCGTTCTGCTCATGGTCGGCGTGCAGGATGAAAATGCGGTCCAGCGCCTTCTCGACGACCGGGTTCACCTCATATTGCTCGGCGGGAACGCCGAAGGTCATGCGCAAGAAGTTGCCGGTGTAGGACAGGCTGTTGTCCGGGTAGAGGAACGGCTGGCCGACGGCGTATTTATACGCCATCGCCGCGATCGTCGGCATCTTGGCGATCAGCCGGTGGCTGGCGATCAGCCGCTGTGCCGGATCGTTGATGTCGGTCGAGTCATGGTAGAAGGCCGACAGCGCGCCGACGACGCCGCACATGATCGCCATCGGGTGCGCGTCGCGGCGGAAGCCGCGATAGAACATCGCCAGCTGCTCATGCACCATGGTGTGGCGGCTGATCGTGCGCACGAAATCGTCATGCTCGTCGGGCGTCGGCAGCTCGCCGCGCAGCAGGAGGTAGGCGACCTCCATAAAGGACGACTGCTCGGACAGCTGCTCGATCGGGTAGCCACGGTGGAGGAGGACGCCCTCGTCGCCGTCGATGTAGGTGATCTTCGACTCGCAGGACGCGGTCGAGGTGAAGCCCGGATCGTAGGTGAAGCGGCCCGACTGGCCGTAGAATTTGCGGATGTCGACGACGTCGGGGCCGACGGTGCCGTTCAGAACGGGATATTCGAGCGCCTTGTCGCCGACGTTCAGCTTTGCGGTATCGGTCATGGGCTTCGTCCCTTCCGTCTTCTTGTTTCGCTCGCTCGAGGGCTAGCGCAATTGGTCGTCGATCCGCCCGAGGCTCTCGTCGCGACCCAGCACGTCGAGAACATCGAAAATGCCGGGGCTCGTGGAAGAGCCGGTCAGCGCGGCACGCAACGGTTGCGCGATCTTGCCGAGGCCGACGCCGATGCGTTCGGCGAGCTCGCGGATCGCAGCTTCGAGCGCCGGTCCCGACCAGTCGGCCGAGGCGGCAAGCGCGTCGCGGGCCTGGCTCAGCAGGTCGCTTGCCGGCGGTTCTAGCAACTTCTGCGCGCGTTCGTCGAGTGGGATAGGGCGGGTGCGAAACAGGAAAAGCGAGGCAGAAGCCAACTCGTTCAAATCCTTGGCCCGCGCCTTCAGCTCCGGCATGCTGCGCAGCAGCAATGCACGCTCCGACTCGTTGAGATTGCGCCCATTCTGGGCGCCAATCAGCGGCACGATCAGATCGACCAGTCGCGCATCATCGGTTTCGCGCAGATAATGGCCGTTGATATGCTCGAGCTTCTTCGGGTCGAGCCGCGCCGGCGCGCGGCCGACGCCGGCGAGGTCGAACCACTTGATCGCCTGCTCGCGCGAGATGATCTCGGCGTCGCCATGGCCCCAGCCGAGGCGGAGCAGATAATTCTCCAGCGCCTCCGGCAGGATGCCCATGTCGCGATAGGTCTCCGCGCCGACCGCGCCGTGGCGCTTCGACAGCTTGGCGCCGTCCGGGCCGTGGATCAGCGGGACATGCGCATAGACCGGCTCCGGCCAGCCGAGCGCGCGGATCAGCGCGAGTTGGCGGAAGGCATTGTTCAGATGGTCATCGCCGCGGATGACATGGGTGACGCCCATGTCATGATCGTCGACCACCACGGCGAGCATATAGGTCGGCGTGCCGTCGGAGCGCAGCAGCACCATGTCGTCGAGCTCGGCGTTCTGGACGGTGACGTCGCCCTGCACCTGATCGTCGATGGTGACGGCGCCCTCGCGTGGCGCGCGCAGGCGAACGACGAAGGGCTGGTCGGCCGGGCCGTCGCTGCGGTCGCGCCACGGGCTCGACAGGCGGAAGGGCTTGCGCGCCGCTTCCGCCGCGGCGCGGCCGGCCGCCAGCTCCTCGGGCGTCATCCAGCATTTGTACGCGCCGCCCTTGGCCAGCAGCTCATGCGCGACCTCAGCGTGGCGGGCGGCGCGGGCGAACTGGAAGATTGCCTCACCATCCCACTGCAGGCCGAGCCAGCCGAGCGCGTCGAAGATCGCCTCGGTGGCGCCCTCGGGCATGCGTGCGCGGTCGGTATCCTCGATGCGCAGCTTGAATTCGCCGCCGTGGTGGCGGGCGAAAAGGAAGTTGAACAGCGCGGTGCGCGCGCCGCCGATGTGGAGGTAGCCGGTGGGCGACGGCGCGAACCGCGTGACCACCTTGGGGCTGGTGCTTGCGCCCATGTAAAACCTGACTGAAACTCGGGCGAATGCCGAAAGGAGCGGGGTGCTTAGCATAGCGTCGGCAGCGGTTCAAACGCAGGGCGGGGCACTGGCCGGCCGCCTGCGCCGCGCTGTCGAAAGCATAGAGGAAACACTCGCGGCGGAGCGGCATCAGCTGGTGTTGTGGGTGCCGGTGATGCTGGGCGTGGGCATCGCCGCCTATTTCGCGTTGCCGCGCGTCGGCCAGTGGCAGGCGGTGCTGCTGGCGGCCGGGGCGGTCGCGGTCAGCGGGCTGGCGGTGCGCGGATTGCTGGGACGCTGCCTGCTGTGGGCGGGCCTGCTGATCGCTGCCGGTGTCGCGCTGGCGTGGTGGCGGGCCGAGAGCGTCGCCGCGCCCAAGCTGGAGCGCAGCCAATTCGCGCGGACCTTCGAGGCAAGGGTCGTCGGCGTCGATCGCCAGCCGGCGCTCGAGCGCTATCGCCTGCTGTTGGCGCCTAGTGCCAACGATCTGCCGCCGCAGGTGCGCGTATCGCTGCGCAAGGCGCCCGCCGAGGACATCCTTCCCGGTGCCACGGTCAGCATCCGCGCGACCCTGCGTCCACCGCCGGGGCCGAGTGTGCCGGGCGGCTATGATTTCGCCCGCCGGGCGTGGTTCGAGGGCATTGGCGCGTCGGGGTACAGTTTGGGCGCGCCGACCCTGCTGAAGCCTGCGCCGCCGCCCGGCGATGCCCGCGCGTGGCTCGATACGCTGCGGCGCAAGCTTACCGAACGCATCCACAGCCAGATCGAGGGTGCGGCGGGTGGCATCGCCGCAGCGCTTGTCGCCGGCGACCGGGGAGGCATCCCCGAGGAAGTGACCGAGGACATGCGCGACAGCGGCCTCGCGCATCTGCTGTCGATCTCCGGCCTGCATATCGCCGTGGTGGTCGGCGGCACCCTGTGGCTGGTGCGGCACCTGCTGCTGCTCAGCCCGTGGATCGCGCTGCGCTGGCCGGTGAAGATCATCGCGGCTGCCGTCGCGGCCTTGGCGGGCATCGGCTATACGCTGCTCGCCGGCGCCGAGGTGCCGACGGTGCGGTCCTGCATCGCGACCCTGCTGGTGCTGGCCGGCCTCTGCATCGGGCGGCAGGCGATCTCGCTGCGCATGGTCGCCGCTGCCGCCTTGCTGATCCTCGTGGTGCGGCCCGAGGCGCTGCTCGGCGCCAGCTTCCAGCTGTCGTTCGCCGCGGTCACCGCCATTGTCGTCTTCTATCAGTCACGCCTCGGCAAGAGCATGGCGGGCGGCGGCGACATAGGCCTTGCGGCGCGCTTCGGTCGGGCGTTCATCGCGCTGCTGGTCACCGGCCTGCTGGTCGAGGGGGCGCTGGCGCCGATCGCGCTGGCGCATTTCGGGCGCACCGGCTTCTACGGCGTGTTCGCCAACATCATCGCCATCCCGTTCACCAGCTTCGTGGTGATGCCCGCCGCTGCCGCGGCGCTGCTGCTCGACCCGTTGGGGCTGGGCGCTCCCGCCTATGCGGTGCTGGGGTGGAGCCTCGACATGCTGATCCTGCTCGCCGACACCGTGGCCTCCTGGCCCGGCGCGGTGTCGCGGCTGCCGTCGATGCCGGCCACCGCCTTCGCCGCGTTCATCGTCGGCGGCCTGTGGCTGGCGTTGTGGGAGGGGCGGATGCGCTATGCCGGCTTTGCGCCGGTCGCGCTCGCCGCGCTGCTGGCGCTCGCAGCGAAGCCCGCCGACCTCGTTGTCAGTCCCGACGGGCGCCACGTCGCCATCGTCGAGGACGGGCGGCTGGTGATGCTCCGCCCGCGCGCCGGCAGCTTCATCAGCGATATGTGGAGCGATGCCGCCGCCACCGACAGCCTGACCGCGTGGAGCGACCGCACGAGGGGCCGCTGCAACCGCGATGCCTGTGTGACCACGGTGACGAAGGGCGGTCGTGAATGGCGCCTCATGGCGACGCGGTCGCGTGCGCATCTCGACTGGCGGCAGCTGGTACGTGCCTGCGCGCGCGTCGATATCGTGGTCAGCGAGCGCTGGCTGCCCGACGGCTGCCGTCCGCGCTGGCTGAAGCTCGACCGCGCGGCGCTGGCGAAGAGCGGCGCGGTGGCGATCTGGCTGGATCCGCTACGGGTACGTGCTGTGGCCGACGATCACGGCGATCACCCGTGGGCGACCGCCGTTCCCGATCAATGGTACCGGCGGAGCAGGCCGACCAGCTTGCCCTGAATGCGCACGCGCGACGGCAGGTAATGCTGCGCCTCGTACATCGCGTTCGCCGGGTCGAGGCGGACCATGCCGCCTTCCTTGCGGAGATATTTAAGCGTCGCTTCCTGCCCGTCGACCAGCGCCACCACGATCTCGCCGTCGCGGGCGGTCTCGCAGCGCTGGATCAGCGCATAGTCGCCGTCGAGGATGCCGGCCTCGACCATCGAGTCACCCGACACTTCGAGCGCATAATGCTCGCCCGAGCCGAGCAGGGCGGCCGGCACCGACAGCGCCGCGTCGGTCTCGAACGCCTCGATCGGCTGGCCGGCGGCGATGCGGCCGTGCAGCGGCAGCTCGATGACGTCGTTGGCGACCTTCGGTGCGGCGCGCTTGCCGAACTCGGCCTGCACCACGTTCGACGGCTTCGCCTGCGCGGCGGGTGCCGGCGCGGCGGCAGCCATGCCTTCGGGCAGGCGCAGCACTTCCAGCGCACGCGCGCGGTTGGGCAGACGGCGGATGAAGCGGCGTTCCTCGAGCGCGCTGATCAGGCGGTGCACGCCCGACTTCGACTTGAGCTCGAGCGCCTCCTTCATCTCCTCGAACGAGGGCGACACGCCGCTCGTCTGCAGGCGGGTGTGAATGAAAGCCAGGAGATCGTGCTGCTTGCGCGTCAACATCCGGTCGCCTCGTCGTACAGGAACGAATAAGGAACGACTACGGGGTGGGGATTCCACTGTCAAGGGGTATAACGGGAACAAACCCGCCGACCGTTACGCCGGCGTCGTTCTCGGGGCGTACCAGCAAGGCGTTGCTGGCGGCCAATATCCCCAGCATCGAGCTGTCCTGCCGCGCGACGGGCGTGATTGTCCAAGCGTTACCGCTCCACGCCAACGTCGCGCGCAGATGGTCGCGGCGTTTGTCGTTGGGGGGCAGGTCGATGGTGGCGCGCGCCTGAAGGACGGGTGGCAGCGGCGACGGCGATCCCGCCAGCCGCCGGATCGCCGGCAGCACGAACAATTGCGCGCAGACGAACGCCGACACCGGATTGCCGGGCAGCCCGATCACCCGCGTCGCGCGGAGCATCCCGGTCAACATCGGCTTGCCCGGCCGGATCGCCACCTTCCAGAAATCGATCGCAGCGCCTTGCGCCTCCAGCACCGGCACGACGAGATCGCGGTCGCCGACCGAGGCGCCGCCGATGGTCACCAGCAGGTCCGCGCCCGCTGCTTCCGCCAGCGCCGCGCCGATCGCGTCACGGTCGTCGGCGACGATGCCGAGGTCGGTCACTTCCGCGCCCGCCGCTGTGAACAGCGCCGCCAGCATCGCGCCATTGGCGTTGACGATCTGGTCGGGGCGGGGCGTCACGCCGGGCGGCACCAGCTCGTCGCCCGTCGACAGCAGCGCCACGCGAGGACGGCGATGGACTGCGACCTCGGCAAAGCCGCCCGAGGCGATCAACCCGATCTGCGCCGCGCCGAGCCGCGTGCCCGCCGTCACCAGCCGATCGCCCTTGCCGAAATCGAGCCCGGCGGCGCGGATATGCGCGCCCTCGCGCGGCGGTCCCTCGAGCGCCAGCCGCACGCTGTCGCCGTCGCGGGCCACATCCTCCTGCACCATCACCGTATCGGCGCCGGCGGGGAGGGGCGCGCCGGTGAAGATGCGCGCGGTTTCGCCCGCGCCGATGCTGCCCTCAAACCGCGCCCCGGCGCTGCTTTCGCCGATCAGCCGCCAAGGCCCCGGCATGTCGGCAAAGCGAATGGCGTAGCCGTCCATCGCCGAGGCGGCGAACGGCGGCTGCGTGCGGCGCGCGACGATATCGGCGGCGAGGTGGCGGCCAGCGGCGGCGGCCAGCGGGACGGTCTCGGCCGGCAGCGGCGACAGGCTGCCCAGCAGCTTCGCCTGCGCGTCGCCGAGCGGCAGCATCAGGCGGGCGCCGTCCAGTCGCCCGACTTGCCGCCGGTCTTCGACAGCAGCCGCACCGCCTCGATGACCATCGCCTTGTCGACTGATTTGGCCATGTCATAGACGGTGAGGAGGGCGACAGAGACGGCGGTCATCGCCTCCATCTCGACGCCGGTGACATAGGTGGTGCGCACCGTCGCAGTCGCGGTCACCCCGTCGCCATCGACCGCCAGATCGAGATCGACACCGCTCAGCGGCAGCGGATGGCACAGCGGGATCAGTTCGGCGGTACGCTTCGCCGCCATGATGCCGGCGATGCGCGCCGTGGCAAGCACGTCGCCCTTCGCCACCTGGCTGTCGCGGATCGCGGTCGCCGCGGCGGCGCTCATGCGAATGCGCCCCTCGGCGACGGCGGTGCGCGCGGTCGCCGCCTTGCCGGTCACGTCGACCATGTGCGCAGCGCCCTTCGCATCGAGGTGGGTGAGCGTCACGCGCCTAACCTTCGAGCAGCTTGCGGGTGGCCGCCTCGACATCCTCCTGCGCCATCAGCGACTCCCCGACGAGGAAGCAGGTGATGTCGTGCGCGGCGAGCAGGTCGAGATCGGCACGCGTTCTGAGCCCGCTCTCACCAACCAGCAGATAGCCCTGCGGCAGCATCGCGGCGAGTTCGACCGATCGGTTAATGTCGACGTCCAACTTCTTGAGATCACGGTTGTTGATGCCGAGAAGGCGCGTCGACAATTGCGTCGCCTGCTCCAGCTCCTCGACGGTATGCACCTCGACCAGCACGTCCATGCCCCAGTGCTGCGCCGCCGATTCCAGTTCCTTCGCCTGCGCGAGGTCGAGCGCCGCCATGATCAACAGGATGCAATCGGCGCCGAGGCCGCGGCTCTCCGCCACCTGATAGGTGTCGACCATGAAATCCTTGCGCAGCGCCGGTAGCGGCACGGCGGCGCGGGCGGCGCGCAGATAGCGGTCAGCGCCCTGGAAATAGGGCTCGTCGGTCAGCACGGAGAGGCACGTCGCGCCGCCCGCCTGATAGGCGCGCGCCAGCGACGGCGGGTCGAAATCGGGCCGGATCACGCCCTTCGACGGGCTGGCCTTCTTGATCTCGGCGATCAGCCCGAAGCGGCCGTCGCGGCGGGTGCGGGCGAGCGCGTCGGCAAAGCCGCGCGGCGCGGAAGCGGCACGGGCGTCGCCTTCGACATCGGCAAGGCTGCGCGCGCGCTTCCGCGCCGCGACGAACTCGCGCTTGTCGGCAAGGATGCGGGCCAGCGTGTCGCTCATGTGAAGGCAATCCAGCGGTCGAGGAGATCACGCGCCGCGCCGTCGTCGATGACGGCGGCGGCCTGGGCGGCGCCATCGCGCCAGTCGGCGGCGCGCCCGGCGACGATCAGCGCCCCGGCGGCGTTGAGCAACACCGCGTCGCGATAGGCGCCCGCCGCACCGTTCAGCAATTCGCGCAGCGCCGCGGCGTTGAACGCCGGGTCCCCGCCGCGGATGGCATCGAGGCCGTGGTGGGGCAGGCCGGCGAGGTCGGGCGTCACCCGCTCGTCGCCGCTGCCGATCGCGCCGAGCCGCACCGCGCGGCTGCCGCCGGCGATCGACAGCTCGTCGAGACTCTCGTCGCCCGACACCAGCATCGCCGCCTCGGCGCCCAGCCGCGTCAACGCGGCGGCGACGGTCGGCAGATAGTCGACACGCGCCACGCCGATGAGTTGGCGGCGCACCCCCGCCGGATTGGCGAGCGGCCCCAGCAGGTTGAAGATCGTCCGCCGCCCGATCGCGCGGCGGATCGGCGCGATCGGCCCGAGCGCCGGATGATGCTTCTGCGCGAACAGGAAGGCGATGCCGATGCCGTCGAGGCTAGCTTCGGCGCGTGCCGAGGCGCGGTCGAGGTCAAGGCCGAGCGCTTCGAGCGTATCGGCGGCGCCCGCCTTGCTGGAGGCGGCGCGGTTGCCGTGCTTTGCCACCGGCACGCCCGCCGCCGCGACGACGATGGCGACGGCGGTGGAGATGTTGAGGCTGTGGCTGCCATCGCCGCCGGTGCCGCAGACGTCGATGGCATTCGCGGGGGCCGCGACCGGGATCATGCGGTCGCGCATCGCCTGCGCGGCGGCGGCGATCTCGTCGGCGCTTTCGTCGCGATCGGTCATGGTGACGAGGAAGCGCGCAATCTCGTCGGCGTCGACCCGGCCGCTGAAGATATCCGCGAACGCTTCCGAGGCGGCGTCATAGGACAGCGGCGCGGTCGCGTCGGACAGGCGGCGGCTGGCAACCGCCACGCTCACGCGGCCTGCCGGCGGCGCGGCACGCCCGCGAGGTCGAGGAAATTGGCAAGCAGCGCGTGGCCGTGCTGGGTGGCGATGCTCTCCGGGTGGAATTGCACGCCGTGGATGGGGAGCGTCTTGTGCCGCAGCCCCATGATCGCGCCGTCCGGCGTGCGCGCGTTGACGATCAGGTCGGCGGGCAGGTCGCTCTCGCGCACCACCAGCGAATGATAGCGCGTCGCCGCATAGGGCGAGGGCAGGCCGGCGAACACGCCGGTGCCGTCGTGGCTCAGCGGCGAGGTCTTGCCGTGCATCACCTTGTCGGCACGCACGACGGCGCCGCCGAACGCCTGCCCGATCGCCTGATGGCCGAGGCAGACGCCGAACAGCGGCAGCTTGGCCTCGGCGGCGGCGGCGATCAGATCCAGCGAAATACCCGCCTCGTTGGGGGTGCACGGCCCCGGCGACAGCAGCAGCGCCGACGGCTTCATCCCCAACGCCTGCCCGACGCCGATGGCGTCGTTGCGCACCACCTCCACCTCGGCGCCCAGCTCGATGAGATAGTGGACGAGGTTGTAGGTGAAGCTGTCGTAGTTATCGATGACAAGGATCATGACGGGCTCCCCTTAGCCACGATGCGCAAGCGGCGTCCAGAATTTCCCCTTTGCGAAGGCATCATTATCCTCCCCTGCAAGGGGAGGGGGACCGCCGCAGGCGGTGGAGGGGTATCCGCCGCCGTGACCCCTCCACCTGCTGCGCAGGGTCCCCCTCCCCGTGCCGGGGAGGATGGAAATGGCCACCGATGCGGGGCGCCTACTGCCCGAACCGCGGCTCGCTCGCCATGCGGATGGCCTCGAGGGCGGCGGCCATCAATGCGCCGGCCTTGGCTTCGCATTCGCGCTGCTCATAGGCCGCCTCGCTGTCGGCGACGATGCCGGCGCCGGCCTGGACGTGCATGGTGCCGTCCTTGACCACCGCGGTCCTCAAGACGATGCAGCTGTCCATCGAACCGTCGGCCGCGAAATAGCCGACGCCGCCGGCGTAGGCGCCGCGCTTCTCAGCTTCGAGCTCGTGAATGATCTCCATTGCCCGCACCTTCGGCGCGCCCGAGACGGTGCCCGCCGGGAAGCCCGCCAGCAGCGCGTCGATCGTGTCCTTGTCGTCGGACAGGTCGGCGCGGACGTTCGAGACGATGTGCATCACATGGCTGTAGAATTCGACCATGTTGCGCTCGGTGACGGCAACCGTGCCGGGCTTCGCTACGCGCCCGATATCGTTGCGCCCGAGGTCGAGCAGCATCAGATGCTCCGACAGCTCCTTGGGATCGGCGAGCAGGCTGTCGCGGTTGGCGGCGTCCTCGGCACCGGTGGCGCCGCGCGGCCGGGTGCCAGCGATCGGCCGGATCGTCACCTCGCCATCGCGGACGCGGACGAGGATTTCCGGGCTCGATCCGGTGAGCGCGAAGCCCGGCAGGTCGAGGAAATAGAGGAAGGGCGAGGGGTTGATCCGCCGCAGCGCTCGGTAGAGGTCGAACGGCGGCAGCGGGAAGTCGACCGCAAAGCGCTGCGCCAGCACCACCTGAAAGATGTCGCCGGCGAGGATATATTCCTTGGCGCGGTCGACCATCGACGCATAGGCCGTCGGGCTGGTCTGGGCTTTCGGCGTCACGTCGATCGCTTCGGCGATGGCGCGCTCGGCGGGGACCGGGCGCGTCAGCTTCGCCGCCGCCGTCTCGATCCGCTCACGCGCCTCCGCATAGGCGGTGTCGGCATCGGTCGTGCCGTCGGGGAAGGCGGGGGCGACGATGAACAGCTCGTCCTTCAGCCGGTCGAACACCAGCAGCAGGGTCGGCCGCATGAACAGCATGTCGGGCACACCCAGCGGGTCGGCCTTCGGCGCCGGCAGCTTCTCGACCAGCGCCGCCGTCTCATAGCCCATGTAACCGACGAGCAGCGACAGCGCCGAGGGCAGCGCCTCCGGCAGCTCCATGCGAATCGAGGCGACCAGCTTGCGCAATTCCTCGAGCGTTGCGCCCCCGCACGGCTCGAAGGCGTCGGGATCGTCCTGAAAGCGCGGATTGGCCTCGCAGGCATGGCCATTCGCCCGCCACACCAGATCGGGCGCGAGGCCGAGCAGCGAATAGCGGCCGCGCACCGCGCCGCCCTCAACCGATTCGAGCAGGAAGCCGCCGCGGCCGTCGAGGCCGAGCTTGAGCATCGCCGACACCGGCGTCTCGGTATCGGCGACGATGCGCGTCCACACGACTTGCGGGCGGCCGGCCGCATACGCCGCGGCGAAGGCTGCGGCGTCGGGCGCGATCATTATTCGTCCGTCGCGGGGGCCTGGCCCAGGTAGCGCGCCTTCATCGCCTTGATCGCCGTGTCGTTGCGGCTGACCCCGATCTGCTTCTCGACGGCGTGCGCGAACTGGTTGAGCAGTTCCTCGCCGACGTTGCGCTGCATCTCGGCCTGTGTCGCCTGCAGGACCTGCGGCATCGTGCTCGGGTCGCCCGGCGTCACCGTGTCGGTGGCGACGATGAAATAGCCGAGGCCGCCGGGGCCGGCTAGCGGTCGCACCGAACCCTTGGGCTGGGTGAACAGCAGCGCCAGCGGCGGCGGCACCTGTCCGCCCTGCGAGATCTGCACGCGCTGGCCGTCGAACGGCGCCGCCGGCGGCAGGCTGCGCTTCGACAGCGCGGCGGCGAGCGTCGTGCCCGCCTTCACCTCGGCGATGATCGCATCGGCCATCGCCTTGGCGGCCTTCATGCGGGCATCGATCAGCCACTGCGCGGCGACCGCCTGCTTGACCTGCGCCAGCGGCACCGGCGTCGGCGCGGTCACGTCGGTGACCTCGAGGACGGCGAAGGTCTCCTTGTCGAGTTCCTGCACCGTCGGCTCGTCGCCGGCATTATGTTCGAACGCCTGCGCAACCAGCGGCGCGGCCTGCGGCGGCAGGCTGAAGCCGCTGTTATCGGTGGTCTGCCCCTCGCGCGTCGCGGGCGGCACGGCGACCGTCTTCAGCTTATATTCGGCGGTGACGTCGGCGAAGCTCTGGCCGTCGGCCAGCGCGTCCTCGATGGCGGCGACCTGATCGGACAGCATGTCGTCGGCGCGCTCGGTGCGCAGCGTGGTGACGATCTCGTCGCGGACCTGCGCCAGCGAGCGCGACACGCCCGGCACGATCGAATCGACGCGCAGCACATGCCAGCCGAAGTCGGACTTCACCGGGCCGATGACACCACCCGAGGCGGTATCGAACGCTGCCGCCGCGATCTTGGCGTTGGTCGCCTCGGTCAGCTTCTCCTCGTTAAGCACGCCCAGCGCGATGTCGCTCGCCGAATAGCCGCCGAGCTGCTGCGCGACGGTGGCGAAGGCCTCGCCGGCCTTGGCGCGTTGCGCGATGCGCTGCGCGACGGCCTGATCCTGCACGACGACCTGGCTCAGCTCGCGCTGCTCGACGCCGCCATAGATGGCTTTGCGCTCGTCATAATATTTCTGGATGTCGGCTTCCGGGATCGAGACGCGGGCGACGGCGTCGGCGCGGCTGATCAGCGCGAAGCGGAAGGCGCGGCGCTCGGGCAGCGTGAACTGCGCGATGTTGGCCCTGTAGAAGGCGTTGATCTGCGCGTCGGTCGGCGCGCCGACGCTGGTCATCCGCTCGGCCGGCACGGTGGCGACGGCGCCGGTGCGGCGCTCGAGCAGCAGCGAGGCATAGGGTTCGCCGAGTGCCAGCGGCGCGGTGGCGCCGAAGGTGATCGGCACGAGCAGCTGGCGGCGGGTCGCGTCGCTGCGCAGGCCGTCGCGCAGCTCGCGATCGGTCATGCGCTGCGCGGCGAGTGCCTGCTCATAGGTCGCCTGGTCGAAGCGGCCGGCGATCTGGAAGGCGGGGATGCCGGCGATCTCGCGGTCGATGGCGGCCTCCGAATAGGTCAGGCCTTCCTTGGCCGCGAACTGGCTCAGCGCCTCGAGGCCCTCCATCTGGTCGATCAGCTGCTCGACGGCGCCCTGCTGCGCGGCCTGCACCGCGGTCACCGTCGGGTTCGACTGGCGGGCGCGCTGGAGAAGCTGGTCGAAGCGCTGGCGGAACTCCGGCTCGCCGATGTTCTTGTCGCCGACGCGAACGAGGCTGCCGGCCGACGGCGCGCCGCCGCCACCGAAGGGATCGCCGATGCCGGTGATGACGAAGGCGACCAGCAACAGGCCGAGCAGCGCGAGCACGATCCAGGAGGACAGCGCCTTGCGGAAGAAAGTCAGCATGGAATTCCCGTTCGAAATAGCGGGCTGAAACGATGGCGGCGGAGCATAGGGAGGGGCGCTCCATCCCGCAAGCGAGGCGGTAGCGTGCGCGCGGGCGCTTTGCTACAGCCGCCGCGACCTTAACCTTCGCGATGGGGACGAAATGACGCGCACCAAGCTGATCGCCGGCAATTGGAAGATGAACGGCCTCGCGGCGAGCACCGCCGAGCTGGACAAGATCATCGCCGGTGCAAAGGAGCTGCCGTCGCGCGTCGAACTGCTGATCTGCCCGCCCTTCACGCTCATCGACCGCTTCGCCGACCGCGCCGAGCGCAGCCGCGTCGCCGTCGGCGCGCAGGACGCGCACCCCAAGGCGTCGGGCGCCCATACCGGCTGCGTCTCGGCGGCGATGCTGAAGGACGCCGGCGCCACCCACGTCATCGTCGGCCACAGCGAGCGCCGCACCGACCAGAAGGAAACCGACGCCGAGGTCAACGCCAAGGCCGCCGCGGTGATCGGCGAGGGGCTGATCGCCATCGTCTGCGTCGGCGAGACCGAGGCCGAGCGTGACGCCGGGCGCGCGCTCGACGTGGTCGGCACCCAGCTCGCCGGCTCGCTGCCCGCCGGTAGCACCGCCGCGAACCTCGTCGTCGCCTACGAACCCGTCTGGGCGATCGGCACTGGCCGCACGCCGAGCACCGCCGATGTCGCCGAAATGCACGCCCACATCCGCACTCGCCTGCGCGATCAGCTCGGCGCCGAAGGGGAGGGCGTTCGCATTCTCTACGGCGGCTCGGTCAAGGCGTCGAACGCCGCCGAGCTGCTGGCGGTGGCTGATGTCGATGGCGCGTTGGTGGGTGGTGCCAGCCTGACGGCGGAGCAGTTCCTGCCGATTGCGCAGGCGGTCTGAAAGCGAACCGCTTCGTCACAGCTGCGCTTTGCGAAGCACCTCATTCATTCTGCGCTGCCAGCCTGGCCCCGTCGCCTTGAAGCGATCGAGCACATCCTGATCGAGGCGAAGCGAAACCTGCTTCTTTGTCGGCGCCTTCTGCGCGCCACGCGCTTTTCGGATTGCGGAAAGCGCAGCAGCGAGGTTGCCGTTGACCGGGGTAGCGCGAGCGAAATCTTCCCGCGTCCATTCCGGATTGTCGTCGTCGAACACGACAGGGGGGTCGATACGCTCACGCTCCATAGCGACGAAGCTCCTTTTCATGTGCCCTTCGCAGGCTTATCGCGCGAAGACGTCCGCTTCGTTCAGTGAAGACAAAGCAGAAGCCAGCATTTTCGATCCGACCGAACGCTCTGAACCGAACTTCGCCGTAGTCAAAGCGGTCATCCGCCATGACGACGGCGACTTCCCAATCCAAGCCCTCGGCGGCTTTGAGCGAAATGCCGTGCTTGGCGATGTTGGCTGCATCTTTCGCTGGATCGAAATCGATTTCCACTATCAGATTGTAGTTACAATTAACTGCGCGATCAATCGCCGGTCGATACTCGGTATCGGCGATGATGGATCCTGGCCGTGTATGGTTGCACCCAACGCCCCCACCGACTACATGCTCGCCCAACACATCTCGCCACGAAAGCCTGCTCTCCCATGCTGACGACGCTGATTCTCGTCATCCACACGATCATCGCCGCCGCGCTTGTCGGCGTGATCCTGCTTCAGCGGTCGGAGGGCGGGGCGCTCGGTATCGGCGCGGGGCCCAGCGGCATGATGACGGCGCGGGGTGCGGCCAATTTGCTGACGCGCGCGACGGCGTGGCTCGCCACTGCTTTCATCGCGACGAGCATCATCCTCGCGGTGCTGCACAGCTCGGGGAGCCGGGTGCGGCAGATCGACCCGAATCTGTCGCCGACGACGGCGGCGCCGGAGATTGCCGACGAGGTGTCGCCGCTCGCCGATCCGACCGATACGGGCCTCGTGCCTGTCGCGCCGGCCGCCGAGAAGGCTGCTGAGAAGACCGCCGACGTTCCGATCGCCCAATAGCCTTCATCGCTCGTTAGCGCGATCTATCCACAATAAATTTGTTTCGGACGCGCCGCTGCGGCTGGCGCGAACGGATCGACTCATTCTATAGGTTTCCTCCCATGGCGCGGTTCATTTTTGTCACCGGCGGCGTGGTCTCCTCCTTGGGCAAGGGCCTGATGGCGGCGAGTCTCGCGGCTCTCCTGCAGGCGCGTGGCTACAAGGTCCGCATCCGCAAGTTCGATCCCTATCTCAACGTCGATCCGGGCACGATGAGCCCGTATCAGCACGGCGAGGTCTATGTGACCGACGACGGGGCGGAGACCGACCTCGACCTCGGCCATTACGAGCGCTTCACCGGCGTGCCGTCGCGGCAGAGCGACAACGTCACCTCGGGGCGCATCTACTACGACATCCTGACCAAGGAGCGGCGCGGCGACTATCTGGGCGCCACCGTGCAGGTCATCCCGCACGTCACCGACGCCATCAAGGCGTTCGCCCGCGACCAGATCGACGGGCTCGACTTCGTGATCTGCGAGATCGGCGGCACTGTCGGCGATATCGAGAGCCTGCCGTTCCTCGAGGCGATCCGCCAGCTGCACAACGAAAAGGGCCGCGGCGGATCGGTGTTCATCCACTGCACGCTCGTTCCCTACATCGCCGCCGCCGGCGAGCTGAAGACCAAGCCGACGCAGCATTCGGTCGCCGAGTTGCGCGGTATCGGCATCCAGCCCGACGTGCTGGTCTGCCGATCGGAGCATCCGCTGCCCGACAGCGACCGCGCCAAGATCGCGCTATTCTGCAACGTGCCGAAGGAAGCGGTGATCCCGGCGCTCGACGCCGAGAGCATCTACGCGGTGCCGCTGCAGTATCATGCCGCCGGCCTCGACGATCAGGTACTCGCCGCCTTCAACATTACCGACGCGAAGCCGCCGGTGCTGCGGCGCTGGGACGATATCGTCGACCGGCTGGTCAACCCCGAGGGCGAGGTGACCATCGGCGTCGTCGGCAAATATACCGGCCTGAAGGACGCGTATAAGTCGCTGTCCGAGGCGCTGGTGCATGGCGGCATCGCCAACCGCATCAAGGTCAATCTGAAGTGGATCGATGCCGAGGCGTTCGAGCGCGACGATGTCGCCGCAGCACTTGAGCCCATGCACGGTATCCTCGTCCCCGGCGGTTTCGGCGAGCGCGGGTCAGAGGGCAAGATCGCCGCGGTGCGCTTCGCCCGCGAGCGAAAGGTGCCGTTCTTCGGCATCTGCCTCGGCATGCAGATGGCCTGCATCGAGGCGGCGCGGAACTGCGCCGGCTTCGAAAAGGCCTCGACCACCGAATTCGGCCCGACCGACGAGCCCGTCGTCGGCCTGATCACCGAATGGGATGGGCCGCTCGGGCGCCAGATGCGCGAGGCGGGCGGCGATCTCGGCGGTACGATGCGCTTGGGCGCCTTCCCAGCGAAGCTCGGCGGCAACAGCCATGTCGCGGCGATCTACGGCGGCAACGACATCAGCGAGCGGCACCGCCATCGCTATGAGGTCAACATCCATTATCGCGAGGCGCTGGAGAAAAGCGGCCTGACCTTCTCCGGCATGTCGCCCGACGGCGAGTTGCCCGAGATCGTCGAGCGGCCCGATCACCCGTGGTTCATCGGCGTGCAGTTCCACCCGGAGCTGAAGTCGAAGCCCTTCGACCCGCACCCGCTGTTCGCGAGCTTCATCGAAGCCGCGATGAAGCACAGCCGGTTGGTTTAAAGCCCTCTCGCCAGAGATACGTCATCCTGACGGCATTTTTGATGGTGGGTGAGGGCGCTAGCCGCTCGATCGCCAGGCCCCAAAACAGGAGCGGCCCGGACCTTTCGATCCGGGCGCTCACCGCGGTCGCCCCTCAACGACCGTTCCTCCCCGAACCCCTTGGCTGGACTCGGTTGACCGGACGCTAACGGCATTTTGTCGTGGGAGTCGAAGGTCGTTTCACGCTCGTGACGCCATCTCGGCGAAACTGTGGCAGTGATGTCACAGCGGTTTAGCGCCGTTGCACCGTCGCGCCGCGCGTGCGAGATACCGCCGCCATGAAACTCTCCGGCTATTTTCTCCCCGTCCTCAAGGAAACCCCGACCGACGCCCAGATCGTCAGCCATCAGCTGATGCTGCGCGCCGGGATGATCAAGCAAACCTCCGCCGGCATCTATGCCTGGCTGCCGCTCGGCCTGCGCGTGCTGCGCAAGATCGAGGCGGTGGTGCGCGAGGAGCAGGATAAGGCGGGGGCCGTCGAGCTGCTGATGCCGACCATCCAGGCTGCCGACCTGTGGCGCGAATCCGGCCGCTACGACGCCTATGGCCCGGAGATGCTGCGGTTCAACGACCGCCACGACCGCGAGATGCTGTTCGGCCCGACCAACGAGGAAATGATCACCGCGATCTTCCGCGACAGCGTGCGCAGCTACCGCGATCTGCCGCGCACCCTCTATCATATCCAGTGGAAGTTCCGCGACGAGACGCGACCCCGGTTTGGCGTGATGCGCGGCCGCGAGTTCCTGATGAAGGACGCCTACAGCTTCGATCTCGACGAGGCGGGCGGACAGGCATCGTATCGCGCGATGTTCGTCGCCTATCTGCGTACCTTCGCGCGCATGGGGCTGAAGGCGGTGCCGGTGCGCGCGCCGACCGGGCCGATCGGCGGCAACCTCAGCCATGAATTCCACATCCTCGCGGAGACGGGCGAGAGCGAGATCTTCTACGACGCCGCGCTGGAAGACGTCGACATCACCGACGCCGGCGCCGTCGAGCAGCTCACCGGCATCTACGCGATGGAGGCCGAGGAGCACGCCAAGGTCGAAAATTGCCCGGTCCCCGCCGACCGCCTGCGCTCGCGTCGCGGCATCGAGGTCGGTCATATCTTCTTCTTCGGCAACAAATATACCAAGGCGATGGGCATGACGGTGCAGGGGCCGGAGGGCTCGGCCGTGGTGCCGCAGATGGGCAGCTACGGCATCGGCGTATCGCGCCTCGTCGGCGGCGTCATCGAGGCGAGCCACGACAAGGACGGCATCGTGTGGCCCGACGCCATCGCGCCGTTCAAGGTCGGCCTCATCAACCTGCGCGTCGACGATGCCGCCTGCGCGGCGGTTGCGGATGATCTCTATGCCAAGCTCAGCGCCGCCGGTGTCGAGGTGCTGTACGACGATCGTGACGAGCGCGGCGGCGCCAAGTTCGCCACGATGGACCTCATCGGCGTGCCCTGGCAGGTCGTGATCGGCCCGAAGGGCGTCGCGGCCGGCGTGGTCGAACTGAAGCGCCGCGGCGGCGGCGACCGTGAGGAATTGTCGATCGAGTCAGCGCTGGCCCGGCTCACCGCATGATCTCCCGCTACGAGCGCATGATCGCCAAGCGCTACCTGCTGCCGGGCAGGGGGGAGGGGTTCATCTTCCTCGTCGCGTCGATCTCGCTCATCGCCGTGGCCTTGGGCGTCGCCGCGTTGATCGCCGTCATGTCGGTGATGAACGGCTTCCGTGCCGAGCTGTTCGACCGCATCCTCGGCCTGAACGGCCATGCGGTGGTGCAGGGCTACAGCGGCCGGCTGCCCGACTGGCAGCCGCTGCGCGCCGAGATCGCGAAGACGCCGGGCGTCACCGGCACCACGCCGCTGATCGAGCAGCCGCTGATGGCGTCCTACCGCAACCGTGTCGAAGGCGTGCTGCTGCGCGGCATGACCGTCGCCGACATCCGCGAGACCTCGGTGATCGCCGACAATGTGCGACGCGGCTCGCTCGACGGCCTCGTACCCGGTGAGAACAACATCGCCATCGGCTCGCGGCTGGCGGATTCGCTCGGCGCCACCGTTGGCGACAGCGTCAGCCTGATCTCGCCCGAGGGGCAGGTCACGCCGTTCGGTACCACGCCGCGCATCGTCGCCTTCCGCATCGTCGCCACCTTCGAGGTCGGCATCTTCGATTATGACAAGGCGTTCGTGGTGATGCCGATGGAGACGGCGCAGACCTTCCTGCGCCTCGGCGACGCCGTCGGCATGATCGAGATCGAAACCAGCGATCCCGACCGCATCGCGCCGATCCTCGCGCCGCTCGAACAGCGGGTGGCGCCGAAGGGCGTCATTGTCACCTGGCAACAGATGAACGCCGAGCTGTTCGAGGCGCTGGTCGTCGACCGCGTCGTCACCTTCTGGGTGCTATCGATCATCATCCTCGTCGCGACCTTCAACATCCTGTCGTCGCTCATCATGATGGTGCGCGCCAAAACCAAGGACATCGCCATCCTGCGCACGATGGGCGCCAGCCGTGCGGCGATGATGCGCATCTTCATGTCGGTTGGCACCATCATCGGCGGCCTCGGCATCGCGCTCGGCACCGTGCTGGGCTTCGCGCTGATCGAATATCGCCAAAACATCATCATGGGCGTCGCCAAGCTGACCGGCGCGCAGATCTGGGACCCGTCGGTGCGCTATTTGACCGAACTGCCGGCGAAGACCGATCCGATCGAGGTCGTCGGCATTGTCACCATGGCGCTGCTGCTCTCCTTCCTCGCCACCATCTACCCGGCGTGGAAGGCGGCGAGCACCGATCCGGTGCAGGTGCTCCGCTATGAGTAAAACCCCCGTCCTCGTCACCGACGGGCTGACGCGCAGCTTCAAGCAGGGTGGCGTCGTCATCGAGGTGCTGCGCGGCGTCGATCTGTCGATCGCGCCCGGCGAGATCGTTGCGCTGCTCGGCCCCTCGGGCTCGGGCAAGTCGACCTTGCTGCAGGCGGTCGGCCTCCTTGAAGGCGGCTTCGAAGGCCAGATCAGCATCGCCGGCGAGCGCGTCGAGAAGCACAACGCCGGCGAGCGCACGCGCGTCCGCCGCGAAAAGCTCGGCTTCGTCTACCAGTTCCACCATTTGCTGCCCGACTTCAACGCGGTCGAGAACGTCATCCTGCCGCAGCTCATCCTCGGGCGGACCAATGCCGAGGCACGCGACAAGGCGGCGGCGCTGCTCACCGATCTGGGCCTGGGCCAGCGGCTCGACCATCGCCCCAGCCAGCTGTCGGGCGGCGAGCAGCAGCGCGTCGCGGTCGCCCGCGCACTCGCCAACGAACCGGTGCTGGTGCTCGCCGACGAGCCGACCGGCAATCTCGACGAGGCCACCGCGCAGAAAGTGCTCGCCGAATTCCTCCGCCTCGTCCGCTCGCGCGGCTCGGCAGCGCTGGTCGCCACGCACAACCAGGCGCTCGCCCAGCAGATGGACCGGATCGTGACCTTGCACGAGGGCCAGATCGAGGACTGAGCTTTCACTCATATCGTCTCACTGAGTTGTGGATAAGCGCGAAACAGCGCTTGGCCAAAATCAACCAAAAGTTGAAATTGGGCGAATGCCTCACCAGCGATTCGTCCATCTCCGCGTGCAGTCCGCCTATTCGATGCTCGAAGGCGCGATGCAGCCGAAGGACATCGCCAAGACCTGCCGCAAGCTCGAGATGCCCGCGGTCGCCGTCACTGATCGCAACAACATGTTCGGGGCGATGGAGTTCGCCGACTACGCCAAGGGCGAGGGGGTGCAGCCGATCATGGGGGCGCTGGTCGCCGTGGCGCGGCCGGGGAAGGGCGATCGCAACAGCCGCCCGACGCTCGACTGGCTGGTGCTGCTGGCGCAGGACGAGACGGGGTACGCCAACCTCATCGAGCTGGTGTCGCGCGCCCACCTCGACGGCGACGGCAGCGACGAGCCGCATCTGACCTTGGGTGCGTTGCACGGCCGCAGCGAGGGGCTGATCGCGCTGACCGCCGGCGCCGAGGGCGCGCTGGCGCGGCTGCTCGCCGAGGAGCAGCGAACGGCCGCGCTCGCTTATCTCGCCGACCTCGAAGAACTGTTCCCCGACCGGCTCTACATCGAGATCGCGCGCTGCGACGAGTCCGTAGAGCAGAAATCGGAGGAGGCGCTGATCGCGCTCGCCTATGAGCGCAATCTTCCGCTCGTCGCGACCAATCCGGTCGCCTATGCCGGGCCGGAATTCCACGAGGCGCATGACGTGATGCTGTGCATCGCCGACGGCGCCTATGTGGAGACGAAGGAGCGCCGCCGCTCGGGCCGCAACTTCTGGCTGAAGAGCGCGCCGGTGATGTGCGAGCTGTTCGCCGACCTGCCCGAGGCGATCGCCAACACGCTGGTGGTGGCACAGCGCTGCTCGGTGATGGCGCCCGCCCGCGCGCCGATCCTGCCCAGCCTCGCCGGCGACCGCGAGGGCGAGGCGCAGCTGCTCATCGACCAATCCCATCGCGGCCTCGACGCGCGGTTGGAGCGCATGGGCCTCACCGGCGAGGCGGCGCAACCCTATCGCGAGCGCATCGATTTCGAGCTCAACGTTATCAACAACATGGGGTTCGCCGGCTACTTCCTGATCGTCGCCGACTTCATCCAGTGGGCGAAGGGGCAGGGGATTCCGGTCGGCCCAGGCCGCGGCTCCGGCGCCGGCTCGGTGGTCGCCTGGGCGCTGACCATCACCGACCTCGACCCGCTGCAACTGGGCCTGCTGTTCGAGCGCTTCCTCAACCCGGAACGCGTGTCGATGCCCGATTTCGACATCGACTTCTGCGAAACCCGGCGCGGCGAGGTCATCGATTACGTCCAGCAGAAATACGGCTCGGCGCAGGTCGCGCAGATCATCACCTTCGGTAAGATGAAGGCGCGCGCCGTGCTGAAGGACGTCGGCCGCGTCCTCCAGATGCCCTACGGCCAGGTCGACCGGCTGGCGAAACTGGTGCCCAACCACCCGACCGACCCGTGGACGCTCGAACGCGCGCTGAACGGCGTGCCCGAGCTGGCGCAGGAAGCGAAGGGCGAGCCGGCGGTACGGCGCCTGCTCGACCTCGCGCAGCGGCTGGAGGGCCTGCCGCGCCACAGCTCGACGCACGCCGCGGGCGTCGTCATCGGCGACCGGCCGCTGTCGCAGCTCGTGCCGATGTACCGCGATCCGCGCTCCGACATGGGCGTCACCCAGTTCGACATGAAATGGGTGGAGAAGGCGGGCCTCGTGAAGTTCGACTTCCTCGGCCTTAAGACCCTGTCGGTGCTGCAGCGCGCGCTCGAGCTGCTGGCGAAGCGCTCGCAGCCGGTTCATCTCGACCTCGCCGAACTGAAGCTCGACGACCCCAAGGTCTATGAGCTGCTGCAGCGGGGCGACACCGTCGGGGTGTTCCAGCTGGAATCGGAAGGCATGCGGCGCACGCTCGCCGCCGTCCGCCCGACCAACTTCGGCGACATCATCGCGCTCGTCTCGCTCTACCGTCCCGGCCCGATGGACAACATCCCGTTGTTCGGCGCGCGCAAGAACGGGCGGGAGAAGATCGAATTCCCGCACGCGCTGCTGAAAGACATCCTCGCCGAGACCTACGGCATCTTCGTCTATCAGGAACAGGTGATGCAGGCGGCGCAGGTGCTCGCCGGCTATTCGCTCGGGCAGGCCGATCTGCTGCGCCGCGCGATGGGCAAGAAGATCCAGGCGGAGATGGACGCGCAGCGCGCCACCTTCGTCGCCGGCTGTGCGCCGAACAACATCAACGAGACCAAGGCCAACGAGCTGTTCGATTTGATCGACAAGTTCGCGGGCTACGGCTTCAACAAGTCGCACGCGGCCGCCTATGCGCTGGTCGCCTATCATACCGCCTGGCTGAAGGCGCATTACCCGGTCGAATTCTACGCCGCCTCGATGGCCTATGACATCGCGCTGACCGACAAGCTCGCGATCTTCATGGACGATATGCGCCGCTCGGGCGTCGTTTGCCTGCCGCCCTGCCTCAACAAGGGCGAGGCCGACTTCAGCGTCGAATGCACCGGCCCCGACCGTTACGCCGTCCGCTATGCGCTCGGCGCGCTGAAGGGCGTCGGCGAGAAGGCGATGACCGAGCTGGTCGCCGAGCGGCAGAAGAACGGGCCGTTCGAGACGCTCGGCGCCTTCGTGTCGCGCGTCGATGCCAAGCTGCTGAACAAGCGGCAGGTCGAATGCCTTGTCGCCGCCGGCGCCTTCGACGGCTTCGAGCCGTGGAACCGCGCCGAACTGCACGCCGGCACCGACGTCATCCTGCGCATCGCTGTCGAGCAGGCGGAATCGAAGTCGAGCGGGCAGGCGAGCCTGTTCGGCGGTCCTGCCGAGGGCGGGGGCGGCAGCGCCGACGCCGCCGACGAAATTCTGCGCCTCGCCATCCCCCGCCAGGCCGACTGGAATCTCGCGCAGACGATGGCGCAGGAAAAGGACGCCTTCGGCTTCTTCTTCTCAGGGCACCCGCTCGACCAGTGGCGCCATGTGCTCGACGCGAACGGCGCGCGCACCTACGCCGAAATCTGCGAGGCGGGCGGGCCGATCGGCGGCGGCCGCACCTCGGCGTCGATGGCAGGCATGGTGGAGAGCGTTCGCTGGCGCACGCCGCAGAACGGCAACAGCCGGCAGGGGCGTTACCTGCTGATCGATCTCACCGACAGCAGCGGCAATTACATGGCGAGTTGCTTCGATGACGAAGCGCAGGCCGCGGTCGAGGCGGCGGCGCGCTCGGGCGAACCCTCGCTGGTCAGCGCTGAGCTGCTGTGGCGGCCGGGCGAGGAGCAGCCGCGCGTCACCGTCCGCGGGATGACCCCGCTGGCGGAGGCCGCCAAGCGCCAGCGCAGCCGGCTGACCATCGATATCGCCACGGCGGCGGCGCTCGACGACATCAAGCGCATCCTCGAAACCCGCCTCGGCGGGCGCAGCGAGGTGCAGGTACGCGTGCCGCTCGCCGGCCATCGCTTCGCCAACCTCAGCCTCGGGCGCGGCTTCACCGTCGACGGCGACGTGCAGGAGGAGCTGGGGCGCCTTGCCAGCGTGCGCAGCGCCTCCCTCAGCGCGATGGACGTGCCCCGCGCGTTCGCCTGAAGGTTGCGCGGCCGGCGCTTAGCGCCGATATGGTGGCCCGAGAGGCACCATGGGCTATTCGGTCAAGGACAAGCTGGTCGTCGCGGTCTCCTCGACCGCGCTCTTCGATTTTTCGAAGGAGCACCGCATCTTCCTCGAGGAAGGGGTGGAGGCGTTCCGGCAATATCAGCGCGACAACCGCGACGTGCCGCCGAAGCCCGGCGCGGCCTTTCCGTTCATCAAGCGGCTGCTCCGCCTCAACAAGGTGTTCCGCGAGCAGCAGCCGGTCGAGGTGATCATCCTGTCGCGCAACGACCCGGAAGCCGGGCTGCGCATGATGGACGCACTGCCGCACTATGACTTGGAGATCAGCCGGGCGATCTTTCGCTCGGGCGAGGCGCCCTATCCCTACATGCAGGCGATCAACGGCTGCCTCTACCTCAGCACCGACAAGGACGAGGTCGCCGAGGCGATGGAGGCGGGCTACCCGGCCGGCCACGTCCTGCCTTGCGCCGCCGAGGACGACGACGGCGACACGCAGCTGCGCATCGCCTTCGACTTCGACGGGGTGATCGTCGACGACGAGGCGGAGAGCCAATACGCCAGCGGCGGATTGCCGCTGTTCTATCATCATGAGGTCGAGCACCGGAAACGCCCGCTCGGGTCGGGGCCGCTGATGCCGCTGCTGAAGCAGCTGTCGATGCTGCAGCGGCTGGAACGCGAGAACCCGACGGCGGTCAACGCACCGGGCAAGGCGATCCGCGTCGCCATCGTCACCGCGCGCTCGATGCCCGCGCACGAGCGCATCATCACCACGCTCGGCGCCTATGAGATCGAGGTCGACGAGCTGTTTCTGACCGGCGGTCTGGAGAAGAAATCCTTCCTCGATGTGCTGAAGCCGCAGATCTTCTTCGACGACCAGCTCGGCCACCTCGAGCCCGCCTCCGAATTCACCCCCTGCGTCCACATCCCCTTCGGCGTCCGCAATCGCCGCGAGCCGCCGATCGCCGTGCCCGTGCAGCAGGCGCCGAAGCGCGCGAAGAAGCGCAAGGAGGCCGAACGCCCCGTCGAGGCGCCAGCGCTCGATCTTGCCGATGGGGCAGGGGACGCCCGCGACGCTTGATTTCCGCACCCATTCCGACTAAGTCGCCCGCCATCACACAGGTGAGGGTTGCCTACCCGGTGCGTTGATTTCGGTCAGCGCTAACCCCTCACCGAGGCACAACCGGTAAAAGGAGAAACGTTATGGCCGCTCCGGTCATCACGATGCAGCAGCTTTTGGAAGCAGGCGCCCACTTCGGCCACCAGACTCACCGCTGGAACCCGAAGATGAAGCCGTATATTTTCGGTGATCGCAACGGCGTCCACATCATCGACCTGTCGCAGACCGTGCCGCTGTTCGCGCGCGCGCTCGACTTCGTCCGCTCGACCGTTGCCGCCGGTGGCAAGGTGCTGTTCGTCGGCACCAAGCGCCAGGCGCAGGAAGCGGTGGCCGAGGCCGCCCGCAAGTCGGGCCAGCACTTCGTCAACCACCGCTGGCTGGGCGGCATGCTCACCAACTGGAAGACGATCTCGGGTTCGATCAAGCGCTACAAGCAGCTCGAAGAGCAGCTCTCGGGCGACACGCACGGCCTCACCAAGAAGGAAGTGCTCAAGATGACCCGCGAGCGCGACAAGTTCGAGGCGTCGCTGGGCGGCATCCGTGACATGGGCGGCCTGCCCGACGTCATCTTCATCATCGACGTCAACAAGGAAGAGCTGGCGGTCAAGGAAGCGAACGTGCTGGGTATCCCGGTCATCGCCGTCCTCGACACCAACACCTCGCCCGACGGCATCGCCTTCCCGGTTCCGGGCAACGACGACGCCAGCCGCGCGATCAAGCTCTACAGCGACGCGATCGCCGACGCGATCCTCGACGGTCGCCAGGGCTTCCAGTCGAACCGCGGCGTCGACATCGGCGCGCTCGACACCCCGCCGGCCGAGGAGGCGACCGCCGAAGCTTCGGCGTAACGCTCTCGGGGTAATTTTCGGGGGTCGGCGTACAGAAACGTGCGCCGGCCCCTCTTATCAAGAACATAAGATAAGGAATTAAGACCATGGCTGAGATCACCGCCGCGATGGTGAAGGATCTGCGCGACCGTTCGGGCGCGGGCATGATGGACTGCAAGAAGGCGCTGGCCGAGACCAACGGCGACTTCGAAGCCGCGATCGACTGGCTGCGCGCCAAGGGCCTCGCCACCGCTGCCAAGAAGTCGGGTCGCGTCGCGGCCGAGGGCCTTGTCGGCGTCGCCGTCAAGGGCACCAAGGGCGCGGCCGTCGAGGTGAACTCGGAGACCGACTTCGTCGCGAAGAACGACCAGTTCCAGGGCTTCGTCCGCACCGTCACCGAGCTGGCGCTGACCACCGGCGACGACGTCGCTGCACTGCTCGCCGCCGCCTATCCGGGCGGCGAGGGCAGTGTTCAGGAGACGCTGACCAACAACGTCGCGACCATCGGCGAGAACCAGAGCGTCCGCCGCGCCGCCGTCGTGTCGGTCGATCAGGGCGTCGTCGCCAGCTACGTGCACAACGCGGCTGCCGACGGCCTCGGCAAGATCGGCGTGCTCGTCGCGCTGGAATCGGCCGCACCTGCCGATCAGCTGAACGCGCTCGGCAAGCAGCTCGCCATGCACATCGCCGCGGCGAACCCGCTGGCGCTGTCGGAGGCCGAGCTTGATCAGGCGGTCGTCGAGCGCGAGCGCAGCATCGCGCGCGAGAAGGCCGCGGCGTCGGGCAAGCCGGCCGAGATCATCGAGAAGATGATCGAGGGCGGCATCCGCAAGTTCCAGCAGGAAAACACCCTGCTCGGTCAGGTGTTCGTGATCGACGGCAAGACCAAGATCACCGACGTCATCGCGCAGGCCGGCAAGGCCGCCGGCGGCCCGATCACGCTGAAGCAGTATGTCCGCTTCCAGCTGGGCGAGGGCATCGAGAAGGCGGAGAGCGACTTCGCCGCCGAGGTCGCCGCCGCCGCCGGCAAGCAGTAATATTCGCGTTGAATGGGGAGGGCCGGCGGCTTGGCAGTCGCCGGCCCTCTCTCTATGGTGCGCCAACCCTGGGGAGGACCGTCGCGCGTGGCCCGACAGCCGTATAAACGTATCCTGCTGAAGCTGTCCGGCGAGGCCGCCGCGGGCGATGGCCCGTTCGGCATCGATGTCCATGCCGTCGACCGCCTCGCCGCCGAGGTGAAGGCGGCGCGTGATGCCGGCTTCGAACTGTGTCTCGTCACCGGGGGCGGCAACATCTTCCGCGGCCTCGCGGCAGCCGCCAAGGGCTTCGAGCGGACCAGCGCCGACTATATGGGCATGCTGGCGACCGTGATGAATGCGCTCGCGGTGCAGAACGCACTGGAGCGGATTGGCGTCGATACGCGCGTCCAGTCGGCGATCCCGATGGCGAGCATTTGCGAACCCTACATCCGCCGCCGCGCGCTGCGTCACCTCGAAAAGGGACGGGTGGTGATCTTCGCCGCCGGCGTCGGCAGCCCCTATTTCTCGACCGACAGCGGCGCCGCGCTCCGCGCCGCCGAGATGAACTGCGAGGCGTTGTTCAAGGGCACCAGCGTCGACGGCGTCTACAACGCCGATCCCAAGAAGGATTCGACCGCCGTTCGCTACGAGCAGGTCTCCTTCGACGAGGTGCTCAACAAGGACCTGAAGGTCATGGACGCCTCGGCCATCGCGCTCTGCCGCGACAACCGCATTCCGATCGTCGTGTTCAACATTCGCGAACCCGGCAACCTTGCGCGCATCCTGCGCGGCGAGGGCACGTCCACCATCGTCAAGAACGAGGTCTGAGATGGCAGCATTCGACGCCAACGCCGTGAAGGCGGATCTGGAGCGCCGCATGAAAGGCGCGCTCGACACGCTGAAGCATGACCTCGGCGGTCTGCGCACCGGCCGCGCCTCGACCTCGCTGCTCGATCCGATCCAGGTCGAGGTCTATGGCTCGAACATGCCGCTCAATCAGGTGGCGACCGTGACCGCGCCGGAGCCGCGCATGCTCGCCGTGCAGGTGTGGGACCGCACGAACGTCCAGCTCGTCGAAAAGGCGATCCGCTCGGCCGGGCTCGGCCTCAACCCGATCACCGATGGCCAGAACCTGCGCCTGCCGATCCCGGACCTCACCGAGGAGCGCCGCAAAGAACTGGCCAAGCTCTGTAGCCAATATGCCGAGAAGGCGAAGATCGCGGCGCGCAACGTTCGCCGCGACGGCATGGACGCGCTGAAGACCGCCGAGAAGAAGGGCGAGATCAGCCAGGACGATCAGAAGCGGCTCGAGACCGAGGTCCAGAAGCTGACCGACCGCTACGCGACCGACATCGACGCTGCGGCGGCTGCCAAGGAAAAGGAAATCCTCGGCAAGTGACCGCCAACGCCGCCCCTCAGGCCGCCGGCGTATCGGGCGGTGCGGGCGTGCCCCGCCATGTGGCCATCATCATGGATGGCAACGGGCGCTGGGCGAAGAAGCGCTTCCTGCCGCGCGTCGCCGGCCACCGCGCCGGAGTCGAGGCGGTTCGCCGCGCGGTGAAGGCGGCGCCGCGCATCGGCATCGAGGTGCTGACGCTCTACGCTTTCTCGTCTGAAAACTGGAAGCGCCCGGCGGACGAGGTCAGCGACCTCATGGGACTGCTGAAGCATTATCTCCAGAGCGAGATCGACGAGCTTCACGAGAACGGCATCCGCCTGAAGTTCATCGGCGACCACAGCCGATTGAGCGCCGAACTGGTGAAGCTCCTGCAAAAGTCCGCCGAGCGCACCGCCGGCAACACGCGGATGACGCTCGTGCTGGCGCTCAACTACGGCTCGCAGGATGAATTGGCGCGCGCGGTGCGCGGGCTGATCGCCGACGGCACGCCGGCCGAGCAGGTCACTGAGGAAGCGATCGCGGCGCGGCTCGACACAGCCGACCTGCCGCTGCCCGATCTGATCATCCGCACCTCGGGCGAGCAGCGGCTGTCCAACTTCCTGCTGTGGCAGGCGGCCTATGCCGAGCTGGCTTTCACCGATGAGCTGTGGCCCGACTTCAACGAAGCCTCGCTGCAGCGGCTGGTCGACGAATATTTGCGCCGCGAGCGCCGCTACGGCGGGCTCTGACATGGCCATTACCGACCCGCTGCCGTCTGTCACCGATTCGCCGCCGCCGAGCGGGCTGTGGACGCGCATCGCCGTCGCGGTGCCGCTGATCGCCATCGCGCTGTTCGCGGTGATGAAGGGCGAGCTGTGGTTCACCGCGCTGGTTTCGGTGGGCGTGCTGCTGATCTTTGCCGAATGGGCGGTGATGCACGGCATCCCGCGTCAGTGGCGCTTGATCGGGCTGGTCGTGCTCGCGGCCGGCTGCTTCGCGACCGAGCTTCAGGCGCTGTTTCCCGCCATTCTCGGGCTGCTTGCCGCGGCCGGCGTCCTCGGCATTCTCGCCCGGCTGTTCAAAATCTGTGACGCCAAATCGATGGCCGGCGGGCTGCTTTATGCCGGTCTGCCGGCGATCGCGCTGATCTGGCTGCGCGACCAGCCGCAGGGGCTCGGGCTCGTCGTCTGGGTGCTGACCTTGGTCTGGGCGACCGACATTTTCGCCTATTTCGCCGGCCGCACCATCGGCGGGCCGAAGATTGCGCCCAAGATCAGTCCCAAGAAAACCTGGGCCGGCCTCGTCGGCGGCGTCATCGGCGCGATGGTCGTCGGCTGGTTCGTCGCGCGCTGGGCGCTGTTCCCGGCGGCGTTGTTCGCCTCGCTGTCAGGTGGTCTGGCGGTCGTCTCGCAGGCCGGCGACTTCTTCGAATCCTGGCTGAAGCGCCGCGTCGGCGTGAAGGATTCAGGGACGCTGCTGCCGGGCCACGGCGGCATCATGGACCGCGTCGACGGCCTCGTGCCGGTGGCGGTGCTGGTCGCCGCGGCGCTGATCCTCAAGGATTTGTGGCGATGAGCGCGGCGCGTGCCGTCACCATCCTCGGCTCGACCGGGTCGGTCGGGCGCTCCACCCTCGACCTCATCGAACGCCAGCCCGACAAGTGGCGGGTCGCGGCGCTCACCGCCAATTCGGATGTCGCGACGCTCGCCGCGCAGGCCAAGCGGCTCCGTCCCGATGTCGCGGTCGTCGCCAACGAAGCCTCCTATACCGAGCTGAAAGACGCGCTCGCCGGCACCGGCATCGAGGCGGCGGCGGGGAAGGGCGCGGTCGCCGAGGCCGCCGATCGCCCGGCTGAGTGGGTGATGGCGGCGATCGTCGGCGCTGCCGGGCTTGAACCCACGTTGCGCGCGGTCAGCCGCGGCGCGACCGTGGCGCTCGCCAACAAGGAAACTTTGGTCTGCGCCGGCGACCTCGTCACCAGGACCGCCGGCCGCACCGGCTCGCGGCTGCTGCCGGTCGATTCCGAGCATAACGCGATCTTCCAGGTCTTCGATTTCGACAACCCGGCGCGCGTCGAGCGCGTCATCCTCACCGCGAGCGGCGGCCCGTTCCGGCAGCTGAGCTACGAGGCGATGCGCAGCGTCACGCCCGAGCAGGCGGTCGCGCACCCGGTCTGGTCGATGGGCGCCAAGATCTCGGTCGACAGCGCCACCCTGATGAACAAGGGCCTCGAACTGATCGAGGCCTGGCACCTGTTCCCGATCGGTGTCGAGCAGCTGGACGTGATCGTCCACCCGCAATCGGTGGTGCACAGCTTCGTCGAATATATCGACGGCTCGGTTCTGGCGCAGCTCGGCACGCCCGACATGCGCACCCCGATCGCCTATGCGCTGGCCTGGCCGGAACGCATCGCGACCCCGTGCCGCAGGCTCGACCTGACCGAGATTGCGCGCCTTGATTTCGAAGCGCCGGACCCGGTGCGCTTTCCGGCGCTGAACCTTGCCTGGTCCGCCTTGCGGCAAGGTGGCTCAGCGCCCGCGGTGCTGAATGCGGCTAATGAGGAGGCGGTGGCTGCCTTCCTCGCGCGGCGCATCGGATTCCTCGATATCGCCGCAATCGTCGCGGAGACGCTGGAAGCGATGACGTCGGCGCCGATCGCCAGCCTCGAAGACGTGATCGCCGTCGACGGCGAAGCGCGGCGGCGGGCGTCGGCCGCGATCGAAGCAAGGATGAGCTGAATGGATATCGTCCAGCCGGGGCTGCTCTACACCCTCGCGATGTTCGCGCTGGTCATCGGCATCCTCGTGTTCATCCACGAGATGGGGCACTATCTCGCCGGCCGCATGTTCGGCGTGAAGGCGGAAAGCTTCTCGATCGGCTTCGGCAAGGAGCTGTTCGGCTGGACCGACAGGCAGGGCACTCGCTGGAAGCTCTCGGCGCTGCCCTTGGGCGGCTACGTCAAGTTCGTCGGCGACATGAACGTCAGCTCGCAGCCGTCGCCCGAAATGGCGGCGATCCCGGCGGCGGAGCGCAGGCATATCTTCGCGTTCAAGCCGCTGTGGCAGCGCGCCATCATCGTCGCCGCCGGCCCGATCACCAATTTCGTCTTCGCGATCGGCGTGTTCGCGGCGTTCATCGCCATCTACGGCCATATGTTCACCCCGCCGGTGGTGTCGAGCGTCGAGCCGAACAGCGCGGCGGCCGAAGCGGGCATCCAAAAGGGCGACCGGGTCATCGAGCTCGGCGGCCGCGACATCGACCGTTTCGAAGACCTGATCCAGGTCGTCACCATCCACGCCGGCATGCCGCTCGACGCGACGATCGAGCGCGGCGGCCAGCGGCTCGAGATGACCGTCGTTCCGAAGATCGACCTGATGCGCGACCGCTTCGGCAACGAGTTCGAGCGCGGCCTGCTCGGCGTGCGCGGCGCGCGGCCGGTGATCGCCGAGCGGTCGGGCTTCGATATCCTCTATTACGCCGTCGACGACACCATTCTGCTGACGCGGTCGATCATCGACACGCTGATCCAGGTGATCACCGGTCGCCGCTCCGTAAAGGAGCTGGGCGGGCCGCTGAAGATCGCCCAGTTTTCCGGCCAGCAGGCCACGATGGGGCTGCCGAACTTCGTTCACTTCATGGCGCTGATCTCGATTAACTTGGGGTTCATCAACCTCCTGCCAGTCCCGATGCTGGACGGCGGTCACCTGTTCCTCTACGCCATCGAGGGCATCCGGCGCCGGCCGCTTCATCCGAAGGTTCAGGAATGGGCCTTCATGTCGGGTTTTGCGCTACTCATCTCGCTGATGCTCTTCCTCACGTTCAACGACCTTGCGTCGTTCGGCGTGTTCGAGCATCTGGCGGGCTTGCTCGGCTAGCCGGGCCAACCAGAGAATTTCTACGTCGGGGAAGGCGGAGCGTGGCTGACAAGGCATCGAATGTGAAGCGCATGCGCCGTCTTACTGCGCTACTGATGACCGGCACCCTGTTGTCGGGGCCGATGGCGACGTCGGCGGCGCTGGCGCAGCAGGCGCCGGCGGCGACTGCGCCCGCACAGGCCGCGCCCGATCCGGCGTCCGCGCCGACGGTCGCGCCCGATCCGGTCGGCACCGTCCGCCAGGTGGTCGTGCAGGGCAACGAGCGCCTCGAGGCGGAAACCGTCCGCTCCTACATCGGCCTGTCGATCGGCGACGAATATGACCGCACCCGGCTCGATCAGGCGCTGAAGACGCTCTACGCGACCGAGCTGTTCGCCGACGCGACGATCCGCGACGACGCCGGCACGCTGATCGTGCAGGTCCGTGAGAACCCGGTGATCAACCGCATCGTTCTCGAAGGCAACAAGCGCATCAAGGAAGACAAGATCCGCGAGGAAATCCGCCTCGCGCCGCGCCAGATATTCACCCGCTCGAAGGCGCGCGCCGACGTGTCGCGCATCCTCGAGGTCTATCGCCGCTCGGGCCGCTTCGCCGCGAACGTCGAGCCGAAGATCGTCCAGCTCGACCAGAACCGCGTCGATGTGGTGTTCGAGATTCAGGAAGGGGCCAAGTCGAAGGTCCGCCAGATCAACATCATCGGCAACGCCCGCTTCTCGGATGGCGACCTGATCGACGAGATGGCGACACGGCCGGCGCGCTGGTACCGCTTCTTCACTTCGAACGACACCTACGATCCCGATCGTATGGCGTACGACCAGCAGAAGCTGCGCCAGTTCTACCTGACCGAGGGCTATGCCGACTTCCGCGTCGTGTCGGCGGTCGCCGAGCTGACTCCGGATCGTCAGGACTTCATCATCACCTATGTGGTGGAAGAAGGTGATCGCTACAAATTCGGCGATGTCGACCTGGAAAGCCAGATCCGCGACGTGAAGCCGGAGACGTTCAAGGCGCTGATTCCGTTCAAGAAGGGTGACTGGTACAACGCCAAGCTGACCGAAGACACCATCGACGGCCTCACCGAGACCGCCGGCCTTCTCGGCTATGCCTTCGCCGACGTCCGCCCGCAGATTTCGCGCGACAAGGAAACGAAGGTGATGAACATCACCTTCCAGATCGCTGAGGCGCCGCGCGTCTATGTCGAGCGCATCGACATCAACGGCAACGTCCGCACCAAGGACGAGGTCGTCCGCCGCGAATTCCGTCTGGCGGAAGGCGATGCCTTCAACAGCTTCAAGGTGAAGCGCTCGCGCGACCGCATCCAGTCGCTCGGCTACTTCCAGGAGAAGTTCGAGATCGAGCAGAAGCCGGGTTCAGGCCCCGACAAGATCGTCCTCGAGGCGAACGTCGAGGAGAAGGCGACCGGCGAACTCCAGGTGTCGGCGGGTTTCTCGTCGATCGAGCGCTTCCTGCTCAACCTGTCGATCGCCGAGCGCAACTTCATGGGCAAGGGCCAGACCTTGCGCGCCTCGGTCAATTATTCGAGCTTCTCGCGCTCGATCGAGGCGGGCTTCACCGAGCCCTATTTCCTCGGCAAGAACCTCGTGCTCGGCGCCGACGTGTTCCGCCGCGACTATGAATCCTTCGGCTTCGGCGCGAACAATGACCGCGAGACGATCTACGATCAGGTGACGACCGGCTTCCAGGTCCGCACCGGCTTCCCGATCACCGAGTTCTGGGCGGCGCAGCTGCGCTATGGCCTGTCGCGCGAGGAAGTCGATCTCGCCGACATCTATTTCCGCGACCTCGATGCGGTGGCCGATACCGACGGCGACGGCATCCTCGACGGCAACGGCATCCAGGCAGACGAGCGCACGCGCCAGAACTGCCAGGCGGGCGTGTTCATCTGCGAGGCGTTCGGCAACTACAATGTGTCGTCGCTCGGCTATTCGATCGTCTTCGACAATCTCAACAACCGCCTGCGCCCGAGCGCCGGCCAGCGCTTCGCGTTCAGCCAGGACGTGGCCGGCGTCGGCCTCGGCGTGAAGTACGTCCGCACCCGGTCGAACTTCGACAAATATTGGGGCCTGGGCAACAGCGGCTTCATCTTCAGCGTCGGGCTCGAGGGCGGCTATATCTTCGGCTGGGGCGGCGACAACATTCGCCTGACCGACCGCTACTTCCTCGGCGAGCCGCGCTTCCGCGGCTTCGACATCCGCGGCGTCGGCCCGCGCTCGATCCAGCGCGAGATCGGTACCGACGGCCTGCCGATCGGCGAGCGTAGCGATGCCCTCGACACCGCGCTCGGCGGCAACGCCTATTATCTCGGCCGTCTCGAGTTGGAGATTCCGCTCGGCGCGGGCGGCCGCGAGCTCGGCCTGCGCCCGTCGGCGTTCCTCGACGCGGGTGCGCTCTGGAACACCGGTGGCCGCCGCACCAGCAGCTGCATCGTCGGTTCAACCTGCCAACCGGGCGATATTCTCGACGAATACCTCGGCGACACCTGGAAGCCGCGCGCGGCTGCGGGTATCGGCGTTTCCTGGAATTCACCCTTTGGACCGTTCCGCATCGACTTCGCGAAGCCGCTGCTGAAGCGTGACGGCGACGATCCCAAGACCTTCATCTTCAACGTAGGGACTCAGTTCTAATGAAGACCATGTTCAAGGCCGCGGCCATTGCCGCGCTCGCTCTCGGCTCCTCGACCGCCGCGCTCGCCCAGGCGGCCGCGCCGGCCGGCGCCAACGCCATCATCGTCGTCGACATGGACCGCGTCGGCGCGGACTCCGCCGCCGGCAAGAGCGGTCAGCAGCAGCTGAAGACGCAGCTCGACTCGCTGCAGGCGCGCGGCAAGTCGCTCGCCGACAGCCTGCGCGGCGAGGAGCAGACGCTGCTCAAGGCCCAGCAGGGCAACACCATGGCGCCGGAAGCCTTCCAGGCGAAGGTGAAGGACCTGCAGACCAAGCAGAATACCGCCCGCACCGAACTCGGCAACCGCGAGCAGGGCCTGCAGCGCAACCAGGGCTATGTTCGCCAGCAGATCTTCAACGCGGTCGGCCCGATCATCAACGCAGTGATGCGCGAGCGCGGCGCGTCGCTCGTGATCGCGCGTGACGCGGCGCTCGCCGTGTCGCCCACGCTCGACGTGACCGCCGAGGTGATCCGTCGCCTCGACGCCGCGCTGCCGCGCGTCAATGCGACCGCTCCGGCGGTCGCGCCGGCTGCGGCGCCCGCCAAGAAGTGAGCGATGCCGATACCGGGGTGAGCGTCGGCCCGGCCGACGTTCGCGCCATCATGGCGCTCATCCCGCATCGCTTCCCGATGCTGCTGGTCGACCGCGTGGAGGACATCGTCCTCGACAAGTCGGCCAAGGGCATCAAGGCGGTGACGATCAACGAACCGTTCTTCGCCGGGCACTTCCCGGCGCGGCCGATCATGCCGGGCGTGCTGATCGTCGAGGCGCTGGCGCAGACCGCCGGCGTGCTGGCGATCAAGTCGCTCGGCCTCGAAGGCTCGGACAAGCTCGTCTACTTCATGGCGATCGACGAGGCGAAGTTCCGCGCACCGGTCGAACCGGGCGTGCTCATCGAGCTCCACGTCGAGTTCGTCCAGAAGCGCGCCACCGTCTGCAAATTCGCCGGCAAGGCGATGATCGACGGCAAAGTGGTCGCGCAGGCCAACTTCACCGCGATGATTGCCGACCCGCCGGCCTGACGGCGGCGGATCGCTGATAAGGGAAGGGCGCCACTCCGTAAGAGGAGGGCGCCCTTTCTCTTTCAGCACACCCAAATCCGTCATACCGGCGAAAGCCGGTATCCAGACCGACCGTTGACTGGATACCGGCTTTCGCCGGTATGACGGCAAGGGGGAGAGCGAGCAGGTCAGCCCTCGCCCGCTGGCGGGAGAGGGAGGGGCCCGCCGCGAGTGAGGGTGTACCGCATGCTCCGCTTCGCCGCCCTCGACAGCAAGCTCGCTGCCGCTCGCACACCCTCACCTAGCCTCTCCCGCAAGCGGGAGAGGCACCAAGTCGGGGACTACTTCGTCTCTTCGAACAGTTCCCGGCCGATCAGATACCGCCGGATCTCGCTCGTCCCCGCGCCGATCTCGTAGAGCTTGGCGTCGCGCAGCAGGCGGCCGGTCGGATATTCGTTGATATAGCCGTTGCCGCCCAAGGTCTGGATTGCCTCCAGTGCCATCCACGTCGCTTTCTCGGCCGAATAGAGGATGCAGCCGGCGGCGTCCTTGCGCGCGGTCTCGCCGCGGTCGCAGGCCTGCGCCACCGCGTAGACATAGGCGCGCGAGGCGCTGAACGTCACATACATGTCGGCGAGCTTGCCCTGCATCAGCTGGAAGGTGCCGATCGGCTGGCCGAACTGCTGGCGGTCGTGGACATAGGGCACGACCGTATCGAGGCAGGCGGCCATGATCCCGAGCGGCCCGCCCGACAGCACAACGCGCTCATAGTCGAGGCCCGACATCAGCACCTGCGCGCCGCGGCCTTCCTGGCCGAGGACATTCTCGTAGGGAATCTCGCAATCCTCGAACACCAATTCGCAGGTGTCCGAGCCGCGCATGCCGAGCTTGTCGAGCTTCTGCGCGGTCGAAAAACCCTTCATGCCGCGCTCGACGAGGAAGGCGGTGACGCCGCGCGGGCCGGCCTCGGGATCGGTCTTGCCGTAGACGACGAGCGTGTCGGCGCTCGGCCCGTTGGTGATCCAGAATTTGTTGCCGTTGAGGATGTAGCGGTCGTTGCGCTTCTCGGCGCGCAGCCGCATCGAGATGACGTCCGACCCGGCGCCCGGCTCCGACATCGCCAGCGAGCCGACATGCTCGCCCGACATCAGCTTCGGCAGATATTTCGCCTTCTGCTCGGCCGTGCCCCAGCGGGCGATCTGGTTGATGCAGAGGTTGGAGTGCGCGCCATAGGAGAGGCCGACGCTCGCCGAGGCGCGGCTGATTTCCTCCATCGCGATGACGTGGGCGAGATAGCCGAGGCCGGTGCCGCCGTCCGCTTCGGGCACCGTCATGCCGTGCAAACCCAGCTCGCCGAGCTTCGGCCACAGGTCGCGCGGGAAGGTGTTGGTCGCGTCGATCTCGGCGGCGCGCGGCGCGATCTCGGCCTGCGCGAAGGCGCGCACGCTGTCGCGCAGCATCTCCATCGTGTCGCCGTGGTCGAAGCGAAGGGTGGACAGGGTCATCGCGTATTCACTCCCCATTTCTTGTCGTCATTCCCGCGAAGGTGGGAACCCAGTCCATTCGAAGGCGCCGGCGGTAGCGGGCAGAGTTGCTTCTCGTACTGGATCCCCGCCTTCGCGGGGACGACGATGATCATTTGCTTTCGGTCTCAACCTCGATCTCGACGAGCAGCGCGCCCTCGGTAACCTGGTCGCCCTCGGCAGCGTAGACGCTGCTGACGACACCGGTGCCCGATGCTGTCAGCCGATGCTCCATTTTCATCGCCTCGAGCACCAGCAGCCGGTCGCCGGCCTCTACCTTCTGGCCGGGCTTCACGAACACGCCGAGCACGCGGCCCGGCATCGGCGCGGTGATCTTGCCGCCGCCAGCACCCGCCGTTGCCGTAGCGCGCGGCGGCTCGGTACCGATGCGGAAGGCACGGCCGCCGAGGCGGACCTCGATATCGGCACCGTGGCGCAGCACCACCGCGTGCAGCAGCTCGCCGCCGATATCGGCCTCGAAGCCGGCGCCGGTGGTGAAGCGGCCGTTGCCGGAAATGCCCTCGCCCAGCCCCTCGATGCGATAGCCGCCGTCGGCGGCCTCCAGCGTCACCTTGCGAGGGGCCTCGTCGCCGACGAACAGGTCGAGATGACGGCGTGCTGGCAGGTTGAGCCGCCAGCCGCCCAGTTGCTCGAACAGCGTGGTGCGCGGCCGCTCGTCGGTCGCTGCCGCGATCGCCAGCGCGGCGAGCGCCAGCACGCGGTCGGGAACGTCGGTGGTCGGCTTCAGATCCTCGGCATGCTGCTGGATGAAGCCGGTGTCGATCTCGCCGCCCCGGAATGCCTCATGGTCGGCGAGGCGAGCGAGGAAGGCGCGGTTGGTCTTCACGCCCTCGACCACGCAGGCATCGAGCGCCGCCACCAGCCGGTCGATGGCGACGTTGCGATCGGCGCCGTGCGCGATGACCTTGGCGATCATCGGGTCGTAATAGATCGAGATGGCGTTGCCCTGCTCGACGCCGCTGTCGACGCGCGCGCCGGGCAACCCTTGCGGCAGCTCGAGCCGGTTGAGGGTGCCCGTCGACGGCAGGAAGCCGTT
Organism: Sphingoaurantiacus capsulatus; assembly: GCF_042648405.1. Classification (NCBI taxonomy): domain Bacteria; kingdom Pseudomonadati; phylum Pseudomonadota; class Alphaproteobacteria; order Sphingomonadales; family Sphingosinicellaceae; genus Sphingoaurantiacus; species Sphingoaurantiacus capsulatus. Next base: position 550,250 of record NZ_JBHRXV010000011.1, on the reverse strand, counting down.
GTCGGGGTCTTCGGCATAGAGCCGCGCCTCGACCGCGTGACCGCCGACTTTGATATCGTCCTGCCGCGCCGGCAGCGGCTCGCCGCGCGCCACGCGGAACTGCCACTCGACAAGGTCGTAACCGGTGATCAGCTCGGTCACCGGATGCTCGACCTGCAGGCGGGTGTTCATCTCCATGAAGTAGAAAGCGGGATCGCCTTCGGCATCGACATGGTCGGTGTCGACGATGAACTCGACGGTGCCGGCGCCCTCATAGTCGATCGCGTGCGCCGCGGTGACGGCGGCGACGCCGAGGATGTGGCGCAGCCGGTCGGACAGGCCAGGGGCCGGGGCCTCCTCGATCACCTTCTGGTGGCGGCGCTGCAGCGAGCAGTCGCGTTCGAACAGATGGACGACATTGCCCTGGCTGTCGGCGAACACCTGCACCTCGACGTGGCGCGGGCGGCCGATCAGCTTCTCGATCATCACGCCGTCGTTGCCGAACGAGCGATCCGCCTCGCGCTTGGCGGCGATCAGCGCCTCGCCGAACTCCTTCTCGCTGTCGACGCGGCGCATGCCCTTGCCGCCGCCGCCCGCCACCGCCTTGATGAGCAGCGGATAGCCGATCGCCTGCGCGGCCCGCTCCAGCCGGATCAGCGACTGGTCCTCGCCCTGGTAGCCGGGGGTGACGGGCACGCCCGCCGCCTTCATCGCCTTCTTCGCCGAATCCTTCAGGCCCATGACGCGCATCGCGTTCGTCGGCGGGCCGACGAAGGTGAGGCCGGCGTCGCGCACCGCGTCGGCGAAGTCGGCATTTTCCGACAGGAAGCCGTAGCCGGGGTGGATGGCGTCGGCGCCGGTGCGGCGCGCGGCGTCGAGCAGCTTCTCGGTGCGGAGGTAGCTCTCGCTCGCCGCCGCCGGGCCGATCAGCACCGCCTGCGTCGCCTCGCGGACATGCGGCGCGCCAGCGTCGGCCTCGGAATAGACGGCGACCGTCTCCAGCCCCATCCGGTGGGCGGTGCGGATGATCCGCCGGGCGATCTCGCCGCGGTTGGCGATAAGAACTTTACGCATGGGGAATCCAGTTCGGCTTGCGCTTCGACAGGAAGGCGGTGACGCCCTCGCGGCCTTCGGGGTCGGCGCGGCGGGCGGCGATCCGCCGGGCGCTGTCGGCACGGAGGTCGTCGGTGATGACTTTGCCGGCGAAGTCGCGGGCCAGCGCCTTGGCGTCGGCCACCGCGCCGGGGGCGGCTTCGAGGATGAGCTTCAACCAGGCATCCACCCACGCCTGCGCGCCGAGCGCATCGTCGGCGAGCTCGTGGACGAGGCCGGTCGAATGCGCGGTGACCGCGTCGAACAGCTCGGCGGTGGTGAAATAGCGCCGCGCGTTGCGCGCGCCCATCGCTGCCAGCACGAAGGGCGAGATAGTCGCCGGCGTCAGCCCCAGCCGCACTTCCGACAGGCGGAACTTGGCATCGGGCGTGGCGACGGCAAGATCAGCGCAGGCGACGAGGCCGACGCCGCCGCCATAGACGCCGCCCTGCGCGACCGCGATCACCGGCGCCGGGCAGGCGTCGATGGCGGCCAGCATGTCCGACAGCTTCATCGCGTCGGCTTCGTTCTCGGCTTCTGACCAGTCGGCGGCACGCTTCATCCAGTCGAGATCGGCGCCGGCGCAAAAGCTCGGCCCGTTGCCGCGCAGGACTACCGCGCGCGCATCGCCCACGGCGGCGAAGGCGGCCGTCAGTTCTGCGATCACCGCCTCGTTGAAGGCGTTGTGCCGCTCCGGCCGGTTGAGCGTGACATGCGCGACGCCGCGGGCATCGCGCTCAAGGGTGACGACATCGGTCATTCGCCGCGCCGCCCACCAGCGCTCATGCTGAGCCTGTCGAAGCAGGATTGGCGCGCGAGGACATCGGGGCAGGCTCGCCCTTCGACAGGCTCAGGGTGAGCGGGTGGGGTCGGGGACATGTGCATTTGCCCGATCACATCCGGAACGTGCCGAAGCGCGTATCGGGGATCGGCGCGTTCAGCGCGGCGGCAAGGCTCAGCGCGACGACGCGGCGGGTGTCGGCGGGGTCGATGACACCGTCGTCCCACAGGCGCGCCGACGAATAATAGGGATGACCCTGCCGCTCATATTGCTCGCGGATCGGCGCCTTGAACGCCTCCTCGTCCTTGGGCGAGGCGAAGCCGCCCGACTTGACGGTGGCGAGCACCGCGGCGGCCTGCTCGCCGCCCATCACGCTGATGCGAGCATTGGGCCACATCCACAGGAAGCGAGGGGAGTATGCACGGCCGCACATACCGTAGTTGCCGGCACCGAAGCTGCCGCCGATGACCACGGTGATCTTCGGCACCTGCGCGCAGGCGACCGCGGTGACGAGCTTGGCGCCATGCTTGGCGATGCCTTCATTCTCGTAGCGGCGGCCGACCATGAAGCCCGAGATGTTCTGCAGGAACAGCAGCGGGATCTTCCGCTGGCAGCACAGCTCGATGAAGTGCGCGCCCTTCAGCGCGCTTTCGGAGAACAGGATGCCGTTATTGGCGATGATGCCGACCGGCATGCCGTGGATATGCGCGAAGCCGGTGACCAGGGTCTCGCCATAGCGCGCCTTGAACTCGTCGAATTCCGACCCGTCGACGAGGCGGGCGATCACCTCGCGCACGTCGAACGGCGTGCGGGTGTCGGACGGGATGAGTCCGTAGAGTTCTTCCGGCGAATGCACCGGCTCGCGCGACGGCTTCAACGCCACGTCGGGCGTGCGCGGCGCGGGAAGGGTGCCGACGATCGAGCGGGCGATCTCCAGCGCATGCGCGTCGTTCGCCGCCAGATGGTCGGCGACGCCCGACACGCGGGTATGCACGTCGCCGCCGCCGAGGTCCTCCGCCGACACTTCCTCGCCGGTCGCCGCCTTCACCAGCGGCGGGCCGCCGAGGAAGATGGTGCCCTGGTTCTGGACGATCACCGTCTCGTCGGACATCGCCGGCACATAGGCGCCACCGGCGGTGCAGCTTCCCATCACCACCGCGACCTGTGCGATCGCCTGCGAAGACATCGTCGCCTGATTGTAGAAGATGCGGCCGAAGTGATCGCGGTCGGGGAAGACCTCGTCCTGCCGCGGCAGGTTGGCGCCGCCCGAATCGACCAGATAGAGGCAGGGCAGGCGGTTCTGCTGCGCGATTTCCTGCGCGCGCAGATGCTTCTTCACCGTCAGCGGATAATAGCTGCCGCCCTTCACCGTCGGATCGTTGCAGACGATGACGCAGGTACGGCCCGACACCTGGCCGACACCGGCGATCATGCCGGCGGCGGGGACGTCGTCCTCATAGACCTCGTGCGCGGCGAGCTGGCTGATCTCGAGGAAGGCCGTGCCGGGATCGAGCAGCCGCTCGACGCGTTCGCGCGGCAGCAGCTTGCCGCGAGCGACGTGCTTGTCGCGGGCGCTCGATGAGCCGCCGAGGCTGATTTTTCCCGAAAGTTCGCGCAATTCGGCGACGAGACCACGCATGGCCTCGTCATTTCGCTTGAAATCGGGGTCGGAAAGGGTGGCGGGGCCGCCGATCACATTGGGCATGGTTCGCTATAGACCCGCGCCGAAGGCCGCTCAACAGCGCTCCGGGGCCGAACGGGACACGGCGCCGCGCCGCTGCGATAATTGCTGCCCCGCCTTGTGCAATCGCCCGTCCTTCGCTATGTCGCGCGCTTCTGTTTTCAGGCCGGTCGGAACCGGCCGCGCAAAGGAACGACGATCATGGCCAAGCAGGGCATCCATCCGGACTATCACACCATCAAGGTCGTGATGACCGACGGCACCACCTACGAGACGCGCTCGACGTGGGGCAAGGAGGGCGACACCATGACGCTCGAGATCGATCCGACCTCGCACCCGGCCTGGACCGGCGGCACGCAGAAGCTGCAGGAGGGCGGTCGCGTCGCTCAGTTCAACAAGCGCTTCGCCGGCCTGTCGCTCGGCAAGAAGTAAGCTTCGAGCCGCAAGGCTTTCGAAAAGGGGCGGTTCGCAGCCAGCGGGCCGCCCCTTCGCGTTTTGCGTCACATTTCCGTCGCGCGATGCTGGAATAGCCGCTTGATGCGCTTCCTGACCCTGATCCTCGCCGCTCTGACGCTCACCGCCTGCACGGCGACGAGCGACCGCTCCGCTTCTGCGATTCCCTTCGAGACGCGCGAGCCGGTGACTGTCCTCGTTTCAATCGATGGCTTCCGGCCCGATTATCTCGATCGCGGGATCACGCCGAACCTGTCGCGGCTGGCGGCCGGCGGCGTGCGCGGCGCGATGCGGCCGTCTTTCCCGAGCAAGACTTTCCCCAACCACTGGACGCTGGTCACCGGCCTGCGCCCGGATCGCCATGGCATCGTCGCCAACCGCTTCGAGGCGGAGGGGCGGACGGACGTGTTCACCATGGCGAGCGACGATCCCTTCTGGTGGAACGCGGCCGTGCCGATCTGGGTCGATGCCGAAAAGGCAGGCGTGCGCACCGCGACGATGTTCTGGCCGGGCTCGATCGTCGCGATCGGCGGAACGCGGGCGGCGGCATGGCCGTACAAGATCGACGGCGGCACGCGCGCCCAGGATTTCGTCCAATATTACGAGGAAGTCGGCACCACACAGCGTGTCGCCACCTTGATCGACTGGCTACGCCGCCCGGCGACAACGCGACCACGCTTCCTCACTACCTATTTCGAGGCGGTCGATACGATCGGGCATGAGAACGGGCCTGATCATCCCGAGACCAACAAGGCGATCGCCGAGGTCGATGCGGCCATCGGCCTGCTGGTCAGCGAACTCGCGGCGCTGGGCCAGCCGGCCAATCTGGTGATCGTTGCCGACCACGGCATGGCGGCGGTCAGCCGCGACCGGGCGGTGGCGCTCGACACCATCCTGACTGCCGGCGACTATCGAGTGATCGAGACGGGGCCTTACGCGGGGATCGTCGCGACGCCGGGCAAGGAGGCAGCGGTCGAGGCCGCGCTGCTCAAGCCGCACCCGCATATGGCGTGCTGGCGCAAGGCCGAAATCCCGGCGCGGCTGCACTATGGCCGCAACCCCCGTGTGCCGCCCTATCTCTGCCTCGCCGAGGTCGGCTGGCAGGTCGTGGATAAGACCGGTACCGCCTTTGGCGGCGGCGCACACGGCTATGATGGCGCCGCGCCGGACATGGCGGCGCTGTTCCTCGGCCATGGGCCGGCGTTCGCACCGGGCACGACGCTGCCCGCGTTCGATAACCCGGATGTCCACGCGCTGCTGCGCCGCTTGCTCGGCCTGCCGCCGGCGACCGGCACCGACGGCAGCGACGCGGTGTTCGTGCCCGTCTTGCGCTAAGCGGGTTCCAGCTCGCTCGCCAGCGCCTTGGCGCCCGCATAGTCGGCCTTGCCGTTGGGCGCGCGCGGCACCTTGGCGACGATGACGACGCGCTTGGGGCATTTATAGGCCGCCAGCTGGCCGCGCGCGTAGGCGATCAGCTCACCCGGCTCGGCGCCCGACGCCTCGACGACGGCGGTGACCGCCTGTCCCCATTTCTCGTCGGCAACGCCGAACACCAGTGCGTCCTCGACCAGCGGGTGCGTCTTCAGCGCCTCCTCGACCTCCTCGGGGAAGACCTTCTCGCCGCCGGTGTTGATGCAGTGGCTGCCGCGGCCGAGCAGTGTGATCGAGCCGTCGGCCTCGACCGTCGCCTGATCGCCGGCCATGCAATAGCGCTTGCCGCCGATGTCGGCGAAGGTGCGCGCGGTCTTTTCCTCGTCCTTGTAATAGCCGCGCGGCAGCAGCCCGCCGCGCGCCACCTTGCCGATCGCGCCCGATCCCGGCGCCACCGGCTGCATGTCCTCGCCAAGCACCAGCGTATCCTCGTCGCCGATGAAGCGCGTCGGCTTGCCGACGTCGGCGGCGGTTGTGAAGGAGGTACCCATGCCCAGCGCCTCGCTCGACGAAAAGGCGTCGGCGAGCACCATCATCGGATTGTGCTTCAAAAGGCCCGCCTTCACCTCGGGGCTCCACATCGTCCCTGACGACAGCATGGCACGCAGTGAGGCAAGCGCAGCCGAATCGCCGCTTTCCTCGACAGCGCGCAGCAGGGGGCGGGCGAAGGCGTCGCCAACGATGACGAAGGTATCGGGCTGCCAGCGCTTTGCCGTTTCCAGCGCCTCGATCGGCTGGAAGCTGCGATCGGTCAGCGTGATCACCGCACCGCCACGCGCCAACGCCATCATGCCGCTTAAAAAGCCGGTGCCGTGCATCAGCGGCGGGCCGACCAGGATGCGCGTCCGCGGCTCGGTGGCGCGCACCGCCTCGACCCATTCGTCGACCGTCTCGGGGGGCGGGGCATTCAGCAGCACGCCGCCGCGCGTCAGGATCGACCACATGTCGCCCTGGTCCCACATCACGCCCTTGGGCATGCCGGTGGTGCCGCCGGTGTAGATGAACATCATGTCGGAAGGTTGGTAGTCGAGCGCTGGCGGCGTCGCGTCGCCCTCGGCCGTCGCCTCATAGTCGACCGCGAAGTCGGCGGTCTCGCCGCCGACCTGCACCCACAGCTTCACCAGCGGCAGGCGGTGGCGGATGCCGCCCAGCACCTCAGCGAACTCGGCGTCGAACACCACGACCGCGCTGTCCGAATTGTCGAGGATGTAGTGAAGCTCCTCGCCGGTGTAGCGGTAATTGACGTTGACGTGGACCAGCCGCGACTTGAACCCCGCGATGGTGGTTTCGAGATAGGCGGGCGAGTTGCGCATCAGGTGGGCGATCTTGTCGCCCGGTGCCGCGCCCGCGGCGATGAAGGCGCCGGCCAGCGCATTGCTGCGCTTTTCCAGCTCACCCCATCTGATCACCCGATCGCCATGGATCAACGCTGGCGCGTCAGCGGGTACGCCCGCCGCCACTTTCGAAAAGACCCGCCCGAAACTCCAGTTTTCCGCCATCATCACCTCCCCAGGTGCTTTTTCGTTGCATGGCAGACTATCGACAGGGAAGCTGCGGAAAAGAGGGAGTGACCATTTGCGCGCCTGGGTTTGCCACGATCTGAGCGATGATCGCGCCGGGCTGCGCTTCGAGCCCGAGTGGGCCGACCCGCCCGAGCCCGGGCCCAACCAGCTGCGCGTCCGGCTGACCGCGGCCTCGCTCAACTATCCCGACCTGCTGATGCTGTCGGGCGGCTACCAGTTCAAACCCGATCTGCCGTTCATCCCCGGCGTCGAGGCCTGCGGGATGATCGACGAGGTGGGCGAGGGGCTGCTCGGCGATCTGATCGGCGAGCGGGTGATCGTCGGCGCGCGCAACGGCTGCCTCGCCGAGCTGATCACCGTCGATGCCCCGCAGGTCCGGCCGGTGCCGCACGGCCTCCACGACGACGAGGCAGCGGCGCATACCGTCGGCGCGCTCACTGCTTATGTCTCGCTGGCCGTGCGCGGGCGCGTGACAGCGGGCGACCGGCTGCTGGTGTTGGGGGCGGGCGGCGGCGTCGGGTTGATTGGGGTGGCCACTGGCAAGGCGCTCGGCGCCAAGGTGATCGCCGCGACCAGCGATGCGGCGAAGGCGGAGGTCATCAAGCAGGCCGGCGCCGACGAGGTGATCATCCTCGACCGCGACACGCCCGACCTGTCGGCGCTGAAGGGCGGGATCGATGTAGTTTACGACCCGATCGGCGGCCCGGCGTTCGTGCCGGCGCTGGCGACGCTCGCGTGGAACGGCCGCTACCTGCTCGTCGGCTTCGTCGCCGGCCAGCCGGCGCCGTTCCCGCTCAACCGCGCGCTGCTGAAGGGCATCGAGATCATCGGCGTGCGCGCCGGCGAGCAGGGGCGGCGCGATCCGGCGGCGGGCGTCGCCGCGCGGCAGGCGATCGACGCGCTCGCCGAGCAGGGTCTGCGCCCCCACATCGGAATGCGCGTGCCATTGGAGAAAGCCGATGAGCTGTTCGCCGCGATGGCGGCGGGCACCATCACTGGCAAAGGCGTCGTGACGATCGCCTAGCTGACCTGGCCGACGCCGTCGCAGTTGAGGTCGAAGGCGGCAAGGCCGGCATCGAGGAAGCCGGCGAGCATCGGCACGCCGAGCAGATAGTCCGCGGGGTCGCGCATTTCGTCGCTGGCGGTTTCCATCGCCTCTTCCCACTCGCTGCCATCGAAGGTGCCGCGGCCGACCATCACCAGCGCGATCAGCTCCTGCTGCTCATCCTCGGCGAGGTCGTCGATGACGGCGCGCAGCTCTTCCTCGACCGCCGAGTTGTTCTCGTCCTCTAGGACGTCCATGTCGGCGTCGTCGGTGGGATTGGAGCCGTCGTCGGGGTCGACCGCCGGGACCAGCGCCTCATATTCGCGCGCCCGGATGATGATGCGGCACACCGTTTCGAGTGGGATGCTCAGTTCCATTCGCGCAGGCCCTCGTCGCAAAGCTGACAACAGCTCTGCAAACGAGGGGTCGCCAACTCGGTTCCGCGCTATTCGGCGGCGGCGCGCAGCGCGGGCGATCCGGCGGTGAGGCGGGCGAGCGCGGCGTCATATTCACGCTTCAGCCGCGCCACCAGTTCGGCGGCCGGCACGATCTCCTTGATCGCGCCGATGCCCTGGCCGCAGCCCCAGATGTCTTTCCACGCCTTGGCATCGCTATTGCCGCCCGACCCGAAATTCATGGCGGAGGGGTCGCTTTCCGGCAGCGCGGTCGGGTCCATGCCCGCAGCGATGATGCTGGGGCGCAGATAATTGCCGTGCACGCCGGTGAACAGGTTCGAATAGACGATGTCGTCGGCCTTCGACTCGACGATCATCTCCTTGTAGCGCTGGTCGGCGCGCGCCTCGGTGGTCGCGATGAACGCCGAGCCGATGTAGCCGAGGTCGGCGCCCATCGCCTGCGCGCCGAGCACCGCCGCGCCGCTGGCGATGGCGCCCGACAGCGCCACGGGCCCGTCGAACCACTGGCGGATTTCCTGCACCAGCGCGAACGGCGACAGCGTACCGGCATGGCCGCCGGCGCCCGCGGCGACCGGGATCAGCCCGTCCGCGCCCTTCTCGATGGCCTTGCGCGCGAAGCGGTCGGTGATGACGTCATGGAAGACGACACCGCCGTAGCTGTGGATCGCCTGGTTCACGTCTTCGCGCGCGCCGAGCGAGGTGATGATGATCGGCACCTTGTACTTCACGCAGAGCGCGAGGTCCTCCATCAGCCGGTCGTTCGACTTGTGGACGATGAGGTTGACCGCATAGGGCGCGTCGTTCGGCCCGAGCTCGGTCGACAGCCGCTGCAGCCACTCCTCGAACTGCGCGATCGGGCGCGCGTTGAGGCTGGGGAAGGAGCCGACGATGCCGGCCTTGCACTGGGCAATGACGAGATCGGGGTTGGAGATAATGAACAGCGGCGACCCCATCACGGGGACCGACAGGCGGCCCTGAAGCACGGCAGGCAGGCTCATTCGATCATTCTCCCTTGGCAGCCGCTTCCGGCATCAGGCTCTTCAGCGGCACCGCCGGGTCGGCGAGCAGCTTGGGATCCGCGACAAGGCCGGCATCGACCAGCGCGCGGCCCTGCGCATAGTCACGCGCCGCATTGATGCAATCGAGCGCGATCACCCGTCCACCCTGCAAATAGATCAGGCTGAAGCTGCGCGTCGCCGGATCGCCGCGGCTGATGGTGGCGTCGTGGCCGGTGCTGAGGCCCACCGTCTGCAGGCGGAGATCATATTGGTTGGACCAGAACCACGGCACGGCCTTGTAGGCGACAGGCGCGCCGAGGATGGCGGCGGCGGCCACCTTCGCCTGGTCGACGGCGTTTTGCACGCTCTCCAGCCGGATGCGATCGCCGCCGGCGTAGCTGTTGGCGTGGCGGGCGCAGTCGCCGATCGCGAACACGTCGGGCAGCGAGGTGCGGCAATGTTCGTCGACCTGGACGCCGTTGTCGGTGTCGGCGCCGGCGATGGCCAGCGGGCCGACCGAGGGCACGATGCCGATGCCGACGATGACGATGTCGCACGGCAGCTCTTCGACGCCGGGGCCGAAGCCGACGGCACGGACGCGGCCATTCTCGCCGAGCAGCTCGACGAGGCGCACGCCGGTGCGGATGTCGACACCCTGCGCGCGATGCTCATGCTCGTAGAACAGCGACACCGCCTTGCCGGCGACGCGCGCCAGCACGCGCTCCAGCGCTTCGAGCAGCACCACCTGCTTGCCGAGCTTGCGCAGCACCGCCGCGGCTTCGAGGCCGATATAACCGCCGCCGATGATCGCGATGCGCTCGGCGCCCGCCACTTCGTCGCGCAACGCATCGACATCGGCGCGGGTGCGGATGACATGGACGCCGGCAAGGTCGCCGCCGGGGACGGGGAGGGCACGGGGGCTGCCGCCCGTCGCCCAGACAAGCTGGCCGTAGCCGATAGACTCGCCGCTCGCGCTGGTCAGCTCATGCTTCGCCGCGTCGACCGCCGTGATCCGCGTATTGAGGCGCAGCGTGACGTTGCGCTCGGCCCAGAAAGCTTCGGGGCGGAGCAGCATTCGCTCGAACGGCTTCTCGCCCGCCAGATAGTCCTTCGACAGCGGCGGCCGCTCATAGGGCGGCGCGGGCTCGTCGCCGATCAGCGCGATGCTGCCGGTGAATCCGCCCTGGCGCAGCGAGATTGCCGCCTGTGCCCCCGCCTGTCCGGCGCCGACGATCGCGACGTCGTAGCGTTCGCTCATTCCTCATCCCCGTAGATGCCGACGATCGGCTTGCCGCCCGACCGCAACTGGCCGCGGTACATGCCCGGCGTGTTGAAGCTCCACGCCGGCGTGCCGTCGGCCGCGACGACGATGACGCCGCCGTCGCCGCCGAGCGCCTTGGTCTCGGCCTGCACCGCGTCTGCGGCGGCCTTGGGGCCTTCCTTCAGGAAGCGCATGCGCGCGCAGATCTCGTGCGCCACGCCCTCGCGGATGTAGAACTCGCCCGCGCCCGTCGTCGAAACCGCGCAGGCGCGATCGTCGGCATAGGTGCCGGCGCCGATCACCGGCGCGTCGCCGATGCGGCCCCAGCGCTTGCCGGTCAGCCCGCCGGTCGAGGTGGCGGCGGCGACATGGCCCTTCGTGTCGCGGGCGACCGCGCCGACGGTGCCGTATTTCAGGTCCACGTCGAAATAATTGGCGCCGCGGCTCTTCAGCTTCTGCAACTGCTCGAACCGCTCCTCGGTACGGAAATAGCTCGGGTCGACCTGCTCGAGGCCGCTGTCCCTGGCGAATGCGTTGGCGCCGTCGCCGGCGAGGAAGACGTGCGGGCTGGTTTCCATCACCTTGCGGGCGAGGCTGATCGGGTTCCTGGTGTGGGTGATACCCGCCACCGATCCGGCCTTGCGGTCGCGCCCGTCCATGATCGCGGCGTCGAGCTCGTTCTTCCCCTCATAGGTGAAGACCGCGCCGCGCCCGGCGTTGAAATTCGGATCGTCCTCCAGCATTTTCACCGCCGCCTCGACCGCGTCGAGCGACGAGCCGCCCTTGTCGAGGATCGCGGCGCCCGCCTCCAGCGCGCGGGTCAGCCCGGCGCGCGTCTCGCGGTCGCGCTCGGGCGTCATGGCGCCGCGCTCCAGCACACCGGCGCCGCCGTGAATGACGAGGGTCCAGCCCTCCTTGGCTTGAGCCGAAGCCGCCGACATCAGCGCCAACGCCAGCAGCGGGAGGGGGAAGCGCATCGGACATCGCCTTTCATCGTGGGGCACCGTCACTTATGATGGAAAACACAGCTTGCGCGCTCATTAGGACGGGGCATTGACCCGGACAATAGCTCGCGCCTATATCCGCCGCGCCCGAAGCGGCCCGTGGCAGCGTAGCTCAGTTGGTGAGAGCGCCGGATTCATAACCCGGAGGTCGGCAGTTCAAATCTGCCCGCTGCTACCATTCCATCCTTGTCAGCTTTGCTCGTATCTCGATGCGGGATATCGGCGCGCGACTTCGGCGTGGGCGACGGCGGTGCGGATGGCGCGGAACACGTCAAGCCCGCCGTCGCCGGCAAGCTTGCTTCGATCGAAATCCATCAGCAGCGCCCGAAGCGCCTGACGATCATCGTCCGCCATACGCTACTCCACACGATGACTAACCTAGGTTAGTCGACGTGGAGCAACGCGTGCCGGGTCAGTTTGTTGCGGAGCCTAACCACGCGAGGCAGCGCTGCGCCATCGCGGCGGCGTCTTCGGCGCGCACGAATGTATGCGTGGCGTCAGGAAGCGTTGCTACCTCGATATCGCCGCCCTCGCGCACCGGCTGGAAGGTCACGCTCCCCCACAGGGCCCCGAACGCCTGCGCGGTGGCATCGCGTCCGGCGAGCAGGATGAGCGCGGGGCGGTTGAAGGCTTTCAGTCCGGTGGCCATATCGGCAGCCAGTTGGGGCGCGGCTTCCGGGCGGGCGACGCGCAAGAGGCCGCCGATAGCCTTGCGAAGGTCGATGCCGCCGGTCAGCAGCCGCCGCCATTCACGCGGCGAGGTCAGGCGCTGGCGATAGCGGGCGGCGACCGTGGCGCGGGGCGGCTCGGCGCTGGACTCGCTGTCGCGGGTCCAGGGGTTGGCGAGGATCAGGCCGTCGAGGCCGAGCGCTGCGCCGTGGAGGGCGAGGGCGGAGGCGCCGTCGCAAAGTCCCCAGCCAATGATCTGTTTTATCTGCGGAAGTTCGGCACGAATCGTGGCGATGGCCGTAGCGATTTCAGGCGCCGAAGCGCAAAAACCGGGATCGTCGCCATCGCTGTCGCCGAGGCCGCGGCGGTCGAAGCGCAGCACCGGATAGCCGGCGGCGGCGAGCCGGTCGGCGAGATCGACGAAGCCGCGATGCGAGCCGGCGCGGGTCTGCGGGCCGCCGGGGACGATCAGCACCGCCGTCTCGCCGTCCGCCGGATGCAGCATCCCGGCGAGCGTCGCGCCCTCGCAGGTGAAGGTCAGCGGCCGGCGCATCGGGCAATCCAGGCGGCAATGTCGTCGGCGAGGGCTTCGGCGAGCGCCGGGGCGGCGGCGGGCTCGGCGTGGCGCCACAGCGGCGGGCCGTCGAGGCTGATGTCGCCGTCGCCGCTGCCGACGACGGCGCGGCGGACGGGCGCGACTTCGGGCAGCGCTGCGGCGCGCAATGCGGCGGCAAGGGCGAGCGATACCGGGTAGCCGGCTAGTTCAACCGGCTGTGTGGCAAGCTGCGCCTCCAATGCGGCGGTGCTGGTCGGCGTCCCGCGCTCCTGATCGGCGGCCATTCGGGCGCGTAGCAGCTCGCGCAGCAACCGTTCACCGGCCACTGGCGACAGCCAGTAGCGGGAGCGGGCGGGGATACTCTCGCCGAGAAGGGCGCCACCACGGATTGTGAAGATATGAACTTCTTTTCCGTGTGTTGCCGAAATCTTCTGCGCCAATAATTCAAGAGATTGCTGCCAAGCATCCCAGCTTGCCTCGGCGAACGGCAACTCGCTGTCACCGGTCCCCGGCAGGTCGGGCAGCCAACTCGCGATGCCGCGTTCGGCCAGCCGCCGACCGACGCCCGCGAGCAGCGCCCGCGTCCGGTTCATCTCCTCGAACAGCGGCGGGATGATCAACAACGGCGTGTCGGCGGGGCTGCCCCGGATGATGCAGGGCAGCGAACCGGCAGGCGTGTCGATGAGGCGGAAGTCGAAGCTCGGAGCGCTGGCGCTCAAGCGGCGACCTTGGCGCGGGCGAAATCGACCAGCGAACCGAAGGTCGCGAACAGCTCGCCGTCGACATCGTCGTCATCGATGATGATGTGGAGGCGATCTTCGAGCTCGGTGAGCAGGCCGGCGACCGCCATCGAATCCAGTTCGGGCAATGCGCCGAACAGCGGCGTATCATGGGCAAGGCCGGCGGCGACGGCGGGCTTCAGCGCCAGCACGTCGGCGAGGACGGCGCGAACCGTCTCGGTGACATCGCCGGTCTGGCGGAGCTGGCTGGCCATAGCTTACCCTTGAAGCAGCGCGCTTTTTGACAGGCGCGCCTTATAGTGCGAGGGCGGCGGAAGGCAACAAGGCGCAACCGCGCAGGTGCGGCAGGCTGACGATGGGATGGGCGGAAACCTACCGGGCGCTGGGGCCGAAGGGCTTCGCTTCCTATGCCGCCGCCCGCCTCGCCGCGGCGCTGCCGGGCGTCGATTTCCACCGCTATCAGCTGATCGCCGTGCCGCGTAGCGGGATGCCGCCGATGCCGCGCGGATTCGAGGCGCGGGGGATGACCGACGCCGAGATCGCGGCTGCCGATCTGGAGCTGTCGGCGGCGACCATCGCCTTCCGGCGCGGGCAGGGCATGACCTGCCTTGGCGCCTATCGCGACGACCGCCTGCTCGGGGTCACCTGGCTGACTGATGGGCCGTTCGATGAGGATGAGGTCGCGGTGCGCTTCGTGCCGCCGCCGGGCGCCGCGTGGGACACCGGCCTTTTCGTCCTCCCTTCGGAGCGCGGCGGCCGCGCTTTCGCGGTATTGTGGGCCGGGACGGCGGCGTGGCTGGCCGAGCGCGGGCTCGACTGGTCGATGAGCCGGATGAGCGACTACAAGGACGGGCCTTGGCGGGCGCATGCGCGGATGGGCGCGCAACGGCTCGATACGCTGACCGCGCTGCGGATCGGTGGCCGGCAGTGGCTGTTCGGGGCAAAGCCCGTGGTACTGCTTCCGACGCCGGAGGCCGCGTGAAACGCCTCGACGAGCTGCTGACCCGCGGCGCGCCCGACGCCGTCGGGCTGGTGCAGGGCGACCGGCAGCTGAGCTATGCGGAGCTCGACGTGCAGGTTTCCGCTGTCGCCGCTGCCTATGCAGCATGCGGTGTCGAGGCGGGCGACCGGGTGGCGGTCTATTCGGGCAAGACGATCGAAGCGGTGGCGGCGATGTTCGCGGTGGCGCGCGCCGGCGCGGTGCTGGTGCCGATCAATCCGGTGCTGAAGGCGGCGCAGGTCGCGCATATCCTCGCCGACAGCGGTGCGAAGCTGCTGGTCACGCAGCGGGCGCGGGCCGATCAGCTGATCGCCGCCGAGGCGCTCGGTGAGACCGCGCTGCTGGTCATCGAGAACGATTGGCCGACCGACACCGGCCACCCGCCGCTGACGCCCGCCGGGCCAGACGATCTGGCGGCAATCCTCTACACCTCAGGCAGCACCGGTCGGCCGAAGGGCGTGATGCTGTCCCACCGAAATTTGCTGGTCGGGGCGGAAAGCGTTGCGAGCTACATCGGCAACCGCGCCGACGACCGCATCCTGTCGGTGCTGCCTTTGAGCTTCGACGCTGGCTTCAGCCAGCTCACCACCGGTTTCCACGCCGGCGCGCGCGTGGTCCTCCTCGATTACCTGCTGCCGCGTGACGTCATGAAGGCGGTGGCGCGGCATGGCATCACCGGGCTGACCGGGGTGCCGCCGCTGTGGATCCAGCTCGCCGAGATCGAGTGGCCGGAAGGGGCGGGATCGACCCTCCGTTACCTCGCCAACACCGGCGGGCGGATGCCGGTGCCGGTGACGCGGCGGTTGCGCGCGCTGTTTCCCGACGCCAAGCTCTTCCTGATGTACGGCCTCACCGAAGCCTTCCGCTCCACCTATCTCGACCCGGCACTGGCCGACGCGCACCCCGAATCGATCGGCGGGGCGATCCCCAATGCCGAGGTGATGGTGGTGGCGCCCGATGGCGGTGAGGCGGCCCCGGACCAACCCGGCGAACTGGTGCATGCCGGGCCGCTGGTGGCGCAGGGCTATTGGCGCGACCTCGCACGCACCGCCGAACGGTTCAGGCCGGCACCGGCCTTCTCGAAACTGGGCGGCACTGCCGCCTGGTCGGGCGACACAGTGCGCCGCGACGCCGCCGGGCTGCTCTATTTCGTTGGCCGCGACGACGAAATGATCAAGTCGAGCGGCAACCGTGTCAGCCCGACCGAGATCGAAGAAGCCGCCTACGCCACCGGCGCGGTCGCCGAGGCCGTGGCGCTGGGCGTCGCCGACGAGCGGCTGGGGCAGGTGGTGTTGCTCATCGCCAGCCCGGCCGGCGGCCGCTCATCCGAGGAAGCTGAGGCAACACTGCGTGGGGCGATGGCGGCGGCGGTGCCCGGCTATATGCTGCCGAAGCGCATCGTCTGGCTGACCAACCTGCCGCGCAATGCCAACGGCAAGCTTGACCGTGTCATGCTGCGCCGGGAGCATGGCGGCTGATGCATATTCCGCCCGGTTTCAGCAGTTTGAATGGTGAACTTGCGATAGCGGGTAAGCCCGTCAGCGCGTGGGTCGAGCAGGCCGGCGACACGCCGCTGTTCGTCTATGATCGCGGATTGATCGCAAAACGCATCGCCGATCTCCGCGCGGCGCTGCCCGCCGGGGTCGATATCCATTACGCCGTGAAGGCCAATCCGATGCCGGCGCTGGTTGGCTGGATGGCGGGGCAGGTTAACGGGCTCGATGTCGCCTCCGCGGGTGAACTACGCATCGCGCTGGCCGCCGGTGCCGACCCGGCGAGGATCAGTTTTGCCGGCCCCGGCAAACGTGATCGCGAGCTGGAGGCGGCGATCGAGGCGGGCATCCTTCTCAACCTCGAGTCAGCGGGCGAGCTGGAACGCGCGGCGGGCATCGCGTCGCGGCTCGGCAAGCCGCTGCGCGTCGCGGTGCGCGTAAACCCCGATTTTGAGCTGAAGGGCTCGGGCATGCGGATGGGCGGCGGCGCCAAGCCGTTCGGCGTCGATGCGGAGCGGGTGCCGGCGCTGCTGGCGCGCATCGATGCGCTCGGCGCGATCTTCGAGGGCTTCCACGTCTTCGCCGGCTCGCAGAATCTCTCCGCCGAGGCGCTGATCGAGGCGCAGGCGAAGACGCTCGACCTCGTTGCGCGGCTGTCGGAAGGCGCGCCGGTGCGCCCGCGTCACGTCAACATCGGCGGCGGCTTCGGCATTCCCTATTTCCCGACCGACATGCCACTCGACATCTTCACCGTCGGCAAGGCGCTGGGCGAAAAGCTCGCCGCGCGACCGGCGGTCCTCGCCGATACCAAATTCAACGTCGAACTCGGCCGCTATCTGGTCGGGGAGGCGGGCGTGTATCTGACCCGCGTCGTCGACGTGAAGATCAGCCACGGCGAGACCTTCGTCATCGTCGATGGCGGCCTCCATCATCAGCTCGCCGCCAGCGGCAATTTCGGCACTGTGATCCGCCGTAACTACCCCGTGGCCAATGCTTCGCGCTTCGATGCGCTGCCGGGCGAGCCGGTGAATGTCGTCGGCTGCCTGTGCACGCCGCTCGACCGGCTGGCGGAGAAGGCGGCGTTGCCGGTGACGCAGGTGGGCGATCTTGTCGCGGTGTTCATGGCCGGCGCCTATGGCCTAACCGCAAGCCCTACCGCATTCCTGGGGCATGAACCGCCCGGAGAAATGTTGGTAGGCTAGGTGTTTGTTCACAGGATGATTACCATATGCGGTAAACGGTCCTAGAATGACGATGGCCCGCTGGGGTCGAGGGAGTGCTCCGCCGCCAGGGGGCGGGGCATGAGGAAGGACGGTGGGGTCGATGCGTCGAACGGGGTGGTTTTTGCTGGCGACAAGCGCCGCGCTTCTCGCGGGCTGCAGCTCGGGCAGCGGCGGCAAGGCGAGCGGCGCGCTGCCGGCGGCGGCATTCGTGCCGCCCGAGGAAGGACCCGGTGCCGCTTATGTGATCGGGCCGCTCGACCAGTTGCAGATCTTCGTCTGGCGCAACCCCGAGCTGTCGACCAACGTGCAGGTGCGTCCTGATGGCCGCATCACCGTGCCGCTGATCGAGGACCTCGCGGCGACCGGCAAGACGCCGACGCAGCTCGCCGACGATATCGAGAAGGCGCTGAACACCTATATCCAGTCGCCGATCGTCTCGGTGATCGTATCGGGGTTCAACGGACCCTTCGCTCAGCAGGTGCGCATCGTCGGCCAGGCGGCCCGCCCGGCGGCGTTGCCCTACCGGGCGAACATGACGCTGCTCGACGCGATGATCGCGGTGGGCGGGCTGACCGAGTTTGCCGCCGGCGACCGGGCGCGGCTGGTGCGTTTCGACAAGGCCACGGGACAGCAGCGCGAATATCGGGTGAAGATCGAAAGCCTGATCGAGGACGGCAAGACCTCGGCGAACGTGAAGCTGGAGCCGGGCGACGTGATCATCATCCCGGAAAGCTTCTTCTAGGTGATTTCAGCGGGCCGAAAGTAGCCGGCCGGTGAGGCGAGTCAGATGAACAACATCTACGAACAGGTAATGACCATCCTCTACGCCATCTGGCGTAAGCGGTGGTATGGCCTCGCCGCGATGTGGACCGTGTGCCTCGTCGGCTGGGTGGCGGTCGCGATGATCCCGAACCAGTATGAATCGAACGCCCGCATCTACGCCAAGTGGAGCTCGCTGCTCCCCGACAAGCTCGGCATCGAGGGCGGTGACAAGGCGCGCCAGGTGGATATCGTCCGCCAGACGCTGACCAGCCGCCCAAACCTTGAGAAGGTGGTGCGCCGCACCGGTCTCGACCAGAGCATCCAGGACGACAACGACCTCGACGACCTGATCAGCGACCTTGCCGCCAACATCACGGTGAAAGAGCAGGACGGCGACCTGTTCACGCTGTCCTACGTGTCGGACGATTCCGAATATAGCGACGCGCAGAATGCGACGATGGCGCAGCGCGTCGTGCAGAACCTCATCAACATCTTCGTCGAGGAGAACATCTCCTCCGACCGTGACAACATCAACCAGGCGATCCGCTTCCTCGAGGACCAGCTCGCCGCCCGCGCCCGCGAGCTGGAAGACGCCGAGCGCCGCCGCGCCGAGTTCGAGCAGAAATATCTTGGCCGCCTGCCGGGGCAGGGCAACATCTCCGAGCGGCTGATGGGCGCGCAGGTCGAGCTCGACCGCGTCAGCCAGGAAATCGTCCAGCAGCGCAGCTCGCTGAACGCGCTTCAGTCGCAGCTCCGCGGCACCCCGGCGACGATCGACGCGCCGTCGATGGTGATGGGCGGCGGCTTCCAGGGAACGCGCTACGATCCGGCCTCGGCGCGCGGTCGCATCGAAGCGCTGGAGCGCTCGATTTCGGATGCCTATGCCCGCGGCTGGACCGACCGGCATCCCGACGTGGTGACCGCCCGCCGCCAGATCGCCGATCTGCAGCGTGAGGCGGCGCGCGAGCCGATCGAGAAGAGCCAGCAGGCGGCACAGGCCAACCCGGTCTACGTCAACCTGCGCAGCCTGCTGTTCGACAAGCAGTCGAGCGTCGCGGCGCTCGCCGCGCGGCAGGGCCAGCTGCAGAAGAGCATTGCCGATATGCAGCTCCGCCAGGTCGAGGAGCCGGGCATCGCCGCCGAGCAGTCGAAGCTCAACCGCGACTATGACGTGCTGCGCCGCCAGTACGACCAGCTGGTGAAGTCGCGCGAGGAAGTCCGCCTGCGCAGCGACGTCGAGAACAAGACCGACCAGGTCCGCTTCCAGATCGTCGACCCGCCGGCGTTCCCCCGCAAGCCGGTCGCGCCGAATCGTCCGCTGCTGCTCACCTCGGTGCTGATCGGCGGCCTGCTCGCGGGCATTGCGGTGGCGTTCCTCGTCAGCCAGATCCACGCCACCTACATCACGCCCAACCGCCTGCAGGAAGCGTTCGGCGTGCCCGTGCTCGGCTCGGTGTCGGAGGTGGTCAACGATCAGCAGCGCGCGCAGGCGCGGCTGTGGTCGCGCGGCTTCGGCGTACTCGCGGTCGGATTGGTGACCGCCTACGCGATGCTGTTGCTCTACCAGGTCGTTATCCAGGGGGCATCGGGGTGACGTCGGCGTACAGGAGCGTTCAATGAGCGATAAACCCGCCCCCAAGGTAACGCGCGCCTCGCTGCTCGAGCGCGCCGCGCAGCGGCTCGACGTCGCGCCGCCGAGCCCGGTCTCGCCGGCGCGCCAGGCGCCGCGTGCGGCCGCGTCGATCAACGTGCCGCCGCCGGCGATCCCGCGCGCCTCGGTGCTGGCGCCGAAGGAGCCGGTGCCCGAGCCCGAAGCCGAAGCGCCGGCCGCGCCTGCCTATGAGGAAGGGGCGCCGGCGCTGCGGCCGATGCCCAAGCCGGAAGCGGGCGCCGAGGGGTCGCCCTTGTCGAGCCAGGCCAGGGGC
Organism: Sphingoaurantiacus capsulatus; assembly: GCF_042648405.1. Taxonomy (NCBI): domain Bacteria; kingdom Pseudomonadati; phylum Pseudomonadota; class Alphaproteobacteria; order Sphingomonadales; family Sphingosinicellaceae; genus Sphingoaurantiacus; species Sphingoaurantiacus capsulatus. The sequence goes on along the minus strand of NZ_JBHRXV010000011.1, from coordinate 530,218 downwards.
GATCTCCGCAAGAGCCGCCGCGACGAGATCGACCTCGAGGCGCTGCGCGAGCAGGGCTTCATCCTGCCCGACGCGCCGACCACGCCGATCGCCGAGGAATTCCGCATCATCAAGCGGCAATTGCTGATGAACGCGATGGCGAGCGGGTCGAACGCCATCAAAAACGGCAACCTGATTCTCGTCTGCTCGAGCCAGCCGAACGAGGGCAAAACCTTCTGCGCCATCAACCTTGCGCTCTCGATCGCCTCGGAGCGCGACCTGACGGTGATGCTGATCGACGCCGACTTCGCCAAGCCCGAGATTCTGTCGACGCTTGGCCTCGAAGGCGGCAAGGGCCTGCTCGACCTGATCATCGAGCCGAATCTCGACCTCGCCGACTGCCTGATCCGCACCAACATCGAGAATTTCGCGGTGCTGCCCGCCGGGCGCCAACATAACCTCACGACCGAACTTCTCGCGTCGGAGCGGATGGGCGAGATCATCGAGGATATCGCCAAGCGCTATCCCGACCGCATCATCGTCGTCGACAGCCCGCCGGTGCTCGCTTCGTCGGCGGCACCGGTGCTGGCGATGTACGTCGGCCAGACGGTCTATGTCGTCGAGGCGGAGAACACCCGCGACGCCGAGATCCGCGAGGGCATCTCGATGCTGTCGGCGTGCGAGCACATCCAGCTGCTGCTCAACAAGGCGCGCTTCCAGCCGGGCGGCCGCCGTTACGGCACCTACTACGGTTACGGCGTCTAGGCCGGAGTCGCGTGGGAGGGGGCCGGTATCAGCATTTACCGCTCGTTCGCGGGCTGTTGCTGGTCGGGCTGCTTTCGCTGCCGGGGCCGGCTGCGGCGCGCGTGACCTTCGAGCCGTCGGTCGAATCGCGCACCGTCTTCAACTACAGCAGTGACCAGGATCCGGAGAAACGCGCCTGGAACGAGATCGGGGCGGGGATCGATACCAGCATCGAGCGGCGGCGGATCGATTTCGACCTGCGGTATCGCTATGGTCATCGCATCGCGATCACCGGCCCGGCGACGGACAAGTCGCGCCACAACGGCTCCGGCGTGCTGCGCACCGAGGTGCTGAGCGACCTGCTGTTCCTTGATGCGCAGGCCAACGCCACCATCCTCAATACCCAACGGGGCGGGGTGGTCGATCCGGATGGCGACGACAGTTCGCAGCAACAGACGTTCGGCGCGTCGATCCAGCCGTCGCTGCGCCACCGTTTCGGGCGCACGCAGGTGACGGCACGCTACAGCTACGGCATCTTCGAGGTGGACCGGGCCGACCTGCCGCGGCCGCTGCGCATCGGGCAGCCGATCGAGCCGGGCAGCGGCTTCCAGAGCGGCGCCTCGAATACGCGAAATCAAAGTGCGTCGGTAAATATCGGAAATGTCGGAAGAAGTGATCGTCTGCGTTGGCGCCTGACGGGCGAGTATCAGCGCGACGCGATCGAGCAGCTCGACCAGCGTTTCACCAGCAAGCGGATCGGCGGCGATGGCGAATATGCGGTATCGCGCACGATCGGGCTGATCGCCAATGTCGGTTATGAGGACATCCTCGACCGGCAGGATGCGCTGCTGATCGATTTCGCGACCGGCCTGCCGGTCCCCGACGCGCAGGGCCGCGCGCAGCGCGACCCGAGTGTGCTCTACACCACCAATTTCGATGTCGAAGGCGTGACCTACGAGGGCGGCTTCCGACTGTCGCCGTCGCGTCGCACCAGCCTCATCATGCGGGCCGGCAAGCGCTTCGGAGACTTCACGGCGTCAGCGTCGGCGCAGGTGGAGCTGGCGGGCAATATCCAGCTGCTCGCCACCTATACCGAATCGCTCAACAATTTCGGCCGCCTGTTCACCACCTTGTTCACCGATCCGGTCAGCGGCGTGGTCACCCCGATCGGCAGTTTCGCCGCCAACGGGCAGAATTCGCCGCTCGGCAGCAGCAGCTGCGCCTTCGGCCTCGACGCACAGACCGGCTCCTGCCAGTTCAACCTGACGCAAGTGGCGACCAGCGCGACCTTCAAGGATCAGGCGGGCGCCATCACCCTCGCGCGCGGCATGGGCGGCAGCGGCGGTGGGAGCGGAGACGGTGCCGTCCAGATCAGCCAGCCGCGCTTCTCGGGCTCGGTTTCCGGCTTCTTCAACCGCAGAAGCTACCTGGGCGGCCAGCCGCCGGGGCTGCCGCCCGGAACCCCGGCCAGTTCGTTGGGGGGCGGCACCGACACCAGCTACGGGTTCGACCTGCGCGGCCAGCAGCGTCTTGGCGCGCAGCGCACCGCCGGCTTCAGCGTGCGGGCGCAGCGGAACGAATATGGGCTGTCGCGTGACTCACGTGACTTGTTCGTCAGCGCGCAGACCAACTTCACCATGCTGATCGGCCGCAGTATGTCGCTGTTCGCCAACGCCTTTGCGAGTTGGCGGCGGGTCGATGACCGCGATGGCGCGCCTGATCCGCTCGCCCCGCGCGTCGATCTCGGCAATGGCCGGACATTCAGCGCCTCGATCGGGCTGCGATATCAATTCAGCCCAAATCGCGGTAGAGGATCGCAGGCGTCATCGACCCGCCGGGCCGAGGACGTGACCGAGGAATAGGCATGTATACCGATTTCTACGAGCTGACGGGGCGGCCGTTCCAGCTGACCCCCGATCCGCATTTCTATTTCGATACCGAGACGCACCGGAAGGCGATGGCCTATCTGTCCTATGGCCTCAGCCAGGGCGAGGGCTTCGTGGTGATCACCGGCGATGTCGGCACCGGCAAGACCACGTTGGTCGGCCACGTGATGGAGACGGTGGATCGCTCAAAGCTGGTGGTTGCCAAGATCGTCACCACCCAGCTCGATGCCGATTCGATGGTGAAGATGGTGGCGACCGCGTTCGCCGTACCCGTTGACAATGCTGACAAGGTCTCCGTTCTCAACCGGTTGGAGGCTTTTCTTCGCGCGCAGTATCGCGAAGGCCGCCGGGTTCTGCTGATCGTCGACGAAGCGCAGAATCTGCCGATCGCGGCGCTTGAGGAGCTGCGCATGCTCTCCAATTTTCAGGAGGGGCATCAGGCGCTGCTGCAGACCGTGTTGCTCGGCCAGCCCGAGTTCCGCGACAATCTCAACAGCTCGCCGGTGCTCGAACAGCTGCGCCAGCGCATCATCGCCAGCCATCATCTGGAGCCGATGAGCCGCGAGGAGCTTCCCGAATATGTCGCGCACCGGCTGACGCTCTGCGGCTGGAACGGTAGGCCGACCTTCACGCAGGACGCCTTCGACACGATGTACGATTATTCGGGCGGCGTGCCGCGTCGGCTGAACAATCTCGCATCGCGGGTGCTGCTGTTCGGCGCGCTCGAGCAGCGCGACCAGATCGACGGCGCGATGGTCGCCGAGGTGGTCGAGGATCTGCGCGACGACAGCTTCACCGGCCCGGCGCCCGCGCCGGCGCCGCTGCTCGTCGGCGGCGACGGGACGGTGAACGACGATCTCGCCCGCCGCCTCGCGGCGCTGGAAGCGGGCTCCGGCTCGCACGGCAAGGCGCTGCGCCAGATCGTCGACCTGCTCGACGAGTTGCTGGCCGCCGATCCGGCGCCTGCCGAGTAAGCGATGCCGCCGATCGTCAACGCCCCGATCGTCAACGCCATGTCGGTCGACATCGAGGAGTATTTTCAGGTCGGCGCCTTCGAGCACACGATCGACCGCAGCGCGTGGGATGCCATTGCCAGCCGGGTCGAGTTCAACACGCAGGCGGTGCTCGATCTCTATGCCGGGGCAGGGGTCAAGGCGACCTTCTTCACCCTCGGCTGGGTGGCGGAGCGCCATCCGGCGCTGATCCGCCGCATCGTCGCCGAGGGGCACGAGCTGGCCAGCCACGGCTATACGCATGACCGCGTCCACGACCTGACGCCGGAAAGCTTTCGCGCCGACCTGCGCAAAACCAAGGCAATCCTCGAGGACGCGGGCGGTGTGCCGGTGATCGGCTACCGCGCGCCAAGCTTCTCGATCGGCAAGGTCAACGCTTGGGCGCTGCAGGTGCTCGCCGACGAGGGCTATGCCTATTCGTCGAGCGTCGCGCCATTCGGCACCGATCATTATGGCTGGCCGGGCTTCCCGCGTTTTGCGCACCGCCCGGTCCAGGGCTCGCCGATGATCGAGGTGCCGGTAACCACCGCACGCTTCGCCGGGCGAACGCTCGCCGCCGGTGGTGGCGGCTTCTTCCGCATGTTGCCCTATGCCTTCTCGCGCTGGGCGATCGCACAGGTAAACGAGGAAGAGCGGCAACCGGCGGTCTTCTATTTCCACCCGTGGGAGGTCGATCCCGGCCAGCCGCGGGTCGCGGGCGCGCCGATCAAGTCGCGGCTGCGCCACTATACCAACCTTGGCGTGATGGCGGACAAGCTGCGCCGTGTGATGCGCGATTTCGCCTGGGACCGGATGGACCGCGTCTATCTCGGCGCGCCGGCGGTGGCGGCGGCGGCCTGATGCTCGCCACCGCTGCCAGCGTCCGGACGCTCGATCTCGGCAGCGACAGCGACCGTGATCGCCACGACGCCTATGTCCGCGCGCATCCCGACAGCAGCGCCTTCCACCTGACCGCCTGGGGGCGGGCAGTCGCGAAGGGCACCGGACAGAGCCCGCACTATCTGGTCGCCGAACATGCCGGCGCGGTGGTGGGGGTACTGCCGCTGACCCATGTCCGCTCGCCGCTGTTCGGGCAGTCGCTCGTTTCCAATGCTTTCGCCGTCTACGGCGGGCCGCTCGCCGACAGCGACGCGGCGCATGCCGCGCTCGACGAGGCCGCATGGAAGCTGGCGCAGTCGCTCGGGCTCACCTCGCTCGAATATCGCAATCAGCAGCGGCTTCGCCCCGACTGGCCGGCGAAGACCGGGAGCTATGTCACCTTCCGCCGCGCGCTCGCCGCCGACAGTGAAGCCAATCTCAAGGCGATTCCGCGCAAGCAGCGCGCCGAGGTGCGCCGCTCGCTGGAATTCGGCCTCGATGTACGTGTGGCTTCGGATGAGCGCGCACGGGCCGAGCATTTCGCCGTCTATGCGGAGAGTGTCCGCAACCTCGGCACGCCGGTGTTTCCGCGCGCATTGTTCGACGCGATCCTCGATGAATATGGCGCCGACGCCGACATCCTGACCGTTTCGAAGGACGGCACGCCGATCGCCTCGGTGCTCTCGCTCTATTATCGCGGGGAGGTCTTGCCCTATTATGGTGGCGGCACGCCCGCGGCGCGGGCGTTGAGGGGCAATGATCACATGTACTGGATGCTCATGGAGCATGCGCGCGAGCGTGGCTGCACGTCGTTTGACTTCGGGCGATCGAAGGTCGGGACGGGCGCTTTCTCGTTCAAGAAAAACTGGGGATTCGAGCCGACGCCGCTCGCCTATGAATTCCGCCTCGCGCCCGGCGCGGCGATGCCCGACGTCAATCCGCTCAATCCGAAATATCGGCTGATGGTGGAGACTTGGAGCCGCTTGCCGCTATGGCTTGCGAACCGGTTAGGGCCGCTGCTGTCGCGGGGGCTCGGCTGAATATGTCGGATATCCTCTTCCTCGCGCACCGCATACCGTACCCGCCCGACAAGGGCGATAAGATCCGCTCGTGGCACATGCTGAAGCATCTCGCCGAGCGGGCGACGGTGCATCTCGGCGCCTTCGTCGACGATCCCGCCGACATGGCGCATGCGGCCAAGCTTCGCTCGATCTGCGGCGAGGTGAAGCTGATGCCGCTGAAGCCGTCCGACCGCTGGAAGCGCGCGTTGCGCGGGCTGATGGGCGGCGATGCGTTGTCGCTGGCGCTCTACTACGACCCGGCGATGGTGAAATGGGTGAAGCAGGTGCTGCGCCAGAACCGCATCACTACCATCGTCGCCTTCTCCAGCCAGATGGCGCCCTATGCGCTGCCGCACCTCGGCGGGCGCAAGGGCATCATGGACTTCGTCGACGTGGATTCGGAGAAGTGGCGGCAATATGCCGTCGAGGCGCGACCGGGCCTGCGCCAGGTGATGTACAAGCGTGAAGCGAAGCTGCTGCGCGCGCTCGAAAAATACGCCACCCACCATTTCCAGGCGAGCCTGTTCGTCTCGGAAGCCGAGGCCGCGGTGTTCAGGAAGCTCGCCGGCTCCTACGCGCATACCGTCAAGGCGATGAACAACGGCGTCGACTATCGCTATTTCGACCCCGCCGCCGGCTTTGCGCCGCTGCCGGCTGCAACCGGGCCGGTGATCGTGTTCAGCGGCGCGATGGACTATCGGCCGAACATCGACGCGGTGAGCTGGTTCGCCGAGAAAATCTGGCCGGAAGTGCGCAAGAAGCACGCGGGCGCGACCTTCAAGATCGTCGGATCGAAGCCGGCGCCCGAGGTGAAGCGGCTCGACGGCAAGAATGGCGTCGTCGTCACCGGCCGGGTCGAGGACATGCGCCCGCATCTCGCCGCTGCCGACGTCTGCGTCGCGCCGCTGCGCATCGCGCGCGGCATCCAGAACAAGGTGCTGGAGGCGATGGCGATGGCGCGCCCCGTGGTGGCGACCGCCGCTGCCTTCGAGGGCATCGAGGCGGCGCCGGGCGAGCATCTGCTGCTCGCCGACGAACCGGGCGCCTTTGCCGACCGCATCGACGAGTTGCTGCGCGACACGGCGCGGGCACAGGCGATGGGCGCCGCGGCGCGTGCGCAGGTGATCGCGCGTTATGACTGGGACGCCAGCCTCGCCATGCTCGACGACATCATCGGCCTGAAGGCGCCGCAGCCCGCACTGGTATCCGCGCAATGACCGCCGCGGCAATCCCGGCGGGCGGCGAGGGGACGCATCGTGCCGCCTGGTGGCGCTATGGCCTTGCGTGGGGCGTCGTCGTCGCGGCGATCCTGCTGCTGCTCTACAAGGATACCGCGCATCTCGCCTGGACCTGGTGGGACAATTCGACCTTCGGCCACTGCCTGCTCATCCCGCCGATCATTGCCTGGCTGGTGTGGCAGCGGAAGGAGGGCCTCGCGAAGATGGCGCCGCAGCCGTGGCTGCCGGGCGCCGCGCTGATCCTGCTTGGCGGAATCGTCTGGCTGGTCGGCGAGTTCGCGGGTGTCGCGTTGCTCCGCCATGCCGCGCTGGTGTTCATGCTGCAGGCGACGGTGCCGGCGGTCTTCGGCCTTGCCGTCACCCGTGCGCTGACCTTCCCGATCTTCTTCGCGCTGTTCATGATCCCGGTCGGCGAGCAGCTCGTCCCGCACCTCCAGACGATCACCGCCAAATTCTGCGTGTGGCTGCTCGAACTGTTCGAGGTGCCCGCCTATATCGACGGCGTCTTCATCTCGATCCCCAATGGCGATTTCGAGGTGGCGGAGGCCTGCTCGGGTGTTCGCTTCCTGATTGCGATGGTGGCGTTCGGCGCGCTGGTCGCCAACGTCTGTTTCAAGTCATGGCCGCGCCGCATCGCCTTCATGGCCGCCTCGGTGATCGTGCCGATCGTCGCCAACGGCTTCCGCGCCTGGGGCACCATCTACATCGCGCACCTCACCACCTCGGAATTCGCGCGCGGCGTCGATCATGTCATCTATGGCTGGTTCTTCTTCGCCTTCGTGATGGGGCTGACGCTCGCCATCGGCTGGCGCTTCTTCGACCGCCCGGTCGATGATCCGTTCATCGATCCCGCCGCGCTGCAATCGCCCGGCGCGCAGCCGTCGCCAACGCCGGTACTGGCGAAAGCGGTGGCGGTCGCCATCGCGGCTGCCGCCGTGACGCCCGCCTACGCCGCGCTGACCGCCGCGCGTAGCGCCGAGGCGCCGACCGAGGCGCTGGCGCTGCCGACCCCGGCGGGCTGGACCAAGCAGGACTTCGCCGGTCGCGAATGGGAGCCGAACTATGTCGGCGCCACCGCCAAGGCGATGGCGACCTATGTCGATGCCGAGGGCCAGCCGGTCGATCTCTACATCGCCGTCTACGACCATCAGGACGAGGATAGCGAGCTCGTCGGCTATCAGCAGGGCATCCTGCCGCCGATCCCCGAGGAAGAGGAATATGGCTGGTCCTGGGCCGGCAACCGCCCGGCACCGCACGGGGCAGCGGGCGCGCAGATCAACTTTGGCCGCAATGTCCGTGATGTGTGGCAGTTCTACTGGGTCAACGACCGGCTGGTCGGTAGCCCCTATGCCGCGAAGATCGAGGCGCTGAAGGCGCGCATGTTCGGCGGCAACCCGCAGTCGGCGACGGTGGTGATCTCCGCCGAGCGCACCGACACCTTGGTCTCGTCCGAGCCGGCGCTGCGCCGTTTCCTCGCCGGGGTCGGCCCGGCCGACCAGCTGCTCGCCCGCTCGATCGTTACGGGGCGCGACTGACATGTGCGGGATCGCCGGCTATTTCGATACACGCGAACAGCGCCCGATCGACGAGCGGCTGTTGCGCGCGATGACTGACGCGGTGGCGCATCGCGGCCCCGACGGCGCCGATATCTGGCGCGGCGAGGGGGTGGGGCTGGGCCATCGCCGCCTCGCGATCATCGACCTCGTGTCCGGCGCGCAGCCGATGGCCACGCCCGATGGACAGGTGACCATCGTCTTCAACGGCGAAATCTATAATTTCCAGGAGATCCGCCGCGATCTCGAGGCCGCCGGCCACCGCTTCCGCACCAGCAGCGATACCGAGGTCATCCTCCACGCCTGGCTGGAAGGCGGCGAGGCCTGTGTTCACCGGCTGCGCGGCATGTTCGCCTTCGCGATCCACGATGCGCGCACCCGCACGCTGTTCCTCGCTCGCGACCGGCTGGGGGTGAAGCCGCTCCACTATGCCGAGCTGCCCGGCGGCGAGGTGATCTTCGGGTCGGAGCTGAAGGCGCTGCTTCCGCACCCGAAGCTGGCGCGGGAGCTCGATCCGACGGCGATCGAGGATTATTTCGCCTACGGCTACATTCCCGACCCGAAATGCGCGCTGGCCGGTGTCAAGAAGCTGCAGGCGGGGCATACGCTGACTCTGCGGCAGGGCAAGCCGGTGCCGGCGCCCGTCCGCTACTGGGATGTCGACTTCACCACCCGCCATCGCGGCAACCCCGACGATCTCGCCGCCGAGCTGACCGAGCGGATGCGCGAGGCGGTGAAGCTTCGCATGATCGCCGACGTGCCCTTGGGCGCCTTCCTGTCGGGCGGGGTCGACTCCTCGGCGGTCGTCGCGCTGATGGCGGAGCTGAGCGACACGCCGGTCAACACCTGCTCGATCGGTTTCGACGTGGCGGGCTACGACGAGACCGAATACGCCGCCGAGATCGCGCGGCGCTACGCCACCAACCACCGCAGCCGCATCGTCGACCCGAACGACTTCGGCCTCGTCGAGCGGCTGGCGCAGGCGTTCGACGAGCCCTTCGCCGATGCCTCGGCGCTGCCGACCTACCGAGTCTGCGCCCTGGCGCGCGAGAATGTCACCGTGGCGCTGTCGGGCGACGGCGCCGACGAGGCGTTCGCCGGCTACCGCCGCTACCGCCTGCACGCCAACGAGGAGAAGGTGAGGGGGCTGCTGCCGCTCGGCTTCCGGCAGAGCGTCTTCGGGCCGTTGGGCCGCGCCTTCCCGAAGATGGACTGGGCGCCGCGAATGTTCCGCGCCAAGTCGACCTTCGAGGCGCTCGGCCGCTCGACCGAGGAAGCCTATTTCAACAGCATCGCGGTGCTGCCAGATCGTCTGCGCCAGCATCTGTTCAGCCCGTCGTTCCGCCGCGAGCTGCAGGGCCATTGGGCGGGCAGCCTCTACGTCGACACGATGAAGAACGCGCCCGCCGACGATGCGCTCGGGCAGGCGCAATATGCCGACATCCAGCATTGGCTGCCCGGCGACATCCTGACCAAGATGGACCGCGCCAGCATGGCGGTCAGCCTCGAGGCGCGCGAGCCGCTGCTCGACCATGAGCTGGTCGCCTGGGCCGCGGGCCTGCCGCCCGAGATGCGCATTCGCGGCGGCGAGAGCAAATGGCTGATGAAGAAGGCCATGGAGCGCTACGTGCCGAAGAAGCTGCTCTACCGCCCCAAGATGGGCTTCGTCGTGCCGATCAGCGACTGGTTCCGCGGGCCGCTGGCCGAACGCGCCGAGGCGCTCGCGACTCGATCGGCCGCAGTCGAGACCGGCTGGTTTGATCCGGCGTTCCTGAAGAAAGCGGTCGACGACCATCGGGCGGGCCGCGCCGAACATGGCCGCCTGCTGTGGCAGATGCTGATGCTCGATCAATCGCTCGGCAAGCTCATCGACCTGCCGGTGAAGGCCGCAGCCTAGACCTTAGTTGGTCTCGGTCTTCAGCGCTTCCTTCATCGCGGCGGTATGCGCGGCGTTGACGGTCTTGGCTTCGGCGGCGGACGAACTGCTCAGCACGCCGGGCTTGCTGTCGATCGGCAGGGTGGAAGCGACGTTGTTCGCCATCAGGAAGTGATAGACCATCAACAGGCCGGCGCTGACCCCGAAGACGAGGCCCGCCAGCCAGATGATGATCGAGCCGCTGGACGCGACTGGTCGAGGCCCGCTGGCCCGCTTGCTCATCATGAAACGCAAATCCCCCTGACCGTGCGAATCTAGCAACGTTCGTGCCAGAAGCGGCGGAATAGTGTTTTTACAGGGGGCAGGCAGCGGCTGGCGCGGGGCGAAGGTGACGCTTTTGTAAAATCAGCCGACAGCGGCGGGTGGGTAGCACGCTTCCATGAAGGTGAGTCCGTCGGGCGGGGCGTTGATGCCCAGCTCGGCGCGATCGGCGGCGTCGAGTGCGGCTTTCAGGTCGGCGGCGCTCCATTTGCCCTCGCCGACCAGCTTCAGGCAGCCGACCATCGATCGGACCTGATGGTGCAGGAACGAGCGCGCCGCGGCGTGGATATGCACCTCGTCGCCGATCCGCTCGACATCGAGCCGATCGAGCGTCTTCACCGGGCTCTTCGCCTGGCAATAGGCGGCGCGGAAGGTGGTGAAATCATGCTGGCCGAGCAGCTGCTGCGCCGCTTCGTGCATCGCGCCGGCATCGAGCGGGGTGGAGACCCGCCAGGCGAGGCCGAGGTCGACGGTCAGCGGCGGGCGGCGGTTGACGATGCGGTAGCGGTAGCGGCGGCCGAGGCAGTCGAAGCGGGCATGGAAGTCGGGCGCTTCCTCGCAGGCGAGGATCGCCACCGGCGCGGGGCGGACGCGGGCGTTGATCGCCTCCATCAGCCGGAAGGGCGTAATCGGGCGCTCGATATCGACATGAGCGACCTGACCGACGGCATGAACGCCGGCGTCGGTGCGTCCCGCTGCGTGCAGCACGGCGGGCGCGCCGGTCACGGTGGCGATGGCGTCCTCGATCGCCGCCTGCACGCTCGGGCCGTGGTCCTGCCGCTGCCAGCCCATGAACGGGCGGCCGTCATATTCGACGAGCAGGCGGAAACGGGTCATTCGATGCGGCTGCCCACCGGCACCCGCCAGCCGCGCAAGGCGTCGGCGGCGGCCATCGCCGGTTTGCCGGGGCGCTGGAGCAGGGCGGGGCGCAGCGCGCCGTCGCCGCAGGCGATGGTCAGCGTGTCGTCAAGCGTCGTACCAGGGGTGCCGCTGCCGTCGACCACGTCTGCCGCCAGAAACTTCACGCGCTCGCTGTCGATCAGGCACCAGCCGCCCGGCGCGGGATTGAAGGCGCGCACCGCCCGCTCGACCGCGTCGGCGGGCTGGGTGAAATCGAGTTTCGCCTCCGCCTTGTCGATCTTCGAGGCGTAGGTGACGCCCTCTTCGGGCTGAGCCTCGGCGGCGGGCATGTCCGCCAGCGTCTCGATCACGAGCTGCGCGCCCATCGTCGCCAGCTCGGCGGTTAGTTCGCCGGCGGTCTTGCCGGCGACGGGCGTCACGCCCTTCAGCAGCATCGGCCCGGTATCGAGCCCGCGCTCCATCTGCATGATGGTGACGCCGGTCTCGGCATCGCCGGCGAGGATCGCGCGCTGGATCGGCGCCGCGCCCCGCCAGCGCGGCAGCAGCGAGGCGTGGATGTTGAGGCAGCCCCGGCGCGGCGCGTCGAGGATTGCCTGCGGCAGGATCAGGCCGTAGGCGGCGACCACCGCGAGATCGAGGTCGAGCGCGGCGAAGGCGGCGCGGTCGGCCTCGTCTTTGAAATTGACCGGCGAGCGCACCTCGACCCCCAGTGCCTCGGCGCGGCGCTGGACAGGCGAGGGGGTCAGCGCCTTGCCGCGGTTGGCGGGGCGCGGCGGCTGCGTGTAGACCGCGACCACGTCATGGCCGGCGGCAACCAGCGCATCGAGCGCCGGCACGGCGAAATCGGGGGTTCCCATATAGGCGATGCGCATGACAGGATGCGGCTATCGCGGGCGCGACCCCATTGCAACCCGGCCGCACACGCCTATCTGAGAATTTCCATATCCGACAATATGTTCGTGAGAGTTTCCTGAGACATGGCTTCACCTGAAATCGACGCGCTGACCCAGGCCCTCGCGCGGCTGCCGGGGCTTGGGCCGCGATCGGCGCGGCGCGCGGTGCTGCACCTGCTGAAGCGGCGCGAGACGGCGCTGGCGCCGCTGGTCCGCGCGCTGCAGGCGGTCGAGGCGAACATGTCGACCTGCGACACTTGCGGCAACGTCGACACCCGCAACCCCTGCGGTATCTGCACCGACAGCCGCCGCGACGTGTCGCAGCTGTGCGTCGTCGAGGAGGTCGCCGACCTGTGGGCGCTCGACCGGGCGCGGCTGTTTCCGGGCCGCTATCATGTGCTCGGCGGGCGGCTGTCGGCGCTGGATGGCGTGCGGCCGGAAGACCTCAACATCGAGGGGCTAGTCACGCGCATCGCCGCCGGGGGCGTCGAGGAGGTGGTGCTGGCGATGAACGCCACCCTCGAGGGCCAGACGACGATGCACTATGTCGCCGACCGGCTGGAGAAGCTGCCGATCCGCATCACCCAGCTTGCGCATGGCGTGCCGGTGGGCGGCGAGCTCGACTATCTCGACGAGGGGACGCTGGCGCAGGCGCTGAAGGCGCGGCGTCCGGTCTCCTGATCGAGGCCGCCTGCGACGGCGGGCGCGCTTGACGCGGAACCCCGCCATACTTAGCTGAGCGCCATGGCCATCCTGCCCATCATCGAGACGCCCGACGCGCGGCTGCGCACCATCTCCACTCCTGTGGCGGCGGTCGACGACGATCTGCGCCGCCTGATGGATGACATGCTGGAGACGATGTACGACGCCCCCGGCATCGGCCTCGCCGCCATCCAGGTCGGCGTGCCGAAGCGCGTGCTGGTCATCGACCTTCAGGAAGAGGAAGACACGGAGGGCAAGCCGATCAAGAACCCGCGCTTCTTCGTCAATCCCGAGATCATCTGGGAGTCGGAGGACGCGTCGGTCTACAACGAGGGCTGCCTGTCGGTTCCCGAGATGTACGCCGAGGTCGACCGGCCCGATCGCGTGCGGGTGACGTGGCTCGACTATGACGGCAAGCCGCACGAGGAAGAACTCGACGGGTTGATGGCGACCTGCCTCCAGCACGAGATGGACCACCTCGAAGGCATTTTGTTCATCGACCATCTGTCGAAGCTGAAGCGCGACATGCTGCTGAAGAAGCTCGACAAGTTCCGCCGCGCGAACCGGGCGGCTTAACCACCACATAATTCCGTCATCCCGGCGAAGGCCGGGATCCATCTCGCGGACCATATGGATTCCGGCCTTCGCCGGAATGACGGACGTTGGGGTGCGGAAGAGTTAAGCCGCCTTACCCAGCTTCAGCCGTGCGCCGGGCTCGAAATCCTCGACGAGCAGCTTCACGATCGCCTCGGCGACCTCTTCGGGCGGCTTCACCGTCTGCGGATCCTCGCCCGGATAGGCCTGCGCGCGCATCTTGGTACGGGTGCGGCCGGGATCGACGATCGCGGCGCGGACGCGGCTGGTGTTGCGCACTTCCTCGCCATAGGTATCGACCAGCGCTTCAAGCGCCGCCTTCGACGCGGCGTAGGGGCCCCAATAGGCGCGCGGTGCGGTGGCGAGGCTGGAGGTCAGCGCCACGACGCGGCCATTGTCGGCGGCGCGCAGCAGCGGATCGAATGCGCGGATCAGCCGGAACGGTGCGCCGACGTTGAGCGCCATGATCTGGTCGAACTTCGCCACCGGCACATGCGGCACCGGCATCAGGTCGCCGAGCATCGCGGCATTGAGCAGCAGCGCGTCGAGCCGGCCCCAGCGGCCGCCGATCGCCTGCGCCAGCCGGTCGATGCCGTCGCTGTCGGCAAGGTCGAGCGGCGCGATGGTCGCATTGCCGCCGGCGTCGTGGATTTTGGTCTCAACCTCCTCGAGCCCGCCCTCGGTACGGGCGGTGAGCAGGACATGCGCGCCGGCGGCGCCGAGCGCGAGCGCGGTGGCGGCGCCGATACCGCGGCTGGCGCCGGTCACCAGGACCAGCTTTCCCTCAAGCGTCTTCGTCATGGTCAGATCGCGCGCCGCTCGCCGAGCATCGACAGCTGGTCGGGCTGTTCGATCTCTTCCTGGTCGGTCAGGCGGGTCGGATAGTCGCCCGTGAAGCAGGCGTCGCAATGCTGCGGCGCCGCGTCGTCGCGGCCTTCCTCGCCGAGCGCCTTGTAGAGGCCGTCGATGGAAAGGAAGGCGAGGCTGTCGACCTTGATGAACTCGCGCATCCGCTCGACGTCCATCTGCGCCGCCAGCAGCTTGGCGCGCTCGGGCGTGTCGACGCCGTAGAAGCAGCTGTGGCGGGTCGGCGGCGAGGCGATGCGCATGTGCACTTCGGCGGCGCCGGCATCGCGCAGCATCTGCATGATCTTGATCGAGGTAGTGCCGCGCACGATCGAATCGTCGATCAGCACGATGCGCTTGCCGTCGATCAGCGCGCGGTTGGCGTTGTGCTTCAGCTTGACGCCGAGGTTGCGGATCTGGTCGCCCGGCTGGATGAAGGTGCGGCCGACATAGTGGCTGCGGATGATGCCCAGTTCGAACGGAATACCCGATTGCTGCGCATAGCCGATCGCCGCCGGCGTGCCCGAATCGGGGACGGGGACGACGATGTCGGCGTCGATCGGGCTTTCGATGGCGAGCTGCTGCCCAATGCGCTTGCGCACCTGGTAGACGCTCGAGCCGTCGACGATCGAATCGGGCCGCGAGAAATAGACATGTTCGAAGATGCACGGGCGCGGGCGGAACGACTCGAAGGGCCGTAGCGAGCGCAGGCCGCGCTCGTTGATCACCACCAGCTCGCCCGGCTCGATCGAGCGCAGGAAGGTCGCGCCGACCACGTCGAGCGCCACCGTCTCCGAGGCGAGGATATAGGCGTCGTTGAGGCGGCCGAGCACCAGCGGCCGGATGCCGAGCGGATCGCGGCAGGCGAGCATGCCCTCGGGGGTCAGGCAGATCAGGCTGTAGGCGCCCTCGAGCTGCTTCAGCGCGTCGATGAAGCGGTCGAGCAGCGTCCGGTACGTGCTGGTCGCGACGAGATGGATGATCGTCTCGGTGTCGCTGGTCGACTGGAAGATCGAGCCGCGGCGCACCAGCTCGCGGCGGAGTTTGGTCGCGTTCGAGATATTGCCGTTGTGCGCGACGGCGAAGCCGCCCGACACCAGCTCGGCGAACAGCGGCTGGACGTTCCGCAGCGCGGTGTCGCCGGTCGTCGAATAGCGGACATGGCCGGCGGCGACGGTGCCGGGCAGGCGGGCGATGACATGCTCGCTGTCGAAATTGCCGGCGACATGGCCTTCGGCGCGGTGGCTGTGGAAGGTCTTGCCGTCGAAGGTGGTGATGCCGGCGGCTTCCTGGCCGCGGTGCTGCAGCGCGTGCAGCCCAAGCGCGGTCATCGCGGCGGCTCCCTCGGCGCCATACACGCCGAAAACGCCGCACTCCTCCCGAAGCTTATCGTCGTCGAACGGATGCGTCGTAAGCATGTTGTCCACGATGACTCCGAGTCCTTGGCCAGCCGTCGCGGGGCATATAGGAGGCGGGGTGCGCTTTGTCGCCCCCTTGCGTCATCAATGTGAAACGGGCCATCGGAAAAACCATGAGCCACGCCGAGCTGGAAACCACTTTGAAACTCATGCCGCGCTACGACGAGCGCGGGCTCGTCCAGGCGGTTGCAACCGATGCCGCCACCGGCGAGTTGCTGATGGTGGCGCACATGAACGCCGAGGCGTTGGCGCGGACGCTCGCGACGGGGGAGGCCCATTACTGGTCTCGATCCCGGCAGGAGGTGTGGCACAAGGGCGCAACCTCGGGGAACGTGCAGCAGGTGGTGGAGGCTCGCATCGACTGCGATCAGGACGCGGTATGGCTGAAGGTCCGCCCGGCGGGCCCGGCCTGTCATACCGGCGAGACGACCTGCTTTTATCGCTTGATTGACGGCGGGCAGTTGGTGCGGTGACGCAGGTCGCGCTGATCGGCGGCACCGGCCTCGTCGGGCGCGAAGCGGCGCGGCGGCTGTGGGCGAGCGGCGAGGTCGGCCTCGTCAGCTTCGTGCGGCGCGAGCCCAAGGCACGCTACGAACGCAAGATCAGCTTCGAACGGCTGCTGCACGACGGTATCAGCACCTTGGAGATGGAGCAGATCGACATCGCCATCTGTTGCCTCGGCACCACGATGAAGCAGGCGGGGTCGAAGGGCGGCTTCCGCCGGATCGATCATGACTATGTCATGGCCTTCGCCAAGGCCGCGCTGAAGCTCGGCGCCCGGCAGTTCATCCTCGTCTCCTCGGTCGGCGCCAAGCGCGGCAGCAGCACCTATTATCTCTCGGTGAAAGGGGAGGTGGAGGTCGCGGTCAGCAAGCTCGGCTTCGAGCGCGTCGACGTCATCCGGCCCGGCCTGCTGATCGGCAATCGCAAGCAGCGGCGGCTCGGTGAGCGAATGGCGCAGATCATCGTGCCGCGGTTGCACTGGCTGATGCGGGGGCCGCTGCGCCGCTACCGCGCCACCCGCGCCGACACGGTGGCGCGCGCTATCGTCGAGCTGACCGGCGCGACCGATCCGGGGCGCTATCTCTACGAGAACCAGCAGCTCGACATCCTGGATCAGGGCTTCGCTTGAGGCGGGCTCGGCTCAGTTGACGTTAACGTAAACGTCAACTAGCGTCCGCGGCCGATGAACGATGAATCGCTCTTTGCGAAATCGCCTGCCGCGGCGCGGACCAGCGCCGAGGCCGAGAGCTACACGATCACCGACCTCGCGCTCGCCTTCAACGTCACGCCGCGCGCCATCCGCTTCTATGAGGACCAGGGGCTGATCAGCCCGCAGCGGCAGGGCCAGAGCCGCATCTATTCGCGGCGCGACCGCGCGCGGCTCGCCTGGATCCTGCGCGGCAAGCGGGTGGGGTTCAGCCTCGCCGAAATCCGTGAGATGCTGGATCTGCACAATGAGGGCGACGGCCGCACGCGGCAGCGCAAGCTGACCATCGAGCTGTGCCGCGAGCGGATCGGCGTGCTGTCCGAACAGCGCGCCGACATCGACGACATGATCGACGAACTGAAAGGTTTCGTCGCGATGCTTGAAGACATGGTGCCGTCGAACGGCGCCACAGCCACCGGAGCCTGACATGCCGACCTATCGCGCGCCCCTGAAGGATACGCAGTTCGTGCTGCGCCATATCGTTCAGCTCGACAAATATTCGAACCTGCCGGGCTTCGCCGACGCGACCCCCGACCTCGTCGGCGCGATCCTCGAAGAGGGCGCCAAGTTCGTCGAGGGCGTGCTGCAGCCGCTCAACCAGGTCGGCGACCGCGAGGGCTGCACCCGGAACGACGATGGCTCGGTGACGACGCCGACCGGCTTCAAGGAGGCCTACAAGCAATTCTGCGAGGGCGGCTGGAACACGCTGTCGGGGCCGTCGGCCTATGGCGGGCAGGAGCTGCCGCACCCGATCTCGATGGCGTTCGAGGAATATCTGATCTCCGCCAACATGGCGTTCGGCATGTATCCGGGGCTGACCCACGGCGCGATCGCCGCGATCAACGTCGCCGGCTCGGACGAGCAGAAGCAGAAATATCTGCCGAACATGGTGCATGGCCGCTGGACCGGCACGATGAACCTGACCGAGCCGCATTGCGGCACCGACCTAGGCCTCATCCGCACCAAGGCGGACCCGCAGGCCGACGGCAGCTACAAGATCACCGGCACCAAAATCTTCATCTCGGCCGGCGAGCATGACCTGTCGGAGAACATCGTCCACCTCGTGCTGGCGAAGATCGCCGGCGCGCCGGACAATGTGAAGGGCATCAGCCTGTTCATCGTGCCGAAGTTCATGGTGGGCGACGACGGCGCGCTGGGCGACCGCAACAGCCTCCAGTGCGGCTCGATCGAGCACAAGATGGGCATCCACGGCAATTCGACCTGCGTGATGAACTATGACGCCGCCACCGGCTATCTGGTCGGCGAAGCCAACAAGGGCCTGAAGGCCATGTTCATCATGATGAACGCCGCGCGCCTCGGCGTCGGGCTGCAGGGCCTCGGCATTGCCGAGGTCGCCTACCAGAACGCTGTCACCTACGCGAAGGACCGCAAACAGGGCCGCGCGCTGACCGGCCCGGCCGAGGCCGACGCCAAGGCGGATTCGATCATCGTGCACCCCGACGTGCGCCGGATGCTGATGGACGGGCGCGCCTTTGCCGAAGGCGCCCGCGCGCTGGCGCTGTGGGGGGCGCTGCAGGTCGATCTCAGCCACAAGGCGCAGACCGAGGAGGAGCGGCAGGCCGCCGACGACCTGATCTCGCTGCTGACGCCGGTCATCAAGGGCGTGTTCACCGACAAGGGCTATGACATCGCCACCGCGTCGCAGCAGGTCTATGGCGGCCACGGCTACATCGCCGAATGGGGCATGGAGCAGTTCGTCCGCGACGCGCGCATCGCGCAGATCTACGAGGGCACCAACGGCGTCCAGGCGATGGACCTCGTCGGCCGCAAGCTCGGCTCGAACGGCGGGCGCGGCGTGATGGCCTATTTCCAGCTGGTGGGCCAAGCGGTCGCCGACGCCAAGGGCGACGAGCGGCTGGCGCCGCTGGCCACCGGCCTCGAAAAGGCGATTGGCGAGCTGCAGGCGGCGACGATGTGGCTGATGCAGAACGCAATGCAGAACCCGAACAACGCCGGGTCGGCCGCCTATGCTTACATGCAGTTGATGGGCGTGGTCGCGCTCGGGCACATGTGGCTGCTGATGGCGAAGGCGGCGCACGCCGAACTCGACGGCGGCACCACCGACACCGCGTTCCACGAGGCGAAGCTGATCACCGCGCGGCACTATGCCGAAAGCCAGTTCCCGCTCGCCGGCGGCTATCGCCGCAAGATCGAGGCGGGATCGGAAGCGCTGATGGCGATGCCGGTCGAGGCATTCTGAATTTACGAGGGAGCAGGACGATGGCCGAAGCTTATATCTACGACGCAGTCCGCACCCCGCGCGGCAAGGGCCGCAAGGACGGCGCGCTTCACGAGATCACCCCGATCCAGCTCGGCACGCAGGTGCTGAGGGCGATCGCCGACCGCAGCCCGATCGACACCGCCGACGTCGATGACGTGGTGTTCGGCTGCGTTTCGCCGGTGGGCGAGCAGGGCGCCGACATCGCGCGCGTCGCGGTGCTCAACGCCGACTATGCCCAGACCACGGCGGGCGTGCAGATCAACCGCTTCTGCGCCAGCGGCCTCGAAGCCGTGAACATGGCCGCGGCGAAGGTGATGGCTGGCGAGGCGATGTTCGCGATCGGCGGCGGCGTCGAGAGCATGTCGCGCGTGCCGATGGGCGCCGACGGCGGCGCCTGGGCGATGGACCCGGCGGTCGCCTACAAGACCTATTTCATGCCGCAGGGCATCGGCGCCGACCTGATCGCCACCAAGTGGGGCTTCAGCCGTGACGACGTCGATGCCTATGCCGTCGAGAGCCAGAAGCGCGCCGCGCAGGCCTGGAAGGAAGGCCGGTTCGGCAAGTCGATCGTGCCGGTGAAGGACGTGATCGGCGAAGTCGTGCTCGCGCATGACGAGCATATGCGCCCGCAGACCGACATGCAGTCGCTCGCCGGCCTCGCGCCTGCCTTCGCGGCGATGGGCGAGCAGATGCCCGGCTTCGACGCCATCGCGCTGCAGCGCTATCCCGAGGTGGAGAAGGTCAACCACGTCCACCACGGCGGCAATTCGTCGGGCATCGTCGACGGCGCCGCTGCGGTGCTGATCGGCAACAAGGAAATGGGCGAGAAATACGGCCTGAAGCCGCGGGCCCGTATCCGCGCCATGGCCTCGATCGGCTCCGAGCCGTCGATCATGCTGACCGGCCCCGAGTTCGTGTCGGCGAAGGTGCTGAAGCGCGCCAGCATGGAGACGGGCGACATCGACCTCTACGAGCTGAACGAGGCGTTTGCCTCCGTCGTGCTGCGCTACATGCAGGCGCTCGGGCTCGACCATGCGAAGGTCAACGTCAACGGCGGTGCCATCGCGATGGGCCATCCGCTCGGTGCCACCGGCGCGATGATCCTCGGCACCGTGCTCGACGAGCTTGAGCGGACGGGCAAGGGCACCGCGCTCATCAATCTCTGCGTCGGCGCCGGCATGGGCACCGCCACCATCATCGAGCGCGTCTGACGCACACAACAACTCGTCATCCCCGCGAAGGCGGGGACCCAGCCCGGTAAAAGGCGCCAGCGGTAGCTGGCAGGTTGCTTGAGGACTGGATCCCCGCCTTCGCGGGGACGACGACAGGGTAGGGACCTGGACAATGACCGAAACGATCAAGTTCGACCTCGACGCCGACGGCATCGCGCTGCTGACGATCGACGTCCCCGGCCAGACGATGAACGTCATCACCGGCGAGCTGACCCGCGACCTCGGCACGCTCATCGAGCGCATCGCCACCGATGACGCCGTCAAGGGCGCCGTCATCACCAGCGGTAAGAAGACCGGCTTCATGGCCGGTGCCGACCTGAAGGGCATGGGCAGCATGTTCGGCGGGGCCGGCAGCGGCGACGACGGCCGCTCGAAGATGGCGAAGCTGTTCGACGGCGTGTTCGAGTTGAACAAGCTGTTCCGCCGGCTGGAAACCTGCGGCAAGCCGGTGGCCGCCGCGATCAACGGCCTGGCGCTCGGCGGCGGGCTCGAGGTCTGCCTCGCGACGCACCACCGCATCGTCGCCGACAATCCAAAGATCCAGCTCGGCCTTCCGGAAGTGCTCGTCGGCCTGCTGCCGGGCGCCGGCGGCACGCAGCGGCTGCCGCGCCTGATGGGCGTGCAGGCGGCGCTGATGTACCTGACGCAGGGCAAGTTCATGAGCCCGCAGGAAGCCTTGGGCTTCGGCGTGGTGCATGAGGTCGCGCCCGCAGACCACGTCGTCGACAAGGCCAAGGCCTGGGTGAAGGCGAACCCGGCGGGCGGCGTGCAGCCGTGGGACCAGAAGAACTTCAAGTTCCCGGGCGGCGTCGGCGGCTTCAATCCGGCGTTCGCGCAGACCTTCGTCGGCGGCACCGCGATGCTGGCGGCGAAGACCTTCCACAATATGAACGCGCCGATCGCCATCCTGTCGGCGGTCTACGAGGGCTCGCAGCTCCCGATGGACACGGCGATCCGCGTCGAGAGCAAATATTTCGCCAAGCTCGTCGCCGATCCGCAAGCGGGCAACATGATCCGCACGCTGTTCGTCAACAAGCAGGCTGCCGAGCGCGGCGCGCGCCGCCCGGCGGGCATTGCGCCGATGCCGACGAAGAAGGTCGGCATGCTCGGCGCCGGCCTGATGGGCGCGGGCATCGCCATGGTGTCGGCGCAGGCCGGCATCGAGGTGGTGCTGCTCGACCAGAGCCAGGAAGCGGCGGACAAGGGCAAGCAGTACACGGCCGACCGCCTCGCCAAGAAGAAGGCCTCGCCGGAGAAGACCGCCGAGATCCTCGGCCGCATCCACGCGACGACCAGCTACGACGACCTGAAGGGCTGCGACCTGATCATCGAGGCGGTGTTCGAGACGCGCGAGATCAAGGCCGAGGTCACCAAGAAAACGGAAGCCGTCGTCGGCGCCGACACCATCTTCGGTTCGAACACCTCGACGCTGCCGATCACCGGCCTCGCTGAAGCGTGGACCAAGCCGGCGAACTTCATCGGCATCCACTTCTTCTCGCCGGTCGAGAAGATGCCGCTGGTCGAGATCATCGTTGGTAAGAAGACCGGGCCGGGAGCCATTGCGAAGGCGCTGGATTATGTCCAGCAGATCAAGAAGACGCCGATCGTCGTCAACGATAGCCGCGGCTTCTACACCTCGCGCTGCTTCGGCACCTATGTGCAGGAAGGCCTGACGATGCTCGGCGAGGGCGTCGGCCCGGCGCTGATCGAGAATGTCGGCAAGATGGCCGGCATGCCTGTCGGCCCGCTCGCGGTGAACGACGAAGTCGGCCTCGACCTCAGCTACAAGGTTGCGCAGGCGACCAAGAAGGACCTCGGCGACGCCTACAAGGGCGGGCCGGGCGAGCAGGTCATCGAGACGATGGTCGGCGCCGAGCGCTTCGGCCGCAAGAACGGCAAGGGCTTTTATGCCTATCCCGCCGACGGCAAGAAGCACCTGTGGCCCGACCTCGGCGCGACTTTCCCGCAGAGCGACGTGCAGCCGAGCCCGGAGGAGGTGCGCGAGCGCATCGTCTTCCGCCAGCTCGTCGAGACAGCGCGCTGCTTTGCCGAAGGCGTGCTCGAGACGCCCGAGGACGGCG
Organism: Sphingoaurantiacus capsulatus; assembly: GCF_042648405.1. Classification (NCBI taxonomy): domain Bacteria; kingdom Pseudomonadati; phylum Pseudomonadota; class Alphaproteobacteria; order Sphingomonadales; family Sphingosinicellaceae; genus Sphingoaurantiacus; species Sphingoaurantiacus capsulatus. The sequence continues at coordinate 507,610 of NZ_JBHRXV010000011.1, read as the reverse complement.
ACCTCGGCGCCATCTTCGGCTGGGGCTTCGCGCCGCACACCGGCGGCCCGTTCAGCCACATGGACACGCTCGGTATCGCCAACGTCGTCGCGACGCTCGACCGCCTCGCGCAGAAGCACGGCGAACGCTTCAGCCCGCCGGCACTGCTCCGCGACATGGCCGCGAAGGGCGAGAGCTTCTACGGCAACGCCGCGAAGGCGAAGAAGGCGGCCTGAGGAGGCGGCTCAAGATGAGCCCTCTCCCCGCTGGGGAGAGGGTTGGGTGAGGGGAGCGAGCGGTAGCGAGCTAGTCGTCCGCCGCACGCTCTCCGATCCCGGCTTTATGCCGCTCTTCCCAGCGCTGAACGGCCAGCAACAACGCGGCCTCGATCGCGCCTATTACACCCTCCAGATTGTCGATCACGTCGCGATTCCAGAACCGCAGTACGGTATAACTCTGCGCTTCCAACGCCTTGGTCCGCACGTCATCATACGCACTTTCGAAGTGCTGGCTGCCGTCGAGCTCGACGATCAGCATGTGCTCGCGACACGCGAAGTCGGCGATGTAACCCGCCGCCGGAAATTGCCGCACGAATTTGGCGCCCATCAGCTGCCGCGCGCGCAGCTTCGCCCACAGCTTATGCTCCACACCTGTCGCCTGCTCCCGAAGAGAGCGGGCGCGGCTGGTTAGGAGAGCGTCGCGGGTCGGCATGGACGGTGCCCCTCACCCAACCCTCTCCCCGGCGGGGAGAGGGCTTTAGAAGTCAGGGCGCCGCCGGCGTGAACTCCAGCGCCTGGATTTCCATCGCCTGCTTCGGCGAGCGCTGGACGCGCCCCGAGATGCGGCCCGTGTCGCAGGTCCAGGTGAAGCGGCCCTCCATCGCCGAGATGGGGCGGATGGGAGCGTCGGTCTTGCAGGTGCCGACCTGCGCCTTCACGTCGGCGATCGCCTTCTTCCAGCGTGCCGCGTCGAGATCGAGCAGCATGTTGTTGCCGAGCGGGGCGGCGTTGATGTCGCCGGCCTTCCATACCGCCTTTGCGGCGTCGTAGGCGGCGGTGAGGCCGCTGCTGACCGGCGTATCGCGATCGGTCAGCGCGCCGGCCTTGTTGAGCGCCAGCGCGGCGCGCATGGCGGGGAGGGAGGCGCCGCCATAGGTGCGGCTGGAGAAAGCGAACACGCCGACGCCCTTGTCGGGAAGCAGCAGCACCACCGAGCCATAGCCGGGGTAGCCGCCGGTGTGGCGCACGACGCGGCCGAGGTCGCAATCGTCGGAAACCGTCCAGCCCATCGCATAGGTGCTGGCCTGCCGGCAGGCGTTGCCGCCGATGTTGGCGGCGCGCATCGACCCGCTGACGAAATTGTCGCCGGTGACGATTTCGCGCACCGTGCTGCGCTTCACCGGGCCATTGTCGGCGCCGTCGCGCGCCGGCCAGGCGTCGAGCAGGAATCTCACCCATTTCGCAAAATCGTCGGCACTGGTCTCGACGCCGCCCATCGCGCCGAAGGTGCCGTCCTTCATGTCGGGCTCGCGCACCCATCCATTGTCCTGCCATCGATAGCCGATGGCGCGGCGGTCGGCGGGCGAGGCGAAGATATCGTAGCCGGTCGACTTCATGCCGAGCGGCTTCATCATCGTGTCGCCGATGTAGCGCTGATAGGGCATGCCCGAGACGTTGGTGATGATCCGGCCGAGCAGCGCGTAGCCGAGGTTCGAATATTCCATGGCGAGGCCCGGCGCGCGCGAAAAGGCGACGCCTTCCTTCAGCAGCGCGGTGAATTCCGCCTCGCTCATCACCTGCTGCCGGTCGCCCCAGGGGTTGTCCTCGACGAAACCCGCGGTGTGGGTGATCAGGTTGCGCACGCTGATCTTCGGGCTGTCGGTGGTCGGGTAACGCCAGCTCTTCAGCTCGGGCACGTAATTTTCCGCCGGCGCATCGAGCGACAGCTTGCCCTCGTCGCGGAGCTTCAGGATGGCGAGTGCGGTGAATGCCTTCGACATCGAGGCGATGCGGAACAGGCTGTCGGTGGTAACCGGCCGCTGGCGCTCGGTATCCTGAATGCCCAAGCCCTTCACATGGACCAGCTTGCCGTCGGCGACGATGCCATAGGCGACGCCGGGGGCGTGCGAAGCCAGCCGCCAGTCGGCGAAAATCTTGTCGACCTCGGCCAGCGTCGCCTTGTCGGGCGTCGCAGCGTGCGCGCCCGTCGACAGCAGCAAGGCCAGCATGGCGGCGCGCAACTTCATAATGTGTCTCCCCGGTCCTTGACCAAAGCCTAGACCGGGGAGGGCACGCCGCAAAGCCCTCTTCCCCTTGGGAAGCGGGCGATTTCTCAGCCCTCGGTGGGCAGGAAGTCGGGGACCGACAGATAGCGCTCGCCGGTGTCGTAGTTGAAGCCGAGCACGCGGCTGCCCGCCGGAAGCTCGGCGAGCTTCTGGCTGATCGCGGCGAGCGTGGCGCCCGACGAGATGCCGACCAGCAGGCCTTCCTCTCGCGCGGCACGGCGGGCAAACTCTTTGGCGTCGTCGGGCGCGACCTGGATCACGCCGTCGAGCAGCTGGGTGTGGAGGTTCTTCGGCACGAAGCCGGCGCCGATGCCCTGGATCGGGTGCGGGCCGGGCTGGCCGCCCGAAATGACCGGCGAAAGCGTCGGTTCGACCGCGAACACCTTGAGGCTCGGCCACGCCTTCTTCAGCACCTGCGCGGTGCCGGTGATGTGGCCACCGGTGCCGACGCCGGTGACCAGTGCATCGAGCGGCGTGTCGGCGAAATCGGTGAGGATTTCCTGAGCGGTTGTAAGGACATGCACGTCTATGTTTGCAGGATTGTCGAACTGCTGCGGCATCCAGGCGCCCGGCGTATCGCGCACGATTTCCAGCGCGCGCTCGATGGCGCCCTTCATGCCCTTCTCGCGCGGGGTGAGGTCGAAGCTGGCGCCGTAGGACAGCATTAGCCGCCGCCGCTCGACCGACATCGATTCGGGCATGACGAGGACGAGCTTGTAGCCCTTCACCGCCGCGACCATCGCAAGGCCGATGCCGGTGTTGCCCGAGGTCGGCTCGACGATGGTGCCGCCGGGCTTCAGCTCGCCGGATTTCTCCGCCGCTTCGATCATCGCCAGCGCGATACGGTCCTTGATCGAACCGCCGGGGTTGGTCCGCTCCGACTTCACCCACACTTCCTGGTCTGGAAACAGGCGGTTGAGGCGGATGTGCGGCGTATTGCCGATCGTCTCGAGGACGGAATTGGCTTTCATGTCTTTCCCTTCTCGGCTTTCGGGTCGAGCCCAGCGACCATGGCAGGCAGGCCGTCGTCAACGAAGCTTTTGTTGCCCGCTTCCGCGATCGTCTTTGGCTCGGGCGCGACGAAGCGATCCGCCTTGCGGAGGTCGGGGAAGATCCAGGCGGAGAGGCCGGTGACGATCACCGCTAGCCCGCCGCCGATCACCACCGATTCGACCGGGCCCATCCAGTTGGCGAACACGCCCGAGCGGAACTCGCCAAGCTCGTTGGAGGCGGAGACGAACAGCCCCGACACCGCCGACACCCGCCCGCGCATCGCGTCGGGGGTGTGGAGCTGGATGAGCGAGGAGCGGACATAGACGCTGATCATGTCGGCGGCGCCGAGCACGACGAGGCTGCCGAGCGACAGCCACATCACCTTCGACGCGCCGAAGATCATCGTCGACAGGCCGAACAGCACCACGCAGACGAACATCTTGTGGCCGACGTGGCGGTTGAGCGGCCGTTTGGCGAGGTAGAGCGCGGTCAGCGCCGCGCCGACGGCGGGGGCGGCGCGCAGATAGCCGAGGCCTTCGGAGCCGACATGCAGCACATCGCGCGCGTAGACCGGCAGCATCGCCGTCGCGCCGCCCAAGAGCACAGCGAACAGGTCGAGCGAGATGGCGCCGAGCACGATCTTGTTGGCGCGGACATAGGCGAGGCCCTCGATCACCGCGCGCACCGGGTGCGACTGGCCGGCATTGCCGCGCGGGATCGGCTTGATCAGCATGAAGGCGCCGAACGCGACGGCGAGCAGCAGCGCCGACACCTCGTAGGACCGCGCCGGATCGGCCGCATAGAGCACGCCGCCGACCACCGGCCCGGCGATGGCGCCCGACTGCCAGGCGATCGAGTTGAGCGCGATCGCGGAAGGCAGCATCGCCTTCGGCACGATATTGGGCGCGAAGGAGGAGAGGGCGGGACCGGCGAAGGCGCGCCCGATGCCGAGCATCACGGCGACGACGAACAGCGCCGGCAGATTCATCGCATCGGCCCAGGCGTAGAGCGCGAGCGCCCCGGCGCAGAGGAATTCGAGCGCCAGCGCGGCGCGGACGATCCAGCGGCGGTCGATGCGGTCGGCGACATAGCCGGCGACCAAGGTGAGCAGCAGCAGCGGCAGGAACTGCGCTAGCCCGACCATGCCGAGCCAGAAGGCGGCGTCGCGGATGCTCATGCCGCTGTCGCGCGCGACGTCGTAAACATGGAGGCCGATGACGACGACCAGCCCGACGCTGGCGATGGTGCTGGTGAGGCGCGCCGCCCAGAAGAAGCGATAGTCGCGAATCTGGAACGGAGAAGTGGGCGCCGCGGTCGTCACGGCCCCGTTCTTAAGGTGCTACGCCGCCGCGCGGAAGCCGCGGATTATCTCCAGCGCCTTGTCGATCTCATCGGGCGTGTTGCGGATGCTCGGGGTCAGGCGGACGTGCGGCGTGCGGTAGGGCGCGACCGAGGCGATGATCTTGTTCGCCTGCAGATGCTCGACCACGTCCCACGGGTTGCCGCCCTCGATATCGAAGGAGACGATGCCCGCCGACAGCTCGGCCGACATCGGCGTGCGCAGCTTGACGTTGGCGAGGCCGGTCAGGCCTTCCTTCAATTGCGTCGCCAGTTCGGCGGTGCGCGCCGCGATCTTCGCCTTGCCGATCGCCTGATGGAGCTTGAACGCCTCGGTCGACGACCAGAGATGCTCGAACGGCTTGAAGCCGCCTGGCGTCACCATCGCCGCGGTGGTCGGCACCGGCGGGTCGTCGCGCTTCCAGCGACCGTAGCCATCGCTGTCGAGGAAGCTCGGGATCGTCGGGTCGAGCGCCGGCCAGGCGTCGGCGCGGCCGGCGATGATGCCGGTGCCGCGCGGCCCGAACAGCCATTTGTGGCAGCCCGCCATCAGGAAGTCGGCGCCAAGACTGTCGAGCGTCGCGTCCTGGTTGCCGAAGCCGTGAACGCCGTCGACGCAGAGCAGCACGCGGTCGTCGGGCCCGCGCCCGGCGTTGTGCCGCGCCAGCCGCTCGCCGATCAGCCCGATCGGCATCTTGAGGCCGGTGCTCGAATGCACCCAGGTCATCGCGACGACGCGGGTGTTGGGCTTCAGCTCGCGGATCACGCTGTCGGCCAGCGCCTCGGCGGTGATGCCGTCGAGCGTCTCATAGAGCGGAATCTTGCGAACGGTCGCACCGCTGCGGTCGGCGGCGACGCGCAGCGCTTCGTGGCTGACATAATAGTCGCGCGTCGTGGTCAGCACGTCCTGGCCGGCCTTGAGCTTCAGCCCGCGATAGACCAGCGCCACCGACTGGGTGGTGCTGTCGGTCAGCGCGATATTCTCGCCCGCGATGCCGAGATAGGCGCCGGCGGCGCTGCGCGCGCCTTCCTGCAGGCGGTCGTTGTTGTCGCGCAGGTAGATAGCCGGATTGTTGTCGAGCGCCTCGCGGTACTTGGCGATGGCGTTGGCGACCGGCTGCGGGTGCGAGGTGAGCAGCATCGCGCTCATGTCGATCCACTCGGGATCGATGGCGAACAGCGCGCGGAAATCGGCCCAGTCGCCGTCACCTGCCATCAGCCGCTTGAGGCCGGCGTCATCGTCCTTGCCGGTGCACGAGACCAGCGCGGCAGCGCCCGCGGCCAGCGCCGCGGCGCCGAGCAATTGTCGTCGATCGATCGTCATATGCCCCGAGCTACGCTGCCACCGGCCATCGAGACGCAGGCCGGCGGCTGTTGTTCCGATGCCTAACCAGTTGTTGACGCTTTCCTTAGAGGATGGCGGCGATGCCGTCGCCTGCCCATCGCGCCGCAGAGGCTTGTCGCGCGCCACTGTTGCGTTCGCGCGACGGCGCTTGACGGCAGCGGCGCGCGCGCGAACAGTCAAAACCAATGGCCTCCACGCCCGAAACCCTGCGCGCGCGCGATGCGCTGCCCGACCCGATCGAGTGGCCACACCTGCCGGGCGCGCAACGCCGCTTCGCCTTTACCGCCACCGCCGTGATCCTGCTCGGGCTCGCCTCGACGGTATTCGTCGGCCTCGCGATGAACGGCTGGGAGGTGATGCTGATCTACGGCGCGCTGGTGATGACCGGCTCCGCCGTCGCTTACGCCGTCTCGCTCGGCAAGGCGCGCGGCGGCAGCGGGCGGGTCGACTGGACCTTGGTGCGCTCCGCCCTCGACGCCCGCACCGACGCGCTGGCGATCACCGACGGCGCCGACCGGCTGGTCAGCGCCAATGAGGCGTACGGCATCAAATGCGGTGGCTATCCGGCGCCGCTCGATCTCGGCCCGGTCGGGTCGCCCGAGCGCGCGGTGCTGTCGACGGTGGCGGCGCAGGCAAGGCGCGACGGCGGCGCGCAGGCGGAGATCGCCATCACCATCGACGGCGTCTCGCGCACGCTGAACGTCGCCTGCCGCCCCGCCGACCTGGGCGGCGAGCATCTGCTGTGGACGATCCGCCGCTCGGCCGCCGACAAGCTGCACGACGAGACGGTCGGGCTGATCGAAGGGCCATTCGGCGCCTGGATGGGCGCGGCGGGGCTGATGGCGGTGATGACCGACCGCGCCGGCGCGACGCTCGCCGCCAACTGGTCGTTCCGCCAGGCGCTGTGGCCGCATGGCCTGCCGCCGATCGACCTCAGCGAAACGCTGGTGCTCGTCGACGGCAAGCCGTCGCGGCTGCGCATGCCCGATGGGACGACGCGGCCGGTGCGCATCATCGAGCTGCCGCTGCAGGCCGCGCCCGACCGGCCGGCCAGCGCCTATCTGTTCCTGCTGGTCGAGGAGCAGGCGCCCGGCGCGGGAACGATGCCCGACAGCGTGCCGGCGCTGCTCGGCTCGCTGCCGCTCGGCCTCGCGCTCGCCGACCGCGACGGGCGCTTCAACTTCATGAACGCCGCTTTCGCCGAGACGGCGGGAGCAGGGGCGGATTCGCGCGTCGTCTATCCGACCGAGCTGGTGGTCGACGAGGACAAGGCGGTGGTGTCCGATGCGGTGCGCCGCGCCGCCGGCGGCTACCGCAAGCCGCGCGACCTGCGCATCCGCCTGCGTAACCGGCCGGAGGAGCAGACGATCCTGACCGTCGCGCGCGCACCGGGCCTCGGCGCGGCGGAAGTCGTGCTGTCGCTGAAGGACAACCGCGAGCAGATGAAGCTCGAGCGGCAGATCGCGCAGGCGACGAAGATGCAGGCGGTCGGCCAGCTCGCCGGCGGCGTCGCGCACGACTTCAACAATATCCTGACCGCGGTCATCGGCTATTGCGACCTGATGCTGCTCCGCCATTCGCCGGGCGATTCCGACTTCGACGACATCAACCAGATCCGCCAGAACGCCAACCGCGCGGCCAACCTCGTCCGCCAGCTGCTCGCCTTCTCGCGCCAACAGACCTTGCGCCCGCAGATCATCCAGGTGTCCGACGTGGTCGGCGAGCTGTCGCACCTCCTCAAGCGGCTGCTCGGCGAGACGGTGCGGCTGTCGGTAAAGCATGGCCGCAACATCGGGCTGGTGCGCGCCGATCCGGGGCAGCTCGAACAAGTGATCGTCAACCTCGCGGTCAACGCGCGCGATGCCATGCCCGAGGGCGGCGAACTGGTGATCTCGACCTATGCGGTGCCGCCATCCGAGGTGAAATCGCTCGGCCACGACATGATGCCGGTGGCGCCCTATGTGGCGATCGCGGTGAAGGACACCGGCACCGGCATCGCGCCTGACATCATCGCCAAGATCTTCGAGCCCTTCTTCACCACCAAGGAATTCGGCAAGGGCACCGGCCTTGGCCTCTCCACCGTCTACGGCATCGTTAAGCAGACCGGCGGCTTCATCTTCGCCGATTCCCCGCCGGGGCAGGGCACGAGCTTCACCATCTACCTGCCCGTCCATTCGGAGGCGCCGATCGTCAACGAGGCACCGGCCGTGCCCGAACCGGCAGCGCCGACCGCCGACCTCTGGGGCAAGGGCACGGTGCTGCTCGTCGAGGACGAGGGCACGGTGCGCGCCGTCGCCGAGCGGGCGCTGACCCGCAAGGGCTATCAGGTGCTGACTGCCGCGCATGGCGAGGAGGCGCTCGAACTGCTCGAGAAGCGCGGCGAGCCGGTCGACCTGCTCATCTCCGACGTGGTGATGCCGACGATGGATGGGCCGACCTTGGTCCGCCACGCCCGCGAGCGGTTTCCCAATCTGCGCATCATCTTCATGTCGGGCTATGCCGAGGAGCAGCTGCGCAAGTCGATCGACGTGCCCGGCGCCGGCTTCCTGCCCAAGCCTTTCTCGGTGCAGGAGCTGGGCGAGGCGGTGCGCGCCGCCATCGCCCGCGATGCGTCTTGAGGGCAGAGCAGGCTTCCTCTACGGTGCGCGCCGGTTGGGTCCTGGGTGGGAATGAATGTCGGACGTTGCGTTGAACGGGTGCCGGGTGCTGGTCGTCGAGGACGAAGTGCTGATCGGCATGGTGCTCGAAGACATTCTCGATATGCTCGGTTGCACGCTCGCCGGCTCCGCCGCGACGATGGGCGAGGCATGGAAGGCCGCCGAGAGCGCCGCCTTCGACATCGCCATCCTTGATGTGAATGTGGGAGCCGATTCGGTCTATCCGCTCGCCGACAAGCTGCTCGAACGGGGCGTCCCGATCGTGTTCGCGACGGGTTCTGCCCCGGAGAGCCTGCCGGCGCGGTTCAGCGCCTGCACGGTGCTCGAGAAGCCCTATGTCTACGCCGGCGTCGAGACGGCGATCGGCAAGGCCTGGGCGGCGGCAAAGGCGGGCTGAGCTTTTCGCGAATTCCGGTTTCGTTCCGGCGGTGTTCGATAAATAAATAGCGATAAATCAGCGAGATGAATGTTTGTTCTCTCGATGTTCTTTTTGCTTGTCGCGGAAGAACAAATTGCGTACGTTGCCCCTGTTGAAAGCGTGCTCCGACATGGCTACGAGAGGGTGAGACAGTGACCGCTCCGCTTCGATTGGTGAAGGACGACATGGACAAGCAGAAGGCGCTCGACGCAGCGCTCGCGCAGATCGACCGCGCTTTCGGCAAGGGCTCGGCGATGAAGCTCGGCCAGAAGGAAGCGATCGAGGTCGAGGCCATCTCGACCGGTTCGCTCGGGCTCGACATCGCGCTCGGCATCGGCGGCTTGCCCAAGGGCCGCGTCATCGAGATTTACGGCCCGGAATCGTCGGGCAAGACCACGCTGGCGCTTCACGTCATCGCCGAATCCCAGAAGCTCGGCGGCACCGCCGCATTCATCGACGCCGAGCATGCGCTCGACCCGGTCTATGCCAAGAAGCTCGGCGTCAACATCGACGAGCTGATCGTCTCGCAGCCGGACACCGGCGAGCAGGCGCTCGAGATCGTCGATACGCTGGTTCGCTCGAACGCGATCGACGTGCTGGTGGTGGACTCGGTCGCCGCCCTCGTGCCGCGTGCCGAGATCGAGGGCGAGATGGGCGACAGCCATGTCGGCCTGCAGGCCCGGCTGATGTCGCAGAGCCTGCGCAAGCTCACCGGCTCGATCAGCCGCTCCAACTGCCTCGTCATCTTCATCAACCAGCTGCGCATGAAGATCGGCGTGATGTACGGCAACCCGGAGACGACGACGGGCGGCAACGCGCTGAAATTCTACGCCTCGGTTCGCCTCGACATCCGCCGCACCGGCGCGATCAAGGACCGCGACGAGGTCGTCGGCAACACCACCCGCGTCAAGGTGGTGAAGAACAAGGTGGCGCCGCCGTTCAAGCAGGTCGAATTCGACATCATGTATGGCGAAGGCGTGTCGAAGGTCGGCGAGATCCTCGACCTCGGCGTCAAGGCCGGCCTGATCGAGAAGTCGGGCGCCTGGTTCTCCTATGACTCGACCCGCATCGGGCAGGGCCGCGAGAACGCCAAGACCTTCCTCAAGGAAAACCCGGCGATGCTCGACCGGCTGGAGAAGTCGATCCGCGACAACGCCGCCGGCGTGTCCGAAGCGATGCTGGTCGGCCCCTCCGACGAGGACGACGCTTAAGACCCCCCCTGACCGGCGCTCCCCCAGCGACCGGTCTCCCTCTGGCGATCCCTGACGACCGCCTGATCGAAAGGTCCGCCCCTCGGCGGGCCTTTCTCTTTGTTGATCGCACGCTTTTACCAGTCGTACGGAAATGCGGCTCGGCTAAGGATCGGCAGACCATCCTGGGAGGTTCGCCATGCTCATCGTCCATCATCTCAACAATTCACGGTCGCAGCGCATCCTGTGGCTGCTCGAAGAGCTCGGCGTTCCCTACGAGATCCGCCAGCACGCCCGCGACGCGGTCACCAACCTCGCGCCGCCGTCGCTGCTCGACGTGCACCCGCTCGGCAAGTCGCCGCTGATCGAGGACGATGGCCGCGTCATCGCCGAGTCCGGCGCCATCGTCGAGTATATCTGCGAGCGGCACGGCGGCGCCGCGCTGGTCCCGGCGCGCGACAGCGATTCCTGGGCAGAGCATCTCGAATTGATGCATTTCGCCGAAGGCTCGGTGATGCTGCCGGTGCTGCTCCACCTCTATGTCGGGCGGCTGGGCGAGGCGGGCGCGCCCTTGCACCCGCGCGTCGAAAGCCAGCTCGACCTGGTGTTCGACCATATGGAACGGGTGCTACGTCCCTCGGGCCACTATGTCCTCGACACGCTGTCGGCGGTCGACATCATGCTGAGCTTCCCCGCCGAAGTGGCGATCGCGCAGGGGCGGGCGGCGACACGGCCGAAGCTCGCCGCCTTCGTCGAAATGATCCAGGCCCGGCCCGCCTATCGCCGCGCCATCGACAAGGGCGGCGCCTACCAGTTCGCGCGCTGATCGGCTCGGCCGGTCGTTTCGGAAGCACACAGGAAGACTACGGTAGTAGCAACAGGCGAGCCTTCGGCGGCTTATTTGCGTTAGGGTCAAAAAAAGAACGAGAAGAACAAAGTTGGGAGCCTCGATGCGCAACAGCCAGCTGCCCGCCCTGGAGGAGGTGGAAAAGCTGACGTCGCAAATCCTGAAGGTGGTGGCGGAGAGCCTCGCAGCGCTCGGCCCACCGGCCAACAGCGTGCGCGCGTCGGACGGGATGTTCGTCAACGTGCCCGACGCGTTGCGGCAGGTCATCAAACGCCGCCGCGCCCGCGAAATCTGCTTCTCCGCCGGCCTGTTCGCTGACCCGGCCTGGGACATCCTCCTCGATCTCACCATCGCCCGCATCGAGCGGCGCGACCTGTCGGTCACCGACGTCTGCATCGCCGCCGCCGTGCCGCAGACCACCGCGCTGCGCTGGATCGGCACGCTCGAACGGCAGGGCCTTGTCGACCGTATTCCGGACCCGCGCGACTCTCGCCGCGTCATCGTGCGGCTCAGCGCCGAAGGCTGGTCGCGCATGGAACGCTATCTGGCGATGACGGGAATCGGCCTGACCTGAAAATCGGCTGGACCCAAAACTAACATAGATCGTTACAGCGACGTCCTGTCGCGTCCGAAACGCGCTCCCTTGAGTGGGGCTCGCCATTGGCGCAATGATTTAACACAGGTTAGAGTTAACCAACCGTCTGGCGGGGCGGCTGTCGGAAGGTTGCTGCTTGAACACCTCGTCTCTCGACCGGGCCATCGAACTGATCCGCGAGGCCCAGGGCCTGCTCGATCATGATCACCCGATCATCGCCGCGCATCTCGAAACCGCTGTCGGGCTGGCGCTCGAACAGATGGGCGAGAATGACAATGATGCCTGCGCGAACGGCTGACGCCCGCGGCTAACGAGGACGCCTAGGCGTCCTTCGCTGCCTTGCGGTCGTGCGCGGCGATGAATTTCTCCACCACCGGGGCGATCTGTTCGCGCCATTTGCGGCCGTTGAAGATGCCGTAGTGGCCGGCGCCCTTCGCCATCAGGTAGCGCTTCTTCGTCTCGGGTAGCCCCGTGGCGAGGGTAAGCGCTGCCCGCGTCTGGCCGAGGCCGGAGATATCGTCGCGCTCGCCCTCGACGGCCATCAGCGCAACCTTGCTGATCTTCGACGGATCGACGGCCACGCCGCGATGGGTCATCTCGCCCTTCGGCAGCTTGTGGTTCTGAAACACCACGTCGATCGTCTGCAGGTAGAATTCGGCGGTCATGTCGCAGACCGCGCGATATTCGTCGTAGAAGGTCTTGGTGGCGTCGGCGCTCTCTTCGTCGCCCTGCACGAGATGCTTGAACATCTCCCAATGGCTCATCATGTGGTTGCCGAGGTTCATCGACATGAAGCCGGTGAGCTGCAGGAAGCCCGGATAGACGCGGCGGTTGACGCCGGCATAGTTCATCGGGACCGTCGCGATGACATTCTGCTCGAACCAGGCGAACGGCCGCTTGGTGGCGAGCGTGTTGACCGCGGTCGGCGCCTCGCGCGTGTCGACCGGGCCGCCCATCATGGTCAGCGTCGCGGGAAGGGCGGGGTGGTTCTGCGCCGACATCAGCGCCACGGCGGCATAGACCGGCACCGAGGGCTGGCAGACGGCAATGATATGCGCGCCGGGGCCCATCTCGGTCAGGAATTCAACGACATAATCGATATAATCGTCGAGATCGAAATGCCCCTCGCTCACCGGCACGTTGCGCGCGTCGCGCCAGTCGGTGATGTGGACGTCGTGGCCCGGCAGCATGCGCTCGACGGTGCCGCGCAGCAGGGTGGCGAAGTGCCCCGACATCGGCGCGACGATCAGCACCTTCGGGTCCTGCCGGTCGGTGGCGCGCGCGAAGCGCTTCAGCTGGCCGAAGGGCTTCCTCAGCACGATCTCCTCGGTCACCGTGACTTGCCTGCCGTCGATGATCGTGTGATCGAGGTCGAACGCCGGCTTACCGTAGGTGGCCGAGGCATGCGCGAACACGTCGAGCGCCGAGGCCACCAGCGGGCCCGCCGCCACATAGGAGAAGGGGTTCGCCGGATTGGTTAGCCAGCTCGCACCGAGGGTCGCGGCCGCGCTGGCGCCGGCCAGCCACTGCCGCTGAAACTCATAAGCCTGATACAACATCGTCTATTCCCCGCTCTGGACCGGCGTTCCCCCCGTCGGTCTGGGACTGGCTTTTCGCCTTTTGTCCACCGTAACCCACCGTGGCCGAATGTCGATGGCAAAGCGCCACCCATCGTCTAGAACGCCCGCGCGGTGCTTTCGTTGAGTCGAATGCGCCAAACTGATCATGGGGATTATATGGGTACGCTCTCCGGAAAAGTCGCGGCGGTCACCGGTTCGACCAGCGGTATCGGCCTCGCGATTGCCGAGGCGCTCGCCGCCGCCGGCGCCGACGTGGCGCTGAACGGCTTCGGCGACGCCGCCGCCATCGAGGCGATGCGCGCGAAGATCGCCGCCGATCACGGCGTGCGCTGCATCCACCTTGGATCGGACATGTCGACGGGCGCGGGCGCGGCCGGCTTCGTCGAGCAGGTCGCCGCGCAGCTCGGCAGCGTCGATATTCTCGTCAACAACGTCGGCATCCAGCATGTCGCGCCGGTCGATGAATTCCCGCCGGAGAAGTGGGACGCGCTGATCGCCATCGTGCTGAGCAGCACCTTCCATACGACGCGCGTCGCGGTACCCGCGATGAAGGCGAAGGGCTGGGGCCGGATCATCAACATCGCCTCGGCGCACGGCCTCGTCGCGTCGCCGTTCAAGTCGGCCTATGTCGCGGCGAAGCACGGCGTCGTCGGCTTCACCAAGTCGGTCGCGCTCGAACTCGCCGAAACCGGCGTCACCTGCAACGCCATCTGCCCGGGCTATGTCCGCACGCCGCTGGTCGAAGGCCAGGTCGTCGATCAGGCGAAGGTCCACAACATGAGCGAGGCGGACGTCATCCGGAACGTCATCCTCGCGGTGCAACCGACCAAGCGCTTCGTGGAAACCGGCGAGGTCGGCGCCTTCGCCGCCTTCCTCGCCTCCGACGCGGCCCGCTCGATCACCGGCGCAGCGCTGACGATGGACGGGGGCTGGACGGCGCGCTGACTATCGCCGCCGGCCGCCGCCTGCTAATCCGCCGCCATGGCCGAAACCGCTCCCGAAGCGCCTGCGACGCAGCGCCTGTCGAAGCTTCACCTCGTCTGGAAGTTCGCCAGCGCCTATCCCGCGCAGATCGCCGCCGCGCTGGTGGCGCTGCTCGTGGCCGCCACCGCGACGCTCGCCATCCCGCGCGCCTTCAAGCTGGTCGTCGACCAGGGCTTCGGCGCCGAGCAGGCGGGGTCGATCGCGCCCTATTTCTACGGGATGCTCGGCATCGTTGGCGTCCTGGCGCTCGCCACCGCGGTGCGCTTCTACTTCGTGTCGTGGCTGGGCGAGCGCGTCGTTGCCGACCTGCGCCGCGCCGTGCAGACGCATCTGCTGACGCTCGACCCGAGCTTCTTCGAAGAGAACCGCCCGTCGGAGATCGCCTCGCGGCTCACCTCCGACACCTCGGTGATCGAGCAGGTGGTCGGCACCTCGCTGTCGGTCGCGCTGCGCAACGTCTTCATGGGCATCGGCGGCATCGTCTATCTGTTCACCTTGTCGGCGAAGCTCACCGGGCTGATGCTGCTGGTCATCCCGCTCACCATCATCCCGATCAGCATCATGGGCCGCCGCGTGCGCAACCTGTCGCGCAACAGCCAGGACAGCATCGCCGGCGTCGGCGCCATGGTCAGCGAAGTGCTGGGCGCCATCCGCATCGTGCAGGCCTTCACGCAGGAGCCGCGCGAGCGCGAGCGCTTCGCCGGCGCGGTCGAACGCACCTTTGTCGCCGCCAAGCGCCGCATCTTCACCCGCGCGATCATGACCGCGGTGGTGATCGGCCTGATCTTCACCTCGATCACGCTGGTGCTGTGGGAAGGCGCGCGCGACGTCATCTCGGGCGACATGACCGGCGGCACCATCACCGCCTTCGTGCTGACCGCCGCGATCGTCGCCGGTGCGTTCGGGGCGCTGACCGAGGTCTATGGCGACGTGATGCGCGGCGCCGGCGCCGCCGGCCGCATGGCCGAACTGCTGCAGGCGCGCCCCGACATCGCCGCGCCGGCGAATCCGGTGCCGCTGCCGCTGCCGGCGCAGGGCCGCCTCGGCTTCGATCACGTCACCTTCCGCTACCCGTCGAAGCCCGATTCAAAGGCGGTGATCGACTTCACGCTCGATATCGCGCCGGGCGAGACGGTGGCGGTGGTCGGCCCCTCGGGCGCCGGCAAGTCGACCCTGTTCCAGCTCATCCAGCGCTTCTACGACCCGCAGGAGGGCGTCCTCCGCCTCGACGGCGTCGCGCTCGCCGACGCCGACCCGCGCGAGCTGCGCAGCCGCATCGCGCTGGTGCCGCAGGAAAGCGTGGTGTTCGCCACCTCTGCTTACGAGAATATCCTCTACGGCCGCCCCGACGCGACCGAGGACGAAGTGTGGGCCGCCGCCGAGGCCGCCAATGCAGCAACCTTCCTGCGCGCGCTGCCCGACGGCATCCACACCTTCCTCGGCGAAGCCGGCGGCCGCCTGTCGGGCGGCCAGCGCCAGCGCCTCGCCATTGCCCGCGCCATCCTGCGCGACGCCCCCGTGCTGCTGCTCGACGAGGCGACCAGCGCGCTCGACGCCGAATCCGAGCGGCTGGTGCAGGACGCGCTCGAGCGGCTGATGGAAGGGCGCACCACCTTGGTCATCGCCCACCGCCTGTCGACGGTGCGCACCGCTGATCGCATCGTGGTGATGGACCAGGGCCAGATCGCCGCGATCGGCACCCACGACCAGCTGATGGCGCAGGGCGGACTCTACGCGCGGCTGGCGAGATTGCAGTTCGAAGAAGCGGCGTAGGCAGTCGCGCTACGCCTTCCGACACCCGCTACCTCGTCATCCCCGCGAAGGCGGGGATCCATTTTCCGAAGCGTCGGCGGTAATGGATCCCCGCCTTCGCGGGGATGACGATAGGAAAAAAAGCGAAGGCCGAAGACTACTTCGCGGCGTACTGGCTGAGCTTCCCGCCCTCCGCCGCGAGTTTCTCCAGCAGCGGCGACGGCGCGAAATCGTCGCCCTGCGTCGCGCGGTAGTGGTTCAGGCGGTCGAGCACCGTCTGCAGGCCCACGGTGTCGCCATAGAACATCGGCCCGCCGCGATAGACCGGCCAGCCGTAGCCGTTGATCCAGACGATATCGATGTCCGACCCGCGATAGGCCATGCCCTCGTCGAGGACTTTCGCGCCCTCGTTGATCATCGGGTAGATGCAGCGCTCGACGATCTCCTCGTCGGAGATGGCGCGGCGCGCGATGCCCTTCTCGGCGGCGAAGTCGAGGATCATCTTCTCGACGAGCGGCGACGGGGTGCGGTTGCGCTTCTCGTCATAGTCGTAGAAGCCAGCCCCGTTCTTCTGGCCGCGCCGGTCGATCTCGCAGAGCCGGTCGCGCAAGGTCTCGCCCCTCGACTTCTCCTTCGACCAGCCGATGTCGAGGCCCGCGAGGTCTGCCATCTGGAACGGCCCCATCGGGAAGCCGAAGTCGTAGAGCACGCGATCGACGTCCCACGGCATCGCGCCTTCGAGGATCAGCTTGTTCGCCTCGCGCTGGCGTGAGCTGAGCATGCGGTTGCCGATGAAGCCGAAGCAGACGCCGGCGACGACGGCGACCTTGCCGATCTTCTTCGCCACTTCCATCGCCGTCGCCAGTACGTCAGGCGCCGTCCTGGCGCCGCGCACCACTTCCAGCAGCCGCATGACGTTCGCCGGCGAGAAGAAGTGCAGGCCGACCACGTCCTGCGGGCGAGAGGTCGCCGCGGCGATCTCGTCGACGTTGAGATAGCTGGTGTTCGACGCGAGGATCGCGCCCGGCTTGGCGATCCTGTCGAGCTTGCCGAACACCTCCTTCTTGATATCCATCTGCTCGAACACCGCCTCGATGACGAGGTCGCAGTCGGCGAGGTCGTCGAGCGACATCGAGGCGGTGAGCAGGCCCATGTTGCGCTCGACGCCCTCGGCGGTGAGCTTTCCCTTGGCCGCCGTGTTCTCGTAATTCTTGCGGATGATGCCGGTGCCGCGGTCGAGCGCGTCCTGCTTCATCTCGACGATCGTCACCGGGATGCCCGCCGACAGGAAGTTCATCGAGATGCCGCCGCCCATCGTGCCGGCGCCAATGACGCCAACCTTGTTGATCGGCCGCGTCGCGGTGCCCTCGGGCAGGTTCGGAATCTTCGCGGCCTGGCGTTCGGCGAAGAACACATAGCGCTGCGCCGCCGACTGCACGCCGGTCATCAGCCCCATGAACAGCTCGCGCTCGCGCTTCATGCCCTCGTCGAAGGGTAATCCGCTCGCCGCCTCGATGCACTTGATATTGGCCTCGGGCGCCTCGAAGCCGCGGAACTTGCGGGCGTTGGCCTTGCGGAACTCGGCGAACAGCTCAGGGCTGCCGCCCTTCACCTCGAGGTCGCGCACCTTCTTCAACGGCCGCTTTTCGGCGACGATCTTCTGCGCGAACGCCACCGCCGCGCTACGCAGTTCGCCCTCGGGCGCCAGCTCGTCGACGAGGCCGGTTTCGAGCGCCGCCTTGGCGCCGATCGGCGTGCCGCTGGTGACCATGTCGAGCGCCTTCGCCGCGCCCACGATGCGCGGCAGCCGCTGCGTGCCGCCGGCGCCCGGCAGCAGGCCGAGCTTCACCTCGGGGAGGCCGAGCTTCGCGGAAGGCACCGCGACGCGATAGTGCGCGGTCAGCGCCACCTCGAGCCCACCGCCGAGCGCGGTGCCGTGGATCGCGGCGACCACCGGCTTTGGCGCATTCTCGATCTTGGCCTGCACCTCGTGGAGGCCGATGCCGCGGGGCGGCTTGCCGAATTCGGAGATGTCGGCACCGGCGATGAAGGTGCGGCCCGCGCAGATCAGCACGATCGCCTCGACCGCCGGGTCGGCCACCGCCTTGTCGACCGCGCCGGCGAGGCCGTCGCGCACGTCGGCGCCGAGCGCGTTCACCGGCGGCGAGTCCAGCGTGATGATGCCGATATTGCCTTCGACCGACAGGTCGGCGGCCGCGTTGATATTGCCCATGGCGCTCTCTCCCCAGATGCGTGTGTCGCCCGAAGACGTCGACGCGACAGATACACGATCCGACGCCCGCGCAAACCGCTGTCGAAAATGGGGGCCGTCACACTGTGGGAACACTTACCGCAGTATTACGATCTCGCATGGGAAGGGCGGTTCAGCGACTTATCGACGAGCGGAGGCACTGTAATGCGTCATATGAATATCGCCGATCTGAAGCCCGTCGATGTCGCGCCGTTCCCGGTCGCGGACCTGGGGTCGCTCGACAGTCTCTCGCGCGAGTTGACGCTGGCGGCGGCGAGCGGCGACGAGCGGGTTCGCCTGCTCAACGCGATGCAGATGCTCGGCAATATCCGCGATTATCTGGTCAGCCCGCTGTCCGACGAGGCCGAGAACCTCATCGATGCTGCCATCCAGCAGCTGATGCACCGCGAGCGGCAGCTGCCGGCGACCTGGCGCGCCGCCTGAGCCGCGGGAACGTCATCCCGGCTCGGGCGCTTTAAGCCCCATGCCGACATATTATTTCCATCTGAGATTTGGCCCGCGCGTTCAGCTCGACAGCGAAGGCGCCGACTTCGCCGATCTCGCCGCCGCCAAACGCGAAGCCATCACCAGCGCCGCAGCGCGGATTTCGGCTCAGCAGCATCCTGGCGACGACCCGACCGACTGGCGCATCGAGATCGCCGATGCCGGCGGCCAGCATGTCGCAACGGTCGATCCATCGGGCGTCGTCGCCGACTAGCGGGGGCCACGGGCGCTTCGTCGCGCCCGCCGGAACTGCGGGGCAGGCCGGCGCGTGTTTCTCCCCGTTGTTCAAAGCGTAAAGGAGAAAATCATGGCCAAGCAGAAACGATCGAACAGCTCGACGCGCAACGCCTATGCCAGCGCGCGCCGCTTCGCGAGCGATAACCGCCGCGCGCTCGGCCTTGCTGCTGCCGGTGCCGCGGGCGCGGCGGCGCTGCTGATCGGCCGACACTATCGCGGCCGCCGGAGTGCCGACGCCAGCTGAGGCGTTAACGCCTGACATGAGAAAGGGCGGCGATCCACAGGATCGTCGCCCTTTTCTTTCACCGCCTATCTTACTGCGGCGGGTTCGACGCCGGCTCGTCGGCGCCGGTCTTGTCGAGCTTCTTCACCAGCGCGAGATGCGCCTCGGCGGTCGGCACCTGCGTGGCGGCGAAGGCCTTCAGCGCCCCGGTCTCACCTTCCTTGATGAAATCCTTGTGCAGCTTAACCACCTCCTCATGCGCCTTGGTCTGCGCATCGAGATAGGCGGTGTCGAACTCCAGCGCGGTCTTGCCGCGCAACGCCTCGACCTCGCCGGCGCGGCGCGAATCGAGCATGTTGGGAAGCGCCTCGCTGCCGCCGGCCGACGAATAGGACGCCCGCAGATCCGCGCCGCTCTTGGTATGCGCATCGACCATCATCTGGGCGAACTTCTTCACCTCGGGCGAATTGGATTTTTCGAGCGCCAGCTTGCTCGATTCGATCTCGAACAGGTCGCCGAGCGCCAGTGCGCTGGCATAGCCGCCGGCCGTCGTCGCTGCAGCGATCGGCGCGGCGGCCATCGGCGCGGTGCCCATCTCGGCAGCGGTGGGGGCCGGCGCCTCGGCGCGCTGCTCAGGGGTGCGGTCGCCCTCGCCGCAGGCGGCGAGCGCCAGCATCGCGGTCATCGGGATCAGAAAACGGGTCATGAAACCTCCTTTTAGAGGCTTCCAACCCTTGGGCCTGAAGGTCCGTTCCCGCGCTCAGGCCGGCTCGTGCTGCCGCAGCAGGTGGCATTCGAGCGATTCGACAGCCGCCTCCAGGTGCAGCAGCGACACCCCGCCATGATAAGCGGTCATCTCGGTGTAGAGGGTGCGCATGCGCTCGAGCAGCTTCTCCAGCGCGCGGATTTCGTCATGGGCCATGGATACTCCCCCCGGAGACGCAACAGACGCTATCCTATTAGCCTTTCTGACCGGGGAGGGCAAAGCAACCGGGCTTCCCTCCCGCACATTATATCGCGACAAGGGCGTAACGGTTCGCGGGAGGCGTGACGGGTGCTGCGGGTATTCCGGCCGGGGATCGGCGAGGAGACGGTGATCGATGCGGCCGTGCCGGGCGCGGCGCTGTCGCCCGATGCCATGTGGATCGATCTGTTCGAGCCGACACGCGAAGAGGAAGTGCTCGTCGAGACCACGCTCGGCTTCCAGGTGCCGACGCGCGAGGAGATGGCAGAGATCGAGCCCTCAAGCCGTTTCTACCAGGAAGGCGGCTCGGTCTTCCTGACCGCCAATGTGATGAGCGGCATCGACGCCGGCGATCCGGTCAGCACGCCGGTGAGCTTCGTGCTGGCGCCGCGCCACCTCGTCACCGTGCGCTATGCCGACCCGCGCCCGTTCCGCAGCTTCGCCACGCATATCGGCCAGAGCCCGATGATGTGCGGCACCGCGCCAATGACCTTGATCGGCCTGCTCGACGCCATCGTCGACCGCCTCGCCGACACGCTGGAGGTGGTTCAGGCCGACATCGACCGCACTTCGCGCGCGGTCTTCCGCCGCGACAAGGTCGGCGGACGGCGGCGGGCGCGCATGTCGAACGCGATGCTGCACGAGCTGATGCTGCGCATCGGCGACGATCAGGATCTGCTGGCGAAGACCCGCGACAGCCTCAATTCGATGGGCCGGTTGATGCGCTACCTCGCGCTGCCCGCCTTCATCCGTGAGGACGGCGAGCTGCGCGAGCATGTGAAGGGCCTCGGCCGCGACGTGACCTCGCTGATCGAGCATTCAGCGTTCCTGTCGACCAACATCAGCTTCATGCTCGACGCCTCCTTGGGCCTCATCAACATCGAGCAGAACGCCATCATCAAGATCTTCTCGGTCGCCGCGGTGATCTTCCTGCCGCCGACCCTGGTCGCCAGCATCTACGGCATGAACTTCGACCATATGCCCGAGCTGCGCTGGCTGCTCGGCTACCCCTATGCGCTGGCGATGATGGCGATGTCGGCAGTGCTGCCGTACCTGTTCTTCAAGCGGAAGGGGTGGCTGTAGCGCGCGCCGCCGTTGAAATGGACCGCCTAATGGTCTAAATTACGCGATAGCTTCAGCGAAAGACGGCGCCATGCGGATATCCGTGACCGATGCCAAGGGCCAGTTGACCGATCTGGTGCGGCGCGCCGAAGCGGGCGACGAGATCATTCTGACCCGCCACGGCCATGCGGCAGCGCGGCTGGTCGCGATCAGGCCGGCGGTGGACGCCGCGTCGCGTCGTGCGGTGCTCGCTTCGGTACGCGCCGCCGTCAGCGCGAAAGTCGACGCCGGATCGGGTGCCGCGCGCAGTCAGGACTTCCTCTACGACGAGGATGGCCTTCCCGAGTGATCGCGATCGATACCTCGGCGCTGATGGCCATCCTGTTGAACGAGCCGGAAGCCGACGCGTGCGCCGCGGTTCTCGAGGTCGAGGATCGCCTGCTGATTTCCGCCGGCACGGTCGCCGAGGCGCTGATCGTTGCAACACGACGCGGTATGGGCGAGGAAATCGGCCGCCTGATCGAAGGACTCGGCATGGAGGTCGTCAGCGTCACACCGGCCTCGGCTTCACGTGTCGCTGAGGCTTACCAGCGGTGGGGGAAGGGAGTTCACCCGGCAGCGCTCAACTTTGGTGACTGCTTCGCCTATGAGGTCGCGACAGCCTATGGCTGCCCGTTGCTCTACGTCGGCGAAGATTTCGCAAGGACGGACATCGAACCCGCCCTCTGACGACAAAAAGGCCCGGCACCTCAAAGAGAGCCGAGCCTTTCCGTATCTGGCTCCCCGGGTAGGATTCGAACCTACGACCATCCGATTAACAGTCGGATGCTCTACCGCTGAGCTACCGAGGAATGGAGCGGCGCGGGGTATAGCAACGGCTCGTCCGCCTGCCAAGCACCCGTTGACGCTTTTATTGCCGAAGCGGCCTCAGGTGAGGAATTGCTCCATGACGATGCGGTCGTCGAGGGCATATTCGGGGTCGAACAGCAGCTCCAATTTGGTCGAGCGATCGGTGATCACCTTCACATGCGCGACATCGCGCACCTCGACCTGATCGGCGACGGCGCTGACCGGGCGTTTGGCGGCCTCCAGCACGCGGAATTCGATCTCCGACTTCGCGGGGATCAGCGCGCCACGCCAGCGGCGGGGGCGAAAAGGACTGATCGGGGTCAGCGCGAGCAGATCGCTCTCCAGCGGCAGAATCGGGCCGTGGGCGGAGAGGTTGTAGGCGGTCGAGCCGGCGGGCGTCGCCACCAGCACGCCGTCGCAGGCGAGGTCGGACATGCGGACGCGGCCATCGATCGAAATCTCGATCTTTGCCGCTTGGCGCGTTTCGCGGAGCAGTGACACCTCGTTGATCGCCGGCGAGACGATGCGCTGGCCGCTGACGGTGCGCGCTTCCATGCACAGCGGGTGGAGCGCGAACGGCTTGGCGTTGGTGAGCCGGTCGACCAGCCCATCGGGCTGATAGCTGTTCATCAGGAAGCCGACGGTGCCGAGGTTCATGCCGAATACCGGCACATTGCGCCGGCGTTCCATGATGCCGTGGAGGGTCTGCAGCATGAAGCCGTCGCCGCCTAAGGTCACGATCACATCGGCCTCGGCGACCGGCGACCAGTCGTAGAGCGCGCGCAGTGCCTCGGCCGCCGACTCCGCCTGTTCGGTCGGCGAGGCGAGCAGCGCCATGCGGGAAAAGCGGCTCATCCGCCGGTCAGGCTCATGTGGCGCGCCACGGCAGGCGCGGCGTCGCGGCGGTCGATACGGAAGTCGTGCCCCTTCGGCTTGGCCGCCATCGCCGCGTCGAGCGCCGCGTCGATCGCGCCATCGTCGTCGCTGCCGCGCAACACCGCGCGCAGGTCGATCGAATCATCCTGGCCGAGGCACATGTAGAGTGTTCCCGTCGCCGTCAGTCGCACGCGGTTGCAGCTTTCGCAGAAATTATGGGTGAGGGGGGTGATGAACCCCAGCCGCTGCCCCGTCTCCCGTACCCGGACATAGCGCGCCGGGCCGCCGGTCGACAGCGGGATCGGGTCGAGCGTCCAGCGGCTTTCCAGATCGTGGCGCACCGCCGACAGCGGCAGATAGCGGTCGGTGCGGTCCTCCTCGACCTCGCCGAGCGGCATCGTCTCGATCAGCACGAGGTCGTGACCGGCGGCGCCGCACCAGCGCAGCATGGTGTCGATCTCGTCCTCGTTGAGGCCTTTCAATGCCACCATGTTGATCTTGACGTGCAGCCCGGCGGCGATCGCCGCGGCGATGCCCTCCAGCACCTGCGGCAGCCGGCCCCAGCGGGTGATGCGCGCGAAGCGGTCGGGGTCCAGCGTATCGAGGCTGACGTTGATGCGTCGGACGCCCGCGGCGGCAAGGTCGGCGGCATGGCGCGCGAGCTGGCTGCCGTTGGTGGTGAGCGTCAATTCGTCGATGGCACCGCTGTCCAAATGCCGCGACAGCGAGCGCACCAGATCGACGATGCCGCGCCGCACCAGCGGCTCGCCGCCGGTCAGCCGGAGCTTCCTGACACCGCGCCGCACGAAGGCGCTGGCCAGCCGGTCGATCTCCTCGAGGCTCAGCACCTCGGCCTTCGGCAGGAAGGTCATGTGTTCCGACATGCAATAGACGCAGCGGAAGTCGCAGCGGTCGGTCACCGACAGGCGCAGATAGTCGATGCGCCGGCCGAAGCCGTCGATCAGCGGCCGAACGGCCGGATCATCCAGGGTGCGAAGCGCCACCGCCATGTCGCCTAATGTGAGGGGGGCAACCGGGCAAGTCCAGCCTATGGCATTGTGCCCGTTGTCGGTTTAGCATCGTCGCGTCGGGCCGATGGCCGCGACGGAGGGGTAATGCTGCCTTGGCGGGGCAATCGCCGGGGTGGTCATGTATTGGAACAAGATGACGGGGACGGGTCCTCAGGCGCCGATCTTCATCGTGTCGGTTCGCTATCGCCAGGAGGTGACGGCGGCGATCGAGGCGAGCGGGCGCAGCGTGGTCGCCGTGCGGCGGCCCGACGAGGCGTCACGCCGCTTTGCGCAATCGGCCTCGTCGATCGCCATCGTCGATGCGCGCGGCGCGCTCGCCCACGGGCTGAAGGTCACCCGCCAGCTCGCCGCCGCCGTCGAGGCACGACGCGGTGCGCTTGCGGTGCTGCTGTCGCGCAGCGACGCGGAGGCGATCGGTGATGTCTACGAAGCCGGCGCCACCCATTTCCTGATCAGCCCGTTCAGCAATTCGGAGCTCGGCCAGGCGCTGCGCTTCGCCGATCGCTATGTCCGCCGCATGCAGGAGACGGGCGTCAGCGCCGCGGTGGTAAGCGCGCAGGCGGCGCTGACCGATACGGCGCGCTGGCACTGGTCGACGGGCGAGGGGTCGGCGACGATCTCGCCGTCGCTGGCGGCGCTGCTCGGCCAGCCGGTCGCCGGGCCGATCGATGTTACCGCGCTGCTGCGCCGGCTGGAAACGCCCGAGCGGCTGAAGATCCGCCGCGGCTTCCGCCGCCTGCTGATTTCCGGTTCGGGCGGTGACATCGAGCACAAGATGCTCGTCGACGGCACGCCGCACCGCATCGTCCACCACGTCCGCGTGCTGCACGGCCCCGACAAGCAGGTCACCGGCCTCACCGCCACCGTCGAGGATCTCGACGCGGCCATGCTCGAACGGCGGCTGTCGGCGCATTTCGATCCGCTCACCGGCCTCGCCAACCAGGGCTATGCGCAGGCGTGGATCGATCAGCTATTGGGCGGTCGCACCGGTCACGACCCGGCCTGCATCATCGTCCAGATGGCGATCAGCCGCTTCGACCAGGTCAACGCCAGCTACGGCCGCGCCGTCGCCGATTCGCTGCTGCAGGCCGTCGCGCGCCGCGTCCGCCACCTCGCCGGCAGCGAGAACGCCTATGGCGAACGCATGCTGCTCGCCCGCCTCGGCGGCGCCGAATTCGCGATCGCCTTTGCCGGGCCGACGCAGTTGAAGGACGTCGTCGCCTTCGCCCAGTCGCTGGGCGAGGCGTTCGAGCGGCCGTTCGCGGTCGAGGGGCGGGTCATCCACCTGTCGAGCCGCATGGGCATCGCTGCCGCCGAGGCCGATCTCGACGGCGCCGAGACCTTGTTCCGCCGCGCCAGCGCCGCGCTGGCCGAGGCAAAGAGCGCCGAGCCCAACAGCTACCGCATCTTCATGCCGGGCGAGGGCGAGGACGCGCGCGAACGTATGGCCGACCTGCAGACCGATCTGCGCCGCGCGCTGGAGTCAGACGAACTCGACATCGTCTATCAGCCGCAGGTCGACGTCGCTTCGCAGGCGATCTGTGGCGTCGAGGCGCTGGTGCGCTGGCGGCACCCGGTGATGGGGCTGCTGCCCGCCGAGACCTTGCTCGACGTGGCGGCGAGCGCCGAGCTGACCGGGCGGCTGTCCGAGCATATCATCGACAAGGCGCTCCGCGAGGCCGCCGCCTGGGAAGGGCCGCTCGCCAGTCTGCGCCTGTCGGTCAACGTCACCGCCGACGATCTGAAGTTCGACGATTTCGACCGGACGGTGATGGGTGTGCTGCGCGACACCGGCTTCCCGGTCGAGCGGCTGACCATCGAGGTCACCGAGGGCGGGCTGATGGAAAATCTCGACAAGGCGGCGCTGCTGCTGTCGGCGCTGCGCGACATGGGCGTGCGCGTTGCCATCGACGATTTCGGCACCGGCTATTCGTCGCTGGCCTACCTCAAGTCGCTGCCGCTCGACTATCTGAAGATCGACCGCAGCCTCGTCACCGACGTCGTCGGCTCGCCGCGCGGCCGGGTGGTGGTGCGCGGCATCGTCGACATGGCACGCTCGCTGGAGATGGATGTGGTCGCCGAAGGGGTCGAGACGCCCGAACAGCTCGATCTGCTCGTCCACGAAGGCTGCGGCCAGTATCAGGGCTTTCTCTGCGCGCAGCCGATGCCGGCGGCCGAACTGGCGCCGTTCATCGCCGCCTGGGAGCAGGGCCGCGCCGCCGCGGCCTGAACCCCGATGATCGTCGACATCGTCTCCGATTTCGTCTGCCCGTGGTGCTACATCGGCAAGCGCAACCTCGACGCGCTGCGCGCCGAACTGCCGGTCGAGACGCGCTGGCATCCCTATCTGCTGCACCCTGACATGCCGGCGGGCGGCATCGAGCGCGCCGCCTTCATGCGCGCCAAGTTCGGCGACGACAGCGAGCGGCTGCGCGGCATGGGCGCGGCGATCGAGCAGGCGGCGCGCGAGGCGGGGCTGTTCATCGAGATGGGCAAGGTCGCTCGCATCCCCGACACCCGCGACGCGCACCGGCTGATGCGCTGGGCGACCGGGCAGGGCGTCGCCGACGCGCTTGCCGAGCGGCTGTTCGCGGCGCATTTCGCCGATGGCCGTGATATCGGCGATCGCGCGACGCTGGCCGAACTGGCGGGCGAGGTCGGGCTCGACCCGGCGCTGGTCGCCGAACTGCTGGCCGGCGACGCCGAGCGTCACTTCGTCGATACCGGGTCCGATCAGGCGCGGGCGGCGGGGATCAGCGGCGTGCCGACGATCATGGTCGGCGCCGATGCGGCACAGCGCGAACAGGTCCGCGACTGGAGCCGCCGCGCCGGCACCGTCGCCGGTAATTGGCTTTTCGTCGAACGCAAAAGCGCCTGAAATCAGCGGCCTGGGGATCTGGGTTAATGTCTGTCCGTAATCTGTTCGTTACACGATTCTACGAGGGCGACCTCGGCGACGATGATCTGCTCGTCGAGCTGGAAGACGCCTGCCACGACCTGGCCGCCAACGACCGCGCCGGGCGGCGCTGGTCGAAGGAGCACGGCTATCGCGGCTATACCTCCTACGCCTCGCTCAACGACCTGCCGCTGCGCGACCCGCGTTTCGCCGACCTGGTGAAGCTGCTCAACCGTCACGTCTCGAAGTTCGCCGAGGCCTGCGCGATGGACCTGCCGAAGCGGCTCAAGCTCGACAGCCTGTGGGTCAACATCCTCAAGCCCGGCGGCGGCCATTCGGGGCATATCCACCCACATAGTGTGATCTCCGGCACCCTCTACGTCGCGGTGCCGGCGGGATCGGGCACGCTCAAGCTCGAAGACCCGCGGCTGCCGCTGATGATGGCCGCTCCCGCGCGCCTGCCCGACGCGCCCGAGGATCAGCGCAGCTTCGTCTATGCCGAACCGAAGCCCGGCACGATCTTCCTGTGGGAAAGCTGGCTGCGCCATGAGGTCGTCCCCAGCAACGCCAAGGACGACCGCATCAGCATCAGCTTCAACTACAGTTAGAAACTACTTCTCGACGCCGAGCTGACTCAGCATGAACGCCTGCCACTCCGCATTCTGGCGATAACGCTCGAAGCGGCCCGACTTGCCGCCGTGGCCGGCCTCCATGTTGACGCGGAACAGCAGCGGATTGCTGTCGGTCTTCATCTCGCGCAGCCGCGCTACCCATTTCGCCGGCTCATAATATTGCACCTGGCTGTCCCAGAGGCCGGTGCCGACATAGAGCGCCGGATAGGGTTTCGCCGCGACATTATCGTAGGGCGAATAGCTCAGCATATAGTCGTAATAGGCTTTCTGCGCCGGGTTGCCCCATTCGTCATATTCGAAGGTGGTGAGCGGGATCGAGGCGTCAAGCATCGTCGTCACCACGTCGACGAACGGCACCTGCGCGACGATCAGCTTATAGTCCTCGGGCGCCATGTTGGCGACGGCGCCCATCAGCAGCCCGCCGGCGCTGCCGCCCATCGCCGCGACCCGGTCTTTCGCGGCATATCTGGTCGCGACGAGGTGACGGGTGACGTCGATGAAGTCGGTGAAGCTGTTCTTCTTCTTCAGGAGATGGCCGTCGTCGTACCAGCCACGGCCCATTTCCTGCCCGCCGCGGATATGCGCGATCGCGTAGACCACGCCGCGGTCGAGCAGACCGATGCGGCCGGCGTCGACGGCGGGGTCGGTCGAATAGCCGTAGCTGCCATAGGCGTATTGAAACAGCGGCGCGGTGCCGTCGAGCTTGGTGCCCTTCCGGTACACCACCGACACCGGCACCTTCACCCCGTCGCGCGCGGTCGCCCAGACGCGCTCGGTGACGTAGTTGGCGGGGTCGTAGCCGGGGACGGGCGCGACCTTCAGCACGCGGCGCTCGCCGGTCTTCGCGTTGACCTCATAGGTCGTCGTCGGCGTTACCAGCGAGGCGTAGGTGTAGCGCACCCATGGCGTGGCCGGCTCCTCGTTGACGTCGAGCATCATCCGATAGGCGGGCTCGTCGGCAGTCACCGCCGTCGACTTGCCGTCGTCGCCGAGTAGCCGCACCTTGCGGTTGCCGCCCTCGCGCTCGTCGATGGCGATGAAGCCCTCGAACGGCTCGAAATTCTCGATGAAGACCTTGTCGCTCGCCGGCGTCAGGTCGCGCCACGCGGCGACGCCGTTCGCTGCGTCGGCGTCGGCGAGCGTCACCAGCTTGTAGTTCTTCGCGTCGCGGTTGGTGCGGATGATCCAGCGGTTGCCGAGGTGGTCGGCGCTGTAGCGGAACTCGCGGGCGCGCGGCGCGAGCACGGTGAAGCTGGTCGGCGCCGCGGTTGGGGCGCAACGCTGCTCGTCGCTGACCGTGCTCTGCGAAATGATGCAGACGAAGCGGTCGTCGGCGGTGCGGCCGATGCCCATCGAGAAGGTGTCGTCCTTCTCCTCGTAGATCAGCCTGTCGCTCGCCACCGCGGTGCCCAGCGCATGCGCCTTCACCTGATAGCCGCGCAGGGTGGTGGCGTCCTTGGCGACGTAGAGCACGCTCTTGCCGTCGCCCGACCAGACGACGTTCGGCTCGATGTTGTCGACCGTATCGGCGAACACCTTGCCGGTGGTGAGGTCCTTCACCTTCAGCACATATTGCCGGCGGCCGACGATATCCTCGGCCCAGGCGACGAGCCGGTTGTCGGGGCTGACCGCCCAGTCGCCGATCGCGAAGAACGCCTTGTCCTTCGCCATCGCCGGCTGGTCGAACATCGTCTCGGCCGGCGCGTCGCGGCTGCCCTTGCGCCGCTCGATGATCGAATAGTCGGCGCCGGTCTCGAATCGGGTGCCGTACCAATAGCCGTTCTTCTGGTAGGGGACCGAGCTGTCGTCCTGCTTGATGTGCGCGACGGTCTCTTCGTAGAGCTTGTCCTGCAGCGGCTTCAGCGCCTTCAGCTGCGCATCGGCATAATCGTTCTCCGCCTTCAGATAGGCGAGCATGTCGGGGTTCTTGCGGGTGTCGTCGCGCAGCCAGTAATAATCGTCGGCGCGCGCGCCGTTGGGCGAGGTGACCTGGAAGGGCCGCTTGGCGGGCTTCGGCGCCGTCTGCGCCAGCGCGCCACCCGACATCACCAGCGCCACGCCGGCCAGCATCATCCACCGCGTCATCATCAGCTCCCCCGTTCGAATGCGGCGAGGATGGCGCGATTCTCAGCCGCCGGTCAACGCGCCTCCCGCGCCAATCGCTCGTCGAGCAGCCGCGCATATTTGTCGGCATAGGCGCTGCAGGCGCCGGGATCGAGGAAGGGGTTGGGGGAGGCGCCTTCGATCAGCCGCGCCATCTTCTCGACGCCGCCCGAATGGACCGGATGGGCGCTGATCAGCATGTCACACGGCAGTTCGCGCAGCCGGGCGAAGCTGTAGCGGAAGGCGGTGACCACAGCGGCGTTGGCCGGGTCGGAGAAGCGGTAGCCTTCTGCCGACACCGGGTTGAGGCTGGCGCCGAACACCATGTCGACGCAGCGCTCGCCCTCGCAGCTCTTCCACGTCCAACTCATGCTGCCTGCGGTATGGCCGGGCGTGGCGACAGCGGTGACGATGACATCACCAAGCCGCACCTTCTCGCCGTCGCGCACCATCCGCAGCCGTTCGACCGGCGGGAAGGGCAGCAAATCCGCCATCTGCGGATCATCGGGGCCGTTGCGCCCGCGCTTCAGCACCGCGCCGGCCGGCTTGCTCGCCACCACCAGCCCGCCGGTATCGCGCGTCAGCGCGGCGAGGCCGCCGGCATGGTCGTAATGCGGCTCGGTGCTAAGGATCAGCTCGACGTCTTTCAGGCGGAAACCGAGCTTGACGATGTTGTCCTCGATCGCCGGCACCGCCTGCGGCAGCGCGCCATCGATAAGTATAAGGCCGGTCTTCGTTTTGATCAGCGCGACGTTCATGCCGCCGAAGCCGACGAGATAGGTGTTGCCGAAGACTTTCACTGGCGGCTGCGGCGTCAGCCACTGCTTGGCAAAGTCGGGCGCGATTGGGCGAAGGAGGGGGTCGTCCGCCGGGGCCGCCGCCGCCAGCATCGTCAACGCGAGGGCTGCTCCGATCCGTTTCATCTTACCGCCGCTTGCTCTGGAAACTGCCGATCACCGGCTTCTTGGGTGCGGGCGGCGGAGCCGGGGGCGCCGCCTTCGGCTTCACCTCCTCGCCTTTCGCCACCTTGGCGAGGCCGCGCGACAGCTGCAGCACGCCGTTCAGCCGCGCGTCGGGGCCGCCCCAGTCGCGCGACACCACCATCTTCTGGTCGGGGCGCAGTTTCGCGGTGCCCTTCAGCCGGTCGATATAGTCGAACAGGCCCTTGGGATTGGGGAAGCCGCCCTGGAAGCTGACAATGGCACCGCGCGGCCCGGCCTCGATCTTCGAGATGCACGCCACGCGGCAATTCTGTTTGGTTTCAAGCACCATGATGAGGTTCTTCACCTCGGCCGGCAG
This sequence comes from Sphingoaurantiacus capsulatus, assembly GCF_042648405.1. NCBI lineage: Bacteria > Pseudomonadati > Pseudomonadota > Alphaproteobacteria > Sphingomonadales > Sphingosinicellaceae > Sphingoaurantiacus > Sphingoaurantiacus capsulatus. The sequence continues at coordinate 476,721 of NZ_JBHRXV010000011.1, read as the reverse complement.
CTTGCCGAACCGATCGATCAACTCGGCGGCGAAGCCATCGATGGCGCGGCGGTCCTCGAGCTCGCTCATCCGGCGGTAGAGCGCCATGCGCAGGTTGAGGTCGGGGACATAATCCTCGGGGATGAGGATCGGCGCGTCGACGGTGATCGTCGGGCTGAACGCATCCTCGGGCGGCTTCAGACCCTGACTTTCGGCGCGGGCGGCGACGATCGCGTCCTCCAGCATCTGCTGGTAGAGTTCGAAGCCGATCTCGCGGATATGCCCCGACTGCTCGTCGCCGAGCAGATTGCCGGCGCCGCGGATGTCGAGGTCGTGGCTGGCCAGCTGGAAGCCGGCGCCCAGCGAGTCGAGGCTCGATAGCACCTGCAGCCGCTTCTCCGCCGTCTCGGTGATCGACATGTCGGCCGGCGTGGTCAGATAGGCGTAGGCGCGGATCTTCGACCGGCCGACGCGGCCCCTGATCTGGTAGAGCTGCGCGAGGCCGAACATGTCGGCGCGGTGCACGATCAGCGTGTTGGCGCTCGGGATGTCGAGCCCCGATTCGATGATCGTCGTCGAGACCAGCACCTCATATTGCTTGTCGTAGAAGGCGCTCATGCGCTCCTCGACCTCGGTCGGCGACATCTGGCCGTGCGCGATGACATAGCGCACCTCGGGCACGCTCTCGCGCAGGAATTTCTCGATATCGGGCAGGTCGGCGATGCGCGGCGTCACGAAGAAACTCTGGCCGCCGCGGTAGTGCTCGCGCAGCAGCGCCTCGCGCGCCACCACTTCATCCCACGGCATGACGTAGGTGCGCACCGCGAGGCGGTCGACCGGCGGCGTAGTGATCACCGACAGCTCACGCAGCCCCGACATCGCCATCTGCAGGGTGCGCGGAATCGGCGTCGCAGTGAGCGTCAGCACATGGACATCGTTCCTAAGCGCCTTCAGCCGCTCCTTGTGGACGACGCCGAACCGCTGCTCCTCGTCGACGACGACGAGGCCGAGCTGCTTGAATTCGATGCCCTTGGCGAGGATGGCGTGGGTGCCGACGACGATATCGACCGAGCCGTCGGTCAGCCCCTCGCGCACCTTCTTGGCCTCGCCCGAGGCGACGAGCCGCGACAGCTGGCGCACCTCGACCGGGAAGCCGGCGAAGCGCTCGCGGAAATTCTGGTAATGCTGGCGCGCAAGCAAGGTGGTGGGGCAGACGATCGCCACCTGCATCCCCGACATCGCCGCGACAAAGGCAGCGCGCAACGCCACCTCGGTCTTGCCGAAGCCGACGTCGCCGACAACCAGCCGATCCATCGGATGCCCCGACGACAAGTCGCCGATGACGTCGTCGATCGATTTCTGTTGGTCGTCGGTTTCGGCATAGGGGAAGCGGTCGACGAACTGCGCATAGGCCGACGGATCGACCTCGGCGGCGGGGGCGGGGCGGGTGGCGCGGGCGGCAGCGGTCTTCAGGATTTCGCCCGCGATCTCGCGGATGCGCTCCTTCATCCGCGCCTTGCGGGCCTGCCACTGCACGCCGCCGAGCTTGTCGAGCGACACGCCTTCGTTCTCGGCGCCGTAGCGCGACAGCGCGTCGATATTCTCGACGGGGACGTACAGCTTGTCGCCGCCGTCGTAGGTCAGCATCACGCAGTCGTGCGGCGCGTTGCCGACCGGGATGGTGGTCAGCCCCTCGTAGCGGCCGATGCCGTGGTCCTGATGGACGACGAGGTCGCCGGGCGTCAGCATCGCCAGCTCGGCGAGGAAGGCGTCGGCCTTCTTCACCCGCTTCCGGCGGATCAGCCGGTCGCCGAGCATGTCCTGCTCGGTCAGCACGGCGAGGCCGTCGACCGTGAAGCCATGCTCCAGCGGCACCACCGCCATCGCCACGCGCCCATCGGCGGCGGCGCCCAACGCCTCCTGCCAGCTATCGGCGAGCGCGAACTTCTTCAGCCCATGATCGGTGAGCAGGCCGCCCAGCCGCTCGCGCGCACCAGCCGTGTAGCTGGCGAGCACGACGCGCGTCTTCGCCTTGCGCAGCGCATCGACGTGGCGCTGCACCGCCTCATAGACATTCTCGTTCGCCGCGCGCTCGGGGGCGAAATCGCGCGCCGGCTCGGCGCCGAGGTCGACGGCGCGCGCCGTGTCCTCGGGCACATGGAACGGTGAGGTGAGGTGGACGCGGTGCGCCGCGAGCCGCTCGCGCCATTCCTCTGGCGGCAGGTAGAGCGCGTTCGGCGCGAGCGGCCGGTAGCTGCCCTTCGAAGTGGCGAGCGCGGCGGTGCGGTTGTCGTAATAGTCGGCGATCGCCTCGAAGCGCTGCTCGGCGGCCTTCTCGGCGCCGGCATCGCGGACGATGACGTCGTCGTCGCCGAAATAGTCGAACAGGGTGGCGAGGCCGGGCTCGAACAGCGGCAGCCAATTCTCCATGCCTGCCAGTCGCCGCCCGTCGCTGATCGCCTGATACAGCGGATCGCCGGTCGCCGTCGCCCCGAACGCCTCGACATAGCCCTTGCGGAAGGTGCGCACCGTTTCGTCGGTGAGCAGGATTTCCGAGACCGGCATCAGGGTGAAGCCGGGGCTGGTCTCGACGGTGCGCTGGCTGCCGGGGTCGAAGCGGCGCACCGTCTCGATCTCGTCGCCGAAGAAGTCGAGACGCAGCGCCAGCTCCTCGCCCGCCGGAAACAGATCGAGCAGGCCGCCGCGGATCGCGAACTCGCCGGCCTCCGCCACCGTGTCGGTGCGGACATAGCCGTTCGACTGCAGCTTTGCCGCCAGCCGGTCGCGGTCGATGCGCTCGCCGGGCGCGATGCGCGCGGTCAGCGCGGCGATGCGGCCCGGCGCCAGCGTGCGTTGCGTCAGCGCGTTGACCGTGGTCACCACCAGCTCGGCGCCCTGCTGCTTCGCCGCCAGCGCGGCGATGCCGGCGAGGCGGTCGGAGGTAACGCGCAGACTCGGCGAGGCGCGGTCGTAGGGCAGGGTGTCCCAGGCGGGAATGAAGATCGTCGTCAGTTCGGGCGCGAAATAGGTGGCGGCGTCGAGCACGCTGCGCGCCGCGGCTTCATCCGGCGCCACATAGACGGCGCGGCCCTTGGCGGCGCGCGCGAGGTCGGCGAGCAGCCACGGCTGAAACCCCGCCGGCACGCCGGCGAGCGTCAGCGATTCCTTCGCCTGAACGAGCCGCTTGAAATCGATCACGTCCTAATCCTCATCGGGCCTTGCCGATGAAATCGAGCTTCATCAGCGCGTCGAGCAGCGGCCCGTGATAGCGCGCCGGCGGCGCCTGCCGGCCGAGCGCCCAGGCCATGATATCGACGTCCTGCTCGGCAAGCAGATCCTCGAACCAGTCGAGCTCTTCGCTATTCCAGCCGGCGGCATAGCGGTCGGCGAAGCCGCCGATCATCAGATCGGCTTCCTTGGTGCCGCGGTGCCAGGCGCGGAAGGCGATGCGCCGGCGGCGGAAGTCGAGATCGTCGGTCATGTGGGCTTTCGCGGAATCGGCAACGGCGCGACACCGGTAGAACCGGCCCGCGCCATCGTTTAACGTCGCGGTCGGATACCCCATGCGTCCCAGCATCCTCAACCCCCTGTTCGCCGAAGCCTCCGCGCTGAAAGGCGTCGGACCCGCGGTCGCCCGCGGGCTCGCGCGGCTGGGTCTCAACCGGGCAGTCGACCTGCTGTTCCACCTGCCGGTATCGGCGATCGAGCGATTCCGCGTCGAGGAGCTGTCGATGGCGTGGGTCGACCGCATCGTGACGGTCGAGCTGCGCGTCGTCGGCCACGACGCCGGCGGCCCGCGCTCGCCGACGCGGGTGCGCTGCATGGACGAGGCCGGCAATCCGGTGACTCTGGTCTATTTCTCCGACCGCGGCGGCTACGCGAAGAAACTGCTGCCGGTCGGCGAGCGCCGCCTCGTGTCGGGGCGGCTCGAACGCTACGGCCAGGCGCTGCAGATGGTGCACCCGGATCATGTCGTGCCGGTCGGCACCGCCGACACCATCCCCGAGCGCGAGCCGGTCTACGGGCTGACCGAGGGCATCGCCAACCGCCGCATGGGCGTGCTGGTGCAGTCGGCGCTGGAGCGCGCGCCCGAGCTCGACGAGTGGATCGAGCCGAGCGTGCTGTCGACGCGAGGCTGGCCGGCGTGGCGCGAGGCGCTGACCAAGGTTCACGCGCTCGACGCCGAAGGACCGGCGCGCCAGCGGCTCGCCTATGACGAACTGTTCGCCAACCAGCTCGCGCTGATGCTGGTCCGCGCCGATACCCGCCGCCGGCGGGGGCGACCGCTGCCGGTGACGGGGAAGCTCGCCGAGGCGCTGACGGCGAAGCTGCCCTACCGCCCGACCGGGGCACAGCTCCGCTCGGTCAACGAAATCAACGGCGATCTGGCGCAGGCGTCGCCGATGCTGCGGCTGCTGCAGGGCGATGTCGGGTCGGGCAAGACCTTGGTGGCGCTGCTGGCGATGCTGACGGCGGTCGAGAGCGGCGCGCAGGCGGCGATGCTCGCGCCGACCGAAATCCTTGCCCGCCAGCATCTCGCCAACCTCACCGCGCTGCTTGACGGCTTGCCGGTCAAGGTCGCGATCCTCACCGGGCGCGAGAAGGGCCGCACCCGCGCCGAGACGCTGGAGCGGCTGGCCGCCGGCGATATCGACATCCTCGTCGGCACCCATGCGATCTTCCAGGAGGCGGTGACCTACCGCGATCTCGGCTTCGTGGTGATCGACGAGCAGCACCGCTTCGGCGTCCACCAGCGGCTGATGCTCGCCGCCAAGGCCGAGTTGCCGGCGCATGTGCTGGTGATGACCGCGACGCCGATCCCACGCACGCTGACCTTGACCGTGTACGGCGAGATGGATGTGTCGCGGATCGACGAGATGCCGCCGGGCCGCCAGCCGATCGAGACGCGCGTCACGGCGCTCGAACGGCTGATGGAAGTCTATGCCGGCGTCGGCCGCCATATCGCCAACGGCGGGCAGGCCTATTGGGTGTGTCCGCTGGTCGAGGAGTCGGAGAAGGGCGACCTCGCCGCCGCCGAGGAGCGCGCCGCGTCGCTGCGCGAGCATTATGGCGCGGCGATCGGCGTCGTCCACGGCCGCATGAAGGGGCCGGAGAAGGACGCGGTGATGGCCGAGTTCGCCGACGGCCGCCTGTCGGTGCTGGTCGCGACCACCGTCATCGAGGTCGGAGTCGACGTGCCCAACGCCACCCTGATGATCGTCGAGCAGGCCGAGCGCTTCGGCCTTGCCCAGCTCCACCAGCTGCGCGGGCGGGTCGGGCGCGGCAGTGGCCGCTCGGTATGCCTGCTGCTGCGCTCCCCGGCGATTTCCGAGACGGCGCGCGCGCGGCTGGCGCTGATGCGCGAAACCAACGACGGCTTTCGCATCGCCGAGGAGGATCTACGCCTGCGCGGCGCCGGCGAAATCCTCGGCACCAAGCAATCGGGCGAGGCCGAATGGCGGCTGGCCGACCCGGTGCAGATGGCCGAGCTGCTGCCGGTTGCCCGCGACGACGCGCGGCTGCTCGTCGACCGCGACGGCGGGCTGTCGAGCGCGCGGGGCCAAGCGGCGCGTACCTTGCTCTATCTGTTCGAGCGGGATGCGGCGGTCGGTCTCTTGCGGTCGGGCTGAGCGGCGGGCAAAGGCAGCATTCCATGCGCATCCTGCTGATCGCCATCACTCTGTTCGCGACGCCCGCCGCCGCGGCGCCCGACAACGCCAGGCTCTTCGAGCGGGCGGTGGCCGCCTATGAGGCGAAGCGCTTCAAGGCGGCGCGCCACGATTTCCAGAAGCTCGCCGATCAGGGTTCGGCGATCGCCGAGACGATGCTCGGCACGATGTACGCGGAAGGGCGCGGCGTGAAGGCGGACGACGCCACCGCCGCCGCTTATTTCTACCGTGCCGCCAACCGTGGCTATGCCCCGGCGCAGCTCGCGCTCGCCGACGCCTATGCCGACGGCAAGGGGACGTGGGTCGACCTGCCGGGCGCCTATATGTGGGCGCGGCTGGCGCAGGTGCGCGGCCACGGGGTGACGGCGCAGGCCGGGGGGCAGACCGCCGCCGAGGTCGCGCAGAAGATCACCGAAGCGGAGCGTCGCCGCGCCGACCGCTGGGTGCTCAACTGGCGCCCGTGGTCGACCTCGGCCCGCTAACGACGCTCTTACGCCGCGGTGAGCACGCCGTGGCGCTTCTTGCCCGCCGACAGCTTCACCTGACCCGAGACCGCGATGACATAAGCCTCGTCGGTTACTGATTCGCCGTCGACGCGGGCGCCGCCCTGCGCGATCAGCCGCCGCGCCTCGTTCTTCGAGGCGACGAAACCCAGTTGCAGAATCGCGTCGATCAGCCCGATCGAGCCCGATACCGCGAGCGTGGGCAGGTCGGCGCCCGCCGAGCCCTGCTCGAAGGTGGTGCGCGCCGTTTCGGCAGCGGCAACAGCGGCTTCCGGGCCGCGGCAGAGCGCGGTCGCGGCGTCGGCCAGCACCTTCTTGGCGTCGTTGATCTCGGAACCCTGCAGCGCCTCCAGCCGCGCGATCTCGTCGACGGGAATATCGGTGAACAGCCTCAGGAACTTGCCGACGTCGGCATCGTGGGTGTTCCGCCAGAATTGCCAGTAATCATAGGCGGGCAAGCTGTCCTCGTTCAGCCACACCGCGCCCGACATGGTCTTGCCCATCTTGCCGCCGTCGGCGGTGGTGATGAGCGGGGTGGTGACGCCGAACACCTCGACGCCGTCCATGCGGCGGGTCAGCTCGATGCCGTTGACGATGTTGCCCCACTGGTCGGAGCCGCCCATCTGCAGGCGGCAGTTCGCGCGACGCTGCAGCTCCATGAAGTCATAGGCCTGCAGGATCATGTAGTTGAACTCGAGGAAGCTTAGCGACTGTTCGCGGTCGAGGCGCAGCTTCACCGAATCGAAGCTCAGCATGCGGTTGACCGAGAAATGCTGGCCGACATCGCGCAGGAACGGGATGTACTCGAGCTTGTCGAGCCATTCGGAATTGTCGAGCATCACCGCGTCGGTGGGGCCGTCGCCGAAGGTCAGGAAGCGCTCGAAGATGCGCTTGATCGAATTGACGTTCGACTGGATTGAATCCGCGCCGAGCAACTTCCGCGCCTCGTCCTTGAAGCTCGGGTCGCCGATCTTGCCGGTGCCGCCGCCCATCAGAACGATCGGCTTGTGGCCGGTCTGCTGGAGCCGGCGCAGCAGCATGATCTGCACGAGGCTGCCGACGTGCAGCGAGGGCGCCGTCGGATCGAAGCCGATATAGCCGGGCACCACCTGCTTCAGCGCCAGCGCATCGAGCGCGGCGCCGTCGGTCGTCTGGTGGATGTAGCCGCGTTCGTCTAGGACGCGGAGCAGATCGGAGCGGTAGGCTGTCATGGCGCGCCGCGCTTAGCATGGAGTTGGTCGACGTGGGTAGCGGCTTGCGGCTTGCGGTCGGATTGATGTCGGGCACCTCGATGGACGGCGTCGACGCCGCACTGATCGAGACCGACGGCGAGACCATCGTCCGCCCGATCGAGCATCATTCGCAGCCCTATGACGAGGCGATGCGCGCCAAGCTGCGCCGCGCGATGGAACTGGCGCTGGCGATGGACGCACCGGCCGCCCACAAGGAGATCGACCGGATCGCGCTCGATCTGACCGTCGCGCATGACGAGGCGGTCGAGGCGCTGCTCGAAAAAGCGGGCGTCGCCCCCGACGACGTCGACGTCATTGGCTTCCACGGCCAGACCGTTGCACACCGCCCCGACCGGCGCTGGACCTGGCAGATCGGCGACGGCGCGCTGCTGTCGAAGCTGTCGGGCGTCACCGTCGTCGATGATTTCCGCTCGGCGGACGTGGCGGCGGGCGGGCAGGGCGCGCCGCTGGTGCCGGTGTTCCACCGCGCGCTGGTCGAGCCCTTGCGCGAAGTGCCGGGCCTCGGCTGTCGGCAGGCGGTGGCAGTGCTCAATTTGGGCGGCGTCGGCAACATTACCTGGTTCGGCAGCCGCGACGACGACATGATCGCCTTCGACACCGGCCCCGGCAACGCGCTGATCGACGACTGGGTGCGCGAGCAGGGCGGGCTCACCCATGACGAGGGTGGGGCGCTGGCGCTGTCGGGCAAGGTCGATGAGGCGCGGCTGGCGGCGATGTGCGAGCTGCCGTGGTTCGCCGCGCCGCCACCCAAATCGCTCGACCGCAATGATTTCTCGATCGCCGGCGTGAAAGGGCTGTGCCTCGCGGATGGCGCCGCGACCCTTGCCGCCTTCACCGCCGAATCGGTGCGCATCGGCCTCGGTCATGTCCCCGAGCCGACCGCGCGGCTGCTGGTGGCGGGCGGCGGGCGGCACAATGCGGCGCTGATGACGATGCTGCGCCAGCGACTCAACATGCCCGTCGATCCGGTCGAGGCGGTGGGCTGGGATGGCGACATGCTCGAGGCGCAGGCCTTCGCCTATCTCGCGGTGCGCGTGCTCGACGGCAAGCCCACCAGCTTCCCGACAACGACCGGCGTTCCGCAACCGATCGGCGGCGGGCGAGTTCATCGGTCATGAAGAAACTCTTCCTCCTCGCCGCGCTGCTCACGGGCAGCGCCGCCTCCACCACAGTTGGCGCCGCCACCCCGGAGAGCTACGCCGCGCTCGAAGCCAAGGTCGCCACCGCCTGCGCGAAGGCCACCGGCTTCACCAAGCCGTACGTCGGCAAGAGCACGATCCGCTTCAGCGACGATGTCGGCTACGACACGCGCCTCGTCAGCGGCATCTACCCGCAACCGCACATGAAGGGCGCGCAGGGGTTGATGCTGTGCCTCTACGACCGTCGCAGCGGCAAGGTCGAGGTGCAGGACGCCGCAAACTGGTGGTCGCGCGCCAAATAGGCGTCAGCCGACGACGTTGATCCCGAACAGCCGCACGCCGATCTCGGTGCGCGGCTGGTGCGCGCTGTCGGGGCCGTAGAGGATGTAGGTGCCGGGGCCGATGCGCCGGTCGCCGTCGATCATCTCGCCCGACAGCACCAGCACTTCCTCGCCGTAGCGGTCATGCTGGTCGACATGCGGCCACTGGGCGCCCGGGTCCATGTCGACGATCCAGGCGCGCACGCCACCCGCCGTGGGCAGATCGCGGCGATAGCAGCCGGGGCCCACCTCGATGGCGGCGACGGTGTCGATGTTCAGGCAATCCATGCTAACTCTCTCCGCTGTCGGTCAGCCTCTGCTAGCGGCGGCGTGCCGCGGGTTCGCCCGTATTTGTGTCGCCGGGGCCGGCAGATCGCCGGTAGGGAGAGACTGTGACGCTCGACGACAAGGATGAGGCGTTGTTGCTGGCGCTGGAGCGCAATGCGCGGGCAAGCGTCGTCGATCTGGCGCGGCGCATCGGCCTGTCGCGCAGCGCGACGCAGGACCGGCTGGCGCGGCTGGAGCGCTCAGGGGCGATCGCCGCCTACACCATCGATCGCGGCGCTATGTCGGCCAGGCCGCGGCTGCGCGCCTGGCTGTTCGTGCGCAACGGCGCGGGCGGGCGCTGCGAGACGACGTTGCCCGAACTGGCGAAGCACCCCGAGATCGTCACCGTGCATGCGCTCGCCGGCGAGATCGATCTGCTCGCCGAGGTGAGCGCGGCGGACACCGCCGATCTCGACCGCATCGTGCAGGCGATCCGGCTGGCGCGCGGCGTCGACAGCGTCGAGACGCGGCTGGTGCTGTCGACGCCGTTCGAGCGGCGAACCAAGGCTTAGCGGGGAAGCGCTGCCATGCGCGCGTCGATATAATTCTCGACGAGGCCCTGAAGCTCGACCATTTCCTTTTCGAAGAAATGGTTGGCGCCCTCGACCACCTCATGGGTGATGGTGATGTGGCGCTGCGTCTTCAGCTTGTCGACGAGCTTCTGCACGCCGCCGGCGGTCACCACTTCGTCGTTCGCGCCGTTCACGATCAGGCCCGAGGACGGGCAGGGCGCGAGGAAGCCGAAGTCGTAGAGGTTGGCGGGTGGGGCCACCGAGATGAAGCCCTTGATCTCCGGCCGGCGCATCAAAAGCTGCATGCCGATCCAGGCGCCGAAGCTGAAGCCGGCGACCCAGGTGATCTGCGCTTCCGGGTTGAACTGCTGCATCCAGTCGAGCGCCGACGCCGCGTCGGACAGTTCGCCGATGCCGTTGTCGAACTCGCCCTGGCTGCGGCCGACGCCGCGGAAATTGAAGCGGAGCGTCGAGAAGCCGCGCTTGGTGAAGGCGTTGTACAGCATATGCACGATGTGGTTGTTCATCGTGCCCGGATGCGGGTGCAGGATGATCGCCACCGGCGCGCGGGGACGGGTACCGGGCTGGTAGCGGCCCTCGAGACGGCCGTCGGGGCCGGGGAAAATGACTTCAGGCATGGCGAGCGCCTATATATGGGACAAGCCCGACTCCGCAACCGGAACCGCTCTCGCTGCCATGCCCGCCTATCTCGACTATAACGCCACCACGCCGATCGAGCCCGCCGCCGTCGAGGCGATGACGGCCGCCGCGCGGGCGTGGGCGAACCCGTCGTCGGTGCATGGCGCGGGGCGGAAGGCCAAGGGCGCGCTGGAGGCAGCGCGCGAACAGATGGCGCGCTATCTGAGCTGTCAGCCGCAAGCGATTGTTTTCACGAGCGGCGGTACCGAGGCGCTGGGGCTCACGCTTCACGGCGTGCCGGCGGCGACGCGGATTGTATCGGCGGTCGAGCATAGCGCGGTGCTGGCGCAGGCCGGGGGCGCGATCGTCGCGCCGGTGGATGGCGATGGGATTATCGATCTCGCGGCGTTGGAAGGACTGCTGGCGCAGGCGGAAGGCCCGGTGTTGGTCGCGGTGATGCAGGTCAACAACGAGACCGGCGTCATCCAGCCGATCGACGGGGTGTTGCGCCTCGCCCGCGATCATGGTGCGCGGGTGCTGGTCGATGCGGTGCAGGCGGCGGGCAAGCTGTCGCTGCCGGCGGCCGATTTCGTCGCGGTGTCGGCGCATAAACTCGGCGGGCCACCTGGTGTCGGCGCGCTGATCGTCCGCTGTGCTGAGGATCTGAGCGCGGTACAGCGCGGCGGCGGGCAGGAGCGGGGTTTTCGCGCCGGCACGGAGAATCTGCCGGGAATCGCCGGCTTTGCCGCGGCGCTGGAGGCGCGCGCCGATACGAACTGGATAGCTCGCGTCACGGAGATGCGCGATCGGCTGGAGGAACGGCTGCGCGCCGGAGTGCCAAGTGTCGAGATCTTCGGCGCGGGTGCGCCGCGCCTCGGCACCACCAGCTGCATCCGCATGCCCGGCGTCGCTGCCTCGACGCAGCTCATCGCGCTCGATCTCGCCGGCTATCAGGTGTCGAGCGGCGCGGCCTGCTCGTCGGGCAAGGTCAAGGCCAGCCATGTCCTGGCGGCGATGGGTATCGGGCCGGAGGCCGCCGGTGAGGCGATCCGGGTGAGCCTCGGCTGGCACACGACCGCCGCCGAGGTCGAGAGCTTCGCCGAAGCCTGGACATCGCTGGCGAAGCGCCAGGCGGCGAAAGCGGCCTGATGGCGGCGCCGATCTACCTCGACTATCAGGCGACGACCCCGGTCGATCCGGCGGTGGCAGCCGCGATGCAGCCGTTCCTGCTCGACCGGTTCGGCAACCCGCATTCGCAGCATCGCCCCGGCTGGGAAGCCGAAGCGGCGGTCGATAACGCCCGTGCGCAGATCGCGCGCCTTCTCAACATGCTGCCCGAAGCCCTTGTTTTTACGAGCGGCGCTACCGAGGCGACCAATCTCGCGCTGAAAGGTGTGCTGACCGCGCCGGGACAAGCGCGGCGGCGCATCGTCACCGTTGCGACGGAGCATAGCTGCGTGCTCGATACCGCCGAGTACCTCCGTGAGCTTGGCGCCGAACTGACCGTTCTGGGCGTCGATGCCGATGGGCTGATCGACCTCGACGCGGCCGCCGCTGCCATCGGCGACGATGTCGCGATCGTCTCGGTAATGGCGGTCAACAACGAGATCGGCGTGATCCAGCCCGTTGCCGAGGTGGCGGCGCTGGCAAAGCGCGCGGGTGCGGTGATGCACTGCGACGCGGCGCAGGCGTTCGCCAAAATCCCGGTGGACGTCGACGCGCTCGGCGTCGATCTGCTCAGCCTGTCAGGACACAAGGCCTATGGTCCCAAGGGCATTGGCGCGCTCTACGTGCGCCCCGGCACGCGCCTTGCGCCGCAGATGCACGGTGGTGGACAGGAGGGCGGCGGGCTGCGCTCTGGAACGCTCGCGCCGATGCTGTGCGTCGGCTTCGGCAAGGCCGCCGAGGTGGCGGCGGCACGCCTCGACGCTGATGCGGCGCATGTTCGGGAATTGTGGGACCGGGCGCTCGCCGCCCTCGATGTGCCCTACAGTCTCAACGGCTCAGCCACCGCGCGCTGGCACGGCAATCTCAACCTCTGCTTTCCCAGCGTCGATGGCGCGCGGCTTCTCGCCGATTTGCGTGGCCTGGCGGTATCGGCGGGTGCCGCCTGTGCTTCGGCGAAGGGCAAGCCCAGCCATGTGCTGGCGGCGCTCGGGCTGCCCGACGCGCTGGCGAAGGCGAGCCTGCGCATCGGCTGGGGGCGGTTCACGACCGCCGACGAGATCGACCGGGCGATGGCGATGATCAACGATGCGGTGCGGGCACAGGGGGTGAGGGCGGCGTGACGAAGGTGAAGTTCGTGTCGGCGGACGGGCGTAACAGCGTCGAGGCGGAAGGTGCCGCAGGTATCCGGCTGCTCGAACTGGCGCAGGCCCACGACCAGCCGCTCGAGGGCGCCTGCGAAGGCGCGATGGCCTGCTCGACCTGCCATGTCATCGTTGCCGAGGGCGATTTCGCCAAGTTGCCGCCGGCCAGCGACGAGGAAGAGGATATGCTCGACTTCGCTTATGGCGTCGGCCGCACCTCGCGGCTCGCCTGCCAGATCTGGCTCGGCGAAGGGCTCGACAGCCTGGAAGTGCGCATGCCGGGCGGCAGCGCCAACATGCAGCGACGCTAGATTAGGGCTTCGGCTCGGTCGGCTTCTCCGGCGCCGGTGCGGGCGTCGGTTCCGCTGCGGGCGTCGTGGCTGCCGGGGCGGGCGGCTCAGCCGCAGGGGCGTCGGCCGGCGCCGGCGTCGCTTCGCCGGGCGCCGTGGCGGCTGGCGCTGCCACCGGATCGGGATCGGTCGGCGCGGCGGCGGGAATCTGCTCGACCGGATGGGTCTCGTCGTAATCCTCGGGCGGCGCGCCGTCGTGGATCGCATTCCAGCGGTACTGGAGATAGGCCGACTTCACCGTCGCATATTCGTCGGCGCTGCCCTCGAGCAGCGGGTCGGCGGTGTCCATCACATAGGAACGGGTATCGGCGAGCTCGAGGCCGGTGACGCCGATCGTCTCCATCGTGTCGAGATTGGCCTCGTTGAGCGCCAGCCGGTAGGGGTCGCTGAAGCGCTCCACCGCGAAGCCGATGGTGTCGCGCACCGTCGAGGGGCCGAACAGCGGCAGCATGACATAGGCGCCGGAATCGAGGCCCCAGACCGCGAGCGTCTGACCCAAATCCTCGGGTTCTTCGGGCAGGCCCATGTCGGTCGCATGATCGGCGAGGCCGCCGACGCCGAGCGTGGTGTTGATCAGGAAGCGCGCCGCGGTGCGGAACGCCTGGCGGACCTTGCCCTGCAGCACCGCGTTCACGAACGAGAAGGGCTCGTCGACATTGTTGAAGGCATTGCCGATGCCGCGCTGCGCGGCTTTCGGAGTCACCGCGCGGTAGACCTTGGTTGCCGGGGTCACCACGGCTTTGTCGAGCCCGCGGTTGAACTTGTAGACGCCGCGGTTGGTCTTTTCCCACGGATCGCGTTCGGCCGCGAGCTGGTTGCCGGGAGTCGTCGCGCAGGCGGCAAGAAGGCTGGCCGTCAACAAGACGGCAACGCGAGTGGCGCGCAATTCGAATCTCCCAAACCCTGACTCAACCCGATGGGCGAACCTTTTGGAAGCAACATGGGTCCACGCGAGTCAATCCGTTGACCGCATATAAAGATATATTTATATCTGCATCCGATGCAGAACGCCCTGCCCATCTTCCGCGCGCTGGCCGATCCGACGCGGCTTCGCATTCTGTCGCTGGTGCGGCGGATGGAGCTTTCGGTCGGCGAACTCGCGCAGGTGCTGCGCCAGAGCCAGCCCCGCGTCTCGCGTCATGTGAAAATCCTCGCCGACGCCGGGCTGATCGATCGCCACAAGGAAGGGGCCTGGGTGTTCCTGCGCCCCGGACATGGCAAGGCGGCCGGGCCGGCATTCGCAGCCCTCGATGCCTGGGGTGTCGATGTATCGACCGGCGATGTCGAGCGCCTGGGCGCCGTTCGCGCCGAACGGGTCAGCGTCGCCGAGGAGTATTTCGCAGCGCATGCCACCGAGTGGGACAGCCTTCGCACGCTGCACATCGCCGAGGCCGAGGTCGAAGCGGCGATCGAGCGCGCACTGGCCGACCGGCCGCTCGGCACATTGCTCGACATCGGGACCGGGACGGGGCGGATGATCGAGTTGCTGGGCCCCACCGCGGGCGACTCGCTGGGCATCGACCGCAGCGTCGACATGCTGCGCGTTGCCCGCGCCAAGATCGAGGCGGCGGGGCTGCCGCGCGCGCAGGTCCGTCAGGCCGACATGTATGCGCTGCCGGTCGAACGGGATGGCGCCGATACCGTGATCCTGCACCAGGTGCTGCATTTCGCGCATGAACCCGCGCAGGCCATTGCTGAAGCGGCGCGGGTGCTGGCACCCGGCGGCCGGCTGCTGATCATCGATTTCGCGCCGCACGACCGCGAGGAATTGCGGTCGCAGCATGCGCACACGCGCCTCGGCTTCGAGGACACGCTGGTCTGCGGCTGGCTAGCGGAGGCGGGGCTTGCGGCGCGCGTCGCCGACCGCCTGACCGGCGGGCCACTCACCGTCACTCTATGGATCGGGGAGCGCGCCGCGCGGCCCCAAGCGGAGGCCGCATGACGCTTTCCCTCGCCCAGATGTCGGAGGCCGCGCGCGCGCTCGGCGCGCCGCTCTATGCCGACCTTGCCGGCGATATCGATATCTCGTTCGAATTCTTCCCGCCGAAGACCGAGGCGATGGAAGCGACGCTCTGGTCGTCGATCGAGACCCTTGAGCCACTGCAGCCGCGCTTCGTGTCGGTGACCTATGGCGCCGGCGGCTCGACGCGCGAGCGTACGCACAACACCGTCGCCCGCCTCGTCCGCGAGACCTCGCTGACCCCGGCGGCGCATCTGACCTGCGTCGATGCCAGCCGTGACGAGATCGACGAGGTCGCGCGCGACTATTGGGCGGCGGGCGTCCGCCACATCGTCGCGCTGCGCGGCGACCCCTCGGTGCCCGGCCAGCCGTTCAGCGCGCGTGCCGACGGCTATGCCAGCGCCGCCGAACTGGTCGCGGGGCTGCGCAAGGTCGGTGACTTCGACATTTCGGTCGCGGCCTACCCCGAGGCGCACCCCGAAGCGGCGTCGCTCGCGACCGATATCGACCATCTGAAGCGCAAGCTCGATGCCGGCAGTCACCGGGCGATCACCCAGTTCTTCTTCGAGCCCGATACCTTCTTCCGCTTCCGTGACGCGGCGGTCGCCGCCGGAGTCACCGCCGAGATCGTGCCGGGCATCCTGCCGGTGTCGAATTTCGCGCAGACCCTGAAAATGGCGACGATGTGCAAGACCGCGATCCCGGGCTGGATGGAGCGGCTCTTCGTCGGGCTGGAGGACAAGCCGGCGGCGCGCCAGCTCGTCGCCGCGACCGTCGCCGCCGAACTCTGCCGCCGGCTCTATGCCGGCGGTGTGCGCCAATTCCACTTCTACACGCTCAACCGGGCGGAGCTCGCCTACGCCATCTGCCACCTGCTCGGCGTGCGCCCGCAGGCCGGCAATCTGCAGGAGAAGGCCGCATGACCATTCGCAGCGAAGCGGCCGAGCGGCTGCGCGCCGAGGCGGCGAAGCGCATCCTGCTGACCGATGGCGCCTTCGGGACGATGATCCAGAGCTACGGGCTGCAGGAAGCCGACTATCGGGGCAGCCTCGACCTCAATCACGACCAGAAGGGCAACAACGACATGCTGGCGCTGACGCGCCCGGACGTGATCGACGAGATCACCCGCGCTTATCTCGCGGCAGGGTCCGATATCGTGTCGACCAACACGTTCAACGCGACCAAGATCAGCCAGGGCGACTATGGCGCCGAGGCGCTGGTGCGCGACATCAACCTTGCCTCGGCGCGGATCGCCCGCAAGGCGGCGGACGACGCGCAGGCGGCGGACGGCAAGCCGCGGTTCGTCGCCGGCGCGCTCGGGCCGACCAACAAGACGCTGTCGCTGTCGCCCGACGTCAACGATCCGGGGTTTCGCGAGGTCGATTTCGACAGCGTGAAGGAGGTCTATGTCGAGCAGATCGCAGCACTTCTCGACGGTGGCGTCGACTTCATCCTGATCGAGACGATCTTCGACACCTTAAACGCCAAGGCGGCGATCATGGCGGTGCTCGAGGAAGGCGACCGGCGCGGCGTCGAGATCCCGCTGATGATCTCGATGACCATCACCGACATGTCGGGCCGCAATCTCTCGGGCCATTCGATCGAGGCCTTCTGGTACGCGGTGCGCCATGCCAAGCCGCTGACCATCGGCCTTAATTGCTCGTTCGGCGCCGACCTGCTGCGCCCGCACGTTCAGGCGCTCAACGGCATCGCCGATACGCTGATCATGGCCTATCCGAACGCCGGCCTGCCCAACGACCTCGGCCAGTATGACGAGCAGCCGCACACCACCGGCGGCTTCATCGGCGAATGGGCGGACAGCGGCCTCATCAACATCGTCGGCGGCTGCTGCGGCTCTACCCCGGCGCATATCGCGGCGATGGCGGCGGCGGTGAAGGATCATCTGCCGCGCGCAATCCCTACGCTGACGCCCGCGATGCGGCTCGCCGGGCTCGACCCGATGACGCTCGCAGCCTGAAGGATATGACGTCGATGAGTTCGAGTGCGTTGGCGGCAGTATCGGGAGATGACGCGGGCGTGGAGGCCGCGCCGGTGGTGGCGACCTTCGTCAATATCGGCGAGCGCACCAACGTCACCGGCTCGGCCAAGTTCAAGAAGCTGGTGATGGCCGGCGACTATGCCGCCGCGGTCGATGTCGCGCGCCAGCAGGTCGAAAGCGGCGCGCAGGTCATCGACGTCAACATGGACGAGGGCCTGCTCGACGCCGAGTACGCCATGACCACCTTCCTCAAGCTCATCGCCGCCGAGCCCGACATCGCGCGCGTGCCGGTGATGGTCGACAGCTCGAAGTGGAGCGTTATCGAGGCGGGGCTGAAATGCGTCTCGGGCAAGCCGATCGTCAATTCGATCAGCATGAAGGAAGGCGAGGCGGCGTTCCTCGCGCAGGCGCGCACCTGCCGCCGCTACGGCGCCGCCGCCGTCGTCATGGCGTTCGACGAGGTCGGCCAGGCCGACACCGCGGCGCGCAAGCTCGAGATCTGCGGCCGCGCCTACGACCTGCTGGTCGCCGACGGCTTCCCGGCCGAGGACATCATCTTCGATCCAAACATCTTCGCGGTGGCGACGGGTATCGAGGAGCACAACAATTACGGCGTCGACTTCATCGAAGCCTGTACCGCGATCAAGAAGCGCTGCCCGCATGTCCGTATCTCGGGCGGCGTCTCCAACCTGTCGTTCTCGTTCCGCGGCAACGAGCCAGTGCGCCGGGCGATGCACTCGGTGTTCCTCTACCACGCCATCAAGGCAGGGATGGACATGGGCATCGTCAACGCCGGCCAGCTCGACGTCTACGACACCATCGACCCCGAGCTGCGCGACGCCTGCGAGGACGTCATCCTCAACCGCCGCGACGACGCGACCGAGCGGATGCTCGACCTCGCGGAGAAGTTCAAAGGCGGCGGCGAAGTCGCTGAAAAGCAGGCCGAAGAGTGGCGCAGCTGGCCGGTCGAGCGCCGGCTGTCGCACGCGCTGGTCAAGGGCATCGACGCCTATGTCGTCGAGGACGCCGAGGAAGCGCGTCGGCTGGCGACGCGGCCGATCGAGGTCATCGAAGGCCCGCTGATGTCGGGCATGAACGTCGTCGGCGACCTGTTCGGCGAGGGCAAGATGTTCCTGCCGCAGGTGGTGAAGTCGGCGCGTGTCATGAAGAAGGCGGTCGCCCACCTGATCCCGTTCATCGAGGCGGAGAAGTCCGAAGGCGCCAAGGCCAAGGGCAAGGTGGTGATGGCGACCGTTAAGGGCGACGTTCACGACATCGGCAAGAACATCGTCGGCGTCGTGCTCCAGTGCAATAATTTCGAGGTCATCGACCTTGGCGTCATGGTGCCGTTCCACGACATCCTGAAGGCGGCCAACGAGAATGACGCCGACATGATCGGCCTGTCGGGCCTGATCACGCCGTCATTGGACGAGATGGTCACCGTTGCGACTGAGATGGAGCGGCGCGGCATGACGATGCCGCTGTTGATCGGCGGCGCCACGACGAGCCGCGTCCACACCGCGCTGCGCATCGAGCCGGCCTATAGTGGCCCGACCATCCACGTCCTCGACGCCAGCCGTGCCGTCGGCGTCGCCTCGGCCTTGGTGTCGGAAGGCGACATGAAGGCCGAACTCGTCGACCGCACCGCCGGCGAATATGAGGCGATCCGCACCGCGCGCGCCGGCAAGGGCGAGAGCAAGCTCGCCACCTTGGCGGCGGCGCGCACCAACAGCTTCAAGACCGATTTCGTCGCGCATCCGCCGGTGAAGCCGAAGATGGCCGGCCTTCGCCTGTTCGAGGATTACGACCTCGCCGAGCTGGTGCCCTACATCGACTGGACGCCGTTCTTCCGCGCCTGGGAGCTGGCGGGCAATTATCCCGCGATCCTCGAGGATGCCGTGGTCGGCGAGAGCGCCCGCGCGCTATTCGACGATGCGCAGGCGATGCTGAAGAACATCGTCGAGGAGAAGTGGCTGACCGCGCGCGCCGCGATCGGCTTCTGGCCGGTGCGCCGCATCGGCGACGATGTCGTGCTCTACACCGGCGAGGACCGGACCACCGAACTGACCCGCTTCGCCTTCCTGCGCCAGCAGGTCGAGAAGCGGGAAGGGCGCGCCAACATGTGCCTCGCCGATTTCATCTCGCCCGACGAGGACTGGATCGGCGGCTTCGCCGTCACCGCCGGCCTCGGCATCGACGCGCATCTGGCGCGCTTCAAGCAGCAGAACGACGATTATCAGGACATTTTGCTGAAGGCGCTCGCCGACCGGCTCGCCGAAGCGATGGCCGAGCATATGCACCTGCGCGTCCGCCGCGAGTTCTGGGGCTATGCGCCGAACGAGAATTTCTCGAACGACGAGCTGATCCGCGAGAAATACGAGGGCATCCGTCCGGCGCCCGGCTACCCGGCCTGCCCGGACCACAGCCACAAGCCCGAGCTGTTCCGCCTGCTCGACGCCGGCGCGACGGGGATGACGCTGACCGAGAGCTTCGCGATGCTGCCGACGGCGAGCGTCTCCGGCTTCTACTTCGCGCACCCGCAGAGCGAATATTTCGGCGTGGCGCGGATCGGCCCGGACCAGGTGGCGGACTATGCCGAACGGCGCGGGGTGACGGGGGAGCAGGCCGAAACCTGGCTGCGGCCGAACTTGCACTAGGCGCCGCACGCCTACATCCGTCATTCCGGCGAAAGCCGGAATCCAGTCGACGGCCTGCCTGGATACCGGCCTTCGCCGGTATGACGATTTTTTAGGCTGAAGTTTCCTCGACCCGCCGCCACCCGCGCGCGCTCAGCCGCTCGATCGGGCGATATTTGGTTTTGTAGGCCATGCGGTCGCAGCCGTCGATCCAGTAGCCGAGGTACACATAAGGCAGCCCGGCCCGCGCGGCGCGGGTGATGTGGTCGAGGATGATGTAGGTGCCGAGGCCCCGGCGGCTGTCGTCGGTGGCGTCGTAGAAGCTGTAGACCATCGACAGGCCGTCCGAATGCTTGTCGGTCACGCAGGCGCCCACCAAGCGGCCGGGGCGGCCGTCCTCGCCGGGCTCGCGATATTCGACGACGACGGTGTTCACCGGGGTCTGCTCGACCATGTCGGCGTAGTCGAACATGTCCATGTTCGCCATGCCGCCCGCCGGGTGCCGGTCGGCGAGGTAGCGGCGCAGCAGGTCGAACTGCTCCTGCGTCGACCACGGCTCGCAGGCGCTGACCTGCAGGTCGGCATAGCGGCGCATCAGCTTGCGCTGCGTGGCGTTGGGCACGAATTCGCCGGTGACGACGCGCACCGACACGCAGGCCGAGCAATCCTCGCAGCTCGGCCGGTAGACGACGTTCTGGCTGCGGCGGAAGCCGATACGCGACAGCGCCTCGTTGAGTTCGACGGCGTCGCCGCCGCGCAGCTCGGTAAACACCTTCCGCTCCGTCTTGCCCGGCAAATACGGGCACGGGCTGGGCGCCGTCACGAAGAAGCGCGGGAAGCGGAAGGTCTGGTCCGTCACAAACTGCAATATGCGTGACGGTGGCGGACTTGAGAAGCCTTAGTTCAGGCCAGTTCGACCGGTTTCACCTCATAGCCCGCACCGCGAAGGGCCTCGATCAGCCGTTCGAGGTGAGCGCGGTCGCGCGTCTCGCACTCGATGTCGGTGACGAGGCCCTTCGCCGGCAGGTTGGTGAACACCCGCTGGTGATAGATCTCGATGATGTTGACCTGCTGCT
Organism: Sphingoaurantiacus capsulatus; assembly: GCF_042648405.1. Lineage (NCBI taxonomy): Bacteria > Pseudomonadati > Pseudomonadota > Alphaproteobacteria > Sphingomonadales > Sphingosinicellaceae > Sphingoaurantiacus > Sphingoaurantiacus capsulatus. The sequence continues at coordinate 456,050 of NZ_JBHRXV010000011.1, read as the reverse complement.
GGTCGAAGATGCGCGCCACGCCGAACAGCTGGCCGGGGCGATCCTTCAGTCGGATACGCAGCCGGGCGATGCGACCGTCGCGCGCGAGGTCGCGCAGCAGCACATTGGCGAGCAGGCGCGTGTCGATATTGCCGCCACAGAGCACGAGGCCGACCTTCCGGCCACGGAAGCGCGACGGGTGCGCGAGCAGCGCGGCAAGCCCGGCGGCGCCGGCGCCTTCGACCACGGTCTTCTCGATCGACAGCAGCAACGCCACAGCATGTTCGAGGTCGCGCTCGCCGACCAGCAGCACGTCGTCGACCAGTTCCTTGACGATCTCGAAGGTCAGGTCGCCAGGATATTTGACCGCGATGCCCTCGGCGAGGCTGTCGCCGTCGCACACCGCCGTCTCGTTCCTGAGCTTGGCATACATCGACGGATAGAGCTCGGCCTGTACGCCGACGATCTCCATGTCGGGGTTCACGCTCTTCGCCGCGACCGCCATGCCGGAGATCAGCCCGCCGCCGCCGATCGGCACGATCAAGGTGTCGAGCTGCGGCACGTCCTCGAGCATTTCGAGCGCGATGGTGCCCTGGCCGGCGATGACCAGCGGGTCGTCGAAGGGGTGGACGAAGGTGAGCCCGTGCTTCGCCGCCAGCTCATGCGCATGCGCGGCGGCTTCCTCGAGCTTGTCGCCGTGGAGGATGACGGTGGCGCCGTGGCTCTCGGTCTGCTGCACCTTCACGATCGGCGTGGGCTTCGGCATCACGATCGTCGCCGGGATGCCGAGGCGCGCGGCATTGTAGGCGACGCCTTGTGCATGGTTGCCGGCGGACATGGCGACGACACCGCGCTTCTTCGCATCCTCGTCGAGCGTCAGCAGCTTGTTCAAGGCGCCGCGCTCCTTGAAGGCAGCGGTGAACTGGAGGTTCTCGAACTTCAGCCACACCTCGGCGCCCGAAATCTGCGACAGCGTCTTCGACTTGAGGCAGGGGGTGCGGACCACCTCGTCGCCGATCGCCATTCGCGCCGCGCGAACATCATCGGCGGTGACGGGAAGGGCGGTCGGTTTTGCTGCGGTGGCCATAGGGTCGTGCCCTTAGCCCATCTGGCGGCAGCGGCAAACCATGCTATCCGCTCCTGACAAGGAGAATCGCATGGCGCGCGTTGCGTTCATCGGTCTCGGCGTGATGGGCTACCCGATGGCGGGGCACCTGGCGCGCGCGGGGCACGAAGTCACCGTCTACAACCGTACCGCGCCCAAGGCCGAAGCCTGGGTGGCGCAGCATGGCGGGCGCAGCGCGCCGACGCCGGCCGAAGCGGCCGAGGGAGCCGAGATCGTCTTCGCCTGCGTCGGCAACGACGATGATTTGAGGCAGGTGACGCTCGGCGGCGACGGCTGCTTCGCTGCGATGTCGCCGGACGCGATCTTCGTCGACCACACCACCGTCTCCGCCGAGATCGCCCGCGAGCTGGCGGCCGCACGCCCGAGTTCGCTCGACGCGCCAGTGTCGGGTGGGCAGGCGGGCGCCGAGAACGGCCAGCTCACCATCATGGTCGGCGGCGACGCCACCACCTTCGCCGCGGCCGAGCCGGTGATGCAGGCCTACGCCAAACGCGTCGGGCTGATGGGCGCCGCGGGCAGCGGCCAGCTGACCAAGATGGTCAACCAGATCTGCATCGCCGGCGTCGTGCAGGGCCTCGCCGAAGGGCTGCACTTCGCCATGGAAGCCGGCCTCGATGCCGATGCCGTCGTCGATGTGATCTCGAAGGGCGCGGCGCAGAGCTGGCAGATGGACAATCGCGCAAAGACGATGGTGCGCGGCGAGTTCGATTTCGGCTTCGCGGTCGACTGGATGCGCAAGGACCTGGCGCTGGTGCTCGACGAGGCGCGCCGCGCCGGCGTGACCTTGCCGCTGACCGCGCTGGTCGACCAGTTCTACGGGGATGTACAGAAGCTCGGCGGGCGGCGGCAGGACACGTCGTCGCTCATTCGCCGGTTCAGGGGGTAGCATGCGCGCTTTGATGATGGGGGCGGCGCTGGCCGCGCTGGCGTTTTCGGCGATGGCCGACGCGAAGACGCTGGTGGTCAACGCCAACGGCTTCACGCTCGACTCGATGGGCCGGCTGCAGCCGTTCGAAAGCCTGCTGATCAGCGACGAGGGCCGCGTCGAGCGCGTCATCAAGCGTGGGGACAAGCCGCCGGCGATGAGCGGGCCGTACACCCGCCTCGACGCCAAGGGGCTGACCGTGCTGCCCGGCCTGATCGACGCGCACGGCCATGTCATGGGCCTCGGCTTCCAGGCGCTGACCGTCGATTTGAGCGAAACGAAGACGCTCGAGGAAGCGCTCGGCAAGGTGAAAGCCTATGCCGAGGCGAACCCGCGCGCGCGCTGGATCCTCGGCCGCGGCTGGAACCAGGTGACCTGGGGCCTCGGCCGTTTCCCGACCGCCGCCGAGCTCGATACCGCTTATTCGGAAAAACCGGTGCTGCTCGAACGCGTCGACGGCCATGCGAGCTGGGCGAACAGCGCCGCGATCAAGATCGCCGGTGTCACCAGGGCGACCAAGGATCCGGCGGGTGGGCGCATCGAGCGCGACGCCGACGGCAACCCGACCGGCGTGTTCGTCGATGCCGCCGCCAATCTCATCACGTCGAAGGTTCCGCCGGCGAACCCGATCGAGGCGGAGCGCGCGCTGGGCAAGGCGCTCGACCAGATGGCGTCGCTCGGCCTGACCGGCGTGCATGACGCCGGCGTCGATGCCGAGACCTGGACGCTCTACCGCCGCTTCGGCGACGAGGGGCGGCTGACCACGCGCATCTACGCGATGGCGGGCGGCATGGAGCAGCTCGAAAAGATCGCGCCGGTGCGGCCGACCGGCTGGCTCTACGACGATCGCCTCATCCTGCGCTCGGTGAAACTCTATTCGGACGGTGCGCTCGGCTCGCGCGGGGCGTTCCTCAAGGAGCCGTACAGCGACGACCCCGAGAACAAGGGCCTGCGCTTCCTCGACGACACGCGGATGCGCAACTGGATGTCGAAGGCGATGATGCACGGCTTTCAGGTCAATGTGCACGCTATTGGCGACGGCGCGAACGCGCAGGTGCTCGACGCTTATGCCGACCTGATCCCGGCCTACGGCAGCGCGCTGCGCCACCGCATCGAGCATGCGCAGGTGGTCGATACCGCCGACATCCCGCGCTTCGCGCAGCTCGGCATCATCGCCAGCGTGCAGCCGACGCACGCCACCTCGGACAAGGCGATGGCGGGCGACCGCGTCGGCGAGGCGCGGCTGGCCGGCGCCTATGCGTGGAAGACCTTGCTCGACAGCGGCGCGCGCATCGCCGGCGGCTCCGACTTCCCGGTCGAGCCGGCCAACCCCTTCTACGGCCTCCACGCCGCCGTCACCCGGCAGGACCGCGACGGCCAGCCGCCCGAGGGCTGGCGCGTCGGCGAGGCGCTGACGCTGACGCAGGCGCTTGCCGCCTTCACCACGGGCGCGGCCTACGCCGGCCACGCCGAAAGCCTCGTCGGCTCGCTGGAGCCGGGCAAATGGGCTGATTTCATCGTCATCGACCACGACATCTTCAAGATCGCGCCGGGCGAGCTTTGGAAGGTAAAGGTTCAGGAGACCTGGCTGGCGGGTAAGCGAGTGTATCTGCGCGGCGCGCCGACCGCGCCTGAGCCGGCACCCGACGCGGAAAAGCCGGCCGAGGGCGCCGTCGAGACGCCGACCTCCTAAGGGCCGCAGCTCCAGCGGCCGGCAAAGACGCGCTGCGCGCCGTCCATGCGGTCGAAGGTCAAGGTCGCCGGGCTCGGCGGGGATTCGCCGCCACCGGTGGCCGGGCCGGTCAGTGCGATCCTGATGGTGGTGCCGCGCCCCGAGAAGGTCGCGCCTTTCAGCATGCCGTCGAAGCCGCCGGGCGCCGCGACGCGCTCGACATAGTCGCCGATCTTGATCAGGCCGAACGCCGGCTCCTTCGACGCGACATTGCCCATAGCGATCAGCAGGGGCGCCGCGCCGGCGGTGGCGAAGCTGCAGCCCAATTCGCCCTGCAGGTCGGCCTCCTCGATCTCGGCGCCGGTCAGCGGGGTCAGGATGATCTCCGAGCCGTCGCCGCCGGTTGTCGGGCCGATCGAGGGTGGCGACGGCGCAGCGGGCGGTGGCGCGACCGGCTCAGCCGTGACCGGCTGTTCGGGCACTTCGGCAGGGGCCTTCTCCGGCTCGGCGTTCGAGCAGGCGGCGAGGGTCAGGGCGAGGGCGGTGGCGGTGTAGCGGATCATCCCGCTCAAGCGCACGCGGGCTCGCGATGGGTCCACCGGCATGAGGCAAGGCGTTGCCTCAGCGGGCCGCCTCAATATTTGAGTAGCGGCAGCGCGCTGGCGAAATCGTCGGTCCAGGCCGGCACATCCTTTCGCTCGCGCAGCGGCCGCCAGTCGGCCTGCGGGCCGGCGTCGAGGACGCGCTGCACCGCCGCCTTGTCGCGGCCGAGCATGATCCACTGCGATCGGGTGTACATCATCCCCGACGGCTGCTCGGGCGGCGAGCGATAGTCGCGCAGTACCGCCGTCCAGCCCTGTTTTTTGGCGATCGCCGCCACCACCGGCTCGAGGTCGAGGTGGCGGTTGGAGATGTGGACGAGCAGCAGCCCGCCCGGCTTCAGCGAGCGGGCATAGGCGTCGAAGGCTTCCGCGGTCATCAGGTGCAGCGGGATCGCGTCCGACGAGAAGGCGTCGACCGCCAGCAGATCGAAGGCCGCCTTGTAGCCGCCGAGGCGCAGGCGGGCGTCGCCGACGTCGACCTTGATGTCGGGCTTGCAGCGGCTGAGGTAGGAGAACAGCCGCTTGTCACGGGCGATGCGCACCATCGCCGGGTCGATCTCGAACGCGGTCCAGCTTTGTCCCGGCTGCGCGTAGCAGGCGAGGGTACCGGTGCCGAGGCCGACGAAGCCGATGCTGGCGTCGGGCGCGGCGAGCGTCATCGCCTTTCCGACGCCGCTGTCGCGCACATAATAGGTCATCGGCTCGCGCATATAGGCGGGCACGGTGCTCTGGACGCCGTGCAAGGTGGTGCCGTGCACCAGCTCGCGGATGCGCCGGCTGTTGCTGCCGCGGATCTCATAGGTGCCGAAGAAGCTGCGCTCGCGGGCGTGCGGGATGGTCGAGACGTCGATCGTCGCCCAGCCGCCCAGGCCCAGCATCAGCGCGAGGAAATGCACGGCGAACGCCTTGCGGTGACCGATCGAAAGGATGGCGGCGAGGCCCATGCCGCCAATGACGAAGGCGGCGGCGAGCCGTTCGCTCGGCACCCACAATGAGACGACGAGGGACAGCGTCGGGAGCACATAGCGCATCAGCCAGCGCGTCGGCTGCTTCTGCCAGAGTCGGCCGATGCGCTTCAGCAGCGGCTTTGCCGGGATCAGCGCCGCGGCGAGGATCAGCAGGATCGGGTGCTCGTAGCTCCAGTCGAAGATCAACGGCGCGAGCAGGCCGCAGAACAGCCCGCCGATCATGCCGCCGACCGACACCCAGAGGTAGAATTCGGTGAGATTGCCCGCCGGCGGCCGGGTGCGCGCCAGCTCGCCGTGGAGGGCGAGCGCCACATAGAACAGCAGCACCAGCCCGGCGGCGGCGAGCAGCAGCGCCAGCGCGCCCCAGTCGACGAACAGCCAGCTGCCGAAAACCAGGAGCAGGATCGGCGAAATCTTCATCGCCTGCCGGCAGAAGATCTCACCCGCCGACGAGAAGGCGATGATGAAGGTGATCAGGTAGATGGCGAGCGGCGCCACCCAGAGCAGCGGCATCGCCATGACGTCGGTGGTCAGGTGCGTCGTCGTCGACAGCAGCAGCCCCGACGGCACGAAGGCGAGCATCACCCAGTAGAGCTTCTTGCGCCACGGAATGGCGATGCGCTCCAGCGGCACCTCGCGGATATGCGCGCCGCGCGTCCGCCACGCGCAGGCGGCGACCAGCGCGATCAGCAGCGCATAGCCGCCCGACCACAGCCAGGATTGCACGCCGAGGCTCATCAGCGGCTCGACGAGGAAGGGGTAGGCGAGCAGCGCCAGCAGGCTGCCGGCGTTCGACGCAGCGTAGAGGAAATAGGGGTCGCGGTCGTCGCCGGCGGCGAACCACGCTTGCATCAGCGGCGCCTGCGCCGAGACGGCAAGGAACAGCGGCCCGATCGAGGCGGCGAGCAGCCCGAGCAGCCAGAAGGCCGGGTTGCTGGTCGCGGGGGGCGCGAAATCGGCAAGCCCGATCGGCAGCATCAGCGCCGCGCCGGCGAGGAGGGCGAGGTGCACCATCGCCTGCGTTCTCGCCGGGGCGCGGGCCAGCGCATGGGCGTAGAGATAGCCCAACAGCAGCACTGCCTGATAGAACAGCATCGCCGTGTTCCACACCGCCGGCGCCCCGCCGAGGCGCGGCAGCGCCAGCCGCGCGATCAGCGGCTGGACGAGGAACAGCAGGAACGAGCCGACGAAGATCGTCAGCGTGAACAGCGCGCGGCGAGAGAGGATCATGCGGCTCCCAAGGCCGTCATACCGGCGAAAGCCGGTATCCAGACCGGCGGTTCGACTGGATTCCGGCTTTCGCCGGAATGACGGAAATGTGGTTCAACTGGCTAGCCCAACAGCTGCGCGGCGTGGCGCGCGTGATAGGTCAGCACGCCCGAGCAGCCGGCCCGCTTGAAGGCGGTCAGCGTCTCCAGCACCGCGCGGTCGCGATCGAGCACACCGGCGGCGACCGCGGCCTCGATCATCGCGTACTCGCCGGAGACTTGGTACGCGAAAACAGGAACTTCGAAGCGTTCCTTCACGCGACGTACCATGTCGAGATAGGGCAGGCCGGGCTTGACCATGACATGGTCGGCGCCCTCGGAGAGGTCGAGCGCCACCTCGCGCAACCCTTCCTCAGCATTGGCCGGGTCCATCTGATAGGTCTTCTTATCGCCCTTCAGATAGCCGCCCGAACCGACCGCATCGCGGAACGGGCCGTAGAAGGCAGAGGCGTATTTGACCGCGTAGGACATGATCTGAACGTCGTGGAAGCTTTCGCCCTCCAGCGCGCCGCGGATCGCGCCGATGCGGCCGTCCATCATGTCCGACGGCGCGATGATGTCGGCCCCGGCGCGGGCCTGGTTGAGCGACTGGCCGACCAGCACCTCGACGCTGCTGTCGTTTACGATGCGCCCGGCCTCGTCGAGCATGCCGTCATGGCCGTGGCTGGTATAGGGGTCGAGCGCCACGTCGGTCAGCACGCCGATCTCGGGCACCGCCTCCTTGATGGCGCGGATGGCGCGGCACATCAGGTTTTCCGGGTTGAGCGCCTCGCGCCCGTCGTCGGAGCGCCGGTCGGGCTCGGTATTGGGGAACAGCGCGAGGCAGGGAATGCCGAGGCTCGCCGCCTCGCGCGCCAGCGCCGGCAGCAGGTCGACCGAATAGCGGTCGACACCGGGCATCGCCTTGATGCTCTCGCGATTCTGGCTGCCGCCGGTGACGAACAGCGGCCAGATCAGGTCGGACGGGGTCAGCAGCGTCTCGGCGACCATCGCGCGCGACCAGGCGGCGGCGCGGGTGCGGCGGAGGCGGAGGGCAGGGTAGGAGCCGTGGATCATTCAGCTTTCCCGATCGGCGTGATACCGGCGGCGTCGGCAAGCCGACGGTCGCACGTTGCAAGCGGCGTATCGAAACGACGCGCCAGCCAGAGATAGCTGGCGTCATAGACGGAAAGCCGGGTTTGGGAAGCCACGGCAAGCGCGTCGCGTGCCCGCACAGGTATCAACTGGATTGCCATGGCGTCGAAAACGGTGAGCGCCAGGCCGATGCCTTCCTCGTCAAGCAGCCCTCGGCTCTTCTTTTTGGCGGCGATGCTGGCGATCTCGAATGGGAGCAGCGTCGGCGCGATCATCGGTGCATCGGCAACAAAGGCTGCTGCGTCCGCGAACTCGGCTTCCCGAAAGATGATCGCGCCAATTGCCGAAGCATCGACGATCACCTAGCGTGCATCCAGATCACGAAGCTCGCGGACGATGTCCGCAGACCGCCCCTCGCTACGAATGCCAAGCCGTCGCACTTCCTGAGCTGCTTCGAGAGCGCTCAATTTTCGGGTGCCCCGCAGCCGTTCTTCAAGCATGGCCATGAGTTCGCCCTGCACAGATCGATGATTGCGTGCCGCCATCGCACGGAGGTCGTCCGCCATTTCTTCCGACACATTCTTTATTGAAAAGTTCACGCCCATCACTGGCTCCAATTTGGAGGCATTCCGAAACCAATATGCCGATTTGGCGAGCGTGGTCAATTGCGCTCGCGCTGCTGCGTGCTAAGGCCTGCCGGCATGTCGCAGCCGATCCTCATCTTCGACTCCGGCGTCGGCGGGCTGTCGGTGCTCGGGCCGATCCGCGAGCGGCTGCCGCGCGCGCCGATCGTCTATGTCGCCGATACCGGCGGCTTTCCCTATGGGACTAAAACCGAGATGGAGGTGGCGACGCGGGTCTGCGCGCTGCTCGGCCGCCTGACCGAGCGCTACAGGCCGCGGCTGATCGTCATCGCCTGCAACACCGCTTCGACGATCGCGCTGGCGCATGTCCGCGCCGCGCTCGAAGTGCCGGTGGTCGGCACCGTGCCGGCGATCAAGCCGGCGGCCGAGACCAGCACCGCCCGCGCCATTGGCGTACTGGGCACCGAAGCGACGGTTCGCCAGCCCTATGTCAACCGGCTCGCCGCGGATTTCGCCGCCGATTGCCTGGTGCTGCGCCACGGCTCGGCGAAGCTGGTCGAGATGGCGGAGGCCGAGTTGCGCGGTCGCCCGCAGGCGCTTTCAGACTATGCGGCGGTGCTCGCCGGGCTGCTCGACCAGCCCGGCGGCGAGCGCATCGATACGGTGGTGCTGGCCTGCACCCATTTCCCGCTCGTTCGCGACCGCCTTGCCGCCGCCAGCCCGCGGCCGTTGACCTTCGTCGACGGCGCCGAAGGGATCGGGCGGCGCACCGCGCATCTGCTAGCCGGCGCTGAGTGGGATGGCGAGGCGACGGGCAGGGCGGTGCTGACCTCTCGAAACGGCGAAATTGACGCGCTGCGCCCGGCGCTTGCACGGTTCGGGCTCACCGAACTCGATTATCTCTAGGGGGCTGCCGCCGATGCCGATGACCGACGAGGAACTGCTCGAGCGCATGAACAAGTACGTGCCGCCGACCGCGCTGATGCTCGGCTATCGGATGATCGCGCTCGACAGCGCCAGGGGCTGGGTACGCATCCGCTACGACGGTAAGCCCGAGTTCTGCAACCCGATGGGCAATCTGCAGGGCGGCATCGTCGCGGCGATGCTCGACGATGCGGCGGCGACCTCGGCAGTGGTGAAGTCGGGCGAGCGGATCGTGGTGCCGACGCTCGAGTTCAAGACGAGTTTCCTCGCGCCGGCACCGCAGGGCGAGCTGTTTGCCGAAGGCCGCTGCCTGAAGCTCGGCAAACGCGCCGCGTTCATGGAGGCGGACCTGTTCGACCCCGCGGGCAAGCTGCTGGCGCGGATGAGCTGCACGGCGATGCCGACGCCGATGCCCGACAAACATTCGATGGTGGAGCGGAAATGACCGACGACGTTCTCTTCGAGACCAGAGGGGCGATCGGCCTCATCACGCTCAACCGCCCGCAGGCGCTCAATGCGCTCAACCGGCCGATGTGCCTCGCCATCCACGCGCAGCTCGACAAGTGGCGCGACGACGCGGCGGTAAAGGCGGTGGTGATCCAGGGCAGCGGCGACCGCGCCTTCTGCGCCGGCGGCGATGTCGTCGGCCTCTACCATGCGGGCAAGAGCGGCAGCGACGAGTGGGAGGGCTTCTTCCACGACGAGTATCGCATGAACCATGCGATCGCGACCTACCCGAAGCCCTATGTCGCGCTGATCGACGGCATCACCATGGGCGGCGGCGTCGGCCTCTCCATCCACGCACCGTATCGCGTCGCCACCGAGCGCACCTTGTTCGCCATGCCCGAGACCGGCATCGGCCTGATCCCCGATGTCGGCGGCAGCCATGCGCTGCCGCGGCTGCCGGGCGAGCTCGGCGCCTATCTCGGCCTCACCGGCGCGCGGCTGAAGGGTGTCGACGCCGAATATGCCGGGATCGCCACCCATTATGTGCCGAGCGACAAGCTGCCGAAGCTGATCGAGGAACTGGCCGAGGGCGATCCGGTCGATCAGGTACTCGCCGACTTCGACACCGACACCGAGGAGCCGCCGCTCGTCGCCAACCGCCCGGCGATCGACAGGCATTTCACCGGCGACAGCGTCGAAGGGATCATTGCCTCGCTCGATGGCGGCAACGACTGGGCGAAGGAGCAGGCAGCGACCTTGCGCAAGATGTCGCCGACCTCGTGCAAGCTGACGCTGCGTACCCTGCGCGAAGGCGCGAAGCTCGACATCGCCGGGGCGTTGCAGAATGAATATCGCGTGGTCTGCGCCATCAAGCAGGGCAGCGATTTCTTCGAAGGCGTGCGCGCGCAGCTGGTCGACAAGGACCGCAATCCGAAGTGGGTGCCGGCAACGCTCGCCGAGGTGTCCGACGCCGAGGTAAACCGTTACTTTGAGGCACCAGCGGGCGGCGACCTGCGCTTCTAGGCAGGCTGCGGCCTTATGTGACTGGTAAGGTGACACGTTCGGCAGTAAATCGGGCGCGTCATTCGGGGTAAGGACGAGCGGCGTGGATTACGGCAAGATCTTCGAGGACGCGATTTCCCGCCTCCACGCGGAGGGGCGCTACCGCGTCTTCATCGATATCCTGCGCAACAAGGGCGCGTTTCCGAACGCACGCTGCTTTGCCGGCCACAACGGCCCGAAGCCGGTCACCGTCTGGTGCTCGAACGACTATCTCGCGATGGGCCAGCACCCGAAGGTCATCGCCGCGATGGAAGAGGCGCTGCATGATGTCGGCGCCGGCTCGGGCGGCACCCGCAACATCGGCGGCAACACCCACTATCACGTCGAGCTGGAGCATGAGCTTGCCTCGCTGCACGGCAAGCAGGGCGCGCTGCTGTTCACCTCCGGCTACGTCTCGAACGAGGCGACCTTGTCGACGCTCGCCAAGATCCTGCCCGGCTGCATCGTCTTTTCCGACGAGCTGAACCACGCCTCGATGATCGCAGGCATCCGCAACTCGGGCTGCGAGAAGCGGGTATTCCGCCACAACGACCTCGTCCACCTCGAGGAGCTGCTGGCCGCCGAGGATCCCGACGCGCCGAAGCTGATCGCCTTCGAGAGCGTCTATTCGATGGACGGCGACGTGGCGCCGATCGCCGAGATCTGCGACCTCGCCGACAAATATAACGCGCTGACCTATCTCGACGAGGTCCATGCGGTCGGCATGTACGGCGAGCATGGCGGCGGCATTTCGGAGCGTGACGCGGTCGCGCACCGGCTGACGATCATCGAAGGCACGCTCGGCAAGGCGTTCGGCGTGATGGGCGGCTATATCGCCGCCGATCAGACGATCATCGACGTGATCCGCTCCTATGCGCCGGGCTTCATCTTCACCACCTCGCTGTCGCCGGTGCTGGTCGCCGGCGCGCTGGCCAGCGTGAAGCATCTGAAGGGCAGCCAGGAAGAGCGCGACGGCCAGCAGGCGCGCGCCGCGCGGCTGAAGACCTTGCTCGCCGATGCCGGCATCCCGATCATGGAGACGCTGACGCACATCGTGCCGGTGATGGTCGGCGACCCGGTCAAGGCAAAGAAGATCAGCGACATCCTGCTGACCGAGTATGGCGTCTACGTGCAGCCGATCAATTACCCGACGGTGCCGCGCGGTACCGAGCGGCTGCGCTTCACGCCCGGCCCGATGCACGACGACGCGATGATGGTCGAGCTGCGCGATGCGCTGGTCGAGATCTGGTCGCGACTGGAGATTCGCCGCGCCGCGTAACCATTGACGCGAGTTCAGAAAAAGGGGCGCGCCGGGAGGACCGGCGCGCCCCTTTCCGTTAGCCGAACAGCACGTCGGCGGGCTTCACCGCATCACCCTGAACGTTGAGGGTGAAGTCGTCGAACGCGCCGTCATTGTCGGTGTCGGCGAACAGCTTGCCGTTCTGCAGCTTGATGTCGCCGCCATCGATCCCGAGCGCCGACAGGTCGATCTTGTCCTGCCCGCTGCGGAAATCGAGGATGGTGTCGGTCGAGCCGTCTGCGGCGAAGATGAAGCGGTCGTTGCCGTTGCCACCGGCGAGCGTGTCGTTGCCGGCGCCGCCGGTCAGCACGTCGTTGCCGTTGCCGCCTTCGAGGCGATCGGCCCCGTCGCCGCCGAGCAGGGTGTCGTCACCATTGCCGCCTTCGAGGACATCGTCGCCGGCGCCGCCCCGCATCGTGTCGTTGCCGTTGCCGCCCTCGATCCGGTCGTTGCCGTCACCGCCATCGAGCGTGTCGTTGCCATTGCCGCCCGACAGCGTATCGACGCCGGCGCCGCCGAGCAGCGTGTCGTTGCCGTTGCCACCGTCGAGGCGATCGTCGTCATCGCCGCCGTCGAGCGTGTCATCGCTGTTGCCGCCGTCGAGCTGGTCGTTGCCGCCAAGGCCGCGCAAGGTGTCGCTGCCGTTACCGCCCGACAGCCGGTCGGCGAAGTCGCTGCCCTCCAGCCCCTCGACATTGGTGTAGCGGTCGCCCGCCGCGGCACCGGTAAGGCCCTGGCCCGCGCCGTTGTTGCCGAGCGAGGCAGAGATGCCGGCGTCGGCGCTGCGGTAGCTGACCACGTCGAGGCCGTCGCCGCCGTCGAGCAAATTGGCGACCGCGTTGGCGATCAGCAGATCATCGCCGCCGCCGCCCTTGGCGTTCTCGATCACCGCGCCATAGGCGATGGCGATATTGTCGCGGAACAGGCCGTCGGTCAGGCCGAGATCGGTCTTCAGCGCCTCGTAGAAGTCGAACTGCTCCTGCGTGCGCGCCGGCAGCCCGGCGGCGAGGCGGGCGGCATTCACTTCGGCGAGCGTCTTGAACTGCTCGATCCCACCCGCCGAGCTGAAGGCGCCAGGGTTGAGGTCGATGGTGGAGTCGGAGTTGTAGCCCGACAGGTCGAGCGTGTCGGTGCCGCCCGCGTCCCAGATGGTGACGATCGGCACCCGGTTGGCGCTGAAGTCGAACGCCGAGCGGCCGGCATTGCTGTTGAAGCCGTAGGTCGTGTCGCCGGTGCGCGTCGTCATGTCGGCACCGTACAGCGCCTGGATCGCCGCCACGTCGTGCACCGCTGGGGTCGAGCCATAGCCGAAGCTCAGCAGATTCCAGTCGATGTGCTGCGCGCCCGTCTCATAGGCGTCGAAGTACGACATGATCGAATATTGCGCCGAGTCCTGGAAGAAATAGGCGTCGTTCGCATAGGTGATCGGGTCGGGAACGCCATCGCCGTCATTGTCGTCGGTGGCGTTGTAGTCGCCGGGGTGGCTGAGCCCGAGCGCATGGCCGATCTCGTGGATCATTGTCGTCTGCGAATACCAGCTGTCGCCGACCGGCGAGAAGTTCGAGGCGACGAAGCCGTCGATCCACACGTCGCCGCCGAGGCCCTGGACGCTCTCGAAGCCATATTGCTGATAGAAGTCGTCATTCACGGTGCCGAACGGCAGATAGGCATAGGCCTGCGCGCCGCCGGTGTAGGTGTTGCCGAAGTTGAGGTCGGCTTCGTCGGCGCTCTTTTCGACGAACTTCACCGAGATGAGGTCGTCCCACAGCGCGATCGCCTTGGTCGCCATGCCGACCTGCGCCGGCGTGAAGACCGAGAAATACTCCTGATAATAGGCCTCGTCGAAGGCGATCGTGCCTTCCGCGTTGACGTAATAACTGCTGGCGAGCTGGTCGTAGTTTTCCCAGAAGCCGAAGCTCAGCTCGTTGTCGTCGAGCTCACCATTGTTGTTGACGCTCCAGTTGAAGCCGGAACGGACGAGGTTGTCCTCGATGGTGCCGACCTCCCAGATCGGCTTGCCGGCGGCGGCGCCCCCCGCGTTCGGATCGGCCGAGGCGGCGATGCGGACGGGATAGTCATCCTCGAAGCGGCGCGGCCAGTCGGTCTCGCGCTCGGGTCCGTTGATCCTCTCCATCGATGCAATCTCCCTTGCTTACTCTGCTCGTGGTGCGCGTGGTGGTTGCGACCGCGCCGTCCGCTGCCAGGGCAGCACGGCGGCAAGGGCCGCTTCGATGGCGGCGCGCACAGCCGCCTCGTCTTTGATCGGAACGGCTCGCGTGGCGGGCGCGGTCAGCGCCGCCGCCTGCGGCTGGCCGGGGCGGAGGAGCTGTGCGGCGAGCGTGAGCTTGCCGTCGCGCATACTGCCGCCGACGACCAGCGACAGCGCAGCGTCGGAACGCGCCGCCAGCGCGACGGGGAAGGGCGCGCCACGGCGCGCGGCCTCGGCCACCTGCGCGCAGAGCTTAGGCGCGGCGGCGGCGGGCAGCCCGGCGATCGGGCAGCTGACGGCGAGCGCTCCGGCATGGCGCAGCGGCATGGCGTCGGCGGTGGCGAAGGGCAGGGCTGCTCCCAGCAGGGCAGCGAGCGGCGCTGCGGATCGCAACGTCGTGGGACACCTGTCAGCAACGACACGGTTTCCGCCCCCCTGTTGGGCAGCAACCAATTTACGCATCTACACTCTTACTCACTCCAGACGCGCCGATTGCCCATCGGCGCGGACCCAGACCGGAAAGACTCTGCCCGATCCGGCGACCGGTCAAGCCGGGTCTGCGCCGAACCGGGGATATTTGCGACGATGCGAGTGGCGCTTGCGCTTTGCGATTTCGTGACGGACAGTATCGCCAGCCTGAAGCAAGCGGCCCCGTTTTCGAGGGCGGCACCTTCCGGCCGGTTGGGTGGCGTTGCGGCATTCGACATGGTCAAGGGGAGGACACCATGACGCGATTCAGCGTCGCCTTAGGGTTATCGATCATTCTCGCAGGCACCGCCGCCGTCCCGGCCGCGGCGCAGATGTGCTCGCCGAACGCGCTGTTCAACGCGGGCAACAAGATGGGCATGGCGGTGGCGGACATCTACCGCGCGCCGTCCGACAATGCCCGGCCGAGCTATCTGCGTGAGGCGCAGAGCAAGCTGATGTCGGCGAAGACCGGCCTGAAGCGCGCCGGCATCACCAACCAGGACCGCGCGCTCGACAGCGCGATCTCGGCGGTGGCCAATTTCGCCGCCAAGGTCAGCCCGACCAACCTCATTACCGCCGCCTCCGCCGCGACGCTCGCCAAGGATGTCGAGCGGGCGCTGGGGCCGGTGCGGTCGGAGGTCGGCCGGCACTGTCCGAAGTAGCGCGCGCCGCTACTATCCGGTGAGATAGGGGACCGGGTCGATCAGCTTGAAGCCCGGCGTCTCGGCCACGAGATGCCGCAGCCAATAACTGTGCCCGGACCCCGCCACCACCAGCACCCGGTCACCGGGGCGATGGTGGCGATCTTGCCGAACATCTTGGCGTTCCGCAGGTACCACATGGCGTTGAGGTCGGCGCCGGGCTAGTCGTTGGCGTCGCCGAGCTTCAGCATCTCGACGGGCGCCGGCTCGGCCGCCAAGGCGGGCAGGGCGGCGGTCGAAACCGCCAGTGCGAGGGCGTAACCAACGGTCTTCAGCATCAATTTGCACGCCCCCGTGTATTATCAAGATAATACAGTAGGGAAAGTGGCTGCCCAGACGCAATTGGCGGTAGCCAGCGCAGGGGCCATCCACTAGATAGGCGCCATATTTCCAGCGCAGACCGAAACGAGGTGCCCGTGCCCCGTGAAACGATCGCCATCGGCGCCGATCACGCCGGTTATCAGTTGAAAGACCAGCTGATCGAGGAGCTGCGCGCCATGGATGTCGAGGTGCTCGACATGGGCACCAACAGCGACGCCTCGGTCGATTATCCCGACTATGGCTATGCGGTGGCCACCGCCGTCGCCACCGGTCGTGCGAAGCGCGGCATTCTGATCTGCGGCAGCGGCGTCGGCATCTCGATCGCCGCCAACCGCCACCCCGGCATCCGCGCCGCGCTGTGCACCCACGGCGAGGTCGCGCGCCTGTCGCGCGAGCATAACGACGCCAACGTGCTGGCGCTCGGCGCGCGCATCACCGGCATCGAGATCGCGCGCGAGTGCGTGCGCCAGTTCCTGACCACCGAATTCGCTGGCGGCCGCCACCAGCGCCGCATCGACAAGCTTTCCCATCCCAGCATCGAGGAGGCCGCCCCATGAGCACCCGACCCGCCAACGAGGACGACGGCTTCTTCACCGACACGCTTGGCCAGAGCGACGCGGCGGTGTTCACCGCCGTGCGCGAGGAGCTGAAGCGTCAGCAGGAACAGATCGAGCTGATCGCATCGGAGAATATCGTCAGCCGCGCGGTGCTCGAGGCGCAGGGCTCGGTGTTCACCAACAAATATGCCGAGGGCTACCCGGGGAAGCGCTATTATCAGGGCTGCGCCCCGTCGGATAAGGTCGAGCAGCTCGCCATCGACCGCGCCAAGCAGCTGTTCGGCGCCGCCTATGTGAACGTGCAGCCGCATTCGGGCGCACAGGCCAACGGCGCGGTGATGATGGCGCTGGCGAAGCCGGGCGACACCATTCTCGGCATGAGCCTCGACGCCGGCGGCCACCTGACGCACGGCGCTCGCGCCGCCCAGTCGGGCAAATGGTTCAACGCCATCCAATATGGCGTGCGCCAGGAAGATCACCTCGTCGACTTCGATCAGGTCGAGGCGCTGGCGAAGGAGCACCAGCCGAAGATCATCATCGCCGGCGGCTCGGCCTATCCGCGCACGCTCGACTTCGCGCGTTTCCGCGCCATCGCGGATTCGGTCGGCGCCTATCTGTTCGTCGACATGGCGCATTTCGCCGGGCTCGTTGCCGCGGGCGTTCACCCGTCGCCGCTGCCGCACGCGCATGTGGTGACCACGACGACGCACAAGACGCTGCGCGGCCCGCGCGGCGGCATGATCCTGTCGAACGACGAGGATCTCGGCAAGAAGCTCAACTCGGCGGTATTCCCCGGCCTGCAGGGCGGGCCGCTGATGCATGTGATCGCGGCGAAGGCGGTGGCCTTCGGTGAGGCGCTGCAGCCGGAGTTCAAGGATTATGCCCGCCGCGTCGTCGAGAACGCCAAGGTGCTGGCGGCAAAGCTGGTCGAGCGCGGCTGCGCCGTCGTCGCCGGCGGCACCGACACCCACCTCGCGCTGATCGACCTGACGCCGAAGGGCATCACCGGCAAGGACGCCGACGAAGCGCTCGAGCGCGCGGCGATCACCTGCAACAAGAATGGCGTGCCGTTCGATCCGCTCCCGCCCACCAAGACCAGCGGCATCCGCGTCGGTTCGCCGGCGGGCACCACGCGCGGCTTCGGCCCGGCCGAGTTCGCGGCGATCGGCGATATGATCGCCGACGTGCTCGATGGCCTTGCGAAGAATGGCGAGGAGGGCAATGCCGCGGTCGAGGCCGAGGTGCGCGACCGGGTCCGCGCCCTCTGCCGCCGCTTCCCGATCTACGCCGACCTGGGCTAATCTCCGCGGATGCGCTGCCCGTTCTGCGCCCATGACGACAGCCAGGTGAAGGACAGCCGTCCCACCGAGGATGGCGGCGCGATCCGGCGGCGGCGGCAGTGCCCGGCCTGCGGCGCGCGCTTTACCACCTTCGAACGCGTGCATTTGCGCGACCTGATCGTGGTGAAGGGCAACAGCCGGCGCGAGGCGTTCGACCGCGACAAGCTCGCGCGCTCGGTCGAACTGGCTTGCCGCAAGCGCAACATCGGGCCGGAACGCATCGAGCGGCTGGTGACGGGCGTGGTCCGGCGCCTTGAATCGAGCGGCGACACCGACATCGATTCGAGCCGCATCGGCGAAGCGGTGATGGACGGCCTCGCGACGCTCGATCACGTCGCCTACATTCGCTACGCCAGCGTCTACAAGGACTTCCGCGAGGCGAAGGACTTCAAGCGTGTCGCCGAAGCATTGACCGCGCCCGAGATGGCGCCCGAGCTGCCGCTGCTGGCGCTGAAGGCGAAGACCTAACGTTCCTCCCGTCATCCCCGCGAAGGCGGGGACCCAGTCCGAAACACAAGAAGCGCCCGCGGGAGCGGGCAGTCATTTGCTGTGGACTGGATCCCCGCCTTCGCGGGGATGACGATGTGAGGTAAGGGCGCCTCCATGAACGACGTTCCCACCCTCAACCCCGCCATCGTCCTCGTTCGCCCGCAGCTCGGCGAGAATATCGGCAAGGCGGCGCGTGCCATGCTCAACTTCGGGCTGACCGATCTGCGGCTGGTGGCGCCGCGCGACGGCTGGCCCAACCCCGATGCCGGCCCGGCCGCCTCGGGCGCCGACGAGGTGCTGGCGAACGCGCGCGTCTATGCCACGGTGCAGGAAGCGGTCGCCGACTGTCGGCACATCTACGCGACGACGGTGCGCAAGCGCGACCTGTGGAAGCCGGTGGTGACGCCCGAAGCCGCGGCTGTCGCGATGCGGGCACGCGGCTTCCAGCAGGCGGTGCTGTTCGGCGCCGAGCGCTCGGGGCTTGAGACCGAGGAGGTGGCGATCGCGCAGGACATCCTGACGGTGCCGGTCAACCCGGCCTTCACGTCGCTCAACCTCGCCCAGGCGGTGCTGCTCGTCGCCTATGAATGGCACAAGGCGGCGGATACCACCCCGGCGGTGGTCACCGACTATGAGCCGCCGGCCGATCACGCCACGCTCGAAGGGCTGATCGTCCAGGTCGACGCCGCACTCGACGACGCCGGCTATTATCATGTGCCGAGCAGGGTCGCCGCGGCGAAGCGCACGCTGCGCAACCTGCTGACGAAGCCCGGCTACAACGGCGGCGAGATTCGTACGCTCCGTGGCATGGTCCACGCCATCGTCGCGGGGCGCCGCGGCAACCGCCCCCGCGACTAGCGGTTATCGAGGCAGGTTCGACGACAGGAAGTCGGCGGAGCGCTTGAGCAGGTCGGTTCGCGCGACATTGTCGACAAGGCTGTGTTCGAGCCCGTCGTAGACGATCAGCTCATGAGTCTTGCCCGCCGATTTCAGCGCCTTCGCCATCAGCCGCGCCTGCTCGATATCGACGTTCAGGTCGCGCGTACCGTGGAACATGAGCACCGGCGATTTGATTGCCGCGGCGCGGCGGGCAGGGGAGCCCTGCTCGACATGCGGGCCGGCACCGATGAAATTCTGCTCGAGCCGCGAATTATAGCGCCGCGCTTCAGCCTTCAGGGCGACGAGGTCGGTGACTGGCGCCACCGCGACCGTCGCCTTGTAGAGGTCGGGCTCGACGATATTGGCCTGCAGCGCCGCATAGCCGCCGTAGCTCCAGCCGAAGATCGCCAGCCGCTTGGGGTCGGCGATGCCCTGCGCCACCAGCCAGCGCGCCCCGTCGTTGATGTCGCCGATCGCCGTTGGCCATGACTGGAAGCCGTTCTTCTGGAACCAGGCATCGCCATAGCCGGCGGAGCCGCGATAGTTCGGCTGCAGGACGGCGTAGCCGAGTTGCGCGAAATATTGCGCGATCCAGTCGAAGCCCCACGTGTCGCGCGCCGATGGACCACCGTGCGGCATGACGATCGCCGGCAGCCCTGTTGCATCCGGTTTGCCCGGCGGCAGGGTCAGATATCCCGGGATCGAGGTGCCATCGCGCGCAGTGTAGGTGACCGGCTTCATCGCGCCGAGCGTCAGGCCGTCGAGGTCCGGCCGCGTCCCCGACAGCTTGCCGAGCTTCCGCGTGGCCTTGTCGTAGACATAGTAGCCGCCCGGATCGACATCGGACCCCGCGTGGATCAGCAATTTCGTGCGATCCCAGGTCTCGTCGACGATGGTGATCGTCGGGCCGCCCGGCAGCGCCTTGCGCAAACTGGCGGCCAGCTTCTTCAGCTCGGCGTCGAAATATTCGACATGCTGATAGTCGGTCGAATAGGTCGCGCCAACGGGGCGGGCGTATTTTCCGATGCGCTTGATGCCGCTGACATCGACATCGGGATGCGCGAAAATCAGCTCCTCGCGCTCGCTGCCGTCGGCGGCGACACGAAACAGCGCCTGCTTGCCTTGATGCGGCTTCAGGACAAGCAGCGCTGCGCCGCTTTCGTCGAAGCCATCGACATCGACCGTTATGTTGGCGCCGAGATCGGCGACCGCGAGCGTGCGCCATTGTGTTTCGGCGCCGGCGCGATAGGCGTAGCGGAAGCGGCGATCGACATAATAGCCGCCGCTGGCGGTTTCGACCGCGCGGACATTGCCCTTGAGGCGGACCCGGCCCGCGGGATCGACGGCATAGAAGGCCACCATGCGCTCTTCGTCCATCGTCGGGCGGGCCTTGCCCGTTCGCGCATTGACGCGCTGCGCGGTCAGGCCCCACGGCCCGTTGGTCGCCATGAGGATCTCGTCGGGGTCGTCGGGAAGCGTCGAGATGATGCGCCCGCCGCGCGAGCGGCCCCAGCGAACGTCGTCGCCGATTTCCAGGCGATTGCCGCCGTCGGGATCGATGGCGATCGTCGTCGCCGCCGCCACGGTGAAGTCCGATCGCTCCAGCTCGACGCGCACGCGGCAGGCGAGGCGATCGATCTTGATCCAGTCGCAGCTCCGGAGCTGATAGTCCGCGCCGCTGACGGTCATGATCGGCTTCGCATCGCCGGTCGCGAGATCGACGACGACGAGCGCGCTTCCCTTGCCGCGGATCGGGTTGAGGTAAGAGATGCGCTTGCCGTCGGGCGACAGTGCCACGCCGTCGAACGCCTCGCGCGCGCCGAACTTCGCCGCAAGGGCTGCCTCATCTGCCGTGGCGGGCACGGCTGCAAGCAGGCTCGCAGCCAAGGCGGAGAGGAAGCGACCCGTCATGCCTTTAGCCTACTGCGGCACGTTCGCCGCGAGGAACTTGGCCGAGCGCAGCAGCAGGTCGGCGCGGGCGCCGCTGTCGATCAGGCTGTGCTGCAGGTTGGGGTAGACGATCAACTCGACCGGCTTGCCCGCGCTCTTCAGCGCCGACTCCATCAGCTTCGCCTGACGGATATCGACGTTCAGGTCCTTGTCGCCGTGGAACATCAGCACCGGCGTCTTGATCGCCGCGGCATTCTTTGCCGGCGAGCCTTCGGTGACGTGCGGGCCGGCACCGATGAAGTCCTTGTTGATGAGGAAGCTACCGAAATAGCGGCTCTGCTCCTTCAGCTCGTAGAGGTCGGTTACCGGGGCGACCGCGATCGTCGCCTTGTAGAGATCGGGCTCGACGACATTGGCCTGCAGCGCCGCATAGCCGCCGTAGCTCCAGCCGAAGATCGCCATCCGCTTCGGATCGGCGATACCTTGCGCCACCAGCCAGCGCGCGCCGTCGTTGATGTCCCCGATGGAAGTGCGCCACGCCTTGAAGCCGTTCTGCTGGAGCCAGGCCTCGCCATAGCCGGCGGAGCCGCGATAGTTCGGCTGCAGGACGGCGTAGCCGAGTTGGCTGAAATACTGGACGAGCCAGTCGAAGCCCCAGGTGTCGCGCGCCGAAGGGCCGCCGTGCGGCAGGATGATCGTCGGCAGATTCTTGCCGTCCTTGCCGGGCGGCAGGGTGAGATAGCCGGGGATCGAGGCGCCGTCGCGGGCGGTGTAGCGCACCGGCGTCATCTCGCCGAACTTCATGCCGTCGGTGCCGGGACGGGTATCGGAAAGCTTGCCGAGCGACTTGGTCGCCTTGTCGAACAGATAATAGGCGCCGGGGTTCACGTCGGTGCCGGCGAACAGCAGCAGCTTCGACCCGTCCCAGGTTTCGTCGATAACGTTGATCTCGGGCTTGCCGGGGAGCGCGCGGCCCAGGCTGGCGGCGAGCTTTTCCAGCGCTGGGTCGAAATATTCGATGTGATTGTAGTCGCTCGAATAATTGGCGCCGACCGGGCGGAAATACTTGCCGATCCGCTTGATGCCCGACACATCGACCTGATCCTGCGCGAACAGCAATTCCTCGCGGTTGCTGCCGTCGGCGGCGATCTTGAACAGCGCCTGCCGGCCGTTGTGCGGCTTCAGCGCGAGGATATTGTCTCCGCTTTCGTCGAAGCCCAGCACTTCGAGCGTGCTGACATCGCGCGCATTGCTGATGCCGAGCGGCACCCAGTTGTTGCTGGTCTTCGGCCGGTAGAACCAGCGGTAGGTGCCCGACGAATAGCTGGTGTAGCTTGCGGTATCCTTCATCTCGGCGAGCGAGCGCAGCCGCACGCGACCGCGGCGGTCGCTCATGAAATCGCCGCCATTGGGCACGGCGCCCTCGACGGTGCGCGAACGGCCGGTGCGGGAGTTGATCGACACCACGGTCAGCCCGCCCTCGGTATCGGCCTTCAGGGTGCCGACGCTTTCCTCGGGCAGCTTGTAGACTTCCATCAGAATGTTGTCGGGATCGTCGGGCAGATAGTCGATGATGGTGCCGCCATAGGAATTGACGCCGACGGCGCGCGCGGTCTGCCGCGCACCGATCTCCTTCATCTCGCTGCCGTCGGCATTGACCGCGATCATCCGCGAGATGCCGAAATTGTCGCCGATGTCGCGCCGCTCGCCGCTCATCTGGCAGGCGATGCGGTCCATCTTGATCCAGTCGCACCAGTTGATGCGCATGTTGGGATCGGACGTGGACAGCACCGGCTTCATCGCGCCGCTCTTGATGTCGACCACCACCACGGCCGTCGCCCGGCCCGCCACGGGGTTGAGATAGGAAATCCGGCTGCCGTCGGGCGACAGCGCGACACCGTTGAATGCCTCGCGCGCACCGAATTTGACAGCAAGGTCCGCCATTTGGGCTTGGGCTGGCGCGGCAAGCGTACCGGTGACAAGCGCCACCAGCGCGGCGCGGGTGATGAATCGCGACATGATGTTTCCCCCCAGAGACATGGGCATGCTATCGCCACGGCACGCGGAGGCAATCCCCGGCGACCGCCGGGATTGATCTTTTGGGCAAAGCCGCTATGTAGCCCGCTCGCAATTGGCCCCGCACCCCGGTGAAGCGGTGGCCGCGTCGGATATTCTTGGTCCGGCGGCGCGATTCCGGGATTTCTGCCGAGCGGTAGGGTGCAGCGCTCGTTCAGCGCCGCGGTCGAGGCACGGCTTTTGCGAGTTGGAGAAGATATGTCGAAGCGTACGAACGCCAAGTACAAGCTCGATCGCCGCATGGGCGAGAACATCTGGGGCCGCCCGAAGTCGCCGGTCAACAAGCGCGAATACGGCCCGGGCCAGCACGGCCAGCGCCGCAAGGGCAAGCTTTCGGACTTCGGCGTGCAGCTGCGCGCCAAGCAGAAGCTCAAGGGCTATTACGGCGACGTCACCGAGAAGCAGTTCCGCAAGGTTTACGCCGAAGCGGTGCGCGTGAAGGGCAACACCGCCGAGAATTTGATCGGCCTGCTCGAGCAGCGCCTCGCGATGGTCGTGTACCGCGCCAAGTTCGCCCCGACCGTGTGGTCGGCGCGCCAGCTGGTCAACCACGGCCACATCCTCGTCAACGGCCGCCGCACCAATATCGCGTCGGCGCGCGTGAAGCCGGGCGACGTCGTCGAAGTCGGCGCCAAGGGTCGCGAGATGGTGCTGGTGCTCGAAGCGCAGGCGCTGTC
Organism: Sphingoaurantiacus capsulatus; assembly: GCF_042648405.1. Classification (NCBI taxonomy): domain Bacteria; kingdom Pseudomonadati; phylum Pseudomonadota; class Alphaproteobacteria; order Sphingomonadales; family Sphingosinicellaceae; genus Sphingoaurantiacus; species Sphingoaurantiacus capsulatus. The sequence continues at coordinate 432,533 of NZ_JBHRXV010000011.1, read as the reverse complement.
GGAGCGTGACGTGCCCGAGTACGTCCAGGCCGACGGCTTCAAGGCGACCTACGTCCGCGTCCCGACGCTTGACGAGGTGCCGTACCCGGTGAAGATGGAGCCGAACCTGGTCGTCGAGTTCTACTCGCGCTAAACGGTTCAGCCGTTTCGAAAAGGGCGTGGAGAGCGATCTCCGCGCCCTTTTTCGTTAGCGGCGCATGTAAGTGATCATCGTCCGGGTGAGCGGCGCCCAGAAGAGGAATGCGAACACCCCGCCGATCAGCGCACCCTCGATGCCGCCGAACTTGGCGCCGAGGATGATCACCGCGGCATGAAGCGCGGTAATGGTCAGCCACATCACCAGGGCGACGATCCGCAAGGTTCGGTTGCCGCGCGCCGGCGGCACGGTCTCGTCTTCGGGTTGCATCGGGCGTTACGCCTCGACCAGTTTCATCAGCCGCCGTTCGAGCGGGGCGAGGACCGAGCTCAGCTCGTGGCCACGCTTCAGCACCGCGCCGCCTTCGCCGATCAGCGCGAACATGCCCTGCTTGTTGCGCAGGGCGGGGCGCTTGACCACCTGCGCCTCGGGGCGTTCGGAGGCGCGGCGGAAGCAGGAGAAGACCGCCGCGTCGCGGTCCATCGCGATGGCATAGTCGCGCCATTCGCCCGCAGCGACCAGCCGGCCGTAGATGTTGAGGATGGCGTTCAGCTCGGCGCGGTCGAAAACCACCTGCGCCGCGGCCCGCGCCGGAAGGACGAACGGGGTGACGTTACTCATCACCCCCTAGGTTACCCACGTTTGCGCTGCGGTCCAGTCTCTTGCGTCAACTCGGCCAGCCGGCGGGTCAGTTGCTCGACCTCGGCCTTCAGTCCTTCGAGGCGCTGCACCTGCGGGTCGCAGGCCTCGTTGCAGGGGGTGCCGTAAGGGACGAAGGGCTTGGCATAGTCCTCGGCGTCGACGAGCGTCGCCCGTGCCGGGATGCCGACCATCGTCGCGCCTTCGGGCACGTCGCGCGTCACTACCGAATTGGCGCCGATGCGCGCGCGCATACCGACAACAATCGGGCCGAGCACCGCCGCGCCCGAACCGACGATGACGCCGTCCTCAAGGGTCGGGTGGCGCTTGCCGGCGATGCCGTTGGTGGGGTCGGTGCCGCCGAGCGTCACCGACTGGTAGATGGTGACATCGTCGCCGATGATCGCGGTTTCGCCGATCACCACGCCCTGGCCATGGTCGATGAACAGCCGCTGGCCGAGCTTCGCGCCCGGATGGATGTCGATGCCGGTCAGCAGGCGGGCGATGTGATTGACGAAGCGCGCGAGGAAATAGAGCTCGCCGCGAAACAACCAGTTGGCGACGCGGTGCAGCGCCACGGCGTGCACGCCGGGGTACAACAGCACCTCCCAGCGCGTCCGCGGCGCGGGATCGCGAGCCTTGATCGAGTCGAGATACGCGAACAGGGGTGCAACCACGCCCGCCTCCGGTTGTCCTTTGCAACGCACATGTAGGCGCATCCACGGCGCGCCGCCAGTCCTGCCGGAACGGGCAGTGCGGACGCTTCGTTGAACGACCACGACCCATCGACCAACGGGAAGGATCCGCCATGAACGAGAACAAGAATTCCGGCGCTGGCTTCGAAGGCCGCGGCGCGGCGCCCCAGCGTGACGACACCTCCTTGACCCGCAGCCAGACCGGCTTCGACACGCAGGGCCGCAGCGCCGATTATGATGACGACCGCCTCGGCGACGACAAGCTGCTCGACGGCCGCCACGCCACCGACCTCAACCCGGACGGCACACTTCCGGGCACCGCGCCCAAGGCCGACGATCGCCGCGAACCCGGCGACAACCGCGACGGTCTGGGCCGCGACCAGAGCGGGCGGCTCGCCGCCGACGAGACCGGCAAGCTGATCGCGTCGGACAAGGTGGTCGACACCGCCGTCTACAACAGCGGCGGCGAGAAGCTCGGCAGCATCCATTCGGTGATGCTCCACAAGATCTCGGGTCGCGTCGCCTATGCCGTGATGAGCTTCGGCGGTTTCCTCGGGATCGGCGAGCGCTATCACCCGCTGCCGTGGGACGCGCTGACCTATGACGAGGCGAAGGGCGGGTACAACATCGGTCATACCGTCGACCAGCTGCGCGCGGCGCCGCACTATAGTCGCGAGGAGCTGGACGCGCTCGACTATGGCAAGGCCGGGCCGGCGATCTACGACTATTACGGCGTCTCGTTCGTCACACCGATGCGTTACTAAGCGCGCGAGCGGACGGAGGGTGTCCCACCTTCCGCCCGCTTCGTCGCTAAGGGCTCGTTTCAGGCGCGATACTCTTTCTACCTTGTAGGGTAAGCGGGGTTCGCGGGACAACGCGCCATTAAAATCAGACCTGCCGGGGGCGCGTGGAATTCGATCTTGTTACCTTCATCGCCATCGGCTTTGCCGCGCAGCTCATTGATGGCGCGCTCGGCATGGCATTCGGGGTCATTTCCAGCACGATGCTGATCGCGGTCGGCGTGCCGCCAAGGGTCGCCTCGGCGGGCGTCCATGCCGTCGAATGCGTGACCACCGGCGTGTCGGGGATCAGTCACGCGCTCCACGGCAACATCGACTGGAAGCTGTTCCGGCGCCTCGTGCTGCCCGGTGTCATCGGCGGCGTGCTCGGCGCCTATGTGCTGACCAACCTGCCGGCCGATGTCGCGAAGCCGTTCGTGCTCGCCTATCTGACGGCGATCGGTGGCATCCTGCTCTACAAGGCGTTCCGGCCGCTGCCGCAGGCGAAGAGCCCGAAGGTGGTGGCGCCGCTCGGCCTCGTCGGCGGTTTCCTCGATGCGGCGGGCGGCGGCGGCTGGGGACCGGTGGTGACCGGCAATCTGCTGGTGCAGGGCGGTGATCCGCGCAAGACCATCGGCACCGTCAATTCATCGGAATTCTTCATCGCGCTCGCCACCTCGATCGCGTTCATCACGCATCTGGGGTGGGAGGTGATCACCACCGCGACGATCGGTCTGCTGATCGGCGGGGTGGCGGCAGCGCCCTTCGGAGCGCTGCTCGCCAAACGCATTCCGGCGCGTACCCTGATGATCCTTGTCGGTATCGTGCTGATCGCGACCAGCGGCTACGGGATCTTCAAGGCGCTGAGCTAAGGCTCAGGTCGTGGCCTGAAGCGTCTTCGCCACCGCGTGAACCACCGAGGCGATGCGCACCGAGGTCTGGATCGTCTGCGTCGACACGCCGTGATCGCGCAGCACTTTCTCGTGCGAATCGATGCACATGCCGCAGCCGTTGATGGCGGAGACCGCGAGGCTGTAGAGCTCGAAGTCGGCCTTATCGATCCCCGGCGCGCCGATGACGTTCATGCGCAGGCGGGCGGGGAGGGTGCCGTACTCCTTGTTCGAGGCGAGGTGCACGAACCGGTAGTAGATGTTGTTCATCGCCATGATCGACGCCGCCGCCTTCGCCGCGGTCAGCGCGGCTTCGGACAGCTTGCCCTCGGCCTCGGCTTCCGCCGCCGCGATGGTGGCGCCATGGCCGGTCGCATGCGCGCAGGCGATGAAGGTGCCGTACTTCTGCTGGTCGGTCAGGCCCTGCTCCTGGAGCAGCGACGAGATGTTGAGGCGCTGGTCCTTCGCGAAGTCGGGAAGGGTGCGCGCGAGATCGTTCAGGGACATTTTATGCACTCCTTATGAAAACGGCGCGGCAAAGCCGCGCCGTCGGTCGGCTTGAAAGCCGCCGGCCGGGCTTGCGCGAGTCGGCCCGTAGCTGACGAATGCCGGGGCATTCGCGGCGCTACGGGCGCGCCGCGCTACGCCTTACGCAGCCGGCTTCAACACCTCTTCGCCCTGGTTCCAGTTGCACGGGCACAGCTCGTCGGTCTGCAGCGCGTCGAGAACGCGCAGCGTCTCCTGCGGATTGCGGCCGACATCGAGGCCGTTGACCGTCACATGCTGGATGGTGTTCTCGGGGTCGATGATGAACGTGGCGCGCAGCGCAACACCGGCATCCTTGTGGAGCACGCCGAGGGCACGCGCGAGTTCCTGCTTGTTGTCGGCCAGCCACGGGAAGTTGCAGGCAGCGAGGCGCTCGTCCGACTTGCGCCAGGCGAAGTGGACGAAGTCGGTGTCGGTCGAGGCGCCGATCAGCACCGCGTCACGGTCGGCGAAGTCCTGCGCCAGCTCGTTGTAGCCGAGGATTTCGGTCGGGCAGACGAAGGTGAAGTCCTTCGGCCACCAGAACAGAATCTTCCACTTGCCCGAGAAGGCGTCATGGCTGAGCGTCTCGCCGTTCGGCAGCGCGTCGACGCCCTGCTGCGAGGGGACGGTGAATTCGGGAAGCTTGTCGCCAACGGTAAGCATGAATGCTCGCTCCTAGGTGCGGGGTGAAACTTGGTGTGGGGCATATGCCTTGCGCATTCTCATCAATCCAATAGATTATTCCGAGACAGTTGATCGATTGGTTCGATGATGATTTTGCCGACCCTTAAGCAACTCCAATATCTGATCGCGCTGCATCAGCACGGCCATTTCGGCCGCGCCGCCGATGCCTGCTTCGTGACCCAGTCGACGCTGTCGTCGGGCCTGCGCGAACTGGAGACCTTGTTAGGTGCAACGCTCGTCGAGCGCACCCGCCGGGTGGTGCGCTTCACCCCGCTGGGCGAGCGGGTCGTCGCCAAGGCCTATCGCGTGCTGCACGAGGCGGAGGAATTGGCTGAAGCGGTGCGCGCCTCGGCGAAGCCGCTGTCGGGCGAGCTGCGCCTCGGCGTCATCCCGACGATCGCGCCTTTCTTCCTGCCGCGCGTGCTGCCGACGCTGCGCCGCGAATATCCCGACCTGAAGCTCTATCTGCGCGAAGAGACCAGCGGCATGGCCTGCGAGGCGCTGGCCCGCGGCCTGCTCGACTGCGTGCTGCTGGCGCTGCCCTATGGCTGCGGCGACATCACCAAGGCGGTGCTGTTCGAGGACAGCTTCTACGTCGCCTTCCACAAGGAAGAGCCGGTCGAGGGCGAGCCCAACGTGCCGCCCGCCGCGATCGACGAGGCGCGGCTGCTGCTGCTCGAGGACGGGCATTGCCTGAAGGACCAGGTGCTGTCCGCCTGCAATCGCCCCGAACTGCGCGCCGAGGCGGCGATCCTCGGCACCTCGCTGCACACGCTGGTCCAGATGGTCGACAACAAGCTCGGGCTGACCCTGCTGCCGAAGATGGCGCTCGACGCGGGCATCCTCAACGGCACCGACGTCATCGCCCGGCCGCTGGAGGCGCAGCACGCCTATCGCGACATCGCGCTGGTGTGGCGAACGAGCAGCCCGCGCGGCGAGGAGTTCCGGATGCTGGCTCAGGCCCTCGAGCGCGCGTCTGCCAGCTCGCGGTAGAGGTCGGCCGCCGCCCACGGCTTCGCGCCACCTTCCGCCGCGCGCACCAGCTCGACCACTCGCGCATTGACCGGCGCCTTGCGGCCGAGCTTCGCCGCCAGTGCGACGACCTCGCCGTTGAGGTAATCCACCTCGGTGAGCCGGCCTTGCGACAGGTCGTCGGCCATCGAGGAGCGGGCGTGCTTGTCGATCCGCGTGCCGCCGCGCGCCATCGCTTTGCGGTAGAGCGGGTCGGGCAACGCCATGATATACGGCATGAAGCTGGTCGGCAGCGCCAGCACCTTCGCGGGCTTTATGCCCTCCTTGCGCAGCAGCTTCAGCGCCTCATGTTGGCAGAGCGACACGCAGCGGCGGTAGTCGCGCTGCATGAGCTGCATCAGCAAGGTCTGCCCCGACAGCGCGTTGATCGCGTTGTTGAGGTTGATCACCAGCTTGCCCCACATCACACCCGGCATGTCGGGCGAGAGTGACAGCGGCAGGCCAGCGGCGGCAAACAACGGCGCATAGGCCGCGATTGCCGGCACATCCTCGGCCTTAAGATCGGAGCCGGTGCCCTGATGATAATGGCCAGGGCCGGGCTGGGCGACGTTGAACGGCACCATGCCGGCGACCACCGTCATCGCCGGCAACAGCCCGCGCAACTGGTCGGCGTTCGACACGCCGTTCTGCAGCGAAAGGATCACCGTACCGGGCCTGGCGTGGGCAGCAATCTGCGCCGCGGCCTCCTCGGTGCCGGGGCTCTTCACCGTCAACAGGATGAAGTCCACGCCGGCCAGCGCTCCCGCGTTGTCGGTCAAGGTCAGCCGCTCGGCGGGCACCGCGATGTCGGCGCCGTGCAGATCGGTGATGCGCAGGCCGTTGGCACGCAGATCGTCGAGTACGCGCGGCCGGCCGATCAACGTCACATCGGCGCCCGCGGCGGCGAGCCTCCCGCCGACATAGGTGCCGATCAGCCCGGCGCCGAGCACCGCGATCTTCGCGCTAGCAGCTTTATCCATTGGCACCCTTCCGCTCGTCGCTATCCTAGCGCGCGATACAAGCGAGATGGGAGCCCTGAATGAAAGCTGTCCTTTCCGAGGTGGTAGGACCGCCCGAGAGCCTGGTGGTCAAGGACGTGCCGACGCCGGAGCCGGGCAAGGGCGAGGTGCGGGTGAAGGTGCATGCCGCAGGCGTCAACTTCCCCGATACGCTGATTATCGAGGACAAATATCAGTTCAAGCCGCCGCGGCCCTTCTCGCCGGGCGGCGAGGCGTCGGGCGTCGTCGACAAGGTGGGCGAGGGGGTCTCGTCGGTGAAGGTCGGCGACCGGGTCATCGTGATGACCGGCCACGGCGCCTTCGCCGAATATGTGGTGGCAGGCGAAAGCCGCGTCATCCCGATCATCGGCGACATGCCCTATGACGTCGCCGCCGGCTTCACCATGACCTACGGCACCTCGCACCACGCGCTGAAGCAGCGCGCGCGGCTGCAGCCGGGCGAAACCCTGCTGGTGCTGGGCGCGGCGGGCGGCGTCGGACTGACGGCGGTCGAACTCGGCAAGGTGATGGGCGCGCGCGTCATTGCCGCCGCCTCGACCGACGAGAAGCTCGAACTGTGCAAGCAGTACGGCGCCGACGAGGTGATCAACTATTCGACCGAGGATCTGCGCGAGGGCATCAAGCGCGCCACCGGCGGCAAGGGGCCCGACGTCATCTACGACCCGATCGGCGACAAATATGCCGAGCCGGCGTTCCGCTCGATCGGCTGGAACGGCCGCTACCTCGTCGTCGGCTTCGCCGCCGGCGAAATCCCCAAGCTCCCGCTCAACCTCGCGCTCATCAAGGGCGCGTCGATCGTCGGCGTGTTCTGGGGCATGTTCACCGGCGTCGAACCCAAGGTGCACGCCGACAACATGCGCGAGTTGCTGACCTGGTATTCGGAAGGCAAGCTGAAGCCGCATGTCAGCGAGCATTTCAGCCTCGACGATGGCCCCAAGGCGATCCGCTGGATGATGGACCGCAAGGCCAAGGGGAAGGTGGTCCTGACGGTCGCGTGACGACCGCTCGCGCACCCTCATTCGTCATACCGGCGAAAGCCGGTATCCAGTCCAACGATCGGTCTGGATACCGGCTTTCGCCGGTATGACGTTTGGGGTGAGGTGAGGGACGGCCTATCGAACGAAGCTCGCCCCGTTGATATCGATCACCGCACCGGTCATCGACGCCGGCGCCTCCAGCGCGAGGTACCGCACCGCGCTCGCCACCTCGTCGGGCATGGCGACGCGGCCCAGCGGGATGTCCGCCAGCAGCTTGTCGCCACCGCGGCTCGCCAGATAGTCGTCGGCCATGCCGGTCATCACGAAGCCCGGCGTCACCGTGAAGGCGAGGATATTCTCGCGGGCAAAGCCGCGGGCGATCGACTTGGTCATGCCGACCATGCCGGCCTTCGCCGCCGCATAATGCCAGTGCGCCGGCGAATCGCCACGATAGGCGGCGCGGCTGGCGACGTTGACGATGCGACCGCCCGTGCCGCGCTCGCGGAAATGCAGAACGGCGCGGCGGCAGAGGTCGGCGGCGGCTTGCAGGTTGATCGCCATCGTCCGCGCCCATTGCGCCTGCCAGTCGTCGGCGGGCAGGTCGACCGGCGCCTCCTCGAACACGCCGGCATTGTTCACCAGCACGTCGATCCGGCCGTCGAGCGCAGTCAGGGCCGCATCCCACAGCCGATCGCCGGCGCCCGCCTGCGCGAGGTCTTCGCCGATGACGCCGTCGCGGGTGCTGCTGCCGTGGCCGACGACGCGCGCGTCGCTGCCGAGCGCAGCAACGATCGCCGCGCCGATGCCGCGCGTGCTGCCGGTGACCAGAATGTGAGTCGTCATGGCGTCCTCAAGTCGTGAATTGCACGCCGTGTAGGCCGCAGCCGCGCTCAACCCAACCCCCCAGCCGTCGCCTGCCTCGTCGTCATCTCCCTGTCGTCATCCTGACTTTCGTCAGGATGACGCGGCTTTTGGATGTCGGGGCCGGCGGACGCCCTACGCCGCGATGCTGTCGATGAGCTGGCCGACCGCCGTCTGCAACTCGACAAGCTGGTCGTCGACATGCGCGAAGGCGCTGTCGACCGCGTCGATTTCGCCCGCCACCTGCTCGGTCGCCTGCCGGATCGAGGCGATCACTGCCGACATCGAATCGGCGGACAGCGCGGTCTCGTCGACCGAGCCGGTGATCATCGTCACCGTCTGCGCCTGATTGTCCATCGCGTTGCGGATGCGCTCGGCCGAGCCCTTCACCTCGTCGACGGTGTCGCGGATCGAGCCGTTGGCGGTGACGGTCTGCTTGGTCGCGGCTTGGATGGCGGCGATCTGCTTGGCAATGTCGTCGGTGGCGCGAGCCGTCTGCCCGGCGAGCGACTTCACTTCCTGCGCGACCACCGCGAAGCCGCGGCCTGCTTCGCCGGCGCGTGCCGCCTCGATGGTGGCGTTCAGAGCGAGGAGATTGGTCTGGCCGGCGATGTCGCGGATCAGGCTGACGATCGATTCGATGGCTTCCGAGTGCGCGGCGAGGCTGACGGCGGTGTCGACCGCATCGACCGCCTGCGCCGAGGCGCGGTGCGCGATATGGGCGGCGCTTTCCACCTCGCGGCGCGCTTCCTCGATGGCGCGGATCAGGCCGGCGGCGGTCTGCGCCGCCTCGCGTATCGCGGTCGCCGATTGTTCGGCAGCGGCGGCGACCTCGGCCGATTTGCCGAGCATGCCGCGGGTGTTGCCCGCAGCCGTGCTGGCCTGGCCGCGCACTGTCTTGCTGCGCGCCGTGGCGCCCTGGATCACGCTCAGCACCTGCTGGCGGAACACCTCGGCCTGCTGACGGGTGCTGTGCGCGACCTGCGCGCGGTGGATGTTGGCGATCTGCGTCATGATCACCTCGGTCTCGACGACCGCCAGCGTCTCGCTCGCCTTGTAGATGCGGGCCAGCCGCTCCGGGTCGCTGATGCGCTGGCGCACGAGGTCGATGGTGAAGGCGTAGGAAGCGGCGAACGACGAGGTGACGATGTAGACTGGGGCACCGGTGCGCGCGATGTCGCTGCCATGGCCGGCCATACGGTCGATCCACGCCTGGTCGATCGGCTGGCCGAGCTTGCCCGCCGTGTAGGCGGTGCCGGCGGCGACCAGCCTGGGGAGGAGCGCGGTGTCGATCTTCCGCGCCATTTCGGGGAACGACAGATAATGGTCCCAGAATGCCTGAACGATGCCGTCGACGTCGTCGGCGATCACGTCCCAGGTTTCGCGCATCGCCGCCTCGAATTCGGCGTCGAGGCCATAGGCGCGACGACGATCCTCGAAGCCGATGCGCTCGACGGCAAGGTGCGCGAAATGACGTTCCGCGCGTTCGAAATTGGCCATGTACGATCCCCGCCGCTTATCCTTCTACGATCCGCGGTGATGCCCGAATTAGGTTAACGGCTTACTTATGCCGTCAGGTTGCCAGCGCCGCCCGCGCCGCTAGGGTCGCCGGCGATGGACGAGACACAGGACAAGCTGACCCGCCTGCTGCGGCGCGAGACGGGCGAGGACGTTACCGTCAAGAAAGTGACCGCGCTCACCGGCGGCGCCGCCTCGCTGACCTTCGGCGTCGAGGCCCTGCGCGACGGCAAGCCGTGGCGGCTGATCTTCCAGCGCGACGAGGCCGAAGAGTCCGCCAGCGTCGGCGGCATGACCCGCGCGGTGCAGGCGGCGCTCCAGATGCGTGCCTATGAGGCCGGTTTGCCGGTAGCGAAGGTCGTCGCGGTGCCGCAGGCTGGCGATGGGCTGGGGCAGGGCTTCGTCATGGAGCGCATCGACGGCGAGAGCCTCGCGCCCAAATATCTCCGCCTCCCGGAGTATGCCGCGGCGCGCGAGGCGATGGTCGGGCAGTGCGCCGCCGCGCTGGCGAAACTCCATGCGATCCCGATCGCCGAAGTCGCCGATCTCAAGTTGCCGGTCGGCTCGCCCGCCGACGCGCGGGCGGCGATGTACGATCGCTACCGCTCCTACGGCGTCGATTCGCCGGTGTTCGATCTCGCCTTCGCCTGGCTGGTCGAGCGGCTGCCCGCCGATGCGCCGTCGGCGCTGATCCACGGCGACTTCCGCAGCGGCAATTTCCTCGTGGGCGAGGGCGGGCTGACCGCGATCCTCGATTGGGAGCTGGCGCAGATCGGCCACCCGATGGAGGATATCGGCTGGCTCAGCACCAACACCTGGCGCTTCGGCGAGTGGCAGAAGCCCATCGGCGGCTTCGGCGAGCGCGACGCTTTCTACGAGGCCTATGCGGCGGCCGGCGGCAGGGTCGACCGATCGCTGGCGCGCGTATTCGAACTATGGGGCAGCCTGCGCTGGGGCGTGATGTGCCTCCAGCTCGCGCACAGTCACATGTCGGGCGTGCGCCGATCGGTAGAGATGGCGGCGATCGGGCGCCGGGTCTCGGAGACCGAGATCGATATCCTCCACATCCTCAAGCAGGGCGAGGTCTGAGATGTCCGGCCATCCCACCGCCGCCGAACTGGTCGAGGCCGTGCGCGGCTATCTCGCCTCCATCGAATCGCGCCTGTCGGGGCGTGAGGCGTTCCATGCCAAAGTTGCCGGCAATGTGCTGGCGCTGGTCGAACGCGAACTGCAGCAACAGCCCGAGATCGTCGAGACGGCGGCGCTCGCCCGGCTGCTCGGCCATAATGGCGACCTAGCCGCGCTGCGCCGCGAGGTGTGCGAAGCGTTCAGGGCAGGGCGGCTGACCGCCGAAACGCCCGGCGTCGTCGACACTCTGCTCGAGGCGACGAGGGCGCGCATCGCCGTCGACAACCCGAAATTCTCCACCTACCGTCGGCTCGCCGACCCAAAGTGAGCGCGCCAATGCGACGGATAGCTGCGATCAACGGTTGCCAGATGGCGACAAGCGCCTAAAAGCACTCCCGTTCAGCACGCCAGTAGAGGTTCGCTCATGGCCACCGCGCGTCCGCGCCCGCTCTCGCCGCATCTTTCCATCTGGCGGTGGCGCGTCCACGCCCTCGTATCGATAACGCATCGCATTACTGGGAATGCCATGGCGTTTGTCGCGATTCCGCTGTTCACTTGGTGGCTTGTCGCCGCCGCGACTGGACCGGAAGCCTATGAGACCTTCTACGGCGTCGCCCGCTCGCCGATCGGCTACATTGTCGGCGTCGGCTTCACCTACAGCTTCTTCCAGCACATGCTGTCGGGCCTGCGCCACCTGGTGATGGACACCGGCGCCGGCTACGAGCTGAAGACGGCGAAGACCAGCGCCACCGCCGCCTATGTCGGCGCGGTGATCCTGACGGCGCTCACCTGGTTCGCCATCTACAGCCACAAGGGGTTCTGACGATGGGAACCGGAACCCAGCTCGGCCGCGTCCGCGGCCTCGGCGCCGCCAAGTCGGGCACGCATCACTGGTGGCTGCAGCGCGTGACCGCGCTTTCGAACTTCGCGCTGCTGGTGTGGTTCGTGGTGTCGCTGGTCCGCCTGCCGGTCCTCGACCATCCGACCGTCACCGCCTGGATTCAGCAGCCGCTGACCGCGGTACCGCTGCTTCTGCTCATCGCGAGCGTTTTCTGGCACTTGCGCCTCGGCGTTCAGGTGCTGATCGAAGACTATGTCACCAATGAGGGCACCAAGGTGCTGTCGCTGCTCGCGCTCGGCTTCTTCGCGCTGGCGCTCGGCTTCACCGCCGCCTTCTGCGTCCTCAAGATCGCTTTCGGAGCCGTTTGATGGCCGACGCCGCCTACAAGATCATCGACCACACCTATGACGCGGTCGTCGTCGGCGCCGGCGGCGCGGGCCTGCGCGCCACGATGGGCATCGCCGAGAGCGGCCTGAAGACCGCCTGCATCACCAAGGTGTTCCCGACGCGCAGCCACACGGTGGCGGCGCAGGGCGGCATCGCCGCTTCGCTCGGCAACATGGGCCCGGACCACTGGACCTGGCACATGTACGACACGGTGAAGGGTTCCGACTGGCTCGGCGACCAGGACGCGATCGAATATCTGTGCCGTGAGGCGCCGGCGGCGGTCTACGAGCTCGAGCATTACGGCGTGCCGTTCAGCCGCACCGAGGAAGGCAAGATCTACCAGCGCGCCTTCGGCGGCATGACGCAGAACATGGGCAACGGCCCGGCCGCGCAGCGCACCTGCGCCGCCGCCGACCGCACCGGCCACGCCATGCTGCACGCGCTCTACCAGCAGAGCCTCAAATACGACGCTGACTTCTTCATCGAATATTTCGCGCTCGACCTGATCATGGAGAACGGCGTCTGCCGCGGCGTCATCGCGCTGTGCATGGAAGACGGCACCATCCACCGCTTCCGCTCGCACAGCGTCGTGCTGGCGACCGGCGGCTACGGCCGCGCCTATTTCTCGGCAACCTCGGCGCACACCTGCACCGGCGATGGCGGCGGCATGGTGCTGCGCGCCGGCCTGCCGATGCAGGACATGGAGTTCGTCCAGTTCCACCCGTCGGGCATCTACGGCGCCGGCGTGCTGATCACCGAGGGCGCGCGCGGCGAGGGCGGTTACCTGACCAACTCGGCCGGCGAGCGCTTCATGGAGCGCTATGCGCCGAGCGCCAAGGACCTCGCCTCGCGCGACGTCGTCAGCCGCTCGATGGCGATGGAAATCCGCGAGGGCCGTGGCGTCGGCCCCGAGGGCGACCACATCTACCTGCATTTGAACCACATCGACCCGGCGATCCTCGCCGAGCGCCTCCCGGGCATCTCGGAGACCGCCAAGGTGTTCGCCGCCGTCGACGTGACGCGCGAGCCGATCCCGGTGGTGCCGACCGTCCACTACAACATGGGCGGCGTGCCGACGAACTATTGGGGCGAGGTTGTCACCCTGAAGGACGGTAACCCCGACACCGTGGTGCCGGGCCTGTTCGCGGTGGGCGAGGCGGCCTGCGTGTCGGTGCACGGCGCCAACCGCCTCGGCTCCAACTCGCTGATCGATCTCGTGGTGTTCGGCCGCGCCACCGGCCACCGCATCGCGCAGCTGATCAAGCCGGGCAGCAACCATGCGGCGCTGCCGTCGGACTCGGCCGACCTCGCGCTCGGCCGGCTCGATCACTTCCGCAACGCCAAGGGTGGGCAGTCGACGGCGCAGATCCGCCTCGCGATGCAGAAGACGATGCAGGCGAATTGTGGGGTGTTCCGCACCACCGAGGTGCTCGACGAGGGCAAAGCCAAGATCGACGCGGTTTACACGCAGATGGCCGACATTGCGGTCACCGATCGCAGTCTTATCTACAATACCGACCTGATCGAGACGATGGAGCTCGACAACATGATCGGCCAGGCGGTGGTGACGATGCATTCGGCGGCGAACCGCCAGGAAAGCCGCGGCGCACACATGCACGAGGACTTCCCGAACCGCGACGACGACCAGTGGATGAAGCACACCATCTCGTGGTTCGACGCGGGCGCGGTGAAGATCGATTACCGCCCGGTGCACACCTACACGCTCACCGAAGAGATCGAGTACATCAAGCCCAAGGCGCGGGTGTACTGATGCCGACGATCTTCAAGCTGCCAGCTCAGGAAAAGGCGCTCTGATGGCCGAATTCTCGCTTCCCAAGAACAGCGTCATCAAGAAGGACGGCGTGAAGCATACCGCGCCGGCCGGGGCCAAGCGCACCAAGACGTTCAAAATCTATCGCTGGAACCCGGACACGGGCGAGAACCCGCGCTTCGACAGCTATACGATCGACCTCGACCAGACCGGGCCGATGGTTCTCGACGCGCTGATCAAGATCAAGTCGGAGATCGACCCGACCCTGACCTTCCGCCGCTCGTGCCGCGAGGGCATCTGCGGATCGTGCTCGATGAACATCGACGGCTCGAACACGCTCGCCTGCACGCAAGCGATCGACGACGTGAAGGGCGACGTGCAGATCACGCCGCTGCCGCACATGGATGTGGTCAAGGACCTCGTTCCCGACTTCACGCACTTCTATGCGCAATATGCGTCGATCAAGCCGTGGCTGCAGACGGTGACGCCGTCGCCGTCTGCCAAGGAGCGCATCCAGTCGCCCGAGGACCGCTCGAAGCTCGACGGCCTCTACGAGTGCATCCTCTGCGCCTGCTGCTCCACCTCGTGCCCGAGCTACTGGTGGAACAACGACAAGTTCCTGGGGCCGGCGATCCTGCTGCAGGCCTATCGCTGGCTCGCCGACAGCCGCGACGAGATGACCGGCGAACGCCTCGACGCGCTGGAGGACCCGTTCCGCCTCTACCGCTGCCACACCATCATGAACTGCTCGAACGTCTGCCCGAAGGGTCTGAACCCGGCGGAAGCGATCGGCGAGATCAAGAAGATGATGATCGAGCGGCAGCTTTAAGCCGTTCGCTCCCAGCGCTCGCACACACCATTCCGTTATCCCGGCGAAGGCCGGGGGACGCGTTTGTGGGTGAGGAATCGTCGAATCCTGGACGCAGAATTGTGAGTGTCAGCTAGAATCTCTCCCTACGACTCAGCTGTGCGCAGCGCATAACGTGCTTGGCGAGCCGGAGATGGGGGGGGGGGGAAGCATGGGATCTCACTTTGACAGTCTCACGCCGCAAAGGGTTTCCGCCCTGCGCAAGCAGGACCCTGCCGTTGCTGCGATTGATCAGTTAACGCGAGACGGAAGGCGGATTTCCTTCGACTGGCTTAGGCAAACCTTCGGCGCGCAAAACGGCACTCAACATCAGTTAGATCGGGGCCGCGCTATTCTTCCTTCCAAGGAATGCCTTGATCAGTACCTTTATTCCCACGGCTTGATGATCCAAAGCCAGTGGGAAAAAACCTGCTCGGCAATGCCGCTTGGCAAAGAGCCTTTTCGCTTTATCGACTACGGATGCGGTCAAGGTCTCGCGGGCATTCTGCTGTTTGACCACTACGGTGCCGCATTTCGGCAAGCGGTAAAACAGGTCGTACTGGTTGAGCCGTCCGAGGTTGCTCTAATTCGAGCCGAGGCGGTGTATCGCTCACTGATCCCAGCGGCGCCTATCTTTTGCGTTGGCAAGCCATTTCAAAAGCTGGCTGCGAAGCACCTGCAGCCAGATTCCGAAGTGCGAACTGTCCACGTTTTTTCAAATGTGATGGATATCACAGGCTTCGATCAAGTTGCGCTGCTCCGCACCGGGCTCACGGAGGGGAAGCACACAGTCATCGTGATAAGTCACGATCGCGATCACGATGGCGGGTCCGCGAGAATAGAAAAGTTGCGATCATCTATCGCGGGTACATGGAACGGCTTGGCTGCTACTGTTCGGAAATCCAAGGTTGTCCGGTTTGAGTGTGACAACCCTAGCCGATCGAAGGCTATTCGCTGGTTCCTGAAGGTGGATATCGCTCGTGTCGAATCTGTTTGAGCATGCCAAGCAAGCCTGTCCAATCGATCTTCCCCAGGAGGAGGGGTACGCCTCGGTTTGGAGAGAGGACCTTCGAGGTTACATCATCACTGTTCCAAACGGAGAATTATTCTACTCAGAGAGATTTTTTGATCGAAAAGTAAGCGATAGATCAGTAGAGTATTTCCAAGAGAACGAAAGCCTTGACTGGAAAAATGTCGATTGGCGGAAACTTTCTTCGGATGATATTAACAAAATCTCCTTCTCCAATCTACGTTGGAAGCAAGACTGGATTAATTTCTACGGAAAACGAGTGCCACTTCCGCGATTGACATCGTGGTATGGCGATGAAGGTAAATCCTATACGTACTCCGGTATAAAATCGCAGCCAAATAGTTGGAACAAGGGCCTATTGTATATAAAGCACGCAGTAGAAAATTGTGCGGGCGTAAATTTCAATAGTGTTCTGTTGAACTGGTATCGAGATGGCGAAGATTCACTGAGTTGGCATGCAGATAATGAAAAAGAACTTGGCGAAAATCCGACTATTGCTTCGGTGAATTTTGGTGAGACAAGAGATTTTCTCTTAAGGCGAAATGATAATAAATCAACAAAACTCTCAATACCTCTCAAACATGGAACGGTGCTCATCATGAGGGGGGCATTACAGCATTTTTGGGAGCATTCAGTCCCAAAGCGGAAGAGTGTGCATGGATCTAGATTTAACCTGACGTTCCGGCAAATTGGCTCTTAACAGCAGCCGTTGCGTAAAGCGGTGCCGGTCACTATCCCCACCGCATGCCCGCGCCCGAACTCATGATCGAAGGCCCGTTCGCCGGCTGGTATGCTTGGCGCGGCCATTTCGAGAACCGCTTCACCGACCTCGTCGGCCCGCAATATTACCGCACCCGCGACGACGGCCGCATCGAATGCGCCATCATCGGCGAGGAGCGGCATCTGAACGGGCTCGGCTTCCTGCACGGCGGCTTCATCATGGCGTTCGTCGACATGGTGCTGTTCGCGGTGGCGCGGCCATTGCTGTCGAAGACGCTCGGCGCGGTGACCCTGTCCTGCGATACGCATTTCCTCGGCTCGGGCAAACCCGGCACGCCGCTCGTCGGGACCGGCGAGGTGCTGCGCGAGACGGGCAAGCTGATCTTCATCCGCGGGCTGCTCGAGCAGGATGGCGGCAAGGTCGCTGCCTACACCGCGACGTTGCGCAAGGTGCCGCGCCAGCTGTGAGCGCGGTAATTGCCGCCTATGACGCGCTGGTCGCCAATGGCGAGCTGCGCCCCGATCCCGACCAGCGCGCCGCCGCGCTGAAGCTCGATGCGCTGGCGCAGGAACTGGCGGCGCCCGCGCCGTCGCAGGGCTTCCTCGGCAAGCTGTTCGGCGGCAAGCCGGCGGCGGCCCCGCGCGGCCTCTACATCTGGGGCGCGGTCGGGCGCGGCAAGTCGATGCTGATGGACCTGTTCTACGGCGAAGCGTCGGTCGAGCCGAAGCGGCGCATCCACTTCCACGAGTTCATGCTCGATATCCACGCGCGCATCCACCAGCACCGGCAGGCGTCGAGCGAGGACCCGATCCCGGCGGTGGCGAAGGCGGTCGCCGGCTCCGCCAAGCTGCTCTGCTTCGACGAGATGCAGGTCAACAACGTCGCCGACGCGATGATCCTGTCGCGGCTGTTCACAGCCCTTCTCGACGGCGGCGTGACGGTGGTGACCACCTCCAACCGCCCGCCGAAGGACCTCTACAAGGACGGGCTCAACCGGCAGCTGTTCCTGCCGTTCATCGCGCTCTTGGAAGCGCGGCTCGACGTGCTCAGCCTCAACGGCCCGACCGACTATCGGCTGGAGCGATTGGCGGGCATGCCGACCTACTATGTGCCGAACGGCCCGGAAGCGACCGCGGCCCTGTCGGAGGCCTTTTTCCGGCTGACCGACCATCCGGTCGAGGATCGGGAGCATGTGCCGACCGAGACGATCGACGTGCCCGGCGGGCGGACGCTGTTCGTGCCGAAGGCGCTGAAGGGCGTCGCGGTATTCTCGTTCAAGCGGCTGTGTGGCCAGCCGTTATGGGCCGCGGACTATCTGGCGGTGGCGCGGCGCTATCACACGGTGATCCTCGTCGGCGTGCCGCAGCTGGGGCCGGAGAACCGCAACGAGGCGGCGCGCTTCGTGACGCTCGTCGACGCGCTCTACGAGCATCGCTGCAAGCTGCTGATGTCCGCCGACGCGCCGCCGCAGAGCCTCTATCCGGCCGGCGACGGCGCGTTCGAGTTCGAACGCACCGTCTCGCGGCTGATGGAGATGCAGTCGGCGGATTATCTGGCTGAGGGCCACGGCTAGGCGGCGCTCGCCGCCTTGCGATAGCCGAGGGTGCGGGCGCCAGCGTAGACGGTGATGGCGATCCACGCGACCGCCAGCATCGCGGTGCCGGTCATCCGCCCGTCGCTGTACATCAGCCACACCGACCCGACGCCGCCGATCACGCTGAGCAGCGCCACCAGCCGGGCGCCCCAGCCGGTCTTGAACCGCGCCAGCCACAGGCCGGCGAGCACCATGGCGATGCCGATCGCGACAAACTTCACCCGCACCGCGATGGCGAGCGGCGACACCAGGGTCGGGTCGAACAGCGGCCAGCCGGCGGCGATCCAGCGCAGCGTGACCGTCTCGACGAAGTCGGTGGCGATCATCAGCGCGCCGAGCGACACCGCCAGCCACGGCCGCAGCCCCACGGCGAGCGCGAAGAAGGTGAGGAGGCCGCCGTATGCCCACATGAACAGCAGCAGATCGACAATGTTGGCCTGATCGAGCGCGGCGAGGCGGGGCGCGCAGTCGAGCACCAGCGCGAACGCCGCCCGGTCGAGCGCCAGCTCGAAGTCGAGCATCGCCGCCGGCATCGGCACGCTGCAGTCGGGCACGCCGCGCACTGCGCTGACGATGAACAGCGCGAAGGTCAGCAGGCCGAAAACGAAGGTGGCGCGCCACAGGCTGCGCGGGTCGGTGAGCATGGTTTCAGTCCCCCCAAGGATCGCTCTTTGAGAGAAGATCGCATTTAACTGCGCGCCCGTCATCCCTTGCGCTTGCCCCTCGGCGGGAAACGTCCTATCCGGGCCGCGCCTTTGGCGGGCTGCGCTCCGCGGTCGCCTTTTCAACTACGAAGTTTCGAGAGAGGCCCATGGCTCGCAAGAAAATTGCTCTAATCGGCGCCGGTAACATCGGTGGCACGCTCGCGCATCTCGCAGCGTCCAAGGAACTCGGCGATGTGGTCCTCTTCGACGTCGTGGAAGGCGTGCCGCAGGGCAAGGCGCTCGACCTCGCGCACTGTGCGCCGGTCGAAGGCTTCGACGTCGAGCTGAAGGGCACCAACGACTATTCCGACATCGCGGGCGCCGACGTGATCATCGTCACCGCCGGTGTCGCCCGCAAGCCGGGCATGAGCCGTGATGACCTGCTCGGGATCAATTTGAAGGTCATGAAGGCCGTGGGCGAGGGCATCGCCGCCAACGCGCCGAACGCCTTCGTCATCTGCATCACCAACCCGCTCGACGCGATGGTCTGGGCGCTGCGCGAGTTCTCCGGGCTGCCGCACCACATGGTGGTCGGCATGGCCGGCGTGCTCGACTCGGCGCGCTTCCGCCACTTCCTCGCCGACGAGTTCAAGGTGTCGGTGCAGGATGTCACCGCCTTCGTGCTCGGCGGCCACGGCGACACGATGGTGCCGGTGGTCGAATATTCGACCGTCGCGGGCATTCCGATCCCCGATCTCATCGAGATGGGCTGGTCGACCAAGGAGCGCATCGACGCGATCGTCCAGCGCACCCGTTCGGGCGGCGGCGAGATCGTCGCGCTGCTGAAGACCGGCTCGGCCTATTACGCCCCGGCGACCAGCGGCATCGAGATGGCCGAGGCCTATCTCAAGGACAAGAAGCGCGTCCTGCCGGCGGCGGTGAACCTCACCAGCCAGTATGGCGTCAGCGACCTTTACGTCGGCGTGCCCGTCGTGATCGGCGCCGGCGGCGTCGAGAAGATCGTCGAGATCAAGCTCAACGACGAGGCGAAGGCCAACTTCCAAGTGTCGGTCGACGCTGTGAAGGAACTGCTGGTCGCCTGCAAGAACATCGACGGCAGCCTCGCCTAAGCTCTATCCGTCGTCCCCGCGAAGGCGGGGATCCAGCACGGAGAAATTTGCGCCAGCGAAGCTGGCAGGTTGCTTGTTGAGGACTGGGTCCCCGCCTTCGCGGGGATGACGATTAAGGATGGTGGACGAATGAACATCCACGAGTATCAGGCCAAGGAATTGCTGGCGAAGTTCGGCGTTCCGATCCCGCAGGGCATCGCCGCGCTGACCGTCGACGAGGCGGTTGCCGCCGCCGGCAAGCTTCCGGGGCCGCTGTATGTCGTCAAGTCGCAGATCCACGCCGGCGGGCGCGGCAAGGGCAAGTTCAAGGAACTGGCGCCTGAGGCCAAGGGCGGCGTCCGCCTCGCCAAGTCGGTCGATGAGGTTCGCGCCCACGCCACCGACATGCTCGGCAACACGCTCGTCACCATCCAGACGGGTGACGCGGGCAAGCAGGTCAACCGCCTCTACGTCACCGACGGCGTCGACATCGGCAAGGAATATTACCTGTCGATGCTCGTCGACCGCGCGACGGGCCGCATCGCCATCGTCGCCTCGACCGAGGGCGGCATGGACATCGAGGCGGTCGCTCACGACACGCCCGAGAAGATCTTCACGATCACCGTCGACCCGGTCGCCGGCTTCCAGCCGCACCATGGTCGCGCCGTCGCCAAGGCGCTCGCGCTCAGCGGCGATCTCGCCAAGCAGTGCCAGACGCTGACCGGCCAGATCTACGCGGCGTTCGTCGCGCTCGACTGCGAGCAGATCGAGATCAATCCGCTCGCCGAAAGCGGCGGCAAGCTCATGGTGCTCGACACCAAGATGAGCTTCGACGGCAACGCGATGTTCCGCCACCCCGAGCTCGTGCCGCTGCGCGACGAGACCGAGGAGGACGCGATGGAGCTCGAGGCGTCGAAGTACGACCTCGCCTACATCAAGCTCGACGGCGATATCGGCTGCATGGTCAACGGCGCCGGCCTCGCGATGGCGACGATGGACATCATCAAGCTGAACGGCGCCTTCCCGGCCAACTTCCTCGACGTCGGCGGCGGCGCCTCGAAGGAGAAGGTGACCGCGGCGTTCAAGATCATTCTCGCCGATCCGGCGGTGAAGGGCATCCTCGTCAACATCTTCGGCGGCATCATGCGCTGCGACATCATCGCCGAGGGCGTGGTGGCGGCGGCGCGCGAGGTGAAGCTGGCGGTGCCGCTGGTCGTCCGTCTCGAGGGCACCAACGTCGCCGAGGGCAAGAAGATCATGGCCGAGAGCGGCCTGCCGATCGTCTCGGCGGACAATCTCGGGGATGCGGCGCAGAAGATCGTCGCCGAAGTGAAGAAGGCCGCCTGACCGATGAGCATTCTCGTCAACAGCAACACCAAGGTCATCACGCAGGGGTTCACCGGCAAGACCGGCACCTTCCACGCCGAGACCGCGATCGCCTATGGCACCAAGATGGTCGGCGGCGTCGCGCCGGGGAAGGGCGGCTCGACCCACCTCAACCTGCCGGTATTCGACACCGTCGCCGAGGCGCGTGACGCCACCGGCGCCGACGCCAGCGTCATCTACGTGCCGCCGCCCGGCGCGGCCGACGCGATCCTCGAGGCGATCGACGCCGAGATTCCGCTAATCATCTGCATCACCGAAGGCATTCCGGTGCTCGACATGATCCCGGTGAAGCGCGCGCTGATGGGCTCGAAGTCGCGGCTGATCGGGCCGAACTGCCCGGGCGTCCTCACGCCGAACGAGTGCAAGATCGGCATCATGCCGGGCAATATCTTCCTCAAGGGCACCGTCGGTGTCGTTTCGCGCTCCGGCACGCTGACCTATGAGGCGGTGCACCAGACGACGGCGGTCGGCCTCGGCCAGACCACCGCGGTCGGCATCGGCGGCGATCCGGTCAACGGCACCAACTTCATCGACATGCTCGAGCTGTTCCTCGCCGACGACGCCACCAAGTCGATCATCATGATCGGCGAGATCGGCGGCTCGGCCGAAGAGGAAGCCGCCGAGTTCATCAAGTCCGAGGCGAAGAAGGGCCGGAAGAAGCCGATGGTCGGCTTCATCGCCGGCCGCACCGCGCCGCCGGGACGCCGCATGGGCCACGCCGGCGCGATCGTGTCGGGCGGCAAGGGCGGCGCCGAGGACAAGATCGAGGCGATGTCGTCCGCCGGCATCCGCGTGTCGGACTCGCCGTCGGCGCTCGGCACGACCCTGATGGAAGTTCTTAAGGGCTGATCTTCACACATCAGACGTCATCCTGACGAAAGTCAGGATCTCCAGCGGCCTAGTACGCAACTGGAGATCCTGACTTTCGTCAGGATGACGACCTTGATTGTCGTGCTCTTGGGGTGACGCGCGAAGGCAAAGCGCTTATGTGAGCGCGGCGCAGGCTGTAGGACTGGGTGTGATGGGTTTTGAAGGCGATCTTCCGGAAGCGCTCGAAGGCGTCGGGCCTTCGTTCGTGGAGGCGCTCTACCAGCGCTATCTCGACGCGCCGGGCAGCATCGACCCGAGCTGGCAGCGTTATTTCGAAGGGCTGGAGCGCACCGTCGTCACTGGCCCGTCGTGGGCGCGCCCGAACTGGCCGCCGACCCCGACCGACAATCTGACCGCGGGCCTCGACCCGATGCAGATGGAGGTCGAGCCCAAGCCCGCCAAGAAGGGCGCCAGCGCCGCCGCACCGGCCGCCGCCGCGAGCGTTTCGACCGCCGACATCCAGAAGGCCGCCGACGCCTCGATCCGCGCGATGATGCTGATCCGCACCTACCGGGTGCGCGGCCATCTCGCGTCGAAGCTCGATCCGCTCGGCCTCGAGCAGCGTACTGAGCTGCCGGCCGACCTGACGCCCGAGTATCACGGCTTCACCGGCGCCGACCTCGACCGCCCGGTCTTCCTCGGCGGCGCGCTCGGCGTGCAGCAGGCGAGCGTGCGCGAGATCGTCGAGATCCTGCAGCGCAACTACTGCGGCAACGTCGGCGTCGAATATATGCACATCAACGACCTAGAGGAGCGTCGCTTCATCCAGGAGCGCATCGAGGGTCGCGGCAAGGCAATCGAGTTCACCGAGAACGGCAAGAAAGCCATTCTCGCCAAGGTGATCGAGGCCGAGCAGTTCGAGAAGTTCCTGGGTCGCAAGTACGTCGGCACCAAGCGCTTCGGCCTCGACGGCGGTGAATCGATGATCCCGGCGCTGGAAAGCGTCATCAAATACGGCGGCGCGCTCGGCGTGCGCGAGATGGTCATCGGCATGGCCCACCGCGGCCGGCTGAACGTGCTCGCCAACGTCATGCAGAAGCCGTTCCGCGTGATCTTCCACGAATTCGCCGGCGGCGCCTCGACGCCCGAGGATGTCGGCGGCTCGGGCGACGTGAAATATCACCTCGGCACCTCGACCGACCGTGTGTTCGACGACGTGCCCGTCCATCTGTCGCTGACCCCAAACCCCTCGCACCTCGAAGCCGTCAACCCGGTGGTGCTCGGCAAGGTGCGCGCGCAGCAGACGGCGCGCGGCGACAATGACCGCACCGAGGTGATGCCGATCCTGCTGCATGGCGACGCCGCGTTCGCGGGGCAGGGCATCGTCGCCGAATGCTTCGGCTTCTCGGGGCTGAAGGGCTACAACACCGGCGGCACCGTCCACTTCGTCATCAACAACCAGGTCGGCTTCACCACCTCGCCGCAGTTCGCGCGCTCGTCGCCCTATCCGTCGGATATTGCGAAGGTGGTGCAGGCGCCGATCTTCCATGTGAACGGCGACGACCCTGAGGCGGTGACCTTCGTGACCAAGGTCGCGACCGAGTTCCGCCAGAAGTTCAAGCGCGACGTCGTCATCGACATGTGGTGCTACCGCCGCTTCGGCCACAATGAGTCCGACGAGCCGGCCTTCACCCAGCCGCTGATGTACGCCGAGATCCGCCAGCACCCGCCGGTGAGCGCGGTCTATGCCGAGCGGCTGAAGCGCGAGGGCGTCATCGACGACGCCTGGATCGCATCGAGCGTCGACCAGTTCGTCGCCAAGATGGAAGCCGATTTCGAGGCGGCGCCGTCCTACAAGGCGAACAAGGCCGACTGGTTCGAAGGCCGCTGGTCGGGCCTCGGCCGTCCGGTCGACCCGGTCACCGCGCGCCGCGCCGGCGACACGGGCGTCGCGCCCGACCGCATCGCCGAGGTTGCCAAGGTGATTTCGACCGTTCCGGCCGACTTCAACATTCACAAGACCTTGGCGCGCGTCGTTGAGGGACGAGGTGAAGCGATCCGCAACGGGCAGGGCATCGACTGGGCGACCGGCGAAGCGCTGGCGTTCGGTACGCTGGTGCAGGAAGGCTATGGCGTCCGCCTGTCCGGCCAGGACTCGGGCCGCGGCACCTTCAGCCAGCGCCATGCCGTCTGGGTCGACCAGAAGAGCGGCCAGAAATATGTGCCGCTGCAGCAGATCGCGCCCAATTTCGAGGTGCTGGACTCGCCGCTGTCGGAGTTCGGCGTTCTCGGCTTCGAATACGGCTATTCGCTCGCCGAGCCGCGGACGCTGACCCTGTGGGAAGCGCAGTTCGGCGACTTCGCCAACGGCGCGCAGGTGATGATCGACCAGTTCATTGCCTCAGGCGAGATCAAGTGGCTGCGCGCCAACGGTCTCGTGATGCTGCTGCCGCACGGCTATGAGGGCCAAGGGCCGGAGCACAGCTCGGCGCGCCTCGAGCGCTTCCTGCAGCTCTGTGCCGAGGACAATATGCAGGTGGCGAACTGCACCACCCCGGCCAACTATTACCATATCCTGCGCCGGCAGATGGTGCGGGCGTTCCGCAAGCCGCTGATCATCATGACGCCGAAGTCGCTGCTGCGGCACAAGTTGGCGGTGTCGTCGATCGAGGAATTCACCGGCGAGAGCCACTTCCGCCGCATCCTCAGCGACCCGAACCCGCCCGCCGACGAGGCGGTCGAGCGGCTGGTGCTGTGCTCGGGCAAGGTGTTCTACGACCTCGCCGAGGCGCGCGACGCCAAGAACGACGGCAAGACGACGATCGTCCGCGTCGAGCAGCTCTATCCGTTCCCGTCCGACGCCCTTGTCACGCGCCTGAAGCGCATGAAGAAGCTGAAGACGGTGGTGTGGGCGCAGGAAGAGCCGAAGAACGCGGGTTCGTGGTTCTTCGTCGAGCCGCTGATCGAGGCGTCGATGGTCGAGGCGGGTGTCTCGCCGAAGCGTCCGGTCTACGCCGGCCGCGCCGCCGCCGCCGCCACCGCCACCGGCCTTGCCAAGCGGCACGCAGCCGAGCAGGCGCAGTTGATTGCCGAGGCGTTGGGTGCCTAGGGTTTAGAGATATCGTCATCCGCGCGCAGGCGGGGATCCATTACCGCCAACCGGTTGAGTTAATGGATCCCCGCCTTCGCGGGGATGACGGAGTTGGATATACGGCGGCCTGAGGGCCGATCTGGACGCAAGGAAGACCATGGCAACCGACGTCACCATCCCGCCGCTCGGCGAGTCGATCACCGAAGCCAGCGTCGGCCAGTGGCTGAAGCAGCCCGGCGATGCGGTGAAGGCCGACGAGCCGATCGTCAGCCTTGAGACCGACAAGGTCGCGGTCGAAGTCCCGTCGCCGGTCGACGGCGTCCTGACCGAGCATCTCGCTGCCGTGGGCGACACCGTCGCCGTCGGTTCGGCGATCGCCCGCGTCGAGGCTGGTGCCGCCGCCGCGGCGCCCGCTCCGAAGGCGGAAGCGCCCAAGGCCGCCGAAGCGCCGAAGGCCGAGGCCGCGAAGCCTGCCGCTGCCGCCCCGGCGCCTGCGGCTCCTGCCGCTGCCGAGGCCGAGGCCGAGGCCGATTATGACGCGATCTCGCCGGCGGTTCGCCGCCTGCTCGGCGACTATCATCTCGACCCGGCCTCGATCACCGGCTCGGGCAAGGACGGCCGCCTGACCAAGGCCGACGTGCTGACGGCGATCGACAACGGCTCGGCGAAGCTGCTGTCGTCGGGCGCCAAGCCGGCTG
The DNA here is from genome assembly GCF_042648405.1 of Sphingoaurantiacus capsulatus. Lineage (NCBI taxonomy): Bacteria > Pseudomonadati > Pseudomonadota > Alphaproteobacteria > Sphingomonadales > Sphingosinicellaceae > Sphingoaurantiacus > Sphingoaurantiacus capsulatus. The sequence goes on along the minus strand of NZ_JBHRXV010000011.1, from coordinate 406,739 downwards.
CCGCGGCGCCGAAGGCCGCGCGCAATGAGGAGCGGGTGCGCATGACGCGCCTGCGGCAGACCATCGCGCGCCGCCTCAAGGAAGCGCAGAACACCGCCGCGATGCTGACGACGTTCAACGACGTCGACATGACCGCGGTGATCGCCGCGCGCGACACCTATCGCGACATGTTTGAGAAGAAGCACGGCGTCCGCCTCGGATTCATGTCCTTCTTCGTGAAGGCGGTGACCCTGGCGCTGCGCGACGTGCCGTCGGTCAATGCCGCCATCGAGGGCGATGAGATCGTCTATCGCGACTATGCCGACATCGGCGTCGCCGTCAGCTCGCCGGGCGGCCTCGTGGTGCCGATCCTGCGCGACGCCGATAAGCTCTCCTTCGCCGAGACCGAAAAGGCGATCGGCGACTTCGGCCGCCGCGCCCGCGACGGCCAGCTCAAGCTCGACGAACTGCAGGGCGGCACCTTCACCATCTCCAACGGTGGCGTGTTCGGCTCGCTGATGTCGACGCCGATCATCAACCCGCCGCAGTCGGGCGTGCTCGGCATGCACCGCATCGAGGACCGCCCGGTGGTCCGCAACGGCCAGATCGCCATTCGCCCGATGATGTACCTAGCGCTGAGCTACGATCACCGCCTGATCGACGGTCGCGAGGCGGTGACCTTCCTCGTTCGCGTCAAGGAAGCGATCGAGGATCCGGCGCGCCTTCTGCTCGATATGTGACGAGGCTATGGCTGCCCGTCGCCTCGCATGGGGGCGACGGCGGCCGTTTTCGCGCTATATGGGCGCGATTGACCCAAACATTGCCCGGGGTGCGTGATGGCTGACTACGACTACGACGTGCTGGTGATCGGCGCCGGCCCCGGCGGCTATGTGGCGGCGATCCGCGCCGCGCAGCTCGGCCTCAAGACCGCCTGCGCCGAAAGCCGGGCGACCCTCGGCGGCACCTGCCTCAATGTCGGCTGCATCCCGTCGAAGGCGCTGCTGCATGCTTCCGAGCTGTTCCACGAGGCGTCGTCGGGCGCGCTCGCCAAGTTCGGCGTGAAGACCGCGGGCGTCGAGCTCGACCTCGCCGCGATGCACGGCTCGCGCCTCGACGCGGTGAACGGCCTGACCGGCGGCATCGAGTTCCTGTTCAAGAAGAACAAGGTCGACTGGCTGAAGGGCCATGCCGCCTTCACCTCCGCCGACACCGTCGTCATCGACGGCAAGAAGGTCCGCGCCAAGAACATCGTCATCGCCACCGGCTCGTCGGTCACCCCGCTGCCGGGCGTGACGGTCGACAATGAGGTGGTGCTCGATTCGACCTCGGCACTCGAGCTGGCGGCGGTGCCGAAGCACATGGTGGTCATCGGCGGTGGCGTCATCGGGCTCGAACTCGGCTCGGTGTGGAAGCGCCTCGGCGCCAAGGTCACCGTCGTCGAATTCCTCGACCAGATCCTGCCCGGCATGGACGGCGAGGTCCGCAAGGAAGCGGCCAAGCTGTTCAAGAAGCAGGGCTTCGAAATCAAGACCTCGACCAAGGTCACCAAGGTCGAGCGCAGCGGCACGTCGGCGACGATCACCATCGAGCCCGCCGCCGGCGGTGCTGCCGAGACGATCGAGGCCGACGCGGTGCTGGTGTCGATCGGCCGCCGCCCGAACACCGACGGCCTCGCGCTCGACAAGGCGGGCTTGGCCGTCAACAAGCGCGGCCAGATCGAGACCAACCATGATTTCTCGACCAGCGTCCGCGGCGTCTGGGCAATCGGCGACGTCATCCCGGGCCCGATGCTCGCGCACAAGGCCGAGGACGAGGGCATCGCGGTCGCCGAGAACATCGCCGGCCTCACCGGCATCGTGAACCACGACCTCATCCCGTCGGTCGTTTACACCTTCCCGGAGATCGCCGGTGTCGGCCTCACCGAGGAGGACGCGACGGCGAAGGGCGAGGTGAAGGTCGGCAAGTTCCCGATGGTCGCCAACAGCCGCGCCAAGGCGATCAAGGCCGCCGACGGCTTCGTGAAAGTGATCGCCGACGCCAAGACCGACCGCGTCCTCGGCGTCTGGATCATCGCCGGCCCGGCGGGCACGATGATCGGCCAGGCGGCGCAGGCGATGGAGTTCGGCGCCTCGTCGGAAGATATCGCCTACACCTGCAACGCCCATCCGACGCACAATGAGGCGATCAAGGAAGCGGCGATGGCGGTGCTCGGCAAGCCGATCCACGCCTGACGGCGCAAGCCCTCGCCGTTGTTCTTGGACGCGGCAAGGTTTAGGTTGGGTTGATGAAGACAGCCGGTTCATCTTCGAGCGCCGCCGATCGCCGTCGCAGGATTGCGGCGAGGCCACTTCCCGGTGGGCGTGAGCTTCGCCTGTGGGCGCACGATGTCCGATCGCCTGACTTTCAGGCGGCGGCGCGGGAGCAAGCAGAGCGGCTGGCCCAGGCGGAAGGCGAGCAGGACATTGCGCGCTTCGGCGAGGCGGCGATGGGCGAGTGGATCCACGAATGGACCTATGACGACGGCGAAACGCGGTGACCTGATCACCGTGGCGTTGCAGGGCGACCTCGGCAAACCGCGCCCCGCCATCGTCATTCAGAGCGACTATCTGATTACGCACAGCGTGCTGGTCTGCCCGCCGACCAGCACGGCGGTCGATGAGCCGCTCTATCGCCTGCCGATCGTGCCGACGCCCGGCAATGGCCTGCGGGTCGAGTCCTATGTGATGGTCGAAAAGATCAGTGCTATCCCTCGCTGGAAAGTCGGCGAGGTCCTTGGGCGGATTGACGATGCGCAACTCGTCGCGCTCAATCGCATGCTCGCTGAAATCACCGGTCTGTTCGACGATGCCTGACCTGAACCCGCTCTCAGCCACCTTCGCGCTGCTAGACTATGCGGGCGTCGCGGTGTTCGCTGCGTCGGGCGCGTTGGCGGCGGCACGGTACAAGCATACCATCGTCACCTTCGCCTTCTTCGCCGCCGTGACCGGGGTGGGGGGCGGCACTTTGCGCGACCTGCTGATCGGCGCGCCGGTGTTCTGGGTGCAGAACCAGCTCTATCTCGCCGTCTGCCTCGGCATGGCGCTGCTCGTCTGGGTGACGCGCGCCGACCGCTGGCCCGCGGCTACCCTCCTGTGGCTCGATGCGGCCGGCATGGCAGTCTATGCCGTCGTCGGCGCCGCCAAGGCGATGTCCTACGGCGTGCCGCCGCTGCCGTGCATGGTGATGGGCGTGCTGACCGCGAGCTTCGGCGGCATCGTCCGCGACGTTCTCGCCAACGAGCCGTCGATCCTGCTGCGGCCAGAAATTTACCTGTCGGCGGCAGCGCTGGCCGCCACGGTGTTCCTCGTGCTCGCGGCAATGGGGTTGCCGCCGCTGATCGCCGGTGCGATCGGCGCGGCGGCGGGGTTCGTGCTGCGCGCCGGGGCGTTACGCTTCGGCTGGACTCTTCCCGGTTACCGCCGCGTCTGACAGCGCGTAGGCGCGCTCCACCTTGGCGATGTGCGTCGTATAGGCTTCGTACCAGCGCTTCATGCCGGCGATCTGCGCGGCGCGGTGCGCGCCGACATTCTTCCACGCGATGATCGATTGCTCGTCGGCCCAATAGGACACGGTGATGCCGAGCCCGTCGGCGCCGCGCACCGAGTCAACACCGAGATAGCCCGGCTGCTGCTTCGCCAGCTCGACCATCGCGTCGGCGGTCTGCCCATAGGCGCCGTCTTCGACCGGCGTCCGCTGGTTGACGAAGATCACCGCGATATAGGGCGTCGGGAAGGGCGGGGTAGGGAGCATCAGTCGAACAGCTTTCCGATCGTGGCGAGGAAACCTTGCGCCTGCCGCGGATCGGGCAGGTCGACGGTGAGCCCGGCGCAGCTCAGGCAGCGCGCCTGCAAGGTCGGCCCGCTGGCCACCTGCGTCGCCGCCATCAGCGAGCCGACGGCGCGGAGCTGGTTGCCGCGGGTGAGCTGGGCGAAGGCGTCGGTACCGGGCTGTTGCTGCTGCTCCTGAGGTGCGAAGAACTGCTCGGCGAGCTGGAAGGGGAAGGAGGGCTTCACCTCGACCGCGACGACGCGAGCGTTGGTGCCGAGCCCGGCGCGCTTCGCCGCCACCGCGATAGCGTCGTCGAGGCCGCCGAGATGGTCGACGAGCTTCAACTGGTGGGCGGTGCCGCCCGCCCAGACGCGGCCCTGGCCGATCTCGTCGACGCGGTTGACGGGCAGGTTGCGCGCCTTGCCGACGAGGCCGGTGAAGCGCTTGTAGATATTCTCCACCGACGCCTGCAGCACCGCGTTCACCTCGGGGCTCATGCCGCGCAGCACGTCGGGCTCGCCGGAGAAGGGCGTGCTCTTCACGCCGTCGGCGCTCAAGCCCACCTTGGCGAGCGTCTTCTCGAAGGTCGGGATCATCGCGAACACGCCGATCGAGCCGGTGATCGTCGCCGGCTCGGCGTAGATCTGGTCGGCGGCGGTGGCGATCCAGTAGCCGCCCGAGGCGGCGACCGAGCCGAAGGAGGCGACGACGGGGAGGCCGTCCGCCTTGGCGTCGACCAGCGCCTGCCGGATCTTCTCCGACGCCGTGACCGAGCCGCCCGGCGAGTCCACGCGGACGACCAGCGCCTTGATATTCTCGTCGGCGACGGCTTCCGCGATCAGATCGGCGATGGTGTCGCCGCCCGCCATGCCGCGCCCGGCCTTGCCGTCGACGATCTCGCCCGAAACGTAGACGACACCGACCGCGCCGCCGGTACTGCTCCGCCGCGAGGAGCTGGCGCGCAGATAGTCGCGATAGTCGACCTGGTTGTAGGCGCCGGGGCGGTCGTCGTCGCCTTCGCCGACGCGCTTTGCCATCGCCTGGCCGAAGTCGACATAGGTGCCGATCTTGTCGACGAGGCCGTCGGCAAGCGCCTGCTGGCCAAAGTCGCCGCCGGCGGCCTGCAGCCGTTGCGGGAAGCTGGCGGTGATCGCGTCGACCTTCACCTTGGGGCGCGCGGCCTGCACGTCGCTGGTCCAGGTGTCCCACAACGTGTCGACCAGCGCCTGTTCGGCGGCGCGCGCCTCGGGCGAGGCTTCGGTGCGGGTGAACGGCTCGACGGCGGCCTTGTAGGTGCCGACGCGGAACACGTTCACATCGACGCCGAGCTTGTCGAGCGTGCCCTTGAAATAGAGGCCGGGGCCGCCCGGGCCGGTCAGCAGCACGGCGCCCAGCGGATTGAGCCACGCCTCGGTCGCGTGCGCGCCGAGATAATAGCTGTCGTCCACATAGGCGGAGGAATAGGCGTAGATCGGCTTGCCCTTGGCCTTGAACGCCTTCAGCGCGTCGCCGATCGTCTGCAGATTGGCCATGCCGGTGCCGTAGAAGCCGTCCATCTGCAGGACGATCGACTTGATGCGGCTGTCTTCACGAGCGCGGTCGATCGCCTCGACGACATCGCGGACCTGCACCTCGGGCACCACGTTCGACGTGCCGGCGATCATTTCGAACGGCGAGCGCTCGGTCGCCTGGTCGACGACGACGCCGTCGAGGTCGAGCAGCAACGCCGATCCGCTCGGCACCGTCAGCGGCGTCGACGACTGGGTCGCGGCGAAGATCAGGGTGAAGAAGAGGACGAGGAACAGGAGCGCGAGCGCGTCCTTGATACCAACGAGGAACCGCCAGACGCCGCGCAGGAAACCCATTCTTGATCGTCCTTCCCGTGTATGAGCCGCATATAGCAGTGCCGGATCGGGATTCCAACGAGGGCGCGGCAGCTTTTGGCCCACTGGACCATATGCGCAAGTCCGGCCTATTGAATGTCGGCACGCGCCTCCGATCTAGGGGAGGCACCTATGGAGAATTTCATGATCGACACCATCGCCGGCCTGGTTCCTGTCGTCATCGAGCAGTCGAGCCGCGGCGAACGCTCGTTCGACATCTATTCGCGCCTGCTGCGCGAGCGCATCATCTTCGTGACCGGCCAGGTCGAGGACCATATGGCCTCGCTGATCACCGCCCAGCTGCTCTTCCTCGAGTCCGAGAACCCGAAGAAGGACATCTTCATGTACATCAACTCGCCGGGCGGTGTGGTGACGGCCGGCATGGCGATCCATGATACGATGCAATACATCCGCCCGCGCGTCGGCACGGTGTGCATCGGGCAGGCGGCGTCGATGGGCAGCTTCCTGCTCGCCTCGGGCGAGCCGGGCATGCGCGTCGCGCTGACGAACGCCCGCATCATGGTCCACCAGCCGTCGGGCGGCGCCCAGGGCATGGCGACCGACATCGAGATCCAGGCGAAGGAAATCCTGCGCATCCGGCACCGGATGAACGAGCTGTACGCCAAGTATACCGGCCAGCCGCTCGAGGACATCGAGAAGGCGATGGACCGCGACAAATTCTATTCGGCGGACGAAGCGAAAGCCTTTGGCCTGATCGACGAGGTGTTCGAGAAGCGCCCGTCGCCGACCGAAGAGATCGCCAAGGCTGCGTAAAGACACGGCTGAGGCGGTTTGCCCTATGGCAACGGGCGCGAGATCGGGCGTTAATGGCCCGTGAAGGCCTGATGGGTTACAGGCGTTCCGTTGCCTGCCGCCGCCACTGCGCGGGGCAACCACTGGCCGCGAAGTCCTGTTTTCGGATTGTCGCGGGCGGAAAGCTGGCTAGGATGCCGGCAAGAGCGGGCCGGTGTATCGGCCGAGAAGGGTAAGCGATGACGAAACTCAGCGGCGGGGACTCGAAGAACACCCTCTACTGCTCCTTCTGCGGAAAGAGCCAGCATGAGGTCCGGAAGCTCATTGCGGGCCCGACGGTGTTCATCTGCGACGAGTGCGTCGAGCTCTGCAACGACATCATCCGCGAAGAGACCAAGACCGCGTTGGTCAAGACCAAGGACGGCGTCCCGACCCCGCGCGAGATCTGCAAGGTCCTCGACGATTACGTAATCGGCCAGGCGCACGCCAAGCGCGTGCTGTCGGTGGCGGTGCACAACCATTACAAGCGCCTCAACCACGGTGCGAAGGGCGCCGAGGTCGAACTCGCCAAGTCGAACATCCTGCTCGTCGGCCCGACCGGCTGCGGCAAGACGCTGCTGGCGCAGACGCTGGCGCGCATCCTCGACGTGCCGTTCACGATGGCCGACGCGACGACGCTCACCGAGGCGGGCTATGTCGGCGAGGACGTCGAGAACATCATTCTGAAGCTGCTGCAGGCGAGCGACTACAACGTCGAGCGCGCGCAGCGCGGCATCGTCTACATCGACGAAATCGACAAGATCAGCCGCAAGGCGGACAATCCCTCGATCACCCGCGACGTGTCGGGCGAGGGCGTGCAGCAGGCGCTGCTGAAGATCATGGAAGGCACCACTGCCTCCGTGCCGCCGCAGGGCGGGCGCAAGCATCCGCAGCAGGAGTTCCTGCAGGTCGACACGACGAACATCCTGTTCATCTGCGGCGGTGCCTTCGCCGGGCTGGACAAGATCATCGGCGACCGCCTGCAGGGCAAGTCGATCGGGTTCGGCGCCTTCGTGGCCGCGCCCGAGGAGCGCCGCACCGGCGAGACGCTGCGTCATTGCGAGCCGGAAGATCTGCTGAAATTCGGTCTCATCCCCGAGTTCGTCGGCCGCCTGCCGGTCATCGCGACGCTCGAGGATCTCGACGAGCCGGCGCTCATCAAGATCCTGGTCGAGCCGAAGAACGCGCTGATCAAGCAGTACGCCAAGCTGTTCGATATGGAGGGCGTGAAGCTCACCTTCGCGCAGGACGCGCTGTCGGCGATCGCCAAGCGCGCCATCGAGCGCAAGACCGGCGCGCGCGGCCTTCGCTCGATCATGGAGAATATCCTGCTCGACACGATGTTCGACCTGCCGGGCATGCAGGGCGTCGACGAGATCGTCGTCGACAAGGATGTGGTCGGCGGCACCAAGGAGCCGATCCGCATCTTCAGCCAGCAGAAGGAATCGGCCGGCGACGCAGCTTAACCGCCAAGTCAGCCTGAAAATGTGGGCGGTCCTTTCGGGGCCGCCCATTTTTCTTGGGCGTTCACGCTTCGCTTTTCGGAACCGCATGTTAACCTCGCGGGGTCAGTGTTCCGGAGTCCGGTGGGGAACGGCAGCGGGCGCTGTGTGGGGGGCAGTTGATGCAGCCGCATCGCACGCCCATATCTGTTGTGGACGGCAGGCGCGTTTCGCCCTGCCGGAGTGGAGCGTCTGAATGACCAAGGTTCTTCCCGTATTGCCGCTTCGCGACATCGTGGTCTTCCCCCAGATGATCGTTCCCCTGTTCGTCGGCCGCGAAAAGTCGGTTCGCGCGCTGGAGGCGGTGATGCACGGCGACAAGCAGGTGTTCCTGCTGTCGCAGCTCAACCCGGCCGATGAGGATCCCGGCCGCGAGCAGCTCTATGAAGTCGGCACGCTCGCGACGGTGCTTCAGCTGCTGAAGCTGCCCGACGGCACCGTGAAGGTGCTGGTCGAAGGGCAGCAGCGCGGCCGCGTCGTCGAGTTCGAGGCCGGCGAGGAATATCTGCAGGCCGGTGTCGAGATGCTCGATGACGAGGCGCCCGAGGGCACCGATCTCGACGCGCTGATGCGGTCGGTCGCCAAGCAGTTCGAAAGCTATACGCGCCTCAACAAGAAGGTCGCGCCCGAGGTGGTCGTCCAGGTCGGCCAGATCGAGGAGCCGTCGCGCCTTGCCGACACCGTGGCGTCGAACCTCAACCTCAAGATCGCCGACAAGCAGTCGCTGCTCAACGCCATCGACACCGGCAAGCGGCTGGAGATGGTGTTCGCCTTCATGGAAGGCGAGATGGGAGTCCTTCAGGTCGAGAAGAAGATCCGCAGCCGCGTGAAGCGGCAGATGGAGAAGACGCAGCGCGAATATTACCTCAACGAGCAGCTGAAGGCGATCCAGCGCGAGCTGGGCGAGGGCGACGACGAGCGTAACGAGGTCGGCGAGCTCGAGGAGAAGATCGCCAAGACCAAATTGTCGAAGGAAGCGCGCGATAAAGCCATTGCCGAAGTCAAGAAGCTGAAGTCGATGTCGCCGATGTCGGCTGAGGCCACCGTCGTGCGCAACTATCTCGACACCTTGCTCGGCCTGCCGTGGGGCAAGAAGTCCAAGGTGAAGAAGGACATCCGCGCCGCGCAGACGGTGCTCGATGGCGACCATTTCGGGCTGGAGAAGGTCAAGGACCGCATCGTCGAATATCTCGCGGTGCAGGCGCGCACCAACAAGCTCAAGGGCCCGATCCTCTGCCTCGTCGGCCCGCCCGGCGTCGGCAAGACCTCGCTCGGCCGCTCGATCGCCAAGGCGACGGGGCGCGAGTTCATTCGCCAGTCGCTGGGCGGCGTGCGCGACGAGGCCGAGATCCGCGGCCACCGCCGGACCTACATCGGCTCGATGCCGGGCAAGGTCGTGCAGAACCTGAAGAAGGCCGGCACGTCGAACCCGCTGTTCCTGCTCGACGAGATCGACAAGCTCGGCCAGGATTTCCGCGGCGACCCGTCGTCGGCGCTCCTGGAAGTGCTCGACCCGGAGCAGAACGCCAAGTTCAACGACCATTATCTCGAGGTCGACTACGACCTCAGCGACGTGATGTTCGTGACCACGGCGAACTCGCTCAACATGCCGCAGCCGCTGCTCGACCGCATGGAGATCATCCAGCTGTCGGGCTACACCGAGGATGAGAAGGTCGAGATCGCCAGGCGCCACCTGCTGCCCAAGCAGATCGAGGCGCACGGCCTGAAGCCACAGGAATTCTCGGTCGACGACAGCGCGCTGCGCGACATCATGCGCTACTACACGCGCGAAGCCGGCGTCCGCACGCTCGAGCGCGAACTGGCGAAGGTCGCGCGCAAGGCGCTGCGCCGGATCCTCGAGGGCACCTACACGACGGTCAAGGTCGACGCCGACAATCTCGAGGCGTTCCTCGGCGTGCGGAAGTTCCGCTACGGCATCGGCGAGGAGGAAGACCAGATCGGCGCGACGACGGGCCTTGCGTGGACCGAGGTTGGCGGCGAGCTGCTGACCATCGAGGCCGTCACCGTCCCCGGCAAGGGGCAGGTGAAGACCACCGGCAAGCTCGGCGACGTGATGCAGGAGTCGATCCAGGCGGCCTGGTCGTTCGTCCGGGCGCGCTCGACGCAGTACGGCATCAAGCCGTCGATCTTCGAGAAGCGCGACATCCACGTCCACGTTCCCGAAGGCGCGACGCCCAAGGACGGGCCGTCGGCGGGCATCGGCATGGTCACCTCGATCATCTCGACCTTGACCGGCGTGCCGGTGCGCAAGGACGTGGCGATGACCGGCGAGGTCACCTTGCGCGGTCGCGTGCTGCCGATCGGCGGCCTCAAGGAAAAGCTGCTGGCCGCTTTGCGCGGTGGCATCACCACCGTGCTGATCCCGGCGGAGAACGAGAAGGATCTCGCCGACATTCCGGCGAACGTCAAAGAGGCGCTGACCATCGTTCCGGTCGGCCATGTCGACGAGGTGCTGGCGCGGGCGCTTGTCGCCCCGTTGAGCGCCATCGAATGGACCGAACCGGAGACGTTGGCCACCGAGCCGGCACCCCCGCAAGCTGAGGCGACGATGCGTCACTAACCTATGTTAAGTTACTGAACCGTAACGATTATGGCTCGATCATGAAAACCGCCTTTCGGGGCGGTTTTCTTTTGACTTGGCAACAGCCTGCCAGCTTAAGTGCGCGGCGCATCGCGTAGGGTCACGCGGGTGTAAGTTGTGTGAGTTGGGGGCAAGTCGCATCACATGAACAAGCAGCATCTGATCAACGCGGTGGCCGACGCAGCCGGCCTCGCGAAAGCCGACGCCGCGCGCGCGGTCGAGGCGGTCATCGACGGCATCTCCACCTCCCTGGAGCGAGGCGAGGAGGTGCGGCTGGTCGGCTTTGGCACCTTCAGCCTGTCGAAGCGCAAGGGCTCGACCGGGCGCAACCCGCGGACGGGCGCCCCGATGGAGATCAAGGCGAGCGCGCAGCCCAAGTTTCGCGCCGGCAAGGCGTTGAAGGACGCCTGCAACCCCTGACACGATAAAGGGCGCCGTCTCCGACGCCCTTTTCGCATCCCGCTGCGGAAGCGGCGATCAGCGCATCGCCTCGATGCGGCGGATATGGTCGAGATGCGCCTGCAGCGCGGGCAGGTACTTGCGGGCATAGGCCTGCAGCTGGGCGTTGTCGCCGCCCTGCGCATAGGCGGTGAACAGCGCCACCGCCTCGTTATGCGCGACGCGCTGCGAATCCACATAGGCGCGGGTCGAGGCGTTGCCGGGGCCGGCTTCGTTCAGCGTCTGGAACAGACCCTTATACTTGCCGTTCAAATCCTTCGGCTGCGCCATCGGCGGGTTCATCGTCGCGATCAGCGCGGTCAACTCGTCGTTGGCAGCGGTGTGATCGGCGATCACCTTTTCAGCGAACGTCTTCACCTCACCGCCGACGCCGCGCTCAAGCGCCAGCTTGCTCGCCACCACCTCGAACGCGCCGATGCTGCTCGCCGTGTCGATGAAGCTCTTCATGTCGAGCGGCATGTTCGGCGTCATTCGTTCGGCGGTCTGGTTGGAGGTCGCCGTCGACGCGGCGGTCTGGAAAGCGCCGGCGGCGCCGGCGCCGAGCAGGGCGGTCGAGCCGACGAGGCTGGCAATGGCGATGTTCTTCAGAAACTTCATGTGGTGACTCCTTGGCCGACCCCGATGGTTGAGGGCTCAACCCGAGAGGCGGTGCAGAGGTTCCGAAGCAGTGGCTCGGAGAGGGCTGGACAAGGGCGGGGCGCTCGCCTAATGCACCCGCTCCGACGGGGACATGGGCGCGTAGCTCAGTGGTAGAGCACCGTGTTCACACCGCGGGGGTCGCAAGTTCAATCCTTGCCGCGCCCACCATGTCCCCGATCGTGGAACTCCCCTGATTGCCGACAGTTAGCCCCGCATAATCCTGCATGCGAAGGCGATATGGCGCGCGACGATCCATCCGTTGATCCCGAGGCCGCCGCCGAAGCCGCGGGCCTCTCCTATGTCTCCGATGAGCGGCCCGGCATCACCCGCCGCAAGCAGGGGCAGAGCTTCGCCTATTTCCACCCGGACGGCAGCCGCGTTACCGACGAGAAGACGCTCGACCGCATCCGCGCGCTTGCCGTGCCGCCGGCCTACACCGATGTGTGGATCAGCCGCCGCGCCAACGGCCATATCCAGGCCACGGGCCGCGACGCCAAGGGCCGCAAACAATATCGCTACCACGCCAGGTTCCGCGAGACGCGCGACAGCAATAAGTATGAGCGCATGCTGGAGTTCGCCGCCGCGCTGCCGGCGATCCGCGAACGCGTCGACGCCGACATGCGTAAGCACGGCCTGCCGCGCGAGAAAGTGCTCGCAACCATCGTCCACCTGCTCGAGACGACGATGATCCGCGTCGGCAATGCCGACTATGCCAAGCAGAACAAAAGCTTTGGCCTGTCGACCTTGCGCAACCGCCATGTCGACATCGACGGCAGCGAGGTCCGCTTCGCCTTCAAGGGCAAGAGCGGCAAGGCATGGAACGTCTCGATCCGCGACCGCCGCGTCGCGCGCATCGTCAAGTCGATCCAGGAACTGCCCGGCCAGCAGCTCTTCCAGTACCTCGACGAGAGCGGCGAGCGCTGCGAGGTCAGCTCGACCGACATCAACGACTATCTCCGCGAAATTTCCGGCCGCGACATCACCGCCAAGGACTTCCGCACCTGGACCGGCACCGTCCTCACCGCGCTCGCCCTCGCCGCCGCCGAACCGGTGGAGAACGAACGCGGCGTGAAGGCGCGCCTCAAGGAAGCCATCTGCGACGTCGCCGCCGCCCTCGGCAACACGCCGACCGTCTGCCGCAAGGCCTATATCCACCCCGAAGTCATCGGCGCCTTCAGCGAACATGACCTCGGCCTGCGCATCGCCAAGGGCGCGGACAAGAAGGGCGAGCTGCGCGCCGAGGAGAAGGCGGTGTTCAACCTGCTCAAGCGCCGGTTGAAAGCGGCGAAGTAGCTTCCTGTCCGACAAGGTGAGCGGCGAGAACTGGCAACTAGGAGTCGATCGCCACTACTGTTGCTCCACAGGTTGCATTATCTACAGAAGCGATAGCTACACCGAGATTCATTCCTCCGAAGCCGTTCCTAGCGCGAAATTTCATCGAAAGAGCGTGCTTCCCCTTCTCATCGACGGGCGTGATTTTGGTTTCATCGTGTTCGAAACTGTCGGGATCGCGAAGCGACGCCTTGACGGAATCAACAACGGCGCGATGAGATCCATCCCAAGCGCTCAGGCAATGGAACCCTTTGCGCTTCTCCTCAGCAGCCTCTGCTGCTTCTTGCGCGGGGTTCTTCTTGTTCTCGTCGTTCCCGCTGCACATCGAGATAAGGAAAATAATCGCAAGAAGCCCAAGGCAGCCTATAGCTCCAGCGCTTGAATCAGGCTTCTTGGCTGGTGCCGGCGCCGTTAGGACGAGGGCCGCGGTCCCAGTCTCGAAATCGTAATTGCAGAAGCGACAAATCTTGGCGGCCGCCTTCACGGGTTCCGCGCAGCGCGGACAGGTTTTCTCGTCTGTCATACTCCCCCCGCTGGGGATGCTCGCGACGAGAGCGCCCCGCGTCAACGGTGAATAATACCGTAGGATGGCGAGGCGCAGGCTCTGATATCTGCCTTGCTTCCTGCAGGCTAGGAATCTAGGGCTTTTCCACCGTTCGGGCGGTTAGCTCAGTTGGTAGAGCATCTCGTTTACACGAAGATTGCCCCGACCCCCTAAGCAGAGGAAGTTACTCTGTTTTTCGCCTCGCGGTCGGCGCAGTTTGGGGGAAGTTTGGGGATTCCCCGAAATTTGGGGCTGGAACCCCGCTCATGCGCGCTTTCGGATCGGGACGACCTTGCCAGCGACGGCGGGCTTGGCGGGGCTCTCAGGCCGTCTCTCGGCGGCGATCATCGTCTCATAGACCTCGGTTTGACTGACGTGCGCATAGCGGAGCGTCGTATTGATATTCGAGTGTCCGAGGAGCGTCATCGTCATGAGGAGATTTCCCGAGGCGCGCTGATTGCGCGAGGCGGCGGTATGGCGAAGATCGTGGAACTTGCCTCTCGATCAGTCATTCACTGCGCAGTTTTTTTGGCAGATGCCCGATCGTCAATTTGCGATGGAGTCAAACGCCTGACCGATCCTTACTCGCGTCAGAGTCAGCCAATCGTCCCAATCCGTTTCGTAAACAACGACCGGGGCAGGACCATAGGTGGTCTCATGGGCTTTGCATGAGCCTTTATGGTTTGCGCTAATCGCGAAGCACCTGGACCAGTGCTTCGCATCGATCGGAGTTTGTCGCGGCACGGTGCCCGTAGGAATCTTCATAGGGAGCGGGTTGGGGACCAGGGTGCATTCACTTACGCGCGCGGGTCTGTAGCAAACGCCTTTTCGTATCGCCCTCGTCGCGGCCTCTGAGTCAGCCAATCTTATGGCTTCAGCGCGCGAGTAATTTGTCGCCCAATGAACAGTTCCCGCAACTGCCGGGGATGCGAATGAGATGGCAATCGCCGCGCACAGAAGTTTCATACCCGCCCCCGAAAGCCCGATGGCGAACGAGTAGAATGCATCGTCGGATAATCTGCAACGCCTTCGTGCGCGGTGTTCAATCATGTTGCGCTGGGTGCAACAGGCAGCCCCTCCACAGACGCGCAGCCATGTGGCATCGTCGCGAAATCGGGAGGGTACAATATGATCGCATTGTTGCTCGCTGCCTCTGTAGCGGCCACTTGCTCGACGCAGACGGGCACCGACGCCGCGCATCGAGCCGCCGTTGAGCAATTTATAGAAAACGCTGGGAACGGTCAGTTTGTCGCCATGGGCGCGCAGTTGGCTCCGAATGCCGTTTGGACAGATGCTGTAGAGGAAAAGAGCATTCCGGCAGCGACATTTCTTACAGAAATTTCCAATGCGGCGGCGGGTGCACGTGTCGATGGCGTGCTGGAAGTGCTGGACATGATGTCCGATGGTTCCGACACGATCGCTGCGAAGGTTCGTAAGAAGTCGGACGGCGAGGTCGAGGACAATCTATATGTCTTTGAGGTCGGGGGCGGCTGCATAACGCGGGTGCATCTATTCTAGCTTGAACGAAACGAACCCCGAACCAAGGCGGAACGCGGTTCGGGGATTTTTTGGGGATTGCGGGGATTTTTTGGGTCCGCGGGAGTCCTCCCCAGTCCCAAACTCAAAACGCCCTTGCTTCCGAAACCCTAGGAAACTAGGGCATTTCCACCCTTAGGGCGGTTAGCTCAGTTGGTAGAGCATCTCGTTTACACCGAGAGGGTCGGCGGTTCGAGCCCGTCACCGCCCACCAGTTTCCTTGTCCCGCGCCGCGCCGGCGCAGCAGGAGAGGGCCGATGCTGGATGTCGTGATTGTAGCGGTTGTGGTGCTGATGCTCTCGACGATGTCGCTGCGCGCCAACCGCCGGCTGCACGGCGAGCCCAGCCTGCCGATGCAGTGGGGGCTGAACGGCGACGTGAACTGGTCAGCGCCGCGCCGGATCGCGCTGGCGTTCACGCCGCTGCTGGCAATCATCTGCCTGAGTGCCGCGCTGGTGTCGGACATCGTATCACCCAGCGATGAAGCGACGTTCGCCATAGCGGTGATGGCGGTGATGTTCGTGGCCGTCCACGCGCTGCACCTGTGGCTGATCAACCGCTGGCAGCGCACCGGTGGGCGTTAGCCGGAAGCGCAAGTTCATGTGTGGACTCGCCGTTGGCCGGCCCTATCCTGGCGGAACCTGAACGAAGGGCTACCGCTATGTTGAATCTTGTGCCCGCCGCGTCCGGCGTCGGGTTGCGCCTGCGCAAGGGCGAGCATCTGCGCCTCGTCGACCCCGAGGGCGGCCAGACCGGCGACCTTGTCGCCTATTCGGCGGACGGCAGCGAGCGGCTGTCGAGCGGGCGGACTTTCGACTATAATGAGAAGGTTCGGCTCTCGACCGGCGACGCGCTGTGGTCGGATCGCAGCAATCGCCTGCTGACCATCATCGCCGACGAGGTCGGGCGCCACGACATGTTCTATGCCGCCTGCACGCGCGAGATGTATGCGCTGCAATATGGCATCGACGATCATCCCAATTGCCATGACAATCTCAGCGCGGCGCTGCGCGGGCAGGGCATTGATCCCGTGTTCCTGCCGCAGACGCTCAACTTCTTCATGAACGTCGAGATCGACGAGGAAGGCCGCCTCAGCATCGCCCCGGCGCGCTCGTGGCCGGGCGCGGCGATGGTGCTGCGTGCCGAGATGGATCTGATCGTGGCGCTGTCAGCCTGTCCCTCGACGATGTGCAACGGCGGCGTCCCGCCGCGGCCGCTGGGCTTTGAAATTCTAGAGCCCTGAAAAACCCAGGCGATAGTCAGCGATCACTGCACGCATCGTCGTATCGGAAGCGCACTTTTAGCTGACGCGCCTTCGACGCTGATCGCTTCCAATCGTCAGGATTGGAGGCGAAATCGAAGCGCTCGCACGGCAGGCCGAGTTCGAGCGTCTGCCGGTCGATCCAACGCAGCGAGGGGCGGTAGTCGCTGTCGCCTGCCTGATAGATCGCCCACTTCTCGCCTTCGTGCGATGAAAGCTCGACGTGGACGGTGTGGACTGTGCCCAAGCCGCCACTGGTGATTTTCACCCTTGCACTGGCAAGCCCATCCGGACTTGCGACCTCTCTTACGATGTCAGTCGCAGATGACGACGCGAAGAGCATTCGAAGAAGCGGATCGCCGATCAGCGAAAAAGCGCCCACTGCGGCCAACAGCATTACCGAGACTTGCGCCGCTATCCGGCCTATGGCCCGGGCGCTTCTCATGGCCGCCGATTACCGTCCGAGATTCTTCAGCGACAGGCGGATCAGGAAGGTGTTGCCCGCCCGGAAGTCGCGGTCCTGCGTATAGTCGCGGCGCCAGGTGACGCCGAGCTCGAAGCATTCGTCCTCATAGGCGATGCCGACACGGTGGCGGATCGGCTCATAGCCGTCGGAGAGGTTGAGCGGGTCTTCGCCGCGCCCCGTAAGATCGACGATCGCCGAGCCGAACAGCGACCAGTAGCGGGCAAAGGCGACGCGGCCGCCGACGCGGGCTTCCTCGCGGTCCTGCAGATCCTCGAGCTGGATGTCGCGGTTGAGGCGGACATAGCCGATCGTCGCATAGGTGCGGCGGCTGCCGATCGTCGCGTCGATCTCGTTGCGGCGCACTTCCAGCCCGTTCTTGTCGACGCGGAAGCGGTGGGTGACGTCGACGAAGCTGCCGATCTTCAGGGTGGAGCGGCCGACGAAGTCGGAGAAATTGCCGGAGAGACCGGTGCCGACCGGGAACAGGTCGCTGTCCTTGTCGAAGCGGTAACTCTGGCCGCCTTCCAGTTCCACCCGCCAGTTCGGCCGATCGAGCGTCCAGCGCGCGCCATAAGTGACTCGGGCGCCGCCGCCCCAGCGATCGAAGCCGTTGAAGCGGTTGAGCGAAAACAGGTTGAGATCGTCGAGATCGACAGCGCGCGCATCCTCGTTGGGGATGTCGCTGTTGTCGCCCTTGCCGCTGCCGACGAGCTGCACGCGCGGCGTCAGCGTCTGCATGCCGCCGAACGCCGGGCCGGCGAACGGCCATTCGGCATCGAGTGCTGCGACCGGGATGGCGCGGCCCGACCAGCCGTCCTTGCCCGAATAGATGGGGAACGGGGACAGGTCGGTGTCGTTGGTGTGATAGGCGTCGGCGCGGAACATCGCGGTCGCCGTCACGCGCTGGCCCATCGGCGTATAGGTCGCCGCGTCCCAGCGCACCTGCGCCAGCGCGCGCTGCGTGTCCTGCCCGTCGGTGCGGGTGATCGCGAGCGTGTTGGCGCGCACCTCCAGCCGGCCGCCCAAAGCATCTAGCTCGGGCCGCCACTGGAAATCGACCAGCGGCAGCGCGATCGGCTGCTGCCCGGCGCGATCGTCGGCGCGCAGGCCCTGGAACGCCCATCCTTCGATACTGAGGTAGGAAGTCCCGCCAAAGCGTTCGAGCGTATAGAAATTCCGCAGCGTATCGTCGCGCGAGATATCATAGCGGCGCAGGAAAGTGTCGTCGGTGGTCAGCCGCACGCCGAGCGTCGATCGCCAGGCGGTCGAATGCTGGAGCCGGCCGTTGGCGAAGAAATAGCCGCGCACGTCATTCTTGTCGTTGCCGGCGGTGGTTTCGCGCGTCGCCTTGGTGATCAGCCCGCCGACCCGCGCCGGGCCGCCGCCGAACAGGTGGCGATATTCGGCGCCGAGCATCGGGTTGGCGTCGGTGTAGAGATAGGGCGTGATCGTCAGGTCGCGGTTCTTCGCCAGCGACAGATAATAGGGGACTTTCAGCTCGAGCCCCAATGAGCGGTCGAGCCGGATGTCGGGCACCAGCAGCCCACCGGCGCTGCCGCTGCCGCCCACCGGATGCGACAGCGACGGCAGGTAGAGCACAGGGATGCCGAACAGCTCGAAATAGGCGTGGCGATAGGTCATCCGCTCTCGCGCGGGATCATGGATGATCTTCACCGCCTTGATCTGCCACACCGGCTTCTTCGGGCAGCCTTCCGAGTCATCGATGTCGCAGGGGCTGTAGATGGCGCGGTCGAGCTCGCTGCGCCCGTCGACGCGCTTGCCCGAGCGGGCGGCGAGGCGGCCGCCGTCCTGCAGCACGAGCAGGATGTTCTCGATGGCGCCGTCGCGCAGCGACTCGGTCAGCTCGACCCGGTCACCGAACGCCTGATTGCCACCCGGATCGATGACGATGACGTTGCCGCGCGCCTCGACGACGCCGCTGCGCCGGTTGTACTCGACCGTCTGCGCGCGCAGGCGGTAGCCGCCGCGCACCAGGATGACGTTGCCGCTCGCGGTGACGATGTCGGCACCCTCGTCATAGCTCAGCGTATCGGCGGCGAAGTCGATCACCTGGTCGGCATCGACCTCGGCGGTCGGGTCGACGACCTCGGGCACCGGCGGGCCGCCGTAAAGCTGGTCAGGAGTCGCGGTGGCTTCGGCCGGATCGCGCGCTTCAGTGGCATCCGGAGGCGGTGCTTCCTGCGCGTAAGTCGGCGCCGTCAGGCCGCACAGCGCGGCGCCAAGGAGCAGCAGGGAAGGGCGTAGGCGCAAGCGAAGCTCCCGAAACGGTCCCCGCCCTCTAACGGATGGGAGGTACGACCGACAAGCGGCGCCGTGTTTGCCTGTCCGACCCCGCCTCGCTACAACCTCGCGCCTGACGATATTTCTCCGGAGTTTGAATAAATGCGTGTCACTTTCGGCCAGCCCGCCAATCCGCAGACCTCGGCGCTGGCGGTTTTCGCGCACAAGGATCTGGTGCTGAGCCGCGGCGCGCAGGCGCGCGACGACGCCGGCCGCCTGGCGCGCGCCAGCCAGGCCGCCCGCTTCGACGGCGACATTGCTGCCATTACCGAGCTGCTGGCGCCGGCCAATGTCGAGGCGACCCGGCTGCTGCTCGTCGGCCTCGGCGTCGCCGGCAAGGCCGACCGCGGCAGCTTCGAACGCGTCGGCGGTGCGCTGGTCGCGCGGCTGCTGCTGTCGGGCGAGACGACGCTGGTCGTCGATATGGACGGCGTCGACGACATCGCGATCTCGCGCGGCGAGGCGGCGGCACGGCTGGCCTATGGCGCGCTGCTCCGCGCCTATCGCTTCGACACCTACCGCACCAAGCTGACCGACAAGCAGAAGCCGACCCTGGCCGAGCTGATCATCGTCAACGCCGGCGACGGTGCGCAGGCGGCCTTCGACAAGCTGAAGGCCGTGGCCGACGGCGTCTATTTCACCCGCGACCTCGTGTCGGAGCCGGCGAACGTCATCTACCCGGAAAGCTTCGTCGAGCGCGCGAAGAAGGCGCTGGCAGGCAGCGGCGTCGAGATCGAGGTGCTGGGCGAAGCCGAAATGAAGAAGCTCGGCATGGGCTCGCTGCTCGGCGTGTCGCAGGGCTCGGTGCGCGAGGCACGGCTCCTCATCATGAAGTGGGACGGCACCGGCGGCACGGCGGCCAAGCCCGTCGTGTTCGTCGGCAAGGGCGTCACCTTCGACACCGGCGGCATCTCGATCAAGCCGGCGGCCGGCATGGAAGAGATGAAGTGGGACATGGGCGGCGCCGGCGCCGTGGCGGGCGCGATGCTCGCGCTCGCCAAGCGCAAGGCGAAGGCGCACGTCATCGGCGTCTGCGGCCTCGTCGAGAACATGCCCGACGGCAATGCGCAGCGCCCCGGCGACGTCGTCACCTCGATGTCGGGCCAGACGATCGAGGTCATCAACACCGACGCGGAAGGCCGCCTCGTGCTGTGCGATGCGATCACCTATGCTCAGAAGACCTGGAAGCCGGAGGTCATCGTCGATCTCGCGACCCTGACCGGCGCGATCATCATCTCGCTCGGCCATGAATATGGCGGGCTCTTTTCGAACGATGACGAGCTGGCGAAGCAACTGGTCGACGCGGGCCTCGGCGCCGGCGACCGGCTGTGGCGCTTCCCGCTGGGCGACGCCTACGACAAGCTGCTCGAATCGCAGATCGCCGACATGAAGAACGTCGGCCCGCGCGACGGCGGCTCGATCACCGCGGCGCAGTTCATCAAGCGCTTCGTCGACGACGGTGTGAAATGGGCGCACCTCGACATCGCCGGCATGGTGTGGAGCGCCAAGCCCGCGACGCTGTGGGACAAGGGCGCCACCGGCTACGGCGTGCGCCTGCTCGACAAGTTCATCGAGGAAAATCACGAAAAGTGAGCGAGACCGAGGTCGGCTTCTACCATCTGACGCGGCAGCCGCTGAACACGGTTTTGCCGCGTCTGCTGGAGAAGGCGCACGCCGCCGGCCACCGAATCCTCATTCACTGCGCCGACGACGCGCAGGTGAAGGCGCTCGACCAGCATCTCTGGACCTATGAGGACGGCTCGTTCCTGCCGCACGGTGTGGACGCGCCGGCCGAGCAGCCGATCCTGCTCGCCACCTCGGCGGGCGAGCGCGGCAATGGCGCCGACCTGCTGGCGGCGATCGATACGCTCGACCTCGACCGCCTCGGCGACTTCAAGCGCGTGCTGTATCTGTTCGAGGAGAGCGACGGCGCGCGGCTGTCGGCGGCGCGCAAGAGCTGGAGCGCACTCAAGGACCGCGAGGGCGTGACCCGCGCCTACTGGCAGCAGGACGAGCGCGGCCGCTGGGTGAAGAAGCAGTAGAGCCCCCCTTCGAGGAGGGAGATTCAGCGCCAACTCCAAAAAAAAAGACCTGTCATCCCCGCGAAGGCGGGGACCCACCGCCGCGCAACGCATGCCTTGCTGCTCATCCTGAGCCTGTCGACGGGTGAGTTGTGCGCGAACGCTGGAGAGCGCTGCCTAGTGGGTCCCCGCCTTCGCGGGGATGACAATTGGATGGGTGCCGGGGAGGAGCGGGCCACCCCTGCGACCCCCTCGCCGGTTGCCTTTGCAACGGCTCGCCGCTAGAGCGCAGCCGCAATCAAACAATCCTCCCACGGAGAATATAAAAATGGCTCTCGAGCGCACCTTCTCGATCATCAAGCCGGACGCCACGCGCCGCAACCTGACCGGCAAGGTCACCGCCATGCTGGAGGACGCCGGGCTGCGCATCGTCGCGTCGAAGCGCATCCACATGACCAAGGAGCAGGCCGAGGGCTTCTACGGCGTTCACCGCGAGCGCCCGTTCTTCAACGACCTCGTCGGCTTCATGATCTCGGGCCCGGTCGTCGTTCAGGTACTCGAGGGCGAGAACGCCGTCGCCAAGAACCGCGAAGTGATGGGCGCCACCAACCCGGCGAACGCCGACGAGGGCACCATCCGCAAGACCCTCGCCGAGAGCATCGAGGCGAACACCGTCCACGGGTCGGACAGCCTCGAGAACGCGAAGATCGAGATCGACTACTTCTTCTCGCCCGCCGAAATCGTCGGCTGACGCGTCTTCCAGAGTGAATCGAGACGGGCCTGCGCCGCATCGGCGTGGGCCCGTCCGATGTAGGACAGGCCGCGCAGCCGCACTTCGCCGCCGCGAAGGAAGCGTTCCTTCACCCCATAGCCGACATCGTAGAGCGCCACGTCGGTGAGCATCTCGCCGCCGTCGGCGAGATAGTGCGTGGTGACCGCGATCGGCAGCCGCTCGTCACCGGCGTCCTCGTCGCGCTGCCCGGCATCCTTGCGCGCCTTCCTCAGCGCACCATCGAACCAGTCGGCCTCGATGCGCGGGTTGGTGGTCTCGACCGCGTCGATCTCCAGCGCGGAAGGGAAAGTCACCGTCTGACTCTGGATCGCCTGGTCGCTGGCGGCCGACAAGGTCAGCACCTCGCCGTCCTGGCTCGCGGTGGCGCGAAGGATCAGCGTGCGCGCCCTGGCGGCGCCGCTGCGCGCCTCGCTGACCCGCGCTTCCTCGCTGCTGCGCCGCTCGGAATAACTGTTCCAGAAGGTGAGGGCGGAGATCACCACCGCGGCGACCGCGAGCAGTTCGCCCAGCGTGATCCAGCGGCGGCGAACCGCGGCGGCTTCGGCCTTCTCGGCCGGGGTCATCTTCTCGTCAGCCATCGGCCTTCAAGATAAGGGCGCTTAGCGCTTCCGGATAGAGGCGATGCTCCTCGATCAGCACACGGTCGGCGAGCGTCGCCGGCGTATCGCCATCGAGTACCGGCACCTCCGCCTGCGCGACGATGGGCCCGTCATCCAGTTCGGGCGTGACGATATGCACCGTGCAGCCATGCACCCGCTCGCCGGCGGCCAGCGCCCGCGCGTGGGTGTCGAGGCCCTTGTAGGCGGGGAGCAGCGACGGGTGGATATTGACGATGCGGCCGCGCCAGCCGCCGATGAAGCCCGGCGACAGCAGCCGCATATAGCCGGCGAGCGCCACCCATTCGACACGCGCGGCACGCAGGGCGCCGTCCATCAGCGCGTCGAAATCTTCACGCGGCAGGCCGCGGTGCGATTGGGCAAAGGTGGCGATTCCCGCCGCTGCCGCATCTTCAAGGCCCAGCGCGTCGGGGTTGTTGGAGACGACCAGCGCTACTTCATAGGGACAATCGGCCGCCCGCGACGCTTCGATCAGCGCCTTCATGTTGCTGCCGCGTCCGGAAATCAGAATCCCTACGCGCGCCCGCCTAGGCGGCATGCGTCGCTTCCCACGGCTGCATCGCGTGCCAGCCGTCGCCGGGGCCGAACACCGTGCAGCCGCGCGGGCCGGCGTCGATGGCGCCGATCACGAACGCCGTCTCGCCGGCCTCGGTCAGCTGCTCGATGACATTCGCCACGTCGGCGGCGGCAACCACCGCGACCATGCCGATGCCGCAGTTGAAGGTGCGCGCCATCTCGCCCGGCTCGATGCGGCCCTGGCCCTGCAGCCAGGCGAACAGCGCCGGCTGCTCCCAGGCGGCGGTGTCGACGCGGGCATGCGCGCCTTCGGGCAGCACACGCGGAATGTTCTCAAGCAGGCCGCCGCCGGTGATGTGCGACAGCGCCTTGATGAGGCCGCGCCGCACCAGCGGCAGCAGGCTCTTCACATAGATCCGCGTCGGCGCCAGCAGCGCGGCGCCGAGCAGCCGCGCGTGATCGAAGGGGGCGGGGCGATCGAGTGCAAAGCCGCGATCCTCGACGATGCGGCGCACCAGCGAGAAGCCGTTCGAATGCACGCCCGAGGAGGCGAGGCCGATCAGCACGTCGCCAACCGCGACCTTGGCGCCGGTCAGCTGCTCGCCGCGCTCGACGGCGCCGACCGCGAAGCCGGCGAGGTCATAGTCGCCCTTGCTGTAGAGGCCCGGCATTTCGGCGGTCTCGCCGCCGATCAGCGCGCAGCCGGCCTGCTTGCAACCGTCGGCGATGCCCTGCACCACGACGGCGGCGATGTGCGGCTCCAGCTTGCCGGTCGCGAAATAGTCGAGGAAGAACAACGGCTCGGCGCCCTGCACGATCAGGTCGTTGACGCACATCGCGACAAGGTCGATGCCGACCGTCTCATGCCGCCCGGTGTCGATCGCCAGCTTCAGCTTGGTGCCGACGCCGTCGGTCGCGGCGACCAGCAGCGGATCGCGGTAGCCGGCGGCGAGCGGATCGAAGAAACCGCCGAAACCGCCGAGTTCGGGGTCGGCGCCGGGGCGGGCGGTGGCCCGCGCGATCGGCGCGATTGCCTTGACCAGGGCATTGCCTGCCGCGATGGAGACGCCCGCCTGCTCATAGGTCATGCCGGGCTGCTGATTGTGCTTGGGATCGACCATGGCGGCACGCATAGAGATGTCGCCTTGGGATTTCGACTCTGATTTCGTAAGAACCGGGTAATCCCGGCAGCAAAAAGGTGTCTGCGTTGCGCGTTGTTCGGTTCCTGGCGATCGTCGGTGTGGTCCTCTGCGGCGCGGTGGCGTCGCGGGCTCAGGACGGCGACGGCGGTGGTGACGGCGGCAGCGGCAGCGCCTTCGTCGTCTCGAACATCGATGTCGACGTGGCCGGCAAGTCGACCGACGAGGCGCGGCTCGCCGCCTTCCGCGAGGCGCAGCGCCAGGCGTGGCCGCAGCTCTGGGCGCGAATGACCGGCAACCCACCTGCGCAAGCGCCGAAGCTCAACGACGGTGCGCTCGATTCGATGGTCGCGGGCATCGAGGTCGATGCCGAGCGCTTCTCGCTGAAGCGCTACATCGGCCGCCTGTCGGTGATCTTCGACCGGGTGCGCGCCGGCAAATATTTCGGCAACGACGTGGCGACAATGAGCTCGCCGCCGATGCTGCTGCTGCCGGTGCTGACCGATGCCGGTGCCAGCACCGTCTATGAGACGCAGTCGCCCTGGCTGCGCGCCTGGTCGCGCTACCGGCCGGGCAGCTCGCCGATGCAATATGTCCGCGCGACGACGGTGGTCGGCGATTCGGTCCTCCTCAACGCCTATCAATCGCGCCGCGACGATCGCGCGCTGTGGCGCAACATCCTCAACCGCTTCCGCGCCGCCGACGTGCTGACTGCCGAGGCGAAGCTCGACCGCACCTATCCGGGCGGCCCGGTGATCGGCAGCTTCGTCGCCCGCCACGGCCCCGACGCCACCGAACTGACCCGCTTCCGCCTGCAAATCCGCAGCAGTACGCAGCTCGACCGCATGCTCGATCAGGCGGTGTCGCGCATCGACGCGGCCTATGGCCAGGCGCTGCGCGAGGGTCGGCTGCGCTCCGACCCTACGCTCACTGCCGACCTGGCGCCGCCGGTGAACCTCGCGCCGGTGATCGCGATGACGGCCGTGTCCGCCTCGGGCGTCGAACTCAACGTCGCGACGCCCGACGCGACAACATGGAGCAGCGTCGAATCGGCGCTGCGCAGCACGCCGACGGTGAGCGGCGTCACGCTCGTCAGCCTGTCATTGGGCGGCACCTCGCGTATCCGCATCGGCCATTCGGACAGCTACGACTGGCTGCTCTACAACCTCGACCAGCGCGGGCTGCGCATCGACGTGGGCGAGGGCGGTCTTCGCCTGCGCCGCAAGGTGGCCGGCGACGTCGTCGTGCCACGCCCGATCGTGACCGAGGAAGCGATCGACGGCGGCGAGACCAACGTCACCCCGGTTCCGGCGCCGGCCGCCACGCCGCGCCCGGCCGGCGGCCCGACCAACCTGCTGCCGGAGCAATAATGGCCGAGCCGAGCGAAACCCGCCTGATCCTGCCGCGCATCCGCTGGGGCTGGGTGCTGGTCGGCCTTGCCACGCTGATCTTCTTTTTCAGCGCCCGCGCCATCCTCGGGCCGTTCCTTGCCGGCTTCGTTCTGGCCTATCTGCTCGACCCGCTGACCAACAAGCTGGAGCGGCGCGGCATGGCGCGCTGGCTGGCGACAAGCCTCGTCCTGACCACCTTCCTCGCCGCCATCGCCGGCCTCGTGCTGGCGACCGCGCCGATCATCCAGGCGCAGCTCACCCAGCTGATGACCAATTTGCCGACGATCATCGACAGCGTGCGGCCGTGGGCGGAGGAGATTTCGCGCCGTACCGGCACGCCGCTGCGCGCCAGCGCGGTACCGACGCAGTTGATGGAGCGGGCGCTCGCCTGGGTGACCGGCGCGCTTGGCGGCATCATCGCCGGCGGGCTGGCCTTCTTCAACGTCATCACGCTGGTCGTGGTGGCCCCGGTCGTCGCCTTCTACTTGCTGCGCGACTGGGACATTGTCACCGCCCGCATCGCCGGGTGGTGGCCACGCCGTTACGACACCACCATCCGCGAGCTGCTGGCGCAGTCGGACGAGGCGCTGTCGGGCTTTGTTCGTGGCCAATTTCTGGTCTGCCTCTGCCTTGCCGGGCTCTACGCCATCGGCTGGGGCCTGATCGGCCTCGACTATTTCATCGTGCTGGCGCTGCTCGCCGGGCTGCTCGGCTTCGTGCCCTTCGTCGGGCCGTTCTTCGGCGTGGCGATGGGCTTGCTGGTCGCGATCGGCCAGTTCGGGCTCGATCCGACGCGCATTGGGCTCGTGCTCGGCGTTTTTGCGATCGTCCAGGTCATCGAGGGCTCGGTGCTGACGCCCAACCTGATCGGCAACCGCATCGGGCTGCACCCGGTGTGGGTGCTGTTCGCGATTTTCGCGGGCGGCGAGCTGATGGGCGTGGTCGGCATCTTCCTCGCGGTGCCGATCGCCGCGGTCACCGGCGTCGTCGCGCGCTGGCTGCTGACGCAATATCTCGGCAGCCGCTTCTACAAGACCGAGGGCCCGCCGCCGTCATGAGCCAGATCGCTCTCCCGCTCGCCTACAAGGCGGCGGACGGCGAGCGCGACTTCTTCGTCTCCGACGCCAATTCGCACGCCGTCATCCATCTCGACCGCTGGCCCGACTGGCCGCAGCCGGTGGCGCTGCTGACCGGGCCGGAAGGTTCGGGCAAGAGCCATCTCGGCCGCATCTTCGCCCGCCAGACTGGCGCCGAGGTGATCGACGATCTCGGCGAGACGCAGGACGACGAGGCGGTCTTCCACGCCTGGAACCGCGCCGGCGAGCGGCCGCTGCTGCTGATCTCGCGCCTGCCGCCGCCGCAATGGCAGGTGGCGTTGCCCGACCTGCGATCACGCCTTGCCGCGACGCCGCAGGTCGCTATCGCCGCGCCCGACGACGCGCTGCTCACCGCGGTGATGGCAAAGCAGTTCCGCGACCGCGGGCTGACCGTCGGCCCCGATGTCATCGCCTATGTGCTGGCGCGCATCGAACGCAGCTTTGCCAAGGCGGCCGACGTGGTCGATCGGCTCGACACCGCGGCGCTCGCGGCGGGGCGCGCGGTCACGGTGCCGCTGGCCCGCGCCGTGCTCCCGGAACAGCTCGACCTATTGGAGTAGTGGAAGCGTCACCTTTCTGCGCCTAGATAAGGCGCATGACCGTCGTTGCCGCTGCCAAGATCGAACCCGCCGTCCAGGGACCGCGCCTGTTCAACCGCGAGCTGTCGTGGCTCGCCTTCAACATGCGTGTGCTCGAAGAGGCCGAGAACCCCAACCATCCGCTGCTCGAGCGGCTGCGCTTCCTCTCCATCTCGGGCAACAACCTCGACGAATTCTACATGGTGCGCGTCGCCGGCCTGCGCGGGCAGGTGGAGCAGGGCGTCGAGACGCTGAGCGCCGACAGCCTGACCCCGGCGCAGCAGCTTGCCGCCGTCACCGAGCGCGCCGATCAATTGATGGCGCGGCAGCAGGAAGTCTGGGCCGAACTGCGCCGCCAGCTCGTCGGCGCCGATTTCGACGTGCTGACGCCCGCCGACCTGACGGGCGACGAGTGCGACTGGCTGGAGACGCACTTCCTCGAACAGATTTTCCCGGTGCTCACCCCCCAGGCGATCGACCCGGCGCACCCGTTCCCGTTCATTCCGAACAAGGGCTTCACCATCGTCCTCGAACTGCACCGGCAGTCGGACGGGGAGAGCCTCAACGCGCTGCTGATGCTGCCGAGCATGTTGCGCCGCTTCATCCGCCTGCCGGGCGCCGATGCACGCTACATCCCGGTCGAGGACACCATCCGGCTGTTCTTCGACCAGCTGTTCCCCGGCTACGACCTCGTCGGCGACGGCGCCTTCCGCGTCATTCGCGACAGCGACATCGAGGTCGAGGAAGAGGCCGAGGATCTCGTCCGTTCGTTCCAGACGGCGATCAAGCAACGCCGGCGCGGGCAGGTGATCCGGTTGAAGGTGGAGGCGTCGACGCCGCCATCGCTGCTGAAGATGCTGCGCGCCGCGCTGCACGTCGATGATCGCGACGTGACGCCGGTCACCGGCATCCTCGGCATCGCCGACATCGCGACCTTGGTCGAGGAAGACCGCCCCGACCTGAAGTTCGAGCCCTATGTGCCGCGCTTCCCCGAGCGGATTCGCGAGCATGGCGGCGACTGTTTCGCGGCGATCCGCAGCAAGGACATCGTCGTCCACCATCCGTACGAAAGCTTCGACGTGGTGCTGGCTTTCCTGCGCCAGGCGGTGGCCGATCCCGATGTGGTGGCGATCAAGCAGACGCTGTACCGCGCCGGCAAGAACTCGCCGATCGTCCGCGCGCTGATCGACGCCGCCGAGGCCGGCAAGTCGGTGACCGCCGTCGTCGAGCTGAAGGCGCGCTTCGACGAGGAGCAGAACCTCATGTGGGCGGCGGCGCTGGAGCGCGCCGGCGTGCAGGTGGTCTACGGCTTCATCGACTGGAAGACCCACGCCAAGCTGTCGATGGTGGTGCGCCGCGAGGGCGCGGACCTTCGCACCTATATCCACTTCGGCACCGGCAATTATCACCCGGTGACGGCGCGCGTTTACACCGATCTCAGCTTCTTCACCGCCGACCCCAAGCTGGCGCGCGATGCCGCGCAGGTCCTCAACTACATCACCGGCTATGTGCCGCCGACCCGACTGGAAAAGGTGGCGCTGTCGCCGCTGTTCCTGCGCGAGCGGCTGGTCGAGTTGATCGACGCCGAGATCGCCAATGCGCGCGCGGGCAAGCCGGCGCAGATCTGGGCGAAGATGAACTCGCTGGTCGATCCGCCGATCATCGAGAAACTGTATGAGGCGAGCGGCGAGGGCGTGCAGATCGACCTCGTCATTCGCGGTATCTGCTGCCTGCGGCCCGGTGTCCCGGGGATGAGCGACAATATCCGCGTCCGCTCGATCGTCGGCCGCTTCCTCGAGCACAGCCGCATTCTGGCGTTTGCCAACGGCAAACCGTTGCCGTCGCGGCAGGCGAAAGTGTTCATTTCCTCGGCCGATTTGATGCCGCGCAATCTCAACCGCCGCGTCGAACTTCTTGTTCCGATTGAGAACCCAACGGTGCATGAGCAGATTCTCGACCAGGTGATGGTCGCCAATCTGCTCGATGTGGAGCAGTCGTGGACGCTGGCGCCCGATGGCCAGTATCTCCGGGTGGGCGATGGCAAAACCGGCTTCAACCTGCACCGCTATTTCATGACGAACCCGTCGCTGTCCGGCCGTGGCAAGGGCGGTGAAACGGTGCCGACACTGGTTCTGAAGAAGTCCAAGGGCTAGCCGGGCCTCGCGGCGCAGGCTAAGCACCCCGGGGTCAAGAGGAGCCGACTGACGTGGCCGCCAGCGCGACGACGCCCAAGCCGACCCCGCGCCGTCGCTCTGCCGACGAGACGCTGACCGGTATCATCGACATCGGCTCCAACTCGATTCGACTCGTGGTCTATCGCGGCCGCCACCGCACCCCGCCGATCCTGTTCAACGAAAAGGTCATGGCGGGTCTGGGCCGCGGCGTCGCCGCCAGCGGCAGGATCAGCGACGAGGGGCTGGCGGTCGCCGAGGAGGCGATCGCCCGCTTCGCGCTGCTCTGCGAGGACATGGGCGTCCACCAGCTGCGCGCCGTCGCCACCGCCGCGGTGCGCGAGGCGAGCAATTCCAAGCAGTTCCTGTCGCGCATCCGCAAGAGCTGCGGGCTCGAGATCGAGGTGATCAGCGGCGAAGCGGAGGCGCGCTATGCCGCGCTCGGCGTGCTCGCCGGCATGCCCGGCGCCGATGGGGTGGTCGGCGATCTCGGCGGCGGAAGCCTCGAACTGATCCGCATTGCGGACGGCCGGACCCATGAGCGCGTCTCGCTGCCGATCGGCTCGCTGAAGCTCGACGCGGTGAGGAAGAAGGGACCGCGCGCGCTGACTGCCTTCGTCAAGAAGGCGCTCGCGAAGGTCGAGTGGGCGGCGGAAGGGAAGGGCAAGCCCTTCTACATGGTCGGCGGCTCGTGGCGGGCGCTGGCCCAGCTGCACATGTTCCTGACCGAGCATCCGCTCCCCGTCGTCCATCAATATGCGATGACGCCGGCGACAGCCGACCGGCTGGTGCGCGCGGTGACGCAGATGCAGACCAAGACGCTGAAGATGGTGCCGAACATCTCCAGCTCGCGCGTGCCGTCGCTGCCCGGCGCGGCGGTGCTGCTGCGCGCGGTGACGCAGAAGCTCGGTTCGAGCAAGCTCGTCGCCTCGGCCTATGGCCTGCGCGAGGGGCTGCTGTTCGACACCTTGCCGCCCGACATCAAGGCGCAGGACCCGCTGGTCGCCGCGGCACGCGCCGAGGGCGAGCGGCAGGGCCGCTTCCCTGAGCATGGCGACATTTTCATGGAGTGGATGAACGGCCTGTTCGAGCCGGAAACGGCGGCCGACAAGCGACTGCGCCATGTCGCCTGCCTGCTGTCGGACGTCGCGTGGCGCGCCCATCCCGATTTCCGTGCCGAGCGTGCGGTCGACGTGGCGCTGCACGGCAACTGGACGGCGATCACCACCGACGAGCGCGCCATGCTCGCCGCGTCGCTGTTCGCCTGCTTTGGCGGCAGCGCGCAGCATCCGATCGTCCAGCTGCTGCACCATCTGGCGGATGCCGAGTCGCTGCGCCGCGCGTGGCTGTGGGGACTGGCGCTGCGGCTGGGGCAGCGGCTGTCGGGCGGCACCGCGGAAGCGCTCGAATATTCGCACCTCTATCGCCGTGGCGGTGACCTGGTGCTGACGCTCAACCCGCACCACGCCGCGCTCTACGGCGACACGGTGGCGCGGCGGTTGAAGAGCCTTGCGCAGGCGATGGAGCTCAGCTCGAAGTTCGAGGTGGTTTGAGGAGAGCGTTCACGCTCGACCTCGTCATTCCCGCGAAGGCGGGAACCCAGCCCACAAACAATAGCGCCCGCGAAAGCGGGCATTCCTTTGCAGATGGACTGGGTCCCCGCCTTCGCGGGGATGACGGAAAAATGCGTTGATACCGCCTCAGGCGACCTCGGCGCTCGTCATCATCAGCTTGCCGTCGCGCACCGTGAAGCCGAGACGGCCTTCGACCAGCGCCACCGCATCGCGGCCGAACACGTCTTTGCGCCAGCCGTCGAGCACCGGCAGCCCGTCGCGAACCCCCGCCGCCAGCGCTTCGAGGTCATCCGAGCGCGCGATCAGCTTCGGGGCGACCTCCGCCTCCTTGGCGCGAATCTTCAGCAGCAGCTTCAGCAGGTCGGCAATCAGCGTGGTATCGGCGGTGAGGCCGGGGCGCGACGCTTCCTTGGGCGGCATTTCCTCGGCCGACAGCGGCTCGGCGCTGCTGATCGCGTTCATCAGCCGCTCGCCGATATTGTTGCCGGCCCACGCTGCCGAAAGCCCGCGAATCCGTGCGAGGTCGGACTGCTGGCGCGGCGGGTGCGCGGCGAGGTCGGCGAGCGTCTCGTCCTTGACGATGCGGCCGCGCGGCACGTCCTTGTCCTGCGCCTCGCGCTCGCGCCACGCGGCGAGCGCCTTCAGGCGGCCGAGCACCTCGGGCTTGCGGTTGGGCAGGCGGAGGCGCGTCCAGGCGCGCTCGGGGCTGTTGGCATAATTGGCCGGGTCGCCGAGCCGCTCCATCTCCTCGTCGAGCCAGGCGCCGCGGCCGGTCTTGCGCAGTCGCTCGACCATCTTCGGGAACAGCTGCGCGAGATAGGTGACGTCGCCGATCGCATATTCGAGCTGGCGCGCATCCAAAGGCCGGCGCGCCCAATCCGTGAACCGCGCGCCCTTGTCGAGCCGCGCCGGCGTGTAGGCGGCGACGAGGTTGCCGTAGCTGACCTGCTCGCCGAGTCCCAGCGCCATCGCCGCCACCTGTGTGTCGAACATCGGGTAGGGGGTCTTGCCGGTGAGATTGTAGATGATCTCAAGGTCCTGCCCGCCGGCGTGGAATACCTTCAGCACCTCGTCCTCGACGAGCAGGTCGAGGAGGGGCTGCAGGTCGATGTCCGCCTTGGGGTCGATCGCCGCGGCTTCGTCGGGCGACGCCACCTGGATCAGGCAGAGATCGGGGTAGTAGGTATTCTCGCGCATGAACTCGGTGTCGACGGTGACGAACGGAGCTTCGCGGAGCCGGTCGCACAGGTCGGCGAGCGTCTTGCTCGACGTAATCAACGGATGAACCTTCATGGCCGCGTCATAGACGGGCCGCTTCGCCTTGACAAACCGGGTGCGAACCTGTGTTACCCGCGGCTTACCCGAGACCCCCGGAAAGTCCCATGCACGCCTATCGCACGCACACCTGCGCCCAGCTTCGCGCCGCCGACGTCGGCCAGACGGTTCGCCTGTCGGGCTGGATCCATCGCAAGCGCGATCATGGCGGCGTGCTCTTCGTCGACCTGCGCGACCATCACGGCCTGACGCAGATCGTCGCCAAGGCGGGCAGCGAGCCGCTGAACACGCTCGATCACCTGCGCGTCGAGTCGGTGGTGACCATCGAAGGAATTGTCGTCGCCCGCGGCGCGGAGGCGACCAACGCCAACCTCGCCACTGGCGAGATCGAGCTGGTCGCCGACAAGGTGACGATCCAGTCCTCGGCCGAGGAGCTGCCGCTCCCCGTCGCCGGCGAGGCGGAATATCCCGAGGAGATTCGACTCCGCTACCGCTTCCTCGATCTGCGTCGCGAGCGGCTGCACAAGAACATTGTCCTGCGCTCGAACGTCATCGCCAGCTTGCGCCGCCGGATGATCGACCAGGGCTTCACCGAGTTCCAGACGCCGATCCTGACCGCGTCGTCGCCCGAAGGCGCGCGCGACTATCTGGTGCCGAGCCGCGTGCACCCGGGGAAGTTCTACGCGCTGCCGCAGGCGCCGCAGATGTTCAAGCAGCTGCTGATGGTGGCGGGCTTCGACCGCTATTTCCAGATCGCGCCCTGCTTCCGTGACGAGGACGCCCGCGCCGACCGCAGCCCGGGCGAATTCTACCAGCTCGATTTCGAGATGAGCTTCGTCACGCAGGAAGACGTGTTCGCGGCGATCGAGCCGGTGCTTGCAGGCGTGTTCGACGAATTCTCCGACAAGTCGGTGACCAGGCCGCCGTTCCCGCGCATCGCCTACAGGGAATCGATGCTGAAGTACGGCAGCGACAAGCCGGACCTCCGCAACCCGATCATCATCACCGACGTCTCGGCGCATTTCCGCGGGTCGGGCTTCGGTCTGTTCGACAAGATCGTGTCGGGCGGCGGCGTGGTTCGCGCGATCCCGGCGCCGAAGACCGCCGAAAAGAGCCGCAAGTTCTTCGACGACATGAACGAGTGGGCGCGCGCCGAAGGCCATGCCGGCCTCGGCTACATCACGCAGAAGGGCGGCGAGCTGGGCGGCCCGATCGCCAAGAACCATGGCGAGGAAGCGACGCGCAAGCTGGTCGCCGAGCTGGGCCTTGGGCCCGACGACGGCATCTTCTTTGCCGCCGGCAAGGTCGATGCCGCGGCGAAGCTCGCCGGTCAGGCGCGCACCCGCATCGGCGAGGAGCTGGGCCTGATCGCCGAGGGCGAGTTCCGCTTCTGCTGGATCGTCGACTTCCCGATGTTCGAGCGCGACGAGGACAGCGGCAAGATCGAGTTCAGCCACAACCCGTTCTCGATGCCGCAGGGCGAGCTCGAGGCGCTGGAGACGCAGGACCCGCTCGATATCCTCGCCTATCAGTATGACATCGTCTGCAACGGCGTTGAGCTGTCGTCGGGCGCGATCCGGAACCACCGGCCGGAGATCATGTACAAGGCGTTCGAGATCGCCGGCTATGCCAGGGAGCAGGTCGACGTCGACTTCGCCGGCATGATCAACGCGTTCAAGTTCGGCGCGCCGCCGCACGGCGGCTCGGCGCCGGGCGTCGATCGCATCGTCATGCTGCTCGCCGACGAGCCCAACATCCGCGAGGTCATCGTCTTCCCGATGAACCAGAAGGCGGAAGATCTGATGATGAACGCGCCGGCACCGGCGACGCCGAAGCAGCTAAAGGAGCTGTCGATCAAGATCGTCGACGGCCCCAAATAAGGGCGGCGCAAGCATAAGCTGAACGCCAGCTTTCATCGCGCTTCAGCCACGGTTCAACGGATTCGGCTCAGTCTTCCACCATGAGCGTGTGGGAGACTGAAAATGCGTAAGCTTCTGACCGGGTTGGTGTTGGGCACGATGGCGGTGGCGGCCGCCGCACCGGCCCTGGCTGCCGACAATGACGCGCGCCGCATCGGCGAGCAGTTGCGCAACCGCGTGACCAACCATGGCGACCGCAACGACGACCGGCGCGAGGAGCGCTGGGAGCGGCGGGCTGATCGTCGCGACGACCGCCGGGAAGCCCGCGACGACCGGCGTGATGACCGCCGAGACTGGCGTGACGATCGCCGCGACGACCGCCGTAACTATTGGGATGATCGGCGCGGCTATCGCTACGGCTACACCGGCAATGCCTATGGCTGGAACCGCCAGTGGACGCCCTATGGCTTCGGCTACAACGACCGCTTCACCCAGGACTGGGTGTTCCGCAACTTCGCCGACCGAAACCGCAACGGCCGCATCAGCGAGGGTGAGTGGCGGCGCGCGCAGGCGGCCTTCTACCGCTTCGCCGATCGCAACCGCGACGGCTGGATCAGCCGCGGCGAATATGACTGGGCGCGCCACGCGATGGGCAGCCGCGCCTATGCCGGCTACCGCTGGTAACTGACCCGAAAAAGGGCCGGGCAGGGTGCTCGGCCCCTTTTTTCCGAAACGCGCGTTGTGACTGCCATCGGTTTTCGAGCCGGAGGAGTAAGTTGCGTTGCGTAAGCTCATCATCGCCCTCGCGCTCGGCGGCGCGCTGTCCTTGCCCGCCATCGCCAACGACTGGACCGAGCAGGCGGAAACGCTGGCCGACGACGGCTTCGCGCTTGCCGGCAGCGACGAATGGGGTGAGGAGCCCCGGCTCGCGGCGCCCGATCGCTTCGGCCAGTTCCGCTACGACGGCAGCGGCTGGGCCGAGCTCGACGGCTGGATGCGCGGCGACCCGACCTTGCGCCACTGGGTGCTGTTTCGCTTCGATCTCGACGCCGACGGCCAGCTGACCGCCGACGAAGCGGCCATGGCGCGACGAGGCTTCTACGAACTTGCCGACGCCAACCGCAGCGATCGCATCACCAGCGAGGAGTTCGTGAGCGGCTGGATGGCGGTGCGGCAGGAGTTGCAGGGCTTCTACGGAGACGCCATCATCCGCCCGGCGTGATCAACCTGTCCGACCATGAAGCGGGTCGCCCGTTCAGCGGCGACTATGACGAAGCGCTCGCTGCCGCGCAGAAGCGGCTGGTGCATGCGCAGGTCGCGCACATCGTCCATCAATCCTCGGCGGTCATCGTCTTCGAAGGCTGGGACGCGAGCGGCAAGGGCGGCGCGATCCGCCGGCTGACCGGCACGATGGACCCGCACTATGTCACCGTCTGGCCGACCTCGGCGCCGACGGAAGAGGAGGCCGACCATCATTTCTTGTGGCGCTTCTGGCAGAAGCTGCCGGCGCGCGGCCATCTCGCGGTGTTTGACCGCAGCTGGTACGGGCGCGTGCTCGTCGAGCGCGTCGAGAAATTCACCGCCAAGCGCGACTGGCGCCGCGCCTATGACGAGATCAACGCCTTCGAGGCACAGCTCGCCGCGCACGGCACCGCCGTCATCAAGATCTTCCTGCATGTGACGCAGGCGGAGCAGGACGACCGGCTGACCAAGCGGCTCGACCATCCGTGGAAGCGCTGGAAGATACAGCCCGACGATTTCCGCAACCGCGCCCGGCGGAAGGACTATCTGGCGGCGATGCACGACATGTTCGCGCAAACGAATACGGCGGTCGCCCCGTGGGCGGTGTTTGACGGCAATGACAAGCATGCGGCGCGCATCGCGGTCCTCAACCATGTCGCCGACCTGCTCGCCGCGCACGTCCCGCCCGAGCCGCCGCCCGCCGACCCCAGACTCATCCGCGCGGCGAAGAAAGCATTCGGCTACAAGCCCAAGGGCGATTAGGCCGCCGGATAGCCGATCGACAGGATTTCATATTCGATGACGCCGCCGGGCAACTCGACCCGGCGCAGATCGCCGACGCCGGCGCCGCGCAGCGCCCGCGCGATCGGCGAGTTCCAGCCGACCTTGCCGTTGCCGGCATCCGCCTCGTCGTCGCCGACCAGCGTCAAGGTGCGCTGCCGGTCATCCTCGTCGGCGATCACCAAGGTCGCGCCGAAGAAGGCGCGGCTGCGGTCGGCCTGCTGCGCCGGGTCGACGACCTTCGCCGCCTTCATCCGCTTGCCGAGCCAGGCGAGACGGCGGTCGATCTCGCGCAGGTGCTTGCGGCCGTAGAGATAGTCGCCGTTCTCCGACCGGTCGCCGTTGCCCGCCGCCCACGACACCGTCTCGACCACCGTCGGCCGCTCGACCTCGAACAGCTGCCTGTGCTCGGCGAGCAATGTCGCGAACCCCGCCGGTGAGATGTAATTGGGCCGGTCGGTCACCGCTGCTCGATCAACCGGGCCGGCGCTTGCCGAGATAGGCGGAGAGGCGATCCTTTGCCGGCATTCGCGCCTGGCCGGGGTGCAGCAGGTCATAGACCACGGCGTTCTCCAGCACGCGCCACACATAGATGCGCGTCTCGTTGAACGGGATCGCCTCGATCCAGTCGACGACGTCGATATTGGGATCGCGCGGGTCGCCGTTGGCGCGGATCCACTTGTTCACGTTGCCGGGGCCGGCATTGTACGACGCCACCGCCAGCACATGATTGCCGCCGCGATTGTCGAGCAGATTGCGGAAATAGGTCGAGCCAAGAAGGACGTTGTAGGCCTCGTCCTCGGTCAGCCGGGTGAAATCATAGCCGACGCCGACCTTCGATGCCGTCTCGCGCGCGGTCCCGGGCATCAGCTGCATCAGCCCGCGCGCGTTGGCCGAGCTGACCGCGGCGCGGTCGAAGCGGCTTTCCTGCCGGGTGATCGCGTGGATCATCGTCCAGTCGCTGGCCGACGGCGAGGCGGCGGCGAGGCGCGGATAAGCGGCGTCGATCAGCGCCAGTTGCCCGCTGTTG
The DNA here is from genome assembly GCF_042648405.1 of Sphingoaurantiacus capsulatus. Classification (NCBI taxonomy): domain Bacteria; kingdom Pseudomonadati; phylum Pseudomonadota; class Alphaproteobacteria; order Sphingomonadales; family Sphingosinicellaceae; genus Sphingoaurantiacus; species Sphingoaurantiacus capsulatus. Next base: position 369,553 of record NZ_JBHRXV010000011.1, on the reverse strand, counting down.
CGCGCCTCGCGGCCGACGATGACGCCGATGTCGGGGCGGCGCAGCGCCGGCGCCAGTTCGGCGACGAGCGTCTGTTCCTCGAGGGTCTGGGCATCGGTCGCCAGCTTGGTCAGGAACAGCGTCTGCCGCATGCGGTCGCCGCGCTCGCCGAGCAGTTTCGCCGCACGCACCAGCTCACTCTGCGCGAAACGCTGGCGCGCCGCGGGCGTCACCGCCGCGCGCTTGATCATCGGCAGCGCGATATTTCGACCCAGCCGCTCGGTGGCGAGCTGACCGAAGAAATAATCGGGGTGGGTCGCGGCGCTCTCGAGGAAGCGGCGTGATGCCGGTGCGTTGCCCGCGGCCTCGGCAGAGCGACCGGCCCAATAGTCGCCACGCGCCTGCGTCAGCGGCGACAGCGCGCCGTTGCGGTAGTTCTGGAAATGGTCGGTGGCGACCGCCGCGCGGTTCAAATTCTTCAGGGCGATCCAGCCGGCGAGAAACTCGATGCTGGTGTAATCGTCGCGCTCGCCAGCGTTCCACGAATTGAGCGCACGGCCCAACGGGAAGGCGCGGTGGTTGGCGGCGAGGCGGTAGGCAAGGTCGTACTGCTGGTCGCGCTGCGCGGCGCGGGCGAGCGACAGCCTTTCCTCCATCCATTTCTCGGGCATCGTCGCGGTGCCCGGCGAGATGTTGGTGTTGGCCATCAGCTGCCGCGCCTCGGCAGGCTGGTTGTTGCGGCGCATCCACTGGACACGGTCCATGATCAGGCCGGGGTCGTTCTGGAAGTGGCCCGGCACCAGCGACAGCTTCGACGGCGCGTCGGGCGCGTTCTTGATGAAGGCGATACGCGCATCGGCCCAGGCGCGGCGATCGGCGGGAAGGGCGGGCAGCAGCCGCTCGGCGGCGCTGGCGAAGCCCGACCACAGCAGGCGATCCACCCGCGCGGCGTGATCGGTCGGGGTCAGCAGCCCGCCGAAACGCGCCAGCACCTCGGCCTCCTGCGCGGCGTTGAGGCCGTCCGAGGTCCACGCCTCGCGCACCAGGGGCTGCGCTTCGGCGGCGCGGCCCTTCGCCAGATAGGCCTCGGCCAGCCGGAACTTCGCCGCCGACGACAGCGGCGGATAGCGGCGGAAATAATCGATGCGGTGATCGGCCGGCGTCATCGAGGTCATCAGCCGCTCGGCACGCTGGCGCAGCGTTGTCTCGGCGGGCCAGCCGGGGTGCGCCACCAGGAAGCGGTAGATCTCGTCGAAGCTCGCCGGGCCATCGCGGCGCAACAGGTCCCACTGGTCGATCGCGATCCGCAGCGGGTCATAGGCCGGCTGGACCGGCACGACGGTGACCGCGGGGATCAGCGCCTGCGCGACCTGCGCGGCGGTGGTCGACGGGGCGGGCAGGGGACCGGCGGGTTGCGCGACGACCGCTGCCGCAAACAGGGCAATCGTCGATCCCGACCACAGCAGCGCACTGGACATGGCTAACCCCACCCTCATAAACACGGCGCGAACGATACGCCCGCCGAACTGAGCGCCATCTTAACGTTCATTGACGGTGCGGGTGAAGGACGAAGTGCATGTTTGAAGGCTCCATTCCGGCTCTGGTGACCCCTTTTCGCGACGGAAACGTCGATGAGGCCGCCTTTTCGGCCTTCGTCGAATGGCAAATCGCCGAAGGAAGCCACGGCCTTGTCCCCTGCGGCACCACCGGTGAATCGGCGACCCTGAGCCGCGCCGAGCATCATCGCGTCGTCGCGCTGTGCGTCGAAGTGGCACGGGGCCGGGTGCCGGTGATCGCCGGCTGCGGGTCGAACGACACTAAAAGCGCCATCGAGCATCTGGATCACGCCGCCAAGGTCGGCGCCGACGCCGCGCTGGTGGTGACGCCCTATTACAACCGGCCGAGTCAGGAAGGCCTGTACCAGCATTACAAGGCGCTGTCGGACGCGGCGAAGCTGCCGATCATCCTCTACAATGTGCCGGCGCGGACCAGCGTCGACCTGTCGGTGGAGACGATGGGGCGTCTGGCGAAGCTGCCCAATATCGTCGGGGTGAAGGACGCCAGCGGCAACGTCGCGCGCGTCTCGGCGCAGCGGCTCGCCTGCGGGCCCGATTTCCAGCAGATCAGCGGCAACGACGACATGGCCTTGGGCTTCATGGCGCATGGCGGCATCGGCTGTATTTCGGTCAGCGCCAATGTCGCGCCGAAGCTGTGCGCGCAGTTCCAGGACGCCTGCCGCAATGAGGATTGGGCGACGGCGCGGAAGCTGCAGGACCAGCTCTATCCGCTGCACGCCGCGCTGTTCACCGATGCCAGCCCGGCGCCGGCGAAGTACGCGCTCGAAAAGCTCGGCAAGATGTCGGGCGAGCTGCGCCTGCCGCTGACGCCGGCGTCGGACGCCTCGCGCCGTGCAGTCGATGCGGCGCTGGCCCACGCCGGCCTCGGCTGATGGCCCGCCCCCAGCACGACGTCGTCAAGGTCAAGACGGTCGCCGAGAACCGCCGCGCTCGCTACGAATATGCCATCGACGAGACGTTCGAGGCGGGCATCGCGCTGACCGGCACCGAAGTGAAGAGCCTGCGCTTCGGCGAGGGCTCGATCGCCGAGGCCTATGCCGAGGTGAAGGACGACCAGCTCTGGCTGGTCAACGCCAACATCCCCGAGTTCAGCCACGGCAACCGCTTCAACCATGAACCGAAGCGGCCGCGAAAGCTGCTGATGCACGAGCGCGAGATCGGGAAGCTGCACAGCGCCATCTCGCGGCAGGGCATGACGCTCATCCCGCTGTCGGTCTATTTCAACGCGCGCGGCCGGGCCAAGGTCGAGCTGGCGCTCGCCAAGGGCCGCAAGCTCCACGACAAGCGCGAGCACGAGAAGGAAAAGGACTGGAAGCGCGAGCAGGGGCGCCTGCTGCGCGATCGCGGGTAAGCCGCGCATCCATCCAGCGGGCCGGCACGTTTCTCTGGCGTGACGGCTGTCATCACAATTTCGCCAAGGACCGGCCTATAAGGGCGCATCGCCCGAGCGAGAGGACATCGGTTGAGGAAGTGGGCCAAGGGTAAGCTGCCGAAGCGCGAGGAGATCCTCGAGAACCGCTTCGTGCGCCCGTTCGCCCATTATCTGGCCGACCCCAGCCTCTGGCATTTCAGCCGCCATTCGGTGGCGCGCGGCCTCGCCGTCGGAATCTTCATCGGCATCATGGTGCCGGTGGCGCAGACGCCGGTCGCCGCGCTGGTCTCGGTGCCGACGCGCGGCAATATCGCGGTCGCGGCGCTCGCCACCTTCATCACCAACCCGTTCACCACGCCGGCCATCCTGTTCGGCGCCTATGAGACGGGGTCGTGGCTGCTGCGCCTGCAATCGGCGGCGCATCACGCGCGTGCGCCCGCTGATGGCTGGCTGATGCAGACGCTCGAATGGCTCGGCGACCTCGCGCTGCCAACTGCGCTCGGGCTGCTGCTGTTCTCGGTGGTGTCAGCGCTGATCGCCTATGGCGCGACGCATGTCGGCTGGCGCTGGTGGGTGGCCCGCCGCTGGGCGAGCCGCCGCCGCGTCCGCCATCCGCGGAAAGGCTGAGGGCAGCGATGGCGGACGGCTTCAAGGACAAGCTGATCGCCACCAAGCAGGCGTGGGCGCGCGCCGGCCGGCTGCTGACCGGCACGACCGGTGATCCGGAAACCGACCGCCTGCCGCCGGGCCAGCGCCTCGTTGAAAACTGGCCGGTGCTCGACCTCGGGATCCAGCCCGACGTGCCCAAGGCCGACTGGCGGCTGACCATCGACGGCGCGGTCGACAATCCCGTCACCTGGGACTGGGACGCCTTCATGGCGCAGCCGCAGGCCGAGGATGTGTCCGACATCCACTGCGTCACGCAGTGGTCGCGCTACGACAATCGCTGGACCGGCGTCTCGACGCGGCATGTCATCGATCTGGTGAAGCCGACCCCGCAAGCCGCGCACGTCGTCTTCCACAGCTACGACGGCTACACCACCAACGTCAGCCTCGCCGCCTTCGCCGAGGAGGACTGCCTGATCGCGCACAGCCATGATGGTGTGCCGATCGGCCGCGAGCATGGCGGCCCGGCCCGCCTGATCATCCCGCGCTACTATCTGTGGAAATCGGCGAAGTGGGTGAAGCACATCGAGTTTCTCGCCGCCGACCAGCCGGGCTTCTGGGAAGTCCGCGGCTATCACAACGTCGGCGATCCGTGGCTGGAACAGCGCTACGGGTAAGGCCCGCTCTTGCGCGCGCCGTTCGCCGCGCTAGGTTCCCCGCCATCTCAGAAACGACAATCCCGGGGAGTGGAGTCGTATGAAGCGTATCATGCTGTTGTCGACCGCGGTGCTGGCGCTGACCGCCTGCACGCCGCCGCAGAAGGCCGAGGCGCCCGCCGCCGCGCCGGCGCCTGCCGCCGAACCCGCTGCGCCCGCGCCGAAGGCCGAGATCGGCAGCTTTGGCCTCGATATCGCCGGCATGAACCGCGCGGTGACGCCGGGCGACGATTTCGTCGAATTCGCCAACGGCACCTACATCAAGAACCTCGAGATTCCGGCGGATCGCTCGTCCTACGGCATGTTCGTCAAGCTCGACGACCTGTCGCGCGAGCGCACGCGCGAGATCATCGAGGCGTCGGCGGCGTCGAACGCCGCGGCGGGCACCGAAGCGCAGAAGGTCGGCGACTATTTCGCCAGCTTCATGGACGAGGCGGCGGTCGAGGCGAAGGGCGCAGCCCCGCTGCAGACCGACCTCGCGCCGTTCCAGAACGCCAAGACCAAGGCGGCCTTCGCCCGCGCGCTCGGTAACTCGCTGAAGGGCTTCGGCCCCGGCCTGTTCCCCTTCTACGTGAACCAGGACGCCAAGGCGCCGGACACCTACATTCCCTACTTCCTGCAGGCGGGCCTCGGGCTCCCCGACCGCGACTATTATCTCGTCAACAACCCGAAATATGTCGAGACGCGCGCCAAGTACCTCGAGCATGCCGCGAAGATGCTGCAGCTGACCGGCGTGCCGGCCGCGCGCGCGGCGGCGAAGGCGAAGAACATCTATGAGTTCGAGCGCCAGCTCGCCCGCGTGCACTGGTCGCGCGTCGAGAGCCGCGACGACGACAAGACCTACAATAAATGGGCGAAGGCCGACTTCGCGCGGAAGGCGCCGGGCTTCGACTGGACCGCCTATCTCGATGCCGCCGGCTTCGCGAACCAGGACGCGTTCATCGTCAGCCAGCCGACCGCCTTTACCGGCATGGCGAAGGTGTTCGCCTCGACACCGCTGACCACGCTCAAGGACTGGGCGACCTTGCACACCGCCAAGGATGCGGCGCCGATGCTGTCGAAGGCGTTCGTCGACGAGAACTTCGCGTTCAACGGCACCGTGCTGTCGGGCCAGCCCGAGAACCAGCCGCGCTGGAAGCGGGGCGTCAACGGCGTCAACAACGCGATGGGGGAAGCGGTCGGAAAGCTCTACGTCGAGAAATATTTCCCGGCGGAATCAAAAGCCAAGATGGATGAGCTCGTAAAGAACATAATCGCGGCGATGGACGAGCGGCTCGCCAATCTGGAATGGATGGCGCCCGAAACGCGGGTGAAGGCACGCGCCAAGCTCGCCAGCTTCACGCCGAAGATCGGCTACCCCGACAAGTGGCGCGACTATAGCGCGCTGCAGGTCGTGCGCGGCGATGCCTATGGCAATGCCGAGCGCGCCAACACCTTCGAATATAACCGCAACCTCGCCAAGATCGGCCAGCCGGTCGACCGCGGCGAGTGGTTCATGACCCCGATGACGGTCAATGCCTACGCCAACCCGACGATGAACGAGATCGTGTTCCCGGCCGCCATCCTGCAGCCGCCGTTCTTCGATCCGAACGCCGACCCGGCGATCAACTACGGTGGCATCGGCATGGTGATCGGCCATGAGATCAGCCACCATTTCGACGATCAGGGCCGCAAGTACGACAAGGACGGCCGCCTGACCGACTGGTGGACGCCGGGCGACGTCACCCGCTTCAAGGCCTACACCGACCAGGTGGTGGCGCAGTACAACGCCTATGAGCCGCTGCCGGGCAACAAGGTCAACGGCGAGCTGACGCTCGGCGAGAACATCGGCGATCTCGCCGGCCTCACCATCGCGCTCAATGCCTACCACAAGTCGCTCGGCGGCCAGCCGGCACCGGTGCTCGACGGCTTCACCGGCGACCAGCGTTTCTTCCTCGGCTTCGCGCAGGTGTGGCGCAACAAGTACCGCGACCCGCTGCTGGTCCAGTATATCGCCACCGATCCGCACACCCCGGGCCACTTCCGCCCCTACGTCGTGCGCAACTTCGACGCCTGGTACACTGCGTTCGACGTGAAGCCGGGCGGCAAATATTACCTCGCCCCCGACAAGCGGGTGAAGGTCTGGTAAGAACGGGCCAAAAGCTAGAAGGCGGGCCGGCGGATCACTCCACCGGCCCCTTTCATTTGACGACTGCGCCGTGCGCGCTTACCTGAGCGCCGTCGGGGAGTGGCGCAGCCTGGTAGCGCATCTGGTTTGGGACCAGAGGGTCGCAGGTTCGAATCCTGTCTCCCCGACCACTCCTTTCCGAAATGGATATTGCCGCCGCCCCTGAGAGCGCGCGCCGCTATCCGGTCCATTCCGGTCCAAGCTTAATCTGAAACTTACCAATGATGTCGATGGCTGGCCGCAACCCAGTGTATTCGCCCGTTTTGTTCGCGGGTCAGGGAGGTTGCGTATGTATAAGTCGGTTACCTTGTTGCGTTCTGTTTCGATCGTCGCGCTGCTCACCGTGGCAGCCTGCGACAGCTCCGCCCGCTTCGGCCTCGATGCCGGCCGCGGAGCGACCGCCGAAGATTCCGGCAACAATCATGATGGCGACAGCCGGGAAGCTGACGGCAACGGGTCGAGCAGCGGCTCGGGCTCGGGCATGGCCGATGCCGCCGGTTCGGGCGGCTCGTCGGGCGGCGCCGGCACCGGTGCGGACGGCGACGATATCGTCACGGTCGCCGGCGGCGGTCTCGGCGGCGGCAACGGCGGCACAGGGCCCGGCACGGGCCTTCCAGGCACGGGCGGCCCTGGCACCAGCATTCCGGGCACGGGCGGCCCGGGCATCGGCGGTCCCGGCAATGGCGGCGGCAACAATGGTGGCGGCACAGTCATCGTCGGCGGCAACGGCCTGCTCGACCGGGTGAGCGGCGCAGCGGGTGGCATCGCCGGCCCGGCGCTCGTCACCGTCGGCAACGCGGTGCTCGATGTCGCGGCGGCGCTGCCGACCTTGCCTGACACCCCGGCGAGCGGCCTTGTCAGCACGGTAGTCAACACCGTCGCGGGCGTCGGCACCCCCGTCGCTGGCCTCGGCGGCAATCTTCAGAACGACGGCCTCGGCGGCCTGCCGCTGGTCGGCGGTGTCGTCGACAGCGTCACCGCGGTCGGCGACGGCCTCACCAATGCGCTGGCGAACGTCAACGTCGGCGGCGCTACCGTCGTCGGTTCGGGCCAGCTGGACGCCAGCTCGGGGATCGGCGTCGGCGTGCTCGCGCCGACCACCCCGACCGGCAGCGTCGCCTCGGTCGGCATCGCCTCGGGCGATGCGCTGGTCGATGTCAGCATCGTCACCCCGACCGGCAATGTCGGCATCGCCAATGTCAGCGTCGCTGGCGCCACCGTCGTCGGCAGCGCCGGCGCGACTCCGGCGCTCGGCGTCGGGATCCTGTCGCCGACCACCCCGACCGGTTCAGTCGCCTCGGTCGGCGTCACCTCGGGCGGCGCGCTAATCGATGCCAGCGTCGCCACCCCGACCGGCAATGTCGGCATCGCCAATGTCTCGGTCGGCGGCAACAGCGTCGTCGGCAGCGGCAGCGCCACCCCGGCCATCGGCGTCGGTATCCTGTCGCCGTCCACCCCGTCGGGTTCGGTCGCGGCGGTCGGTATCGCCAGCGGCGGTTCGGTCATTGACGTTTCGGTCGCGCCGCCGTCGGCGCCGGCCGTCAGCGTCGTCGACCTGAACGTCGGTAACGCCAACGTCATCGGCAGCCAGCCGGCGGCGATCGGCATCGGTGTGCTGTCGCCGTCGGTTCCAGACGGCAGCGTCGCCTCGGTCGGCGCGCTGTCGGGCGGCAACATCCTCAGCGTCGACGTTCCCGGCGTCACCCCTGCAGCCCCGGCCGCCTCGGTGCTGCCCGATGCGGGCGCGGCGGTGAGCGGCGTCGTCAATGGCGGCGTCGGCGGTACGGCCGGCGCGCTCAACGGGACGACGGCGGCTGTCGTCGGCACCGTCAATAGCGTCGTCGGCAGCACGGTCGGCGCGGTGAATGGCACCGTCACCGGCGTGCTCGGCGGCCTGACCGGCGCGACCAGCCCGACGTCTTCGCCGACGCAGGGCGTCGCGCAGGGCATCAGCGGGCTGTTCGGTCGCAAGAACTGAGGCGGGGGGCGGGGGCCGGTTCGCCGGCCTCCGCCACCCACGCGAATTCCGCCGTTCATGAAGCGCTTATGCTTGTTCACGCCGGCGATGCTCCGCGCCTCGCAACGGCGGGTGAACCGGTTTCTCTCCGAAATGGAGCGAGCGGCCGTTCGGCGCCGGCTCTCGGGCGCGGCCGAACTTCTTGCTCCGTTCCGGACACACCTACAACCAAAGAAACGCTGAGAAGTATCTGATTTTGCAGCCCAGTATTTCGCCCCTCCGGCGCTCCTGCCGGAGGTACCAGGAGGTTGAGATGTCAGAGTATTCAGTTGCTTCGAAACTACTTCGCACGGCCTCGATCGTGGCGTTGCTCGCCGTCGCGGCCTGTGACAGTTCCAGCCGCTTCGGCCTCGATTCCGGGCGCGGCCCGGCCGGCGACAGCGGCGGTAATGGCGATGGCTCCAGCGACGGCTCGGGCGGCAGCGGTTCCGATGGATCGAGCGGCGCCGGGTCGGATGGCTCCGGTGGTTCGTCCGGCAACGGCGCGAACGACGGCTCGGGCGGCGCCGGTTCGGGCGGCGGCCAGACCGGTTCGGGTTCGGGCAGTGGAGGCGATGGTTCGGGCGGCGGCTCGGGCAGCGGCTCCGGCGGTGACGGCGCCGGCGGCGGTTCCGGCGGGACCGGTGGTAACAATGGCAGTGGTAACAACGGCGGCGGCAACAACGGCGGCGGCAACAACGGCGGGGGTAACAACGGCGGCGGTAACAACGGTGGCGGCGGCACCGGCACCGTGGTCGTTGGCACCGGCCTGATCGACCGCGTCAGTAATGCGACCGGCAATGTGGCGGGCGGCGTGCTCGTCACCACCGGCAACGCGCTGCTCGATGTGGCGGGCGCCACGTCCGGCACCCCGGCCGCGGGCCTCGTCGAGACCGTCGGCAACACGGTCACGACGGTCGGCGGCAGTCTTCAGAACAACGGCCTCGGCGGCCTGCCGGTCGCGGGCGGTGTCGTCGACACGGTCGCCGGTGTCGGTGACGGGCTGACCAACGCGGTCGCCAACGTCAACGTCGCCGGAACGACGCTGGTCGGCTCCGGCCAGGCGGGCGACACGCCGCTCGTCGGCGTTGGTGCCCTGTCGCCGGCGACACCGGCCGGCAGCCTCGCCTCGGTGGGCGTTGCCTCGGGCGGCTCGCTGATCGATGCCACGGTCGGCTCGGGCGCCGGCGCCGTCTCGCTCGGCGAAGTCGCTAACGTCAACGTCGGCGGCGGCAACGTGATCGGCGGGGCCGCGGGTACCACCCCGGCGATCGCGGTCAGCGCCCTGTCGCCGACGACGCCGCAGGGCAGCGTCGCCACGGTCGGCGTCGCCTCGGGCGGGTCGCTGGTCACGGCGACAGTGCCGAGCGCCAATGGCGCGACCGCCGGTCTCGCCACGGTCGGCGTCGGCAATACCACGGTCGTCAACGGCGGCGCGGCGCCGCTGGTCGGTGTCGGTGCGCTCGCCCCGACCACGCCCGCCGGCAGCCTTGCCACGGTTGGCGTGGCCTCGGGCGGCGAGCTGGTGAGCGTCGGCGTCCCGGCACCGGCCGCGATCGCGCCGGTCACCGCCCCGGCGGCCTCGGCAACCTCGGCGCTCGGCAATGCGCTGGGCGGCATCGCCAACGTCAACGTCGGAGGCACGCAGCTCCTCGGCAACAGCAGCACGCCTGCGGCTGTCGGCGTCGGCGTCGGCACCAACGGCAAGCTGCTCGACGCGAAGGTCGGCAATCTGCTCGGCGGCCCTAACAACTAGTCCCGGTGGCGGAGGCTTCGTTCGCGGGGCCTCCGCCCCATCCATCACGACAGGAAGCTGAATGATCAACGCGCGCCGCGCCCTTGTCCTGGGCCTCATCGGATTTTCTCACGCGGCGTTCGCCCAGACCGGGCCGCTGATCATCGATCGAAACCGTCCCGACCGGGCGCCGCTGCCGACCCCGGCTCCGACCACGCCGCCCGTCGACCGCGGCCAGGTCGAAACCGAATCCAGTGCCGACGCCACCGGCGTCGCCTTGCAGCAGGTGCGCGTCGAAGGCGCCTCGGTCGATCGCAACGCCATCGGCGGCGCGACCCAGAAGTTCATCGGCCAGCCGGTCACCCCGGCGCTGCTGAAGCAGCTCGGCGACGCGGTCGCCGCCGTCTACGCGGACTCGGTCGTCGCGCTCTACACCGTCTATGTCCCGCAGCAGGACATGTCGCAGGGCGTCGTCCGCCTCGTCGTTTCCGAAGGCTATATCGCCGACGTGACGATAAAGGGGGAAGGGGACCACAAGCTGGTCCGCCGCTACGCCAACAAGCTGAAGGGCGAAAAGCCGCTACTGAAGGCGACGCTGGAACGCTATATGTCGCTGATGCGGGACATACCCGGCCTCACCGTCGGGGCCGAGCTGCTGCGCGCCGGGCGTCCGGGCGCCGTCAATCTCGCCCTCGACCTCAAGGAAAAGCCGCTCACCTTCACCACGTCGCTCGACAACCGCGGCACCGCGCGATTGGGCCGGGTGCAGTTCGGCGCGACGCTCACCGCCAACGGCGCGCTGCGCGAGGGCGACCAGACGCAGCTCTACGCTTCGTCGGCGAGCGATTTCGAGAAATACCGCTACGCCTCGATCACCCATTCGACGCCGCTCGGCAGCGAGGGGATGCGCGCGCAGGGCAGCTTCGGCTACCTTCGCACCCGCCCCAAGAGCCCGCCGATCAACGGCGACGCGCGCACCGCCAGCCTGCAGCTCAGCTACCCGCTGGTCCGCGGCTACACGCGCAACGTCACCCTGATCGGCTCGCTCGACGGCGTGAACAGCGACAACGCGGTGTTCGGCCAGACCTTCTCCAGCGAGCACAGCCGCGCGCTGCGCGCCTCGATCGCCGCGGTGGAAGGTTCGGCGAAGCGCACGATGGGCGGCAGCGTCACCGCGAGTCGCGGGCTCGACATCCTCGACGCCCGCGACAGCCTGCTCGGCGAGACCGAGTTCACCAAGATCAACGTCCGCGCCCAGTTCGACCAGGCGCTGTCCGACAGCATCGCGCTGCGTCTGCGCGCCGCCGGCCAGTACAGCGGCGACAATCTGCCCAGCGTCGAGCAGTTCACGCTCGGCGGCGAGTTCGGCCGCGCCTTCGAAAGTGCGATCGTGACGGGCGACCGCGGCATCGCCGGTTCGGCCGAACTCGGTTGGCGACCGGGTGGCATGCCGGGCTTCCTCAAGGGCTCGGAGGTCTACAGCTTCATCGACGGCGGTCTCGCCCGCTATCGCGAGCGCCCGCTGCTCATCGCGCAGCAGGACTGGGAACTGGCCTCGGCCGGCCTCGGCGTCCGCGCGGTGCTCGGCGGCAAGTCATGGGTCGGTGTCGAGGGCGCCTATGCGCTCGAAGAGCCGTTCGCCCGCACCGGCGACAGCTGGCGCGTGGCGGTGAGCTGGCAATTGTCGCTCTGATCATCTTGCGAACAAGACGAGAACATCGTCTATAGGCGCGAGGTGGCAAGGGAGTCGGCGTGACGGCGGTCGGCAGGCAGCGCGAGCGCGAGATCGCTTCGTTCGACGAGGGCGAGCTGTGGTGCGCCGACGATGCGGTGCCGCCGCTCAATCCCGCCGGCTGGTATTTCCGCGTGGCGCGCGGCGGCGTGTGGGTCGGCCCGTTCGACGGCGCAGCCGACGCCGGCGTCGCGCCCGCCAGCGGCGATCCGCTGCGCGACGCCCGCAAATATCTGGACCGTTGGCGCCGGGGCGGGGAGGCGCCGCCGCCGAAGATCGTCGTGTTCCGTCGCCCGCCGCCGTTGCCGCCGATGAACGGGGACGGGCAGTTCGAACTGGCGGTCGGCGCGGCTACGCCACCACCCGCCAAGCCTTTGCGGCGCCCGGTGCGCCGCGCGGCACGGACACAACAGTTGCCGCTCAGCCTCACGCCCTGACGACGCGCGGCCTTTTCACGGGCGCGCGCGTCGCCTAAGTCATCCCGGCTATGACATCGACCAACGACATCCGTCGCTCATTCCTCGATTATTTCGGCTCGGCCGGCCACTCGATCGTGCCGTCGGCACCGCTGGTGCCGCAGAACGACCCGACCCTGATGTTCGTTAACGCGGGCATGGTGCCGTTCAAGAACGTGTTCACCGGCCTCGAAACGCGCCCCTATTCGACGGCGACCTCGTCGCAGAAGTGCGTTCGCGCCGGCGGCAAGCACAACGACCTCGACAATGTCGGCTACACCGCGCGCCACCATACGTTCTTCGAAATGCTCGGGAATTTCTCGTTCGGCGACTATTTCAAGGAACGCGCGATCGAGCTGGCATGGGGCCTCGTCACCAAGGAGTGGGGCGTCGATCCCAACCGGCTGACGGTGACCGTCTATCACACCGACGACGAAGCTTTCGATCTGTGGAAGCGCATCGCCGGGCTGCCCGACAGCCGGATCATCCGCATCCCGACCTCGGATAATTTCTGGTCGATGGGCGACACCGGCCCCTGTGGGCCTTGTTCCGAGATCTTCTACGATCACGGCGACCACATCCCGGGCGGCCCGCCGGGATCGCCGAACGAAGACGGCGACCGCTTCGTCGAGATCTGGAACCTCGTGTTCATGCAATATGAGCAGATCGACCCGGCGACCCGCGTCGACTTGCCCAAGCCGTCGATCGATACCGGCGCCGGCCTCGAGCGCGTCGCCGCGGTGCTGCAGGGCACGCATGACAATTACGACACCGACACCTTCAAGACGCTGATCCAGGCGAGCGGCGAGCTGACCAGCACCGACACGCAAGGGTCGTTCAAGGCATCGCACCGCGTCATCGCCGATCATTTGCGCGCCGCGGGCTTCCTCGTTGCCGACGGCGTGCTGCCGGCAAGTGAGGGCCGCGGCTATGTGCTCCGCCGCATCATGCGCCGCGCCATGCGCCACGCGCATCTGATCGGCGCCAAGGAGCCGCTGATGCACCGGCTGGTGCCGGCGTTGATCGGCCAGATGGGCGCGGCGTACCCGGAACTGGTGCGCGCGCAGCCGCTGATCGAGGAAACGCTGAAGCTCGAGGAGACGCGCTTCCGTCAGACCCTGCAGAACGGCCTGCGCCTGCTCGACGAGGCGACGGGCTCGCTTAAAAGCGGCGATACGCTCGCCGGCGACGTGGCGTTCAAGCTCTACGACACCTTCGGCTTCCCTTACGACCTGACCGAGGACGCGCTGCGGGCGCAGAATCTGCTCGTCGACCGCGCCGGCTTCGACGCCGCCATGGCCGAGCAGAAACGCGCCGCGCGCGCCGCCTGGACCGGATCGGGCGAGGCGAAGGACGCGACCGTCTGGTTCGACATCGCCGAAGTTAACGGTGCCAGCGAGTTCATCGGCTATACCGGCCATGACGGCGAGGGTGTCGTCGTGGCGCTGGTCAAGGACGGCAAGGCCATCGACAGCGCCAAGGCCGGCGAGACAGTGGCGATCGTCACCAACCAGACGCCCTTCTACGGCGAGAGTGGCGGCCAGGCCGGCGACGCGGGTATCATCAGCGGCGACAATGGCTTGCGGGCCGTCGTTGAGGATACGTCGAAGCCGCTCGGCAAACTGCATGCGCACCGGGCGACGATCGAGAGCGGCGAGTTGAAGGTGGGCGACGCGGTCAAGCTGCAGGTCGATGCTGACCGCCGCACCCGCACCCGCGCCAACCATTCGGCGACGCACCTGCTGCACGCCGCGCTGCGCAAGCATCTCGGCGCGCATGTCACCCAGAAGGGTTCGCTGGTCGCCGCCGACCGCCTGCGCTTCGACTTCAGCCATCCGAAGGCGATGTCGGCGGAGGAAATCACCACGGTCGAGGCCGAGGTGAACGCGCATATCCGCGAGAACAATGCGGTCAACACCCGCCTGATGACGCCCGACGAGGCGATCGCCGAGGGTGCAATGGCGCTGTTCGGCGAAAAGTACGGCGACGAGGTTCGCGTGCTGTCGATGGGTCTCGGCGACGAGCGGAGCTATTCGGTCGAGCTGTGCGGCGGCACCCATGTCACGGCGCTCGGCGACATCGGCCTGTTCAAGATCATCGCCGAATCCGCCGTGTCGGCCGGCGTCCGCCGTATCGAGGCGCTGACCGGCGAGGCGGCGCGCAGCTACCTCACCGAGCAGGAAGAGCGGCTGAAGGCCGCCGCCGCCACGCTGAAGGCACGCCCCGACGAAGTGGCGGCGCGCGTCGCCGCGCTGGTCGAGGATCGCCGCCGGCTGGAGCGCGAACTCGCCGACGCCAAACGCCAGCTGGCGCTGGGTGGCGGGCGCGGCGCCAGCGAGGAAGCCTCGGCGACCGAGCAGGTGGCCGGCGTCGGCTTCATCGGTCAGGTCATCGACGGCCTCGACGCCAAGAATCTCCGCGGCCTCGTCGACGAGGCGAAGAAGAAGCTCGGCAGCGGCGTGGCGGTGATGATCGCCGTCAACGAAGGCCGCGCCGGCGTCTCGGTCGGCGTCACCGACGACCTGACCGCGCGCTTCTCAGCCGTGGACCTCGTCAAGGTCGCCGCCACCGCGCTCGGCGGGCAGGGCGGCGGTGGCCGCCCCGACATGGCGCAGGCCGGCGGTCCCGACGGATCGAAGGCGGCCGAGGCCGTGGCGGCGGTGAAAGCGGCGCTGGAGAGCGCAGCGATCGCGGCCTGAGCTGTTAGCCACCACGCCTCTTCCTTCACTGTCATCCCCGCGAACGCGGGGACCCACTTTCGAGCGCAGGTGGCTGTGTCAGGGTGGGTCCCCGCCTTCGCGGGGATGACAGTTGTGGAAAACCGGGACTGGCGACCAGCTAAAGCCCCGGCTTCGGCTTCGCTTCCCGCAGCGTCCGCCGGCCCAAGGTCGGCGGCGCCTCGAGCCCCGGCACCAGCGCCTGGATCTGCTCGCGCAGGTCGGCGCGCTTTTCGTGGATCGAGGCAATCACCGGACCCATCGGCACACCGATGTCGACCAGCACGGCTTCCGAGAGTTGCAGGCTGGCCTCGACCGTCTCCGGCACCGCGTCGGTGACGCCAAGGCGGTAGAGTTCCGCCGCGTGGCGCGCGTCGCGGGCACGGGCGATGATCTGCAGGTCGGGATGGTCGGCGCGCGCCGCCTTGACGATGCGCGCCACGGTGCGCGGCTCGTCCATCGTCACCACCAGCGCGCGGGCAAGGCCCAGTTCGAGCCGGTTGACCAGATCGAGGTTGTTGGCGTCCCCGTAGCAGACCGAGCGCCCCTTGGCGCGCGACCGGGCGATCTCGTCGACGTCGCTGTCGACCGCCAGATAGGGAATGCTGTGCCGCTCCAGCATGTCGGCGACCAGCCGGCCGACGCGGCCGAAGCCGATGACGACGACGCGCGGCGCTTCCGCTTCGGCGGCGGGCGGCAACAGATGCGTCAGCTCGCGCTTGCGCCGGTCCTCGACCAAGGTCCCGAGCCGCGACAACAGCGGCAGGGTGGTCATGGCGAGCGCGGTGACCAGCTGCGCGTCGGCGGCGACCGTGGGACTCAGCATCCGCGCGGCGGCGGCGGCCGACAGGATGATCAGGCTCATCTCGCCGCCGGGGCCGAGCAGCAGCGACACGCGCGCGAGGCCGGCATGGTTGCCGATAAAGCCGCGCAGCAGCGGGAACACGATCAGCGCCTTCACCGCGACGAGCAGCGCCGCGCCGGCAACGAATCCGATCGGCGCCTCGGCCAGCCGTTCGAGGTTGAGCCCCATGCCGATCGAGATGAGAAACACACCGAGCAACAGGCCCTTGAACGGCTCGATGGTCACCTCGACCTGCTGACGGAACTCGGTGTCGGCGATGATCAGCCCGGCGAGCAGCGCGCCGACCACCAGCGACAGGCCCGCGGCGGCGGTCAGCGCGCTCGCCGCGATGACGATCAGCAGCGACGCCGCCATGAACATTTCCGGGCTGCGCGTCCGCGCGGCGCGGGCGAGGGCGGGGCGCAACAACAGCCGGCCGGCGAGCAGCAGCAGCGCGATGGCGGCGGCTCCCTTGGCGGCCAGCGCCGCGAGGTCGGCGGCGTCGAAGGTCTCGGTGCCGCCGACGACCGAGATCGCGAACAGCAGCGGGATCAGCGCGAGGTCCTGCAGCAGCAGGATGCCGAGCGAGGCGCGCCCCGCCCAGGTGACCAGCGCCTGCTCGGCGGTGAGCATCGGCAGCACGATCGCGGTGGAGGAAAGGGCGAGCGCGGCGCCGATCACCAGCGCGGTGGCGCCGCCCATGCCGGTGGCGATGGCAAGGCCGCCCGCGATCACCGCGCCGCTGATCAGCACCTGCGCGGTGCCGAGGCCGAACACCAGCCGCCGCATCACCCGCAAGCGGTCAAACGACAGCTCGAGGCCGATGGCGAACATCAGCAGCACGATGCCGATCTCGCCATAGGTGCTGACCGTCTCGGGATTGGAGATGGTGATCCAGCGGAGCAGCGAGGTTTCGTCGCCGAGGCCGCCGAGGCCGTAGGGCCCGACCAGCATGCCGATCAGGATGAACCCCACCACCGGGCTGATCCGCACCGCCGCGAAGGCGGGGATCACCAGCCCCACGGCGCCGAGGATAACGATCGCGTCGCTGATGGCGGAGGTAGGGTGGATATCGACGGCCATCGGGCCACTCTACACGCAAAGAAAAAGGCGTCAGCAGGGCCGACGCCTAATCCTTACGAAAATTGTGGGATTTTATCAGTCCATCGCGGCGTCGAGGTTCTCGACGATCTTGTCGAAGAACTGCTCGGTGGTCATCCACGCCTGATCCGGGCCGATCAGGATCGCCAGATCCTTGGTCATGTGGCCAGCCTCCACGGTCTCGACGCAGACGCGCTCGAGCGTTTCGGCGAACTTGGTCACCTCCGGCGTACCGTCGACCTTGCCGCGATGCTTCAGGCCGCCGGTCCAGGCGAAGATCGAGGCGATCGGGTTGGTCGAGGTCGGCTTGCCCTGCTGGTGCATGCGGTAGTGGCGGGTGACGGTGCCGTGCGCCGCTTCCGCCTCGACGGTCTTGCCGTCCGGGGTGAGCAGCACCGAGGTCATCAGGCCGAGCGAGCCGAAACCCTGCGCGACCGTGTCCGACTGCACATCGCCGTCATAGTTCTTGCAGGCCCAGATGAAATTGCCCGACCACTTCAGCGCCGAGGCGACCATGTCGTCGATCAGGCGATGTTCGTAGACGATGCCAAGCTTGTCGAACTGCGTCTTGAATTCCTTGTCGAAAACTTCCTGGAACAGATCCTTGAAGCGGCCGTCATAGGCCTTGAGGATCGTGTTCTTGGTCGACAGATAGACCGGCCATTTGCGGGCGACGCCATAGTTGAAGCTGGCGCGCGCGAAGTCGCGGATCGAATCGTCGAGGTTGTACATCGCCATGGCGACGCCGGACGACGGGAAGTCGAAAACTTCATGCTCGATCGTCTCGCCATTCTCGCCGACCCATTTGATGGTCAGCTTGCCGGCGCCGGGGATCAGGAAGTCGGTCGCCTTGTACTGGTCGCCGAAGGCATGGCGGCCGATGACGATCGGGTCGGTCCAGCCCGGCACGAGGCGCGGCACCGACTTGATGACGATCGGCTCGCGGAAGACGACGCCGCCGAGGATGTTGCGGATCGTGCCGTTCGGCGACTTCCACATCTTCTTGAGGTTGAACTCCTCGACGCGCTGCTCGTCGGGGGTGATCGTCGCGCATTTCACGCCGACGCCATGCTCCTTGATGGCGTTCGCCGCCTGCACGGTGACCTTGTCGTCGGTCGCGTCGCGGTTCTCGATGCTGAGGTCGTAATAATGAAGATCGACGTCGAGGTAGGGCAGGATCAGCTTCTCGCGGATCCACTGCCAGATGATGCGGGTCATCTCGTCGCCGTCGAGCTCGACGACCGGCTTCGCTACCTTGATCTTCGCCATCGGTTTCCCTTGTGAGCTGGCGCCCTGGGGAGGAGCGCGATCGAAACTATGTGAGCGTCGTTTAGAGGCGGCGCGGCCTTATATCAATCGCTCTGCGAGCGCCGGCAGGCCGGGCAGTTCCTCGACGATGTCGAACAGGTCCGCCGGCGCGAAACCTTCCGTGTCGAGGTGGCGGAGCAGCGCCATGAACGGCGACCAATAGCCGTTGGCGCCGAGCAGCCAGATCGGCTTGCCGTGGATGGAGAGCTCGCGCCAGGTCAGCGCCTCGAACAGCTCGTCGAGGGTGCCGATGCTGCCCGGCAGCGCGAGAAAGGCGTCGGAGCGCAGGTGCATCAGCGCCTTTCGCTCGTGCAGCGTTTCGACGACGATCAGTTCGTCGAGCCCCTGCTGCGCGATCTCGTCGCGCATCAGCGTACGCGGAATGACGCCGACGACGCTGCCGCCCGCCTTCTTCACGGCGCGCGCGGCGATCCCCATCAGCCCGACGGCGCCGCCGCCATAGACGAGGGTAATGCCGTTGGCGGCGAGCAGGCGGCCGAGCGCGTCGGCGGTTTCGGCATGCGCGGGGTCGGCGCCGGGTCGCGAGCCGCAGAACAGGCAGAGCGAGCGGATTCGGGTCATGGCCAACCGACATGCCACGGGCGATGCGACCATGAAAGGCGCTGTGCGTTGTCAGGCCGTGACCGAACCGTCTAATGATGGAGCCATGAGCTCACTGGCAACGCAGGGCGTCACCACGCCGACCGTCAAATATCGCACCCCGTCGGTGCACCCCGAAGGTATCAAGTTCGTCGTCATCGCCGCTGCGATCACCGCGGCGCTGTGGTGGCTGGTGGACTGGGATATCCTCGGCTGGCTGATGGCCGGAATCACCCTGTGGGTGGCCGCCTTCTTCCGCGATCCCGTCCGTGTGACCCCGCAGGGGCCGGGGCTGGTGGTGTCGCCCGCCGACGGTCTCGTCTGCCAGATTGCCGAAGTCGAGGCGCCGCGCCAGGTGGCAGGCGAGAATGGGCTCGCCATCGGCAGCTACACCCGCGTGTCGATTTTCATGAGCGTGTTCGACGTCCATATCAACCGCTCGCCGATCGCCGGCACGGTTCGCAAGCTGGTCTATGTCCCCGGCAAATTCCTCAACGCCGACCTCGACAAGGCCAGCGAGGACAATGAGCGGCAGTATTTCGTGGTGGAGAACGCCGACGGCGTCCGCATCGCCTTCACCCAGATCGCCGGGCTGGTCGCGCGCCGCATCATGCGCTTCGTGAAGGAAGGCGACACCGTCGCCGCCGGCGCGCGTATCGGCCTCATCCGCTTCGGCAGCCGCGTCGACGTGTTCCTGCCGGCCGGCACCGCGCCGACGGTGGCGCTCGGCCAGCGCGCCATCGCCGGTGAGACGATCCTCGGCCGCCTCGGCCAGACCGACGCCGCCGCCGGCATCTCGCAATGACCGACGACGTGCTCACCCGCCGCCAGCGGCTTGGCCGCGCACTGCCGATGCGGGCGATGATCCCCAACGCGATCACGCTCGCCGCGCTGTGCTTCGGCCTCACCGGTGTCCGCCTCGCCATTGCCGGCGACTGGGAGCGGGCGATCGCCGCGGTGGTACTGGCGGGCGTGCTCGACGGCATCGACGGCCAGATCGCGCGACTGCTGAAGGGCGCCAGCCGCTTCGGTGCCGAGCTCGATTCGCTGTCCGACCTGACCGCGCATGGCGTCGCGCCGGCGCTGATCCTCTATCTCTGGTCGCTGCAGTATCTGCCGGGGGCCGGCTGGCTGATCGCACTGTCGCTGGCCGCCTGTGCCGCGCTGCGCCTCGCGCGCTTCAACACCGGCATCGATCTCGAGGCCGGGCCGCACAAGCAGGCCGGCTTCCTGACCGGCGTTCCCGCGCCGGTGGGTGCCGGCCTGGCGCTGAGCCCGATGGCGCTCGACCTGTGGCTCGACACGCAATTCTTCCGCCAGCCGGTGGTAACCGGCGCGATCGTCGCGGGCGCTGCGCTGCTGATGGTGTCGGCGCTGCCGACCTATTCGTGGAAGAAGGTGCGCATCCGTCGCGAGTGGCGGATTTTCGCGCTGCTCGCCGTCGCGCTCTATGCGGGCGCGCTGTTCTCGGCGCCGTGGATGACCTTGTCGCTGACGATCGTCGCCTATGCCGCGTCGATCCCGTTCAGTGTTCTCGCCTACGGCAAGGTCAAGCGGCAGCGGCGCGCGGCTGCGGCCGGAAGCCAATCCGTGCCCCAATCCGAGCCGGCGCCGGCCAGGACCGAGCCGGAGCCGCCGTCGGTCTGATCTTCTGAAGCTGGGAGAGGGCCTGTGCGTTCGCATCGAAAGCGAGCGCGGCGCCGATCTGCGTCCACCGCGCCTTGAATTCGCCGGCGATCGCCGACAGCGCGAACAAGGTAACGCCGATGCTTACCACCGACCCGAAAACGACCTCAACCATTCAAGCCTCCCACCAAACCCTGCGAGATGGGTTGAGAACCATCTCCCGAATCAACAGTTCCAATGTTCATGATTTGTTCTCTCCTGTCAAATCGCCTCCGTTACGGCTTTTCGGCTCGTCGGAATCGACGAACCGTTGGCCGCAGGTAATTTTGGTTCAGGACAGCGAAAGACCGGCGGGTTAAGCTCGCAATCAGGACAAGCAGGGTCGGGGGACCAGCATGGACTGCGTAGACAATGATCGAATGATGACGGGGCGTGCGGCGGGGGCCGCGCCGCCGCTTTCCGAAGCCGAGCTCGATCTGGCGGTCGCTGCCAACGGCGGAAAGGTCGTGCGGATGCCCGGCCGCTTCGCGGTGATCGACGGCGGCCGGCCGGTCGAGGCGCCGCCGGCGCCGAAAATGTGGCTATGCCGGACGTGCGAGGACGACATCGGCGTCGCCACCTCGGTGGTCGAGCCGGTGTGGCAGGGACCGCTGCGCGAGAACGGCCGCGTCCGGCTGTCGTCGGGCACCAAGCGCATCGTCTGCACCCATTGCAAGATGCGCGGCAAACTGACTTTCGCAGACTGAACCTGTACGGCGCGGATTGATCGCGCGGCGCCCGCTGCGCTAGCGTCTCCCCAACAGACAAAGGGGAGGTTTTCGATGCTGGGTGCGATGCAGGGTTGGCCGCTGGTGGTGTCGAAGCTGATCGACCATGCGGCGCGCGCCTATCCGACCGTCGAGATCGTGACGCAGTCGGTCGAAGGGCCGCTGCACCGCACGAACTGGCTCGAGCTGCACGGCCGGTCGAAGAAGATCGCGCAGGCGCTGATCCGCCTTGGCATCAAGCCGGGTGATCGCGTCGCCACCTTGGCCTGGAACACCTGGCGCCATATCGAATGCTGGTACGGCATCTCGGGCATGGGGGCGGTCGCCCACACTATCAACCCCCGGCTGTTCCAGGACCAGATCGCCTATATCGCCAACCATGCCGAGGATCAGGTCCTGTTCTTCGACCTGACCTTCCTCAAGCTGGTCGAGGAGCTGGCGCCGCGCTTCGAGAGCATCAAGCACTATGTCCTGATGACCGACCGCGCGCATATGCCCGCGAACTCATCGCTCAACCTGCTCTGCTACGAGGATCTCCTCGCCGCCGAGGACGGCGCCTACGACTGGCCCGAGTTCGACGAGAACACCCCGGCCGGCCTCTGCTACACCTCGGGCACCACCGGCAATCCGAAGGGCGTGCTCTACACCCACCGGTCGAACGTGCTCCACACCTTCGCCGCCTGCCAGGTCGATGCCTTCGCCATGTCGTCGAACACCGTGGTGCTGCCCGTGGTGCCGATGTTCCACGCCAACGCCTGGGGCCTGCCCTATGCAGCGGCCGCCTCGGGCGCGAAGTTCGTGATGGGTGGACCGAACAACGATGCCGAGACCTTGCATCGCCTGATCATCGACGAGGGCGTCAACCTGACCGCCGCGGTGCCGACCGTCTGGCTCGGCATGCTCACCTACCTCGAGGCGACGGGTAAGAAGCTCGGCAAGCTGAAGCGCGTCGTCATCGGCGGCTCGGCGGCGCCGCGCTTCATGATCGAGGCGTTCGAGCGCGACCATGGCGTCACCGTCGCCCACGCCTGGGGCATGACCGAGATGTCGCCGCTCGGCTCGGTCGGCATGCTCTGCGCCGGCGGGCTCGCCGAGACGCCGGAGAAGCAGCTCGATTTGAAGTGCAAGCAAGGCCGGGCGCTGTTCGGCGTCGAGATGACCTTGAAGGACGATGACGGCAACGAGCTGCCGCGCGACGGAAAGGCGTTCGGCCGGCTGATGGTGCGCGGGCCGTGGATCGTCGAGACCTATTTCAAGGGCGACGGCGGCGTGGTGCTCGATGCCGACGGTTGGTTCGACACCGGCGACGTCGCGACCATCGATCCGCGCGGCTACATGCAGATCACCGACCGGTCGAAGGACGTCATCAAGTCGGGCGGCGAATGGATCAGCTCGATCGAGCTGGAGAACGCCGCGGTCGGCTGCCAAGGCGTCGCCGAGGCCGCGGTCATTGGCCTGCCGCACCCGAAGTGGGACGAGCGTCCGCTTCTGATCATCATCAGGAAACCCGGCGCAAGCGTCTCGAAGGATGAGATTTTGGCTCATCTGAAGGACAAGATCGCCAAATGGTGGATGCCCGACGACGTAGTGTTCGTCGACTCGATCCCGCACACCGCCACCGGCAAGATCCAGAAGACCGCGCTGCGCGAGCAGTTCAAGGGCTACACGCTGCCGACCGCGGCCTAGGTGATACGGAAATAATAGCTGTAGCTGGTCGGTGACCCGCTCACCACGACGTTGCCGATGGTGACGTCGTAGGTGGTGTTGCGCTGCAGCCCGGCGGCGTTGAATTGGATATTGTTGGGCAAGCCGAAGCCCTGATTGTCGAAGCGAAGGTTCGAGATGGCGAGCGCGTCGCCGCCGCGAGGCCGCACCGTCACCGTCGCATTGGTATAGTTGACCGAGGCGTTAGCGTTGCGGTTGGTGGCGCTGACGATGACGCCGAAGGACAGCAGCGCGCGGGTATCGAAGAAGCGCGCCGGGTAATCCTCATAGGGATAGGCGACGAACTGCGGCAGGCCGCTGGTCACCGCAGGCGAGGGCGTGCTGCTGTTGAACACCCGCAGCGACGCGGTATCGACCCGCCCCGACGCCGCCGAGGCCCCGGCGACCCGGCCATAGGCGACCGTCCCGAGGAACGGATCGAGCAGCCAGCGGCGGTGCCCGACGCTGTCGGCGACCGCGTTGGTCACGTCGGTCAGCCAGGCGATCATGATATTGTCGTCGGTCTCGAAGCCGAGGAAAGGCGAGGCGCCACCATAGAGGTTGCTCGACCGCGTGCCGGCGAGCGCCGCCGTTGTGTAACAGCGGTAGCTGGGCGGCGGCTCGTGGGTCAGCGCCTCGTTGGCGGACAGCACCAGCGAGGCGGCCATGACCGTGCTGTCGTCGGCGGTCGAATAGCCGACGGCGGGCAGGCGATGCAGGCGGCGGATCTCGTTGAGCGTCGCCAGCACCTGCGCGGTCACGGCGGGCTTCATGCGGCCGGCGCGGCAGGCGGCGATGTCGGGCGCCTCGTCATAGAGCGCCGCGGCGCGCGACAGGAAATCGCCGGGCGTCGGCGTGGGCGTCGGTGACGGCGTCGGGGCTGGCGCCGGCGCAGGAGCGGGGGCAGGGGCTGGCGCGGGGCTCGGCGTGGCGATCGGCGGGGTGCCGCTGCTGCCCTCATTCGAGCCGCCGCCTCCGCAGGCCGCCAGCAGCGGCAGGATCAACCAGAGCAACGGCCTGTTCACCGGCCTATCTCCCTCAACGCAAAACATACCCTCGAAATCCGAAACCATTGCTGCCGCGAAAAGGTTGCGGTGCGCTCAGAACAGACCGAGCTGCTCCGGCCCTGGGCGCCGGAAGCGGCTGGTATCGAGTGTCATCCGATCATGGATAAGCCCATGTTTCCGGCAGGCTTTCTCGAAGCGCGCCCGCAGCATGGCGGCATAGGCGCCCTGCGGCCGGAACCGCGCGAAGTAATGGCCCTCATTGTCTTTGCCGCCGCGCGCCTCGCGGATCAGCGCCATCACCTTCGCCTTGCGGTCGGGGAAATGCTCGTCGAGCCAGGCGCGGAAGATCGGCGCCACCTCGTGCGGCAGCCGCACCATCAACGAGAAGGCGCCGCGCGCCCCTGCTTCGGCGGCCGCCTCGACGATCGCCTCGATCTCATGATCGGTGATCGCCGGCACGACAGGCGAAATCGACACGAACACCGGCACCCCGGCGTCGGCGAGCGCCTTGATCGCGCGGATGCGCTGGTGCGGCGCCGAAGCGCGCGGCTCCAAGGTGCGGGCAATCTTCGGGTCGAGCGAGGTGACCGACAGCATCACCGCGGCCAGGTTCATCGCCGCCATCGGCGCGAGGATATCGAGATCGCGCGTCACCCGCGCCGACTTGGTCGTGATGGTGAAGGGGTGGTTGAATTCCTGCAGTACCTCAAGGATTTGCCGGGTGATCTTCCAGCGCTGCTCGATCGGTTGATAGGGATCGGTATTGGTGCCCATCGCGATCGGCCGGCATTCATAGGTCCGCTTCATCAGTTCGGCGCGCAGCAAGTCGGCGGCCGACGGCTTGGCGAACAGCTTGCTCTCGAAATCGAGCCCCGGCGACAGATTGTGGAAGGCATGCGTCGGCCGCGCGAAGCAGTAGATGCAGCCATGCTCGCAGCCGCGATAGGCGTTGATCGAGCGGTCGAAGGGAATGTCGGGCGAGCGCTGATAGCTGACGATGGTCTTCGGTTTCTCGATCGTCACCGTCGTCCGAAGCGGCGGCGGCCCGCCGTCGATGTCCTCGCGCGCATCCAGCCAGTCGCCATCATCCTCCCGCGCGGTGTCGTCGAACCGCGACGACTTCGCGTTGAACGTCGCGCCGCGGCCGCGCAGGGGTGGGGGAGTCGCCATGCCGCCATTCTACGGCGACATGAGAACACAACAAGAACAAACGCCGCTAGACGGCGGGTGCGAACCTATCCGTCTCGGCATCCAGCACATGCAGCACGCCTTCGCCGATGGCGAAGTACGCCCCGTGCAGCCTCAGGCGGCCCTTGCCTTCGCGGGGCGGGATGCAGGGAAAGGTGCGTAGGTTAGCAAGGCTGACGCGCACCGCGTCCTGCTCCAGTGCGCGCTGGGCGTTGAGCGACGGGTCGTGCTGGTGGGCGGCCTCGATCCTGTCGCGGGCGTCGTCGAGCAGGTCGATCCAGTGGCGGATGAAATAGCCTTCGCCGACGCCGGCGTCGTCGAAGCGGTGCGACAGCGAGGCGGCGACGCCGCCGCAGCCGCCGTGGCCCATCACCACGATGTCCTCGACTTCGAGCTGCGTCACCGCGAATTCCAGCGCGGCGGAAACGCCGTGGCGACCGCCGCCGGTTTCGTAGGGCGGCACCAGATTGGCGACGTTGCGCACCACGAACACCTGGCCCGGCGACACGTCGAAGATCAGCGCCGGATCGACGCGGCTGTCGGAGCAGGCGATGATCATCGTCTTCGGCGCCTGCCCGCCGGCCAGCGCGTCATAGCGCGCGCGCTGCGCCGGATAGTTGGTGGTGCGGAAGCGGCGGTAGCCGTCGAGGAGCGAGGAGAAATCGGCCATGGCGGCGGGGTAATCCGCTGTTGCGCGCGGCGCAAGCCTTCACCGGCCAACCGCACCGTGCATCGCCGCCATGTCCGCACCGCATGGGCAAGTCGCCGCCATCGGTTGGCAGGGGACGTTACCGTCGCTATCTAGCCCCCATGTCCGAGAGCGATCCCGCCATCCGCGTCCGCAAGCCCGACTGGCTGCGCGTCCGCGCGCCGACCAGCACCGGCTTTGCCGAAACCCGCAAGCTGATGCGGCGGCTGAACCTCAACACCGTCTGCGAGGAAGCGGCCTGCCCGAACATCGGCGAGTGCTGGACGCAGAAGCACGCGACGGTGATGATCCTCGGCGACACCTGCACGCGCGCCTGCGCCTTCTGCAACGTCAAGACCGGCATGCCGAAGGCGGTGGACCTGCTGGAGCCGGTGCATGTCGCCGAAGCGGCGGGCGAACTGGGCCTCGAGCATATCGTCATCACCAGCGTCGATCGCGACGACCTGCCCGACGGCGGCGCCTCGCAGTTCGTGAAGGTGATCCGCGAGCTGCGCGCCCGCGCGCCGAAAACCACCATCGAGATCCTGACGCCCGACTTCCGCAACAAGGCGGAGGATGCGGTGCGGGCGATCGTCGAGGCGCGGCCCGACGTCTACAACCACAATCTCGAAACCGTCCCGAGGCTCTATCCGACCATCCGCCCCGGCGCGCGCTATTATCATTCGCTGCGCCTTCTCGAGACGGTGAAGAAGCTCGATCCGACGGTGTTCACCAAGTCGGGCGTGATGGTGGGTCTCGGCGAGCAGCGGCTGGAACTCCATCAGGTGATGGACGACATGCGCTCGGCAGACATCGATTTTCTGACCATCGGCCAGTATCTGCAGCCGACGCCGCGCCATGCGAAGGTCGAGGAGTTCGTAACGCCCGACACCTTCCGCGCCTACGCCTCGATCGCGAAGGCAAAGGGCTTCCTGCTGGTGGCGTCGAGCCCGCTCACCCGGTCGAGCTATCACGCCGGCGCCGACTTCGAGCGGCTGCGCGCGGCGCGCATGGCGAAGGTGAAGTAACGCGGTGCGATCCGCTCCCTATCGTCATCCCCGCGAAGGCGGGGACCCAGTCCATGCAAAGATGCTGCCTGCTTTCGCAGGCGCTTTCTGCTTGTGCTGGGTCCCCGCCTTCGCGGGGATGACGGATGGGTGGGGGCCGGTCTGATGCCGCGCCATTCGGAGACCCGCCATCTGCCCTACACGCCAGCGCAGATGTTCGATCTCGTCGCCGACGTGGGCAAATATCAGCAGTTCCTGCCCTGGGTGATCGGTACGCGCGTGCGCTCGAAGAGCGAGGACGAGCTGGTCGCCGACCTCGTCGTCGGCTTCAAGATGCTGCGCGAGACCTTCACCTCGAAGGTGCTGCTCGAACGGCCGCACCATGTGCATGTCGATTATCTCGAAGGGCCGTTGAAGCAGCTCTACAACGACTGGCGGTTCGAGCCCGCGCCCGACGGCGGCACGCTCGTCCACTTCACCGTCGATTTCGAGTTCCGCTCGCGGGTGTTTGAGGCGCTGGCCGGCGCGGTGTTTGCGGACGCGCTGAAGAAGATGATCGGCGCCTTCGAAACGCGCGCGCAGCAGCTCTACGGCGCCGGCATCAGCAGTTCGAGCGCCATCCGTACCGCCTGAGCGCGCACCGCGCTGCGACCCAAGTCACCGAACTGATGCTGGTCGGCGACGATCTCCTTGGGGTCGGCGCCGCGCCGCGCGCGGGCGAACACCACGGTGCCGACAGGCTTCTTCTCGGTGCCGCCGCCGGGGCCGGCAATGCCGGTGATCGCCACCGCCACATCGGCATTGCTCTTCGCCAGCGCGCCCTGCGCCATCGCCCAGGCCACCGCGATCGACACGGCGCCGAAGGTATCGATGATGTCGTGGCTGACGCCGAGCATCTCGTGCTTGGCCTCGTTCGAATAGGTGACGAAGCCGCGGTCGAACACGTCGGACGAGCCGGCGATCTCGGTCAGCGCGCCCGCGACCAGCCCGCCGGTGCAGCTTTCGGCGACCGCGATCGTCTTGCCGGCGGCACGATTGGCGGCCAGCACCTCTTCGGCGAGCTTCAGGATATCCGCGTCGATCATCTCAATCCTCCGCCGGCAACCGCACCGTCGCCACCGCCTGCGCCGCGATGCCTTCGCGGCGGCCGGTGAAGCCCAGCCCCTCGGTCGTCGTTGCCTTGACGCTGACCGACCCGAAGCCGATCCCGAGGATGGCGGCGATGCGTTGCCGCATTGCGTCACGATGCGGGCCGACCTTGGGCGCCTCGGCGATAATGGTCAGGTCGACATGGTCGATGCGGCCGCCGCGTGCCCGCACCAGCTGTGCGGCATGCGCGAGGAACCGATCGGAGGCGGCACCCTTCCACTGCGGATCGCTCGGCGGGAAATGCTGGCCGATGTCGCCATCGCCGATGGTGCCGAGCAGCGCATCGGTGATCGCATGGAGGCCGACGTCGGCGTCGGAATGGCCGATCAGGCCGTGCGTATGCGCAATCTGCAGCCCGCACAGCCAGATATGGTCGCCAGGGCCGAAGCGGTGGACATCGTAACCCATCGCCGTCCGTGACGTCATGGCGGCGGCGAGCAACGTCTCGGCGCGGGCGAAGTCGGCGGGGGTGGTGAGCTTCATGTTGGCCTCGTCTCCCTCGACCATCGCCACCCTGCCACCGGCGGCGCGCAGCACGGCGGCATCGTCGGTCGCCGCCAGGCTCACCGCGCGGTGCGCGGCGAGAATGGCGGCATGGCGGAAGCCTTGCGGGGTCTGCGCGCGGTAGAGACCCTCGCGCTCGACCTCCGCCTCGATATGGCTGCCGCCGCGTCGCAGGCTGTCGCTGACGGGGAGGGCGGGGATGACGCCGTCCTCATTGTTGAGCGCCGCCAGCACGCGATCGATGACGGCCGGCGCGACGAAGGGGCGGGCGGCGTCGTGGATCAGCACGCAATCGGCAGTGAGCGCTTCGAGGCCGAGCTTCACCGATTCCTGCCGGCTCGCGCCGCCGTTCACCGGCGGGAGGAAGTCGAGACCCTCGACAGCCGCGTCATAAAGTTCGCGGTCATCGGGGTGGATGACCACCTGAACGCCGTCGATTTGCGGGTGCGCGAGAAAGGCCTGCACCGTCCGCCGCAACACCGCCTGGCCGCCGATCGTCCGATACTGCTTGGGCAATCCCTCGCCGGCGCGGTGGCCCCGGCCGGCGGCGACGATCAGCGCAAGGGTGCGGGGCCGCGACATGGGCGCGCTCTTACCGCGCCCCCGCCTTGCCGAAAAGGGCCGTTGCCGCTATCTGCGACGCCTCATTTTTGTGCAGAATGTCGGTATGCCCAAGCTTAAGCCCATCAGCATCGGTCCCGTGACCATCGACGAGCCGGTCATCCTCGCGCCGATGACCGGCGTGACCGACCTGCCGTTCCGCAAGCTGGTGAAGCGCTATGGCGCCGGGCTCACGGTGACCGAGATGATCGCCAGCCAGGCGATGGTGCGCGAGACGCGCCAGTCGCTGCAGAAATGTGCCTGGGACCCGAGCGAGGAGCCGGTGTCGATGCAGCTCGCCGGCTGCGAGCCCGGCGTGATGGCGGAAGCCGCCAAGCTCAACGAGGATCGCGGCGCCGCGATCATCGACATCAATATGGGCTGCCCGGTGAAGAAGATCGTCAACGGCGACGCCGGCTCGGCGCTGATGCGCGACCTGCCGCTCGCCGCCGCGATCATCAAGGCGACCGTCGCGGCGGTGAAGGTGCCCGTCACCCTGAAGATGCGCATGGGCTGGGATCATGCCAGCCTCAACGCGCCCGAGCTGGCGCGCATTGCCGAGGATTTGGGCGTTCATTTGATTACCGTGCACGGCCGCACCCGCTGCCAGCTCTACAAGGGCACGGCGGACTGGGCGTTCGTGCGCAACGTCAAGGAAGCGGTCAAGCTGCCGGTGGTGGTCAACGGCGACATCTGCTCGCTGGAGGACGTCGACACCGCGCTCGAACAGTCGGGTGCCGACGCGGTGATGATCGGGCGCGGCGCCTATGGCAAACCGTGGTTGCTCGGCCAGGCGATGGCCTGGCTGGCGCGCGGCGAACGGCCCGCCGAGCCGTCACTGTCGGAGCAGTACGACCTGATCGTCGAGCATTACGACATGATGCTGTCGCACTATGGCGTGCAGAATGGCGTCAACCTGATGCGCAAGCATTTGGGCTGGTATACCAAGGGGATGCCGGATTCGGCTGAGTTCCGCCATGCGGTGAACCAACAGGACGATCCGAAGCGCGCGCTGTCGATGATCGAGGCCTTTTACGCGCCGTACCGCCTTCGGGCGGCAGCGTGAACCCGGCGGCGTCGCCGACGCTGGTTCACGACGCACCGGCCGCGGCCGATATCCTCAGCTTCCTGCCGATCCCGGTGCTGGTCATCGACCCGGATGGCCGCATTGCGCAGGCGAACATCGCCGCCGAGAGCCTGTTCAACACCTCGCAGGCCGCCTTGCGCGAGAAAGGCTGGGACGCGTTGCTGTCCGCCGACAGCCCGTTCCGCGCGCTGCTCGCCGATGCGCAGGGCGGGGAGGGCAATTTCGCCGCCTATGACCTCGATCTGCACCTGATCGGCGGGGTGCGCTTCCGTGCCGACGTGCTGATCGCGCCGATCGGCTATCAGCAGGGCTGGCTGACGGTGGCCTTTCAGACCCGCGCCGTCGCTTCGCTCGTCGACCGGCAGCTTGTCCACCAGGGCGCGGCGCGCTCGGCGGTGGGCGTGGCGGCGATGCTGGCGCACGAGATCAAGAACCCGCTGTCGGGCATCCGCGGCGCGGCGCAATTGCTCGCGCACAATGTCGATGACGATGGCCGCGAGCTGACCGACCTCGTCTGCACCGAGGTCGACCGCATCCGCAATCTCGTCGACCGCATGGAGAGCTTCACCGACACCCGCCGTGTCGAGCGCGAGCCGGAGAATATCCACGCGGTGCTGAGCCACGTCCGCCGCGTCGCCGAGCAGGGCTTCGCCAACGCGCTGACCTTTCGCGAACGCTATGATCCGTCGCTCCCCCCCGTGCTCGGCAACCGCGACGCGCTGATCCAGGTGTTCCTCAACCTCGTGAAGAACGCCGCCGAAGCGGCTGGTGACGGTGGGGAAATCATGATGACCACCGCCTATCGCCATGGCCTGAAGGTCGCGGTGAAGGGCTCCGAGCGCCGGGTGTCGGTGCCGCTCGAGGTCTGCGTCATCGACAACGGCCCGGGCGCGCCCGCCGACATGGAGGAGCATCTGTTCGATCCCTTCGTCACCTCGAAGCGGTCGAGCCAGGGGCTGGGCCTCGCGCTCGTCGCCAAGATCATCGGCGAGCATGGCGGCATCGTCGAATATGAGCGGACGCAATTGCCGCCGCGCACCATCTTCCGGGTGCTGCTGCCGATGCAGCAGGAGAACCGCGCGTGAGCGAGGCCGCCACCGTCCTCGTCGCCGACGACGATGCCGCGATCCGCACCGTGGTGCGGCAGGCGCTGGTCCGCGCCGGCTATAACGTCCGCACCACCGACAGCGTCGCCGGGCTGTGGAAGCTCGCCGAGGACGGGCAGGGCGATGTCGTCATCACCGACGTCATGCTGCCTGACGCCAACGGCCTCGACGCCATTCCGGCGCTGCTCGACAAGCGGCCCGGCCTGCCGGTGATCGTGATGAGCGCGCAGAACACTTTGGCGACGGCAGTGCGCGCGACCGAGCAGGGCGCGTTCGAATATCTGCCGAAACCCTTCGATCTTGATGAGTTGACCCGCGCGGTTGCCAGTGCGCTCGAACAGTCGCGCATGGCGCGGTCGAAGGCGGCGGACACGCGCGGCGGGGTCGACGACAATCTGCCGCTGATCGGCCGCTCGGCGGCGATGCAGGACGTCTACCGGACGATGGCGCGCGTCGTGCCGACCGACCTCACGGTGATGATCCTCGGCGAAAGCGGCACCGGCAAGGAGCTGGTGGCGCAGGCGCTGCACAATATGGGGCCGCGCCGCACCGGGCCGTTCGTGCCGGTGAACATGGCGGCGATCCCGCGCGAGCTGATCGAATCCGAGCTGTTCGGCCATGAGCGCGGCGCGTTTACCGGCGCGGCGGCGCGCGTGTCGGGCCGCTTCGAGCAGGCGCAGGGCGGCACACTGTTCCTCGACGAGATCGGCGACATGCCGATGGATGCGCAGACGCGGCTGCTGCGCGTGCTGCAGTCGGGCGAGTTCACCACCGTCGGCGGCAGCCGGGCGATGCGCGCCGACGTGCGCATCATCGCCGCCACCCACAAGGACCTGCGCCGCCTGATCGATGCCGGCCAGTTCCGCGAGGACCTGTTCTACCGCCTCAACGTCGTGCCGATCCGCCTGCCGCCGTTGCGCGCCCGCGCCGACGACATCGGTGAGTTGGCGCGGCATTTCCTGACCCGCGCCGAGGCGGAAGGGCTGCCCAGGAAGCTGCTCGACCCGACCGCGATCGAGCGGCTGCGCGCGCACAGCTGGCCGGGCAACGTCCGCGAGCTGGAAAATCTCATGCGCCGCCTCGCAGCGCTTGCCCGCGAGGAGACGATCACCGCCGCCGCCGTCGAGAACGGCCTCAGCGAAGGCGGGCCGGTGGCGAGCGATGTCGACACCGGCGACGGCCGCGGCCTTGCCGGATCGGTCGAGGCGCATTTGTCGCGCTATTTCATCACCTTCGGCGACGATCTTCCGCCCGATGGACTCTATGACCGCGTCCTCGCCGAACTCGAACGGCCGCTGCTGACGCTCAGCCTGCTCGCCACCAACGGCAATCAGATCCGCGCGGCGAAGCTGCTCGGGATCAACCGCAATACGCTGCGCAAGAAATTGAACGATTTGCGCATCGATGCCGCCACCTTGCGCGGTGTTCGCTGAGGTGAAGCGTCGCGCCACGGCAACAATGTGGTCAAAGCGCCACGAACTTTGCTAGGCTGTCCGCGATGACGCCGCTCAACCCGTCTGCCTCGACGCCGCTTCGCTGGCGCATGTGGCGCCGACGCTTCAATCGTTGGGTGACGCGCGTCGATTTCTATCCGCGGCTGGAAATCGGCTTCGCGCTGCTCGCGACCGTGCTCGGCATCACCGGCTATGCGGTGCTGACCGGCGAGAGGGCGCCCGCCGAGGGCTTCGACCCGTGGATGGTGACCTTGCTGCTGGTCGCGATCCTGGTGCCGTTGATGGGCCTGATCGTGCTCATCGCCCGCCGCTTCGCCATCCTGCTCAGCAAGCGCAGGGAAGGGCAGGCCGGCGCGCGCCTCCACGTCCGCCTCGTCGGGCTGTTCGCGGCCATCGCCGCGGTACCGACCTTGCTGGTCGTGGTGTTCGCCTCGCTGCTGTTCCAGTTCGGCGTGCAGTTCTGGTTCTCCGACCGGGCGCGCACCGTGCTGGAGAATGCCGACCGCGTCGCGCAGGCCTATGTGCAGGAGAACAAGCAGCGCATCGTCGGCGATATCCTGCCGATGGCCGCCGATCTTCGCGCCAATACCGAGCAGTTCGGCCTGTTGAGCAAGGACTTCCGCGACAACCTCGACCTGCAGGTGCTTTACCGCAACCTGACCGAGGCGGCGGTGTTCTCGCCGCAGGGCGAGGAGCTGGTGGTCTATGCGGCCTCGGGCCTCGACAACCGCCCGTTGCGCAGCCGCATCCTGACGCTCGACCTGCAGCGCGCCCAGTCCGGCGAGGCGGTGGTGATCGCCAGCGCCAGCGACCGCGTCGAGGCGATCGCCCGCATCGACCCGATCTTCGAACGCTACGTCTATGTCAGCCGCAAGGTGTCGCCGCAGGTGCTCAACCAGGTGGCGCGCACCCAGAATGCCTTGAGCGAGTATAAGTCGCTGATCGAGCGGTCGCGCGCGATGCAGTGGCGCTTCAACCTGATGCTCGTCGTCGTGTCGCTGCTGATCCTCGCCGCCGCGATCTGGTTCGCGCTGTGGCTCGCCAATCGCCTGGTCGCCCCGATGAGCCGGCTGGTGGACGCCGCCGAGCGCGTCGGCGCCGGCGATTTCGGGGCGCGGGTGCCGGTGCGCGGCACCACCGACGAGATGACGACGCTCGCGCGCACCTTCAACCGCATGACGACGCAGCTCGACGCGCAGAAGAACGCGCTGGTCAGCGCCAACGAGCAGCTTGATCGCCGCCGCGAGTTTACCGAGGCGGTGCTGTCGCGCGTGTCGGCCGGTGTGCTGTCGATCGGCGACGACGGTATCATCCGCATCGCCAACCAGTCGGCCTGCGAGCTGCTCGAGCGCGACGCCGTCGACCTGTCGGGCGTGCCGCTCACCGAAGCGGTGCCCGAGCTGGCCGACCTGCTCGACGAGGCGACCGGCGCCGGCCATGCCCGCGGCGAGGCGCGCATTGCCCGTGGCGCCGACACGCAGACGCTCGCGGTGCAGGTCGCGGCCTTCGCGAATGGCTTCGTGCTGACCTTCGACGACATCAGCCAGCAGCTGTCCGACCAGCGCCGCGCCGCCTGGGCCGATGTGGCGCGCCGCATCGCGCACGAGATCAAGAACCCGCTGACCCCGATCCAGCTCTCCGCCGAGCGGCTGCAGCGCAAATACGGCAAGCAGATCACCGAGGATCCCGAGACCTTCGGCAGCCTGACCGGCACGATCATCCGTCAGGTCGGCGACCTGCGCCGCATGGTCGACGAATTCTCCTCCTTCGCGCGCATGCCGAAGCCGGTGTTCCGCCCCGAGCCGGTGCTCGATATCGCCCGGCAGGCGCTGTTCATGCAGGAGGTCGCGCATCCGGCGGTAACCTTTGCGATGAAGGTGCCCGAAACCTTGCCGCTGCTGGTCTGCGACCGCCGCCAGATCGCCCAGTCGCTGACCAATTTGCTGAAGAACGCGGCCGAAGCCGTCGCGGCCCGGCAGGAGCGCGACGGCGCACCCGGACATGTGAGCCTGTCGGTCGAGGCCAGCGGCGATCGGCTGGTGATCGCGGTCACCGACAATGGCGTCGGGCTGCCACCCGAGCTGCGCGACCGGATTACCGAACCCTACGTCACGACGCGGGTACGGGGCACCGGGCTTGGCCTTGCGATCGTCAAGAAGATCGTCGAGGAGCATGGCGGGACGCTCGACCTGGCAGATGCGCCGGGTGGCGGCACCGTCGCGCGCATGATCTTCGACCCGAAGGCACTGATCGAACGGATGGAAGCGGACGCGGGCAGCGAGATGCCCGAGCCGAAGCGAGGACAGGGGTAGGAATGGCGTTGGACATCCTGATCGTCGACGACGAGGCCGACATCCGC
Organism: Sphingoaurantiacus capsulatus; assembly: GCF_042648405.1. Lineage (NCBI taxonomy): Bacteria > Pseudomonadati > Pseudomonadota > Alphaproteobacteria > Sphingomonadales > Sphingosinicellaceae > Sphingoaurantiacus > Sphingoaurantiacus capsulatus. Next base: position 334,402 of record NZ_JBHRXV010000011.1, on the reverse strand, counting down.
GAGCTGATCGCCGGCGTGCTGCAGGACGACGGCTACGGCACCCGCACCGCCGCCAACAGCGACGAGGCGCTGGCGGCGATCCGCGAGCGGCGGCCGTCGCTGATCGTGCTCGACATCTGGCTGCAGGGATCGAAGATCGACGGCATCGAGCTGCTGGAGCAGGTCAAGGACAGCGATCCGACCCTGCCGGTCATCATCATTTCCGGCCACGGCAACATCGAAACCGCCGTCGCCGCGATCAAGCGCGGCGCCTACGACTTCATCGAGAAGCCGTTTCAGGCCGACCAGCTGCTGCTGGCCGTCGAACGCGCCACCGAGACCGAGCGGCTGAAGCGCGAGAATGAGGAGCTGCGCATCCGCGCCGGCCTCGACACTGAGCTGTCGGGCGGCTCGGCGGCGATCAACAACGTCCGCGCCACCATCAAGCGCGTCGCTGCCACCGGCAGCCGCGTGCTGATCACCGGCCCGGCCGGGTCGGGCAAGGAAGTCGCGGCGCGGCTGCTCCACCAATGGTCGTCGCGCAACAACGCCCCCTTCGTCGTCGTCTCCGCCGCGCGCATGACGCCGGAGCGCGTCGAGGAGGAACTGTTCGGTCGTGAGGACGGCGGCACCGTCCAGCGCACCGGCCTGTTCGAGCAGGCGCATGGCGGCACCTTGTTCCTCGACGAGGTGGCGGACATGCCGCTGCCGACGCAGGGCAAGATTCTGCGCGTGCTGACCGAGCAGGTGTTCCAGCGCGTCGGCGGCTCGCACAATGTGCGCGTCGATGTGCGCGTCATCAGCTCGACCGCGCGCGATCTGGCGCAGGAGATCGCCAACAGCCGCTTCCGCGAGGATCTCTACTATCGTCTCAACGTCGTGCCGGTGCGCCTGCCGGCGCTGCAGGAGCGGCGCGAGGACGTCACCGACCTCGTCCATTACTTCCTCGCGCGGCTCGCTTCCGAACGCCGCCTGCCGACGCCGACGATCAGCGAGGACACGCTGGCGGCGCTGCAGGCCTATGACTGGCCGGGCAACGTGCGCCAGCTGCGCAACGTCGTCGAGCGCACGCTGATCCTCAGCCCCTCGGAGCGCATCGGCCGCATCGAGATCGACATGCTGCCCGCCGAGGTGACCAGCGAACCGGCGAAGCTGTTCCCGAACCAGGCGGCGCGCTCGATCATGGGCACGCCGCTGCGCGAGGCGCGCGAGGCGTTCGAGCGTGAGTATCTGCGCGTCCAGATCCGCCGCTTCTCGGGCAATATCTCGCGCACCGCCGCCTTCATCGGCATGGAGCGGTCGGCGCTGCACCGGAAGCTGAAGGCCCTCGGCCTCACCGATGGCGCGCGAGAAGGGGAGGAGGGCGACGACATCGTCGCCTGATACCTAGATTAGACCATCGTGAAGGCTTTTTGCGATTGCCGCGCAACACTGCGCTCGGCTACTCGTTGATTCAGCGCAGCGTTTTCGCGTGTAACCCCCGACGCCGGCTTAACGGTGCGGGCGCAGGCCAGTGGAGCCTGCCAATAAGAGAAAGGCCGCAAATGGCTGACAAATCGAACAATCTGCAGGATGTTTTCCTCAACACCGTCCGCAAGGCGAAGACTCCGGTGACGATGTTCCTCGTCAACGGCGTGAAGCTGCAGGGGGTGATTACCTGGTTCGACAACTTCTCGGTGCTGCTGCGCCGTGACGGGCATTCGCAGCTCGTCTACAAGCACGCGATCTCGACCGTTATGCCGGCCAATCCCGTGCAGCTGTTCGAGGGACCGCAGGGGGGCGAAGAGGAGGATTGAGTCCTGACTGACGCCCCCGTCGAGTCGTCCAAAACCGAACGTCAGGAAGTCGCCCCGCAGGGCGGCTTCGACGCGCAGCGCGGCATCCGCACCGGAAGCCGCGCCGTCGTCGTGCTGCCCGATTTCGGGCGGGGCACCGGGGAGGGGAGGGATTCGGAAGCCAAGCTCGCCGAAGCCGTCGGCCTGACCGAGGCCATCGCCCTCGACGTCGTCCACAGCGAAATCGTCAAGATTCGCAAGGCGTCGCCGTCGCACCTGTTCGGCAAGGGGCAGGCGGAGCGGATCGCAGCCGCCATCGCGGCGATGGAGGCGGAAGTCGTCATCATCGACGGCACCGTCTCGCCGATCCAGCAGCGCAATCTCGAGAAGGCGCTCTGCGCCAAGGTCATCGACCGCACCGGGCTGATTCTGGAAATCTTCGGCGAACGGGCCAGCACGCGCGAAGGCACGCTGCAGGTCGAGCTGGCGCATCTCAACTATCAGGCGAGCCGGCTGGTGCGGTCCTGGACCCACCTCGAACGGCAGCGCGGCGGCTTCGGTTTCCTCGGCGGTCCCGGCGAAACGCAGATCGAGGCCGACAGGCGCCTGATCCGCGACCGCATCGCCAAGCTGAAGCGCGAACTCGACGATGTGAAGCGCACCCGCTCGCTTCACCGCACCCGGCGGCAGAAGGCGCCGTATCCGGTCGTGGCGCTGGTCGGCTACACCAATGCCGGCAAGTCGACCTTGTTCAACCGGCTGACCGGCGCCGATGTGATGGCCGAGGATCTGCTGTTCGCCACGCTCGACCCGACGATGCGCGCGATCGAACTGCCCGGCTTCGACAAGGTGATCCTCAGCGACACCGTCGGTTTCGTCTCCGAACTGCCGACGCAGCTGGTCGCGGCGTTCCGCGCCACGCTTGAGGAGGTGCTGGAAGCCGATGTCATCGTTCATGTTCGCGACGTGGCGCATCCCGACAGCCAGGCGCAGCTTGCTGACGTGAAGACGGTGCTGCGCGAGTTGGGCGTGGTCGATGCCGGCAAGGACAATGCGCCGATCATCGAGGCGCTCAACAAGATCGACCTGCTGCACGGCGAGGCCCGCACCGCGCTGGTCGAGCAGGCGGCGCGCGACGACGACGCGGTGGCGATTTCGGCGGTGACCGGGGAGGGTGTCGACGCGCTTCAGGCGCAGATCAGCGCCACCCTGCAGCGCTCGGCGCGCGTCTACGACTACACGCTGAAGCCGGAAGAGGGGCGTCGCATCGCCTGGCTGCACCAGCATGGCGAGGTGGTCGAACGCCGCGACGAGGAGGACGGCAGCGTTACCTTACGCGTCCGGCTTGAAGACGAGGCCCGCGCACGCTTTGAGGGCAATCGTTAACCTGATTTCTTAGCTTTGACCGCCTGCCAGAGCGCTTCCTTGGCGTCGAGGTCGAGCGCGGCGAAGCCGGTGCCGGCGGCGGCTTCCATCGCCACGAACCGCCGCTCGAACTTGCCGTTGGCGGCGCGCAGCGCTTCCTCGGCGTCGATGCCGAGATGGCGGGCGTAATTAACCACCGCGAACAACAGGTCGCCGACTTCCTCGGCGCGGGTGTCGTCCGACGCCTCGGCGATCTCGGCCAGTTCCTCGTCGATCTTGGCGCGCGGGCCGTCCGCATCGGGCCAGTCGAAGCCGACCCGGCCGGCGCGCTTCTGCAGCTTCTGCGCCCGCATCATGGCCGGCAGGCCGAGCGCGACGCCGTCGAGCGCGCCGGAACGCGGCTTCTCGGCGGCCTTGAGCTTTTCCCAGGCGTCGGTCTGCGCCGCGGCGTCGGCAACCTCGGCGTCGCCGAACACATGCGGATGGCGGCGCACCATCTTGTCGGCGATGCCGGCGGCGACATCGGCGAGCGTGAAGGCGCCGGCCTCGGCGGCCATCTGCGCGTGATAGGCGACCTGCAGCAGCAGATCGCCGAGTTCCTCGCGCAGCTCGGCCATGTCACCGCGCTCGATGGCGTCGGCGACCTCATAGGCTTCCTCGATCGTGTAGGGCGCGATCGTCGCGAAATTCTGCTCAAGATCCCACGGGCAGCCGCCATCCGGATCGCGCAGCTTGCGCATGACGGCGGCGAGCCTGGCGAACGCCGCGCCGGCGGGGGCGAAATCGTCGCCTGAGGGGGCCGTCATTCAATCACTCCGCAAGTCCGATAATATATATTATGTTAAGTTAATATTATATTCAGGGGCGCATCACCAGCGTTTCGCCCTCGACGCGCCAGCTGCCGAGCGTCCGCAGGAACGCCATGCCGAGCAGATTGGCGTCAAGTTCGCCCTCGGTGACGTTGACCACGACGTTGGTGCGGACGATGTCGCCGACCTCGAGCTTCGCGACGCGCGTGCTGGCGACACGCACCTGGCCGTTGGCGGTCGACGCCAAGCCGGTGAAGGTCAGTGCAGCCGGATCAATGCCGACGCGCCGCGCCGCATCCTCGGTCAGCACGATGCCGCTGGCGCCGGTATCGATAAGGAACAGCACTGACTGATCGTCGATCTGGGCACGCACCCAGAAATGGCCGTCGTCGCGTGCGCGGACATGGAATTCATTGCCCTCTGTGTAACCGCTCGCCGGATCGACATTGCCGATCATGCGGCCGAAAATCCCGCCCAGATCATCGCGATAGGATGCCAGGGTGATAATTACTGCGAAGATCGCGATCCACGCCGCCGCCATGCCGAAGCCGCGCCGCCAGCCGATCCGGCGCAGCGACAGCGAGCCAAGCAGCACCGCCACCAGGATGATCGACAGGTACAGCGCCTGCGCTTTGTCCATATCGCCAAGGCCGTCGAACATCAGGGCTCCATCACCAGCATGTCATAGCCCGGCTCGACTCCGGCCGGCAGCTCGGCACGCAGCGTCGCATAATCCATCGACTGGTCCATATGCGTCAGCACCGCGCGCCCCGGCCGATACTTCTCGATCCAGCCGAGCGTTCGGTCGAGATGCGCATGCGTCGGGTGCGGCGTGCGGCGCAGCGCGTCGACGATCCACAGGTCGAGGTCTTGCAGCGCGCCATCCGCTTCCGGCGGCAATTCATTCACATCTGTCGAATAAGCCGCAGCCCTGCCGCCGGCCTCGAAGCGAAAACCCGACGAGCCGATGTTACCGTGCACCTGCTCAAACTGGGTAATGGTTAACGCCCCGATCACCAGCTTTTCGGGCATGTCGTGCGCGAAGCAGGTCGGCGGATAGCCGTCGCGCCCTTCGAACACATAGTCGAAGCGCGACCGCATCCGCTTCCAGGTCGCCGGATGCGCATAACAATCGACCGGCCGCCGCATCGCGTGGAAGATCTGGCGAACGTCGTCGATGCCGTGCGTGTGATCGGCATGGTCGTGAGTGAACAGGATGGCGTCGAGCCGGTCGGCATTCGCCGACAGCATCTGCTCGCGGAAATCCGGGCTGGTATCGACCAGCACGCGGGTAGCCCCCTCTTCCACCAGGATCGATACGCGGCGGCGCCGGTTCTTCGGTTCGCTTGGATCGCAGGTGCCCCAGTCATTGCCGATGCGCGGCACGCCGCTCGACGTGCCGGAGCCCAGCATCGTCACCCGCACTAGGCGCGGGCCTTTCCGAACAGATTGAAGAAGTTGGTCGTGGTGAGCTCACGCAGCGCGGTATCCGACATGCCGCGCAGCTCGGCAACGAAGCGCGCGGTGTGCGCCACGAACGCCGGCTCGCAGACCTTTCCGCGCATCGGCACCGGCGCGAGGAACGGCGAGTCCGTCTCGACCAGCAGCCGCTCGGCCGGGATCGACTTTGCCGTCTCCTGCAGGTCGGCGGCGCTCTTGAAGGTCACGATGCCCGACAGCGAGATGTAGAAGCCGAGATCGAGCGCCACTTGCGCGAAGGCCTTGCTGGCGGTGAAGCAGTGGATGACGCCGGGGAAGGCCCCCTTCCCCATCTCCTCGCGCAGGATCGCCGCGGTATCGGCTTCGGCGTCGCGGGTATGGACGATCAGCGGCAGCCCGGTGTCGCGCGAGGCGGCGATATGGCTGCGGAAGGAGCGCTGCTGCTGCCCGCGATCGGAATGGTCGTAATAATAGTCGAGCCCGGTCTCGCCGATGCCGACGACTTTCGGATGCGCGGCAGCCGCGACCAGCGCGGCGGTATCGACCTCGACATGGCTGTCCGCCTCATGCGGATGGATGCCGATCGTCGCCCAGACATCGGCCTCGCGCTCGGCGACGGCGATGACGTCGGGCCATTCATGCTTCTTGGTGGCGATGCCGAGCATGCCCGTCACCCCCGCCGCGCGGGCGCGCGCCAGCACCTCACCCTGCTGCTCGACGAGCCCGGCGTAGTTGAGGTGGCAATGGCTATCTATCAACATTGGCGATCAGCATCAGGCCTCGGTCGGCTCGGACCAGCGCGGGAACACGCCCTGCGGAGATGGGAGCTGAGTCCCCGGCTGCAAGGCCTTGTCGTAGCTCGCGAAGTCGCGCGCATCGGCCGGCACCGCGAGCTGGTCGAGCAACGCCGCGCACGCCGCCGGCATCGCCGGCTGCGCGAGGATCGCCAAGCGCCGCACCAGTTCGGCGACGTTGTACAGCACCGTCGCCATCCGCTCGGGATCGCTCTTCTTCAGCACCCACGGTGCCTGCGCCGAGATATAGACATCGCCCTCGGTCACCGTCCGCCAGATCGCCTCCAGCGCGGTGTGGATGGAGAGTGACGTCATGGCGGCGCGGACCTGCGGCAGCAGCGCGTCGGCGGCGGCAAACAGCGCGTCGTCCTCAGGCGTGCGCGGCCCCGGCGTCGGCAGCACGCCGTCGAGGTTCTTGGCGATCATCGACAGCGAGCGCTGGGTCAAATTGCCGAGACCGTTGGCGAGGTCACCGTTGGTGCGCGCGACGATGGCGTCATGGCTGTAGCTGCCGTCTTGCCCGAACGGCACCTCGCGCAGCAGGAAGTAGCGGAGTTGGTCGACGCCATAGGCATCGGCAAGCGCCAGCGGCTCGACGACATTGCCGAGCGACTTCGACATCTTCTCGCCGCGGTTGAGTACGAAGCCGTGGCCAAACACCGACTTGGGCAGCGGCAGGCCCGCCGACATCAGGAACGCCGGCCAGTAGACGGTGTGAAACCGCACGATGTCCTTGCCGATGATATGCACATCGGCCGGCCAGGTGCGCTGCCACTGCGCCATGTCCTCGGCCCAGCCGATGCCGGTCATGTAGGTGGTGAGCGCATCGACCCAGACATACATGACGTGGCGCTCGTCGCCCGGAACCGGCACGCCCCAGTCGAAGCTGGTGCGCGAGACGGACAGGTCCTTGAGACCGCCTCGCACGAAGTTCAGGATCTCGTTGCGGCGGCTCGCCGGCTGGATGAAATCGGGGTTCTTTTCGTACAGTTCGAGCAGCTTGTCGGCATACTCTGAGAGCTTGAAGAAATAACTCTCCTCGACGGTCCACTCGACCGCGGTGCCCTGCGGCGACAGCTTCTCGCCGGTGTCGGCGGTGACGATTTCGCTCTCGTCGTAATAGGCCTCGTCGCGGATCGAGTACCAGCCCTCGTAGCGGTCGAGGTAGATGTCGCCCGCCGCCGCCATGCGCTTCCACAGCTCGGTGACGCCGCGATAATGCGCCTCGGTCGAGGTGCGGATGAAGCGGTCGTAGCCGATATTCAGCTTCTCCATCATCGCGGTGAAGTGCGGCATCATGGAATCGGCGAAGGCGCGCGTGTCCATCCCGGCCTCGCGCGCGGTCTTCACCATTTTCAGCCCATGCTCGTCGGTGCCGGTCAGCAGGGTGACGTCGCGCCCTTCCAGCCGATGGAAGCGGGCGATGAAGTCGGTGGCGATCGCCTCATAGGCATGGCCCATGTGCGGGCGGCCGTTCGGATAGGCGATGGCGGTGGTGATGTAGAATTTTTCGCGCGTCGACATGGGCGCGGGATTACACGGCGCGGAAGCCTCCGTCACCCCTCCGCGGAGGCAACGAGGTTGGCGAGCTCATAGGTGACGCTCTGCGCGTCGAGCGACAGCCCCTGCGCCTGCGCGCCAAGCGTGTGCGCCCGCTCCCAGCGCTCGAGCGTGCGGGCGAGCGCCCTCCCCGTCTGCCGCTGCGCCTTTTCGGCGAGGAAGGCGGGCGCCAGCTCGAGGAACGCCTCGTAGCGCGGCTGCGCGGTCTTGCCGGCGAGCGACTTGGCCAACGCCAGCGCCAGCGGCTGCCGCTGCGACGGTGCCGCGCCGGCCAAGTCGGCGAGCGACTTCTGCAATCCGTCGATATCGAGCCCGGCGAAGCGCAGCGCGCGGCCCGGACTGCCTTCGGAAAGTGCGGCCAGCGTCTCGATCTCGCGCGGATCGCTCTCGGGCAGTTGCCCGGTCAGCACCTCACGCACCTCGCCCTGGCTTAGCGGCTGAAAGCGCAGGATGCGGCAGCGCGAGCGGATGGTCGGCAGCAGCCGTCCCGGCGCATGGCTGATCAGCAGGAACAAGGTGTTGGCCGGCGGCTCCTCGAGGTTCTTGAGGAAGGCGTTGGCGGCGGCGCGGTTCATGTCGTCGATCGCATCGACGATCACCACCCGCCACGGCGACAGGCCGGGCGTCGAGCGGAAGATCGGCTGCAGCGAACGCACCTGATCGACGCTGATGTTGGCCGCGAGCCCACCGCTGTCGCGCTCCTCGCGGGTCAGCACACGGCGGTCGAGGTGGCTGCCGGCGGCGATCAGCTTGGCGATGCGGTGCTCGGGCGAGACCGCGAGCCGGTCAGCGGCAATGCCCTCGGGTGGCCCGCCGGCGCTCGCCAGCACATGCGCGGCAGCGGCATCGGCGAAAGTCCGCTTGCCGATCCCGGTCGGCCCGGCGAGCAGCCACGCATGGTGGATGCGGCCCGACGCCCAGGCGTCGAGGAAGGATTTCTGCGGTTCGAGGTGACCGGCGAGCATGACAAACGATTAGCGGTTGGCGGTGGCGGCGTCACCTTCCCCGAAGCGGTCATCCCGACGAAAGTGCGGCGCCACCTATCCTAGGTCGTCATCCTGACGAAAGTCAGGATCTCGTGGATGAGGTGGCGCGATCTGCGATGGGCAGTGCCCTCCACGCGGAGATCCTGACGAAAGTCAGGATCTCGTGGATGAGGTGGCGCGATCTGCGATGGGCAGTGCCCTCCACGCGGAGATCCTGACTTTCGTCAGGATGACGTGAAATTGCAGGGGCCTAAAGCAGCGGCTGCACGGCCGCCCAGATGCGCGTGGCGACGTCTTCGACGCTGCCGCTGGCATCGATCAGCTTGCAGCGATCGGGTTCGGCGGCGGCTCGCTGGCGGAAGCCGTCGCGCACAGCGGCATGGAACGCGGCCCCCTTCGATTCGAAGCGCATCTCGGCGCCGGCGCGCGCGGTGGCCCGCGCCAGCCCCTCACCCTCGGGAATATCGAGGATCAGGGTCAGATCGGGCCACAGGCCATCGGTTGCCACCTGATGCAGCGCCCGCAACTCGTCCTCGGGCAACCCGCCGCCGACGCCCTGATAGACCAACGTCGAATCCGCATAGCGGTCGGTAATCAGCCAGGCGCCGCGCGCGACGGTCGGCCGGATCAGCCGTTCGACATGATCCGCGCGCGATGCGTTCATCAGCAGCGCTTCGGCGCGCACGCCCCAGCGGTCGGCATCGCCGGTCAGGATGAGCTGGCGGATCGCATCGGCGCCGGGCGTGCCACCGGGCTCACGCGTGGTGACAACCTCCTGCCCCGCTTCGCGCAGCCGCTCGGCGAGGCGGCGGAGCTGCGTCGACTTGCCGGCCCCCTCCCCGCCTTCGAAGCTGACGAAGCGGCCGGTCATCAGGGCCTGAACTCACAAAGGATGTCGTTCGGGACGGCGTCAGGAAGGCCGGAGCGAGTGAGCGAGTGCGGCCAGCTACCAAGTGGTAGCTGGCAAGCGAGCGGCGCGCTGATTCGGCCTTCCTGACGCCGCGCTTCGCGTGGCACGGAGAAGCCCAAGAACGTCGTCGCGTCCGCTTGCCGGGGGCCGATAGGCCCGCCTGCGCGGCCACTCCTGGTCCTTGGGCTTCTCCGTGCCATCCCGAATGATATCCTTTGTGAGTTCAGGCCCTAGTTGCCGAAGAACAGGTTGCGGAAGTTGGACGAAAGACGCCCGAACGGCCCCGCCTCGCCCACCGCTTCGGCGGCGACCAGCGGTAGGGTGGCGGTCGGCATGCCGGGGCGGCTGACCTGCAGCTCGGCGACGCGCTGGCCCTTGGCGATCGGGGCGCGGATCGGGCCGTTATAGACGACCTTCACCTTGACCTCGCCGCCGCCGAGGCGCGGCACGGTCATGCTGTAGTCGCGCGGCGCGGTCAGGCCGACGGTGGCCTTGTCACCGAGGTGCACCTCGGCGGTCTCGATCACCGTTCCCGCCTTGGCGAGCGGCTGCGCCTTCCACGCGCCGAAGCCCCATTCCATGAAGGCGACCGATTCCTTGACGCGCTCGTTCATCGAGTTGAGCCCGCCGAGCACCATGACGAGGCGACGCCCATCCTGCACCGCCGAACCGGTAAAGCCATAGCCCGCGGCTTCGGTATGGCCGGTCTTGAGGCCGTCGGCACCGCGGACGCGGCCGAGGATCGGGTTGCGGTTGCCCTGCGTGATCGGCGCGCCCGACCCGAGGGTCTTGCCCCAGGTGAAGCTCGGCTGCCCGTAGAACTTCTTGTAGAGGTTGGGGAAATCGAGAATCGTCCGCTCGCCGATCACCGCGAGGTCGCGCGCGGTCACATATTCCATGTCGTCGGGCCAGCCGTTCGAATTGGCGAAGTTCGAACCCTTGAGGCCGATGCGCTTCGCCACCTGGTTCATCATCTGCGCGAACGCCGGCTCGGTGCCGGCCAGCCCTTCGGCCAGCACCACGCAGGCGTCGTTGCCCGACAGCGTCACGATACCGTGCAGCAGATCCTCGACCGACACTTCCTCGTTCGCCGACAGGAACATCGTCGAACCGGCCTTCGGGCCATGCCACTGCTGCCAGGTCTCGGGCCGGACGCGGATCTTCTGGTCGAGCTTCACCTCGCCCTTCTTGATGAGGTCGAAGACGACATAGACCGTCATCATCTTGCCCATCGAGGCCGGCGGGATGCGCTGATCGGCGCCCTTGGAATAGAGCACCTGCCCCGACGACAGGTCCTTCATATAGGCGAAGGGCGCGACGGTCTGGTGCGTCGGCTGCGCCACCGCCGGAACGGCCGCCACGAGGAGAGCGAGAAGCGGAAGGCGCGCGAACTGACGCATGAGACAGAACTCCGGTTTAGATCAACTGACGGGAAGGCCGACGACCCGCGCGTCGCTATAGCCCGCCGCCTGCAGCTCATCCAGCACCTTGGCGGCGGAAGCGGCATCGGCGAACGGCCCGAGGCGGACGCGGAACAGGCCCATCGGCGTCGCCTCGATATTGGGCGTGGCGAGGCTTTCGAGCGCGGTGGCAAGATCGGCGGCGCGGACCCGGTCGGACAGCGCCGCGACCTGCACGTAAAGCTGCCCCGGCGGCACCATCACCGTGGCGGGCGGTGGCGTCACCACGATCTGGCGCGGCGGGATGGTGATGCGCTGCGGCACGGGGACCGGCACCGGCGGCGGGGTCGCCACCGCCACCTGCACCGCCTGCTGCTGGCCACGTCCCCTGCCCGTCGGGTTCAGCCCGAGCCGCGCGATCTCGCGCTCCGTGAGATGCACCCGCTTCACCCGCACCTTCGCGAGCCCGACCTTGTCGACGCCGAGCAGCTGCGCCGAACGCCGCGACAGGTCGATGATCCGCTTGTCGACAAACGGCCCGCGGTCGTTGATGCGGAGCGTCGCGCGGCGGCCGTTGTCGAGGTTGGTCACCTCGACATAGCTCGGCATCGGCAAGGTCTTGTGCGCGGCGGTCAGCGCGTCCTGGTCATAGGTCTCGCCGGTCGCGGTCGCCTTGGCGTGGAAGCCGGGGCCGTACCACGACGCAATGCCCCTTTCGTCGTAACCGGCATCGTCCTTCGGATGATACCATTTACCGGCGATCTGGTACGGCTTGCCGACCTTGACCGCGCCCGAGGCGGTGCCGACGCCGCGATCCGGACTACCGGCGCAGGCCGCCAGCAGCCCCAGCGCCAGGAGCGGCGCGTATCGCATCGGCGAGATGCGTGACGGTGAGCGCGTAGAAATTGGTGCAATTGTACCGAAGGATCGCGCGATAATTGCCATAGGTCAGGTACCCCCCGGTTCCCGTTCCGTCGGGTTCGATCAACGTCGCGAGCATGGTTTCCGCCGGAAACACCTGCCCCATCGGCACGATGCCCAGCGCCTTCCAGTCCTTGACGGTCAGCCAGCGGCTGTGCCGCCAGTTCATGCCGCCGCATTCGCCGACCGGCGTCAGATTGCGCACCCGCTCGCGGTCGAGCGTCGGCGGCACGTAGACGCGCTGCGCCCAGGGCTGACCCTTTTTCCAGCCCTTGTCCGCGATGAACTTGGCGATCGAGGCGAGCGCATCGACCTGGCTGTTCCAGATGTCGGCGCGGCCGTCGCCATCGCCATCGGCGGCATGCGCCAATACCGAGCTCGGCAGGAACTGCGGCTGCCCCGTCGCGCCGGCCCACGACCCGACCAGCGCGCCGCGGTTTATGTAGCCCCGCTCGATCAGTTGCAGCGCCGCGACCAGCTCGCGGCTGAACAGATCACGCCGCCGCCCCTCGAAGGCCAAAGTAGCCAACGACCGCACGAGGTCGAAATTGCCGGTCACCGCGCCATAGCTGGTCTCGATGCCCCAGAAACCGACCAGCACCTCGGGCGGCACGCCATAGCGCCCCTCGATGCCCTGCAAGGTCGCGAACAGATCGCCGTAGCGGCGGCGGCCGCCGTTGATGCGGTTGTTGTTGATGTGGCGCGACAGATAGGTCGCATAGGTGAGCTGCGAGGTGGCGCTGCGATCGGGCTGCGCCTGATCGAGCTGCACGACGCGCGGGTTATAGGTGAGCCCGCCCAGCTCGCGGTCGAGCGTTTCGGGCCGCACGCCAGCGGTAAACGCCTGCTGGCGGAACGGGCCGGTCAGCCACGCCTGAAACGCCGTCTGGTGCGGATCGATGATCGCCGGCGGCGCCTCGACAGGCGGCAGCGGCGGCTGCGCGGGCGCCGGAACGGCGACGATGCCGGGAACCGGATCGGGGGCGACGGGGGTCGGGTCGAGCCCGTTCTGCGCGAAGGACGGTGACGCGGCCACCGCCGCGAGCAGAAGAGCGATACGCTTGTACATGAACCCCCAGGGCGAGCTGTTAACCAGTCTTGCCACATCGGGACTCGGGTGTGAATCCCCTAACCGCCCGCCCTTGCGGACTGCGGCGCTTTTCCGCAATGAAGCGCCAGCGCGGAGAGGTGGCCGAGTGGTTTAAGGCAGCGGTCTTGAAAACCGCCGTGGGTGCAAGCTCACCGTGGGTTCGAATCCCACCCTCTCCGCCATTTGGCCTTAGCGCGCCGAAACCTTCTCCAGAAACGCCAGCGTCTTCGCCCAGGCATCCTCGCGCGCGGCAAGGTTGGTGGCGTCGGTGCCGCCGAACTCGACGACGAAGCCCGGCGCCTCGAAGCGGCTGACGCCGGCGCCCGGTCCCATCAGTAGATGGCCGGCGTCCGGATAGTGCAGCACGGTCGCGTTGGGTACCTTGGCTTGGATGCTGCGGGCGGCCGGGGTTGAGGACCAGATGCGGTCGTCGCCGCCGGCGATCAGCAGCAAGGGTGCCTTGATGCGCTCGACCGGGATGCGCGCGGCACCCTTCCCGCGAGCCAGCGCGCGATCGAAGCGCTGGTTGGAGGTCAGGCCCGGTGCGTCGTCGTCTGAGAGCCAGGCGACACCCTTCCCCTTCTCGGTCCACGCCGCGGCGGGCTTCTCGTTCGCCTCGGCCGGCGGCGCGCGCCAGACGGCGGTGGTCGGCGCGAAGGCGATGACGCCGGCCAGTTTCGGCCGGCGGCTGCCGAGCAGCAGCGCCAGCTCGGCGCCGCGCGATTCTCCCATCAGCACGACCGGCCGGCCGCTCTTCGCCGCCAGCCAGCCGATGGCGCGGTCGACATATTCGAGCGGGATCTCGCGCAGGCGCGTCGGCAGGCCGGGGATAGCGGGCGCGGCCGAGAAGTAGGCCAGCCCCACCACCGGATGCCCGGCCGCCGCCAGCGACCGGCCGACCCGCGCCGACGGATAGCCGCCGTTGGAGCCCGGCAGCACGAGTACCGGCGCCTTTCGCGGTCCCGTTGCCGGCTCCCAATAGCGGGCGGCGAAGCCGACGTCGGCGACGGTGAGTTCGGCGGGTGCTGGCGCGGCTTCGGTCGGCGCTGGCTGCGCGACCGCCGTTGCCGGATGGGTAAGGACAAGCAGCGCAGCCAGCGCGCCGAGGTGCCAGATCGATCGAAGCATGTGTTTCTCCCGCATCGCGGCGAAGCTGGCGCGCGGCGGCGGGCGCGGCAAGCGCCTCACCGGGCATTCTCAATCAACGGACATTGGCTGCGACGAACGCGCCGCCTCAGACCATCAACGCGCGGACCAGCCCCGCGCCCGAACGGCTGACCGGGACCGTCTCGCCGCTGGCCAGCAGCGCGGTCATCCGTCCGCCGGCTGCCGGCTCGAGGCGAACGAGGTGCGCGGGGTTGACGAGGATCGAGCGGTGCAGGCGCAGGAAGCGCGCGCCGAGGTCGCTTTCGAAGCTGTCGAGACTGACCCGCGACAGGCAGCGCTCGCCCTGCACCGTGACCACCTCCGAATAGCCCTTGGCGCCGGCGATCGACACGATCTCGCTCTCGGAGACCGGACGGATGCTCTTGCCGGCGCTGAGGAAATAGCGCTTCGGCTCCGCCGGTGTCGGCGCCCTTCCCTCGCGCGCGGGGCGGCCAGCCGTCACGGCGATCAGCGCATAGAGCGCCACGCTCTGGAAGCTCTGCCAAGCAAAGGCGGTCGGGTGGAAGGCAACGATCTCGAAGCCGCGTCCGGCAAGGCCGCGCAGCGCCGCGATCATCAGCAGCGTGCCGCCGTACCAGAACAGCGCGAAGCACATCGCGAACAGCAGATGCCGCAACGCCTGCAACGAAGGCCGCGTCACCGGCAGCGCGCGCAGCAACTGCCGCGTTCCGATCGCCAGCGCCAGCAGCGGCGCGGTGTTGGCGAGCGCCGCCTGCAGGGCCCAGCCTGGTGATTCCGTCGTCGTCAGCAGGAAGATGAGGACATAGGTCGACCATGTCGCCGCGGCCGCCGCGGCCCACCAGAGGGCGGGCGTCGGCTCGATCGGCCTTGTTGCTGCAATCTGCATCTTCGCTGCCCGCTCCTGCTCAGCCCGCCGGGACCACCCGTCGCGCGATCGGCTTCAGGGTCGCGCAGGCCGGCGTGCCATCGACGCCGGTACCGTCGATGACCATCTCGATGATGCCGCCACGCACCGCTGCGGCGATCATCTCGGCGCCGATGTCGTGGATGTCGATCTTCATGCGCCGCGACCAGGGCGAGGACGGGTCGCCGGCCAGCTCGCCGATGCGGATATAGACGAAGCGCCGCACCGGCCCCTCGCGCCGTACCTGATCGCCGAAGAAGCTCGGGCCGGGGCCGACACGGATCGGGAAATCGAAGCTGAGCGGCTCGCCCGCTTTCGAGGTCTTCGGGTCGAGCGGCGCGTCATCCTTGCCTTGCAGGCTGTGCAGGACTCCGGCGACGGGTCGCTCGATCACGATCCGCAGCCTGATCTCGGTCTGATCGGCCTTTGCCATGCCGCGACGATAGGCCGATCCGCCGCCGCGCCCTAGACCTCGATTTCCCGCGCCACCGCGACCTTCGGGACGCGGAAGCCCATCGCCACCCAGGCCCAGAGCAGCCTGGCGAAGAAGGAGGCGCGATGCGTCTTCGGGTTGGGGATATCGTCGGGCAGGCTCAGCCGGCTCTCCATGTCGCCGGTCATCGTGCGCATCTCCGTCTTCGGCCGCGCGCCGGCCGGCCAGAGATGGGCGTAGAGGCTGAGCCAGTGACCCGACTGGAATTCGAGAAACACCGGCGTGTTGCAGCAGGCGGCGACCACGCGGCGGGTCGGCGCGTCGGGCGTCAGGCGGAAGCCGGCGAGCTGGTCGGCGCCCTGCGTGAAGCGCACCCGGTCCTTGCGGAAGAGCACGAACGGCGTGCCGCCATGGGCGTCGACCGTGGCCGGTGCGCCGGGAAGCCGCTGTATCCGCTCGGCGGCGGCGCGGCAGCTCGTGCAGCAGCAATCGACGCTGGCGATCGGCGCGCCGTCGGCCGCGAGCCGCACGCCGCCGCAGGCGCAGCTCAGGTCGGTTCGGGTCATAAAAATGGCTCCGTAAGGGGAAAATTCAGCCGACCGTGCCGGGAAAGCGGGCGGTGAAGGGGCTGACCGTGCCGACGAACTTGCCCGCGGTCACCGCCGGGTCGGCCTTCATCAGCGCCTCGGCCGCCGCCTGATCCGCCGCGCGCACCAGCACCAGTCCGCCCTCCGCGCCGAGCGGGCCGGCGACGATGATGCGCCCGGCGCGATGCTGGTCGCGGATGTAGTAGAAATGCTCGAGCAGCCCCTGATCGCGCATCGGGACATTCGCCTTCCACGCCGGGCCGGCGCGATAGATGATTGCGAACAGCGGCTCCGCCTTGGCCTGCGGCGGCGTGACTTGCGCCGTCGTCGCGGGCGCCTGCGCGACGGCCGCCGTGGCGGCAATCATCGCGACGCTCGCGATACCGATCAGCCGAAGCGTCGAACTCAACTGCATATCTGCCTCCCCAGGAATTTTGCTTCGCCGCGCCGCGCTGTCGTCAGCTGTTCTCGGCGAACCATTTGACGATCCCCGCCATGTCGCGCTCGAAGCCGCCGGGGATGTAGATGTTGAGCATGCCGGCGCGCACGTCGCCGTCGTTGCGGAAATCATGCGTGGTGCCGCGGCCGACGCGGACGAAGCCGCCCTTGCCCACCACGCGCCATTGATCGCCGACGAGGAAGCTCATCTCGCCCTCGATCACGTAGAAGATGTCGTCGTGCGTCTCGTGGCTGTGCGCGCCCGGCCCGGCGCTATGCGGATCGAGCCACCATTCGGAAATGCTGTAGCTCGCGTCGGTCTCCGCCTCGTCGGCGAGGAACAGCGCCTGCATCGTCCCCATCGCATAGGGACGGCCCTCGCCCGGCTCAATGACGAGGTTGGCATCACGGTCGGTCATTCGGGCTCACCTGCGGCGTATCAAAGAACCGCGAGTGTCGAGCCGCCGGACGGGCGAGGCAACGCCCTTGGTCGAACCCTGTGTCGATTCCGTGGATTTGCGGCCGCGCGAACAACGATACATCCAGTGTCGACCGATTTTACAAACTGGTGACAGCGCTACTGCCAATTTACAAAAAAACACCCTGCACACAGCATCTTGCAGGCTCGGCACGACAATTGCTTTACCGTAATCAAACGGTACCTGGGGGCAGGTGCGCAACAGGGGCTTAGCGGAAACGATGATCAGGAAGATCCTTTTCGGTGTGGCGGCGCTGACGATGGTCGGCACCTCGGGTGCGGCGCTGGCGCAGGCGTCGGCCACTCAATCGACCACCGGCACGACGCGCATTCTCCAGGCGATCACGCTGACCAAGACCTCGGATCTGGCCTTCGGTTCGATCGTGAAGGCGGCGACCGCCGGCACCAACACCATCACCATCGACCAGACCACCGGCGCGCGCGCGATCACCGGCGCAGGCGGCGGCGCGCTTGCCACCTCGACCTCAGGCCGCGCGGCGTTCACCGTGGCGGGCGAAGGCGGTCAGACCTTTTCGATCACGGCGCCGAACTTCAGCATGACGCGTACCGGCGGCTCCGAGACGCTCGCCGTCACCACCGCTGCGGCCGCGACCGGCACGATCGGCGGCACTATCGGCACCGCGGGCAACGTCACCATCGGCGTCGGCGGCGCGATCACCGTGGCGAACACCACGGTGAGCGGCAACTACACCGGCACCTTCAACGTGACGGTCGCCTACAACTAAGTTTTCGAGCTGCCTGGGCGCGGCCGTTGCCGCGCCCCTTTTTTCGGAACGCCTGCCCAGTTCGCGCATTGGTCCGCCATGCTCGATCATACCGGATTCGTGGTCACCGACCTCGCCGCGGCCCGCCGCTTCTACGAGGCGATCGCCCGGCCGCTCGGCCTCCTCACCGTGGACAATGGCGACGAGGCCTTCCTGCTCGGCCGCAGCGTCGATGAGTATCCCTATCTCTGGATCGGCATCAGCCGCCCCTCCTATTGGGCGGAGGGATCGCGCGCCGGCCTCAACCAGACGCATGTCGCCTTCGTCGCAAAGGATGAGGTGGCGGTCGACGCCTTCTACGAAGCAGCACTGCAGGCAGGCGGCCGCGACAACGGCCCGCCGGGGCCGCGTGACGGCGTGCCGAACTACTATGGCGCGTTCGTGCTCGATCCCGACGGCAACAACATCGAGGCCTGCTTCCGGAGCAAGCCCGCGCTTTAGCCCTGACGCCGGCGGCGCCGCAGCGCGAGGCCGGCGACGCCGAGGCCGAGGAAGGCCAGCGCGGCGGGCTCGGGCACCTCTTCGGGCGTCAGGCCGTCGTTCGCGCCGAAGGTCGTCCAGTTACCGCCGTCGGCGCGGTACTGGCCGCTGACCGGGCCGTCGCAACAGCCCTCATAGCCATAGACCACGAGCTGGTGCACGCCGGCGCCGAGGTTCTGGTTGAACGCGGCGAACGCGTCCGGCCCGCCGATGTCGCCGCCGGCCCAGCTGTCGTAGCTGCGGAACATCGAGGCGGCGCCGTCGATGAAGATCGCGCCGCCGCCGCCGAAGTCATAGCTGAAGCGGAAATCCCAGACGCTGGGCGTCGCGACCGCGAAGTTGATGGTGGTGCGGTGGACAATGTTGCTGTTCGATCCGAACAGCGTGCCGTTGGTGATGCCCTGGAACAGGCCGATGGTCGCGTCGCCATAGCCCGGCGTCGCCGCGGTCGCCATCGAGGCGTTGACCGCGGTGCGGAACGCCTCGGCGTTGTTGAAGCCACCGCCGCTGCCGGCGCGCGACTGCCACAGGATCTGACTCGCCGTCGCGGGCATCGCCGCCGACAGGGCAAGCGTCGCGGCCATCGCCAGCTTGGTCACAACACGCATATCCAAAACCCCCTCGCCGCCCCCACGCGGCATCTGCCACGATGATAGCAGCATCCGGGCCAAGCGGCGAAAGCTTATCTCGCTGAAGACGTTAGGCAGAAGCGCGCCGCCGGCGCGACCGGCAAGTGTAAGCTCGACCGACGCTATTCAGCGGGCGCCGGGCTGCACATCTGCAGCCGGTTGCCGAACGGATCGTGAAAGCTGGCGAAGGTGACGAAGCCCGGGAACACCTGCGGCTCCTCGCACATCACCCCGCGCCGGCGCAGTTCGGCGACCGCCGCGTGGCAATCGGCGACGTTGAGCACGATGGTGGTGCCGGTCGAGGGATGCCAGCCGGGGCCCGCCGGGACCAGCGAGACATTGCCGCCGCCGCCGGTGCCGAACTCGATCCAGCCGTCGTCGGGCAGATCGTAGAGCGGTTCGCCCAAGCCGAGCTTGTCGCGATAGAAGGCGCGGCCCTCGTCGAGGTCGGCAACCGTGATCGAGACGACGTTGATCCCCGCGAACATGGCCCCTCTCCTTCCCGGTTAATAGTGCAGCGCGCGTCCGTAAGCGTCGAGCACGCTCTCGTGCATCATCTCGCTCAAGGTCGGGTGCGCGAACACCGTGTGCATCAGCTCGGCCTCGGTGGTCTCGAGGCTGCGGGCGATGACATAGCCCTGGATCAGCTCGGTAACCTCGGCGCCGATCATGTGCGCGCCGAGCAGCTCGCCGGTATCGGCGTCGAACACCGTCTTCACGAAGCCCTCCGCCTCGCCGAGCGCGATCGCCTTGCCGTTGCCGACGAAGGGGAACTTGCCGACCTTCACCTTGCGGCCCGCTTCCTTCGCCTTCGCCTCGGTCAGGCCGACGCTGGCGATCTGCGGCCGGGCATAGGTGCAGCCCGGGATGTTCGACTTGTCCATCGGGTGGACGCCCTTCACCCCGGCCATCGTCTCGACGGCGATGATGCCTTCATGGCTCGCCTTGTGCGCCAGCCAGGGCGCGCCGGTGACGTCGCCGATCGCCCACAGCCCCTCGACACCGGTGCGGCCATAGCCGTCGGTGACGATGTGGCCGCGGTCGAGCTTCACGCCCAATGATTCCAGCCCGAGATTCTCGGTGTTCGGCGCGATGCCGATGGCGAGGATGACGTGGCTGTAGCTGTCGGTCGCCGACTTGCCGTCGCTGCCCTTGATGGTCGCCTTCACGCCGTCGAGCCCGGTCTCGATCTTCTCGACCGAAGCTTTGGTCAGGATCTTGATGCCCTGCTTGGTGACGGCCTTTTCCATGAAGGCGGAGACGTCGGCGTCCTCGACCGGCACGATGCGGTCGAGCATTTCGACGACCGTCACCTCGGCGCCCATGTCGTTGTAGAAGCTGGCGAACTCGATGCCGATCGCGCCCGAGCCGATGACCAGCAGCTTGGTCGGCATCTCGGCCGGCGTCATCGCGTGGCGATAGGTCCAGACGCGCTGGCCGTCGGCTTTCAGGTGCGGCAGCTCGCGGGCGCGGGCGCCGGTGGCGACGATGACATTCTTCGCATCGAGCAGCTGCTCGCCCTGCGCGCCCTTCACCGTGACCTGCGTCTTGCCCGTCAGCCGCCCCTCGCCCTCGACGACAGTGACCTTGTTCTTCTTCATCAAGCCTTTGACGCCGGCATTGAGCTGCCCCGCGACCTTGCGCGAGCGGTCGACGACCTTGGCGAGATCGAAACTCGCCTTCTCGACCTTCAGCCCATAGGCGTCGGCATGTGTCATGTAGTGATAGATTTCCGAAGTGCGCAGCAGCGCCTTGGTCGGGATGCAGCCCCAGTTGAGGCAGATGCCGCCCAGCCGCTCCCGCTCGACAATCGCCACCTTCATCCCGAGCTGCGCCGCGCGGATGGCCGCGACATAGCCGCCCGGGCCCGAACCAAGAACGACGAGGTCGAATTTGTCAGCCATTGTCTTCATCCTCTACATCTTGGCCCATAAGCCCACGCCCGAAGGCGGCGGTAACCAATCCGAAGAACGCGCCTACCCAAGGTCCGACCGGCCCCTCACCGCCGCCCAAATCCCGCGTGCCGACCGCATAAAGCCCGAACACCGCCCCCATGGTCGCGCCCCACAGCAGGACGATCAGCAGATTGCGGGCAGTGCGCTCGCGAAAAAAGCGACACAATGGCCAGAAGGACAGGATCGTTCCCGCAGAAACCCACGGCAGCGCTTCGACAGCGATGGGAAGCGCAGCAACGAAACCCAACAGAAGCAGGGTAGGCAAACTAATAAGCCAGCCGAAGCCGCCGTTCGGCGCATTCCTGAACGCCCCGTCTGCCACAAACATCAGGACCGCTCCGGCAAACGTTCCAAACACGGCAGTCGCTGGGACCTTCCAGAGCTGCCTGGTTTCGATCAAGCCAGCATCGCCAGCGGGTTCTCGACCAGCCGCTTGAAAGCGGCCATCAGCTGCGCGCCGACGGCGCCGTCGATGGCGCGGTGGTCGAAGCTGCCGGTGGCCGACATCACCGTGGCGATGGCGAGCGCGTCGTCGACGACATAGGGCCGCTTCTCGCCCGAGCCGACGGCGAGGATCATCGCCTGCGGCGGGTTGATGACCGCGTCGAACTGCTTGATGCCGAACATGCCGAGGTTGGACAGCGAGGCGGTGCCGCCGCTGAACTCTTCCGGCTTCAGCTTGCCGTCGCGGGCGCGGGCGGCGAGATCCTTCATCTCGACGGCGATTTGGCTAAGGCGCTTGTTGTCGGCGTCGCGGATCACCGGGGTGATCAGGCCGCCCGGAATGGCAACCGCCACCGAGATGTCGGCGCGGCCGAACTTGTAGAGATTATCGCCGGCGAACTGGACATTGGCGTCGGGCACTTCAATGAGCGCCAGCGCCAGCGCCTTGATGACGAGGTCGTTGACCGACAGCTTCTTGTCCTCGCTGAGCGCGGCGTTGAGCTGGCTGCGCAGCTTCAGCAGCGGATCGAGGCGAACGTCGATCGTCAGATAGAAGTGCGGGACGGTCTGCTTCGATTCCGCGAGGCGGCGCGCGATGGTCTTGCGCATGTTCGACAGCTTGATCGTCTCGGCCGGCACGCCCTCGGGCGCGCCGTGGATCGGCGCGGCGACCGGGGCTGCGGCAGCCGATGGTGCGGCACCGGCGGTAGCGGGCGCGCCGGCGCCAGCGGGCGCCTTGTCGAGGTCGGCCTTGACGATGCGGCCGTTGGGGCCGGAGCCGGTCAGCGAGGCGAGATCGACGCCCTTCGCCTCGGCGAGGCGGCGGGCGAGCGGCGAGGCCTTCACGCGGTCGCCGGACGACTTGGCGGGCGCAGGTGCCGGGGCCGGAGCAGCCGCTTTCGGCGCTTCCTCGGCCTTGGGTTCGGGCTTCGGCTCAGCCTTTGTCTCGGCAGGGGTTTCCGCCTTGGCGGGCTCGGCCGGCTTCTCGGCGGCCTTCGGTTCGGCCTTCGTCTCTTCCTTCGGCGCAGCCGCGGCGGAAACCTCCTCGCCCTCTTCGGCCAGCACCGCGATCACCTTGCCGACCGGCACTTCGTCGGTGCCTTCGGCGACCAGCAGCTTGACGATGGTGCCCTCGTCGACCGCCTCGACCTCCATGGTCGCCTTGTCGGTCTCGATCTCGGCGATCACGTCGCCGGGCTTGATCGTGTCCCCTTCCTTCACGAGCCACTTCGCGAGCGTCCCCGTTTCCATGGTGGGGGACAGCGCGGGCATGGTGATGTCGATGGGCATGTACGGACCTTGCGTTGAGTGCACGGACTGAGCGGTTCTTACGCCCGCCCAATGCCTGCGACAAGCCGCCGCCGCCCATATGAACCTGTCTGGTACACGATACGCCGAATCGCGTACCTAGGCGGCGATTCCGGGCGCCGCGATCCGGTTCCGGCCGAGCTGCTTGGCGCGGTAGAGCGCCTGGTCAGCGAGGTTGTAGAGCCGCTCGAAGCTGATCTCCGGGTCGGCGCGGCGGTCGGTAAGGCCGACGCTCATCGTGAGGCTGGCGGCGGGGCCGAGCAGATCGGTCATGTCGGCGTCGGCGATGGCGAGGCGCAGCCGCTCGGCGAGCGCTTCCAGTTCGGGGCCGTCCAATCGCGCCGCGACGCCAAATTCCTCGCCACCCAGCCGCCCGGCAACATAGGTGCCCTCGGTTGCCTCGGCGATGATCCGCCCCACCCGCTCGAGCACATTGTCGCCGGCGTTGTGGCCGAGCCGGTCGTTGATCGCCTTGAAATGATCGAGGTCGGTGACGAGCAGCCCGAACGGGCCGGGCCGGGCCAGCAGCGCCTGTGCGCGGGTGACGAAGCCGCGGCGATTGTAGAGGCCGGTGAGCAGGTCGGTCTCGGCGAGCAGCCGCATCTCCTCGCGCTCGGCCGTCGCCTGATCGCGCTCGCCCTTCAGCCGCCCGAGCCGGTCGGCGATGCCGAGCGACAGCAGCACCGTCTGCACGGTGATCGACAGGAAGGTCGCCATGTCGACGAGGTCGTTCTGCCCGACATAGCCGAAATTGCGCGCCAGCCGCGCGCCGACGACGAACAGCGGCGCCGCCCAGGCGAGCGCATAGAAGGTGACCGCGCGGCTCTGCCCCACCCAGGCGATGGCGATGCCCGACAGCAACAGCGCGAGATTGACGGTGGCGAGGAGATTGAACGCCTTGTCCATCTCGGGCGCGAGGCCGAGCGGATCGAGCGCCGCCAGCAGGCCGGCGAAGAGGATGCCGATGGCGATGCCGTCGAGCGTGCGCCGGTACCAGCGCGGCAGCCGCCCGGGCTCGATGAACAGCGTGAAGAACAGGGTGCCGAAGGTGAGCACGCCGCTCGCCGCCACCATGTTGAGCCGCACGCCGGTGGTGCCGGCGAGGCCGGGGAACACGTAGAAGATCAGGTTCGACCAGCAGAGCGCGTAGACGAAGGCGCTGATCGCCCACAGCACGTAGATGCGCTGAAAGGCGTCGGCGACGCCGGCGTAGAGGAAAAGATTGTACATGAGTGTGGCGCCCATCGCGCCGAGCACGAGGCCGAGCGTCATGATCCACGCATGCTGCATGCTGTCGAACGCCGGGTCGTGCATCAGCCGCACTTTCCGCATCAGCGGGTAGTGCACCATGTTCTCAAAGCCGATGGCGACGCCGGTAAGCTGCTGACCGTTATAGGGGACGTCGAAATCGAGGTGCCCGCCGAGGCCCCAGCTGCGGCCGAGCTCGCCGTCGTGGAAGTCGTAGGGGACGATCGACCCGTCGGCGTAGCGCAGCAGCACACGGATGCGATCGAAGCGGGTCTGGTCGATCAGCAGATGCGCCGGCTGCTCGCCCGCGACCAGCTTGAAGTCCTTCGGGTCGGCGAACAGCCACAGCCATTCATGCTGATAGTCGCGCGGCTCGCCGACGCAGTCGGGCGTCATCTCGAACACTTCGGCGACCGACAGCTCGCGCGCGGTCTGCGCCGTGCACAGCTTGTCGCGAAGCTCGACGGTCGGCCACGGCTGCGCCGCCGCCGGCGCGGTCAGCGCCAACAGCGCCGTGCACAGCGCGATGAAGCCTAGAAGAAGTCTACCCGGCACGCCTTCCCCTCGAGGGCTAGCGGTAGCACACCTTCTTGGCGGCGGCGATGACATCTTCGACCTTGATGAGCGCCGCCTTCTCCAGATTGGCGGCATAGGGCAGCGGCACATCGACGTTGGTCACGCGCAAGACCGGCGCGTCGAGGTCGTCGAAACCGTCTTCCATCGCGATCGCCGCGATCTCCGAGGCGATCGAGCAGGTCGGCCAGCCTTCCTCGACCACCACGATACGGTTGGTCTTCGAAAGGCTCTTCAGCACGGTGCCGCGATCGAGCGGACGCAGGGTGCGCAGGTCGATGACCTCAGCGCTGATCCCCTCGCCTTCCAGCTTCGACGCCGCGTCGAGCGCGATGCCGACGCCGATCGAATAGGAGACGAGCGTCACGTCCTTGCCCTCGCGCACGACGCGCGCCTTGCCGATCGGCAGGACATGGTCGTCGAGCTTCGGCACATCGAACTGCTGGCCGTAGAGCAGCTCGTTCTCGAGGAACACCACCGGGTCGGGCGAGCGGATCGCCGCCTTCAGCAGCCCCTTGGCGTCGGCGGCGCTGTACGGCGCGATGACGATCAGGCCGGGGACGCTGGCGTACCAGGGCGCGTAGTTCTGGCTGTGCTGCGCGGCGACGCGGCTGGCCGCGCCGTTGGGGCCGCGGAACACGATCGGGCAGCGCATCTGGCCGCCCGACATATAGTTGGTCTTCGCCGCCGAGTTGATGATGTGGTCGATCGCCTGCATGGCGAAGTTGAACGTCATGAACTCGATGATCGGGCGCAGGCCGCCCATCGCGGCGCCCGTGCCGACGCCGGCAAAGCCATACTCGGTGATCGGCGTGTCGATGACGCGCTTCGGCCCGAACTCGTCGAGCAGGCCCTGCGTGACCTTGTAGGCACCCTGATATTCGGCGACTTCCTCGCCCATCACGAACACGCGGTCGTCGGAGCGCATCTCCTCGGCCATCGCGTCGCGCAGCGCCTCGCGAACGGTCTGTCGGACCATCTCGGTGCCGGCGGGCACATCGGGCTCGACGGCGAGCGATGCCGGCGTTTCCTTGGGCTTGGCGTCGGTCTTGGTCTCGGTCGGCGTCGCGGCGGCAGATTCTTCGGCCTTCGCCTCAGCCTTCGGCGCTTCCTCCTTCGGCGCTTCCGCCTTGGCGGCGGGCGCCTCGGCCTCTTCGCCCTCGGCCGCGATGATCGCGATCAGGGTGCCGACCTTCACATTGTCGGTGCCGCCAGGGACGAGGATCTTGGTGACGGTGCCACCCTCGTCGGCTTCCAGCTCCATCGTCGCCTTGTCGGTCTCGATCTCGGCGATGACGTCGCCCGGCTTTACCGTGGCGCCTTCCTCGACCAGCCATTTGGCGAGGGTGCCCTCCTCCATTGTCGGCGACATGGCGGGCAGCTTGATCTCGGTCGCCATCAGTAGGTCCCCACCAGAACGTCGGTATGAAGATCGTCGAGCGGCGGCTCAGGGCTCTGCTCGGCGAAGTCGGCGGATTCGGCGACCACCGCCTTGATCTCCTTTTCGATCGCCTTCAGCGCATCCTCGCCGACGCCGAGCTTCTCCAGCTCGCGCTTGGCGCCCTCGATCGGGTCCGACTTGTCGCGCATCGCCTGCACTTCCTCGCGCGACCGGTATTTCGCCGGGTCGGACATCGAGTGGCCGCGGTAACGGTAGGTCTTCATCTCGAGCAGCACCGGGCCCTTGCCCTCGCGCGCCCAGTTGATCGCCACCTCGGCGGCGCCGCGCACCGCGAGCACGTCCATGCCGTCGACCTGGATGCCGGGGATGCGGAAGGATTCACCGCGCCGGTACAGCTGGTCCTCGGCGCTCGAGCGGTTGACGCTGGTGCCCATGGCGTACTGGTTGTTCTCGATGACGAACACGACGGGCAGCTTCCACAGCTCCGCCATGTTGAAGCTCTCGTACACCTGGCCCTGGTTCGCGGCGCCATCGCCGAAATAGGCGAGGCAGATGCCGCCATCGTCCTTGTACTTGTGCGCAAAGCCCAGGCCGGCGCCGAGCGACACCTGGGCGCCGACGATGCCGTGGCCGCCGTAGAAGCCGTGCTCGACGCTGAACATGTGCATCGAACCACCCTTGCCGCGCGAAATGCCGGCGGCCCGGCCCGTCAGCTCGGCCATGATCACCTTCGGGTCGATGCCGTAGGCGAGCATGTGGCCATGGTCGCGATAGCCGGTGATCACGCTGTCCTTGCCGATGGTCAGCGCCGACTGCAGGCCGACGGCAACGGCTTCCTGGCCGATGTACAGGTGGCAGAAGCCGCCGATCAGGCCCATGCCGTACAGTTGGCCCGCCTTCTCCTCAAAGCGGCGGATCAGCAGCATCTGCCGGTAGAATTCGGTCAGCTCCTCCGCCGACGCCTTGTACCGATCCGGTTGCGCCGGGCGCTCGCGATTCGGGATCGGCGGTTCGGCGGACGCGGTCTTGCGAGCAGGCGATTTGGCCACGGGGGAAGGCCCTCTCGTGATTGAACTTGGGCTGGCTATACGAGCCTAGACCCTCTTCGTTCAACCAGCTTTCGGCAGCTTCACCACGACTTCGTCGGGACGGACCACGCCAAGGTTGCCGCGAACCAGCTCGTCGGCAAGGTCGGGATCGACCCGGCGCGGGTCGAGCAGCGCGACGCGGCGCTCGAGATGCGCCTTGCGCTCGGCGACGGCTTCCGCCTTTGCCGCCATCTCGACCTGCTCGGCCTTGTAGTCGCCGAGCGCGAACACGCCGGTGCGGCCGGCGAACGCATGATAGGCGAAGTAGCCGGCGACGAGGATGCACAGCGTCGGCACCATCGCGCCGCGCAGTAGATCAAAGGCACCCGTCCGTTCGCTCATGAACACCATGAATCACGCTTGAGTCTTGGATTCAAGCGGATTTTCAACTTTCCTGATGGTGTTGCCCGCGAGACTCAGTTTCGCCGGTCCCGCGGGCAAAAGCATAAGCAGATCGGATCAGCCGCGCAGGATCGAACGGCCGGCATAGCGCGCCGCATCGCCGAGCTGCTCCTCGATGCGGATCAGCTGGTTGTACTTGGCAAGCCGGTCGGAGCGTGCCAGCGAGCCGGTCTTGATCTGTCCGCAGTTGGTGGCGACCGCGAGGTCGGCGATCGTCGAATCCTCGGTCTCGCCCGAGCGGTGCGACATCACCGAGGTGTAGCGGGCGCGGTGCGCCGTCTCGACCGCTTCCAGGGTCTCGGTCAGCGTACCGATCTGGTTGACCTTGATGAGGATCGAGTTGGCCAGGCCGCGGCCGATGCCGTCGCGCAGGCGCGCCGGGTTGGTCACGAACAGGTCGTCGCCGACCAGCTGCACCTTGTTGCCGATCTTGTCGGTCAGCGCCTTCCAGCCCTCGAAATCATCCTCCGACATGCCGTCCTCGATCGAGATGATCGGGTAGCGGCCGGCGAGGTCGGCGAGATAGTCGGCCATCTCGACCGGCGAGAGCGAACGCCCTTCCCCTTCAAGGACATATTTGCCGTCCTTGAAGAATTCGGTGGCGGCGCAGTCGAGCGCCAGCATGACGTCGTCGCCGGGCTTGTAGCCGGCCTTCTCGATCGACTGCATGATGAAGTCGAGCGCTTCGGGCGCGCTGGCGAGGTTCGGCGCGAAGCCGCCTTCGTCGCCGACCGCCGTGGCAAGGCCCTTGTCGTGCAGGCCCCTCTTCAGCGTGTGGAAAATCTCGGCGCCGACGCGTACCGCCTCGGCCAGCGTCTCGGCGCCGACCGGCATGATCATGAATTCCTGGAAATCGATGGGATTATCGGCGTGCGCGCCGCCGTTGATGATGTTCATCATCGGCACCGGGAGCGTCAGCGCCGACACGCCGCCGACATAGCGGTAGAGCGGCAGGCCGCGAGCATCCGCCGCGGCCTTCGCCGCCGCCAGGCTGACGCCGAGGATCGAATTGGCGCCGAGGCGGCTCTTGTTCGCCGTGCCGTCGAGCTCGATCATCATCTGGTCGAGCTCGACCTGGTCCTCGGCATCGAGGCCGAGGATGGCGTCGGCGATCTCGCCGTTGACCGCGGCGACCGCCTGCGTGACCCCCTTGCCGAGGTAGCGCGACTTGTCACCATCGCGCTTCTCGACAGCTTCATGCGCACCGGTCGAGGCGCCCGACGGCACGGCGGCGCGGCCGAAGCTGCCGTCCTCCAGCAACACGTCGACCTCGACCGTCGGATTGCCGCGGCTGTCGAGGATCTGGCGGGCATGGATGTCGATGATCGCGGTCATTGGCTTCTCCGGCTCGGGTGGCGTAGAATGGCGGCGCTTCTAGCCAGTCGTCCGGATCGTCGCAACGCTGTCGGGAAAGCTGGCGGCCTGTCGTTCGTTGTGGTGCGTGTGGCGCGTTTCGGTTGACGACCGGAACAGAGGCTAGTCTGCCTCGTTGGACGCCAGCGAATTTCTCGTAAGCTTCCCCGTGAAAGGAACAGTCATGACCGCTTCCACCGGCCCCAACGGCAACATCGGCAGCAGCGATCCGACCGGCACCGCGCTCGGCGCGTCGACCGCCGTCGTCGATCCGGCCGCCTCGGGCGGTTTTGGCGATGACGATGCCGGCACCGGCCGCTTCGCCCGCGTCCGCGAGGAGGCCTCACGCCTGAAGGGAGAGGCCACCGGCCGCGCCCGTGGCTATGCCGAGGACGGCAAGGCGATCGCCACCGACAAGCTCGACGGCTTCGCCCGCTCGATCCACGATATGGCGGGCAATTTCGAGGAGCAGGTCGGCCCGCAGCTCGCGCAGTACGCGCACAGCGCGGCGGACAAGCTCGACGAGATTTCGGCGAACCTGCGCAACAAGAGCGTCGACGAGTTGGTCGACGATGCGCGCGGCTTCGTGCGCCGCAGCCCGGCAATCGCCATCGGCGCCGCCGTCGCGGTCGGCTTCGCGCTGTCCCGCTTCCTGAAGGCGAGCAACGCCGAGGCGAAGCCGCGCAAGGCGAAGGCTGCGCCCAAGGGCCGCAAGGCCAAGCCGCGCTACGACGCCTGAACCGTCTTCGTCGGGGGATAGATGGAAAAGCCGGATCGGAAGGCGCGCGAAAAGGGCCCGAGCATCGGCGACATGGTGCGGAGTCTGCTGCTCGATGTGACGCAGCTGATCCGCACCGAGATCAAGCTGGCGCAGGCCGAGGTCGGGGAGAATGTCGAACGGGCGAAACGCCCGCTGATGCTCCTCACCTTGGGGCTGATGCTGGCGCTGGCGTCGGGGCTGGTGTTCATCGCCTTCCTCGTTGCCGCGCTGGCGCCGCTGATCGGGGTGGCGGGCGCGGCGCTGCTGGTCGCGGTGGTGACGGGCGGCGGCGGTTTCGCGCTGATCCGCGCGGCACAACGCGAGCTGAAGAACGTTTCGCTCGCACCGGCGCGCGTCGTGGCGCGGATGGAGCAGGATGTGCAGGCGTTGAAGGACGCAGGGGAGTGACGGGATGAAGCCCGAGGAGATGAAGACGGCGATCTACGAGAACGACGCCGAGCAGGCGCGTGAGCGGATCGCCCAGACCTTCGACGATCTTCAGGAGAAACTGAGCCCGCGCAACCTCGCTACCGAGGCGGTCGAGGCGCTGCAGGACAAGGGCCGCGACCTCGTCGACGGCGCGACGGCGCGCGTGAAGCAGCATCCGGTGGTGACCGCCGTGGTCGCCGCCGCCGCGGGCGCCGCGATGTTCGGCCGCCGCAAGCTCGGCAAGGACGGCGACTATAAATTCGATGCGTATGACGATGTGTATGGAGATGACATGAACGACGGTGTTGAGACGGCTTCGACTCCCGCCAAGGGCGAGCAGACCGGCGTGCTGAACCGCGCCCGTGACCGCGCCGGCGAGGCGCGCGACTATGCGTCGGAGAAGCTGGCGGCGGCGCGCGAGCGCACCTCGGACTATGCCAGCCGCGCCAAGGCCAAGGCGAGCAAGGCCCGCCGCGCCGCGGGCGAAGGCGTCAAGGAGAATCCGCTGGCGGTCGCCCTGGTCGGCGTGGCCGCCGGCGCGCTGATCGGTGCGCTCCTGCCGCGCACCCGCCGTGAAGACGAATTGCTCGGCGAGCAGCGTGACAGACTGGTCGGTGCCGGCAAGGCGGCGGCGAAGGCGGCGGTCGATACCGCCAAGGCCGAACTCGGCGAGCGCGGCCTGACTTTGAACGCCGCCAAGGCAAAGCTCGACGAGGTCGGCAACCACGCCAAGGATGTCGCGCGCAGCGCCAGCAAGGCGGCGGCGGATCGGGCGCGCAAGCTCGACGACTGATCGCATCTGCGAGCAACAGGAAGCCCGCGGCGCCACCCGGCGTTCGCGGGCTTCGTGCATCCGCCGTTCATCGATGTCGCACTATGTTACAGGAGGATGGCGGAACGGCCCGCCAGCGATTAGATGTTGGGCCGTAACGAACAGGGAGCTTTGGAAATGAAGGCTTTGGCGGTGGCTGCGCTGGCGGCGATGATCGTCGCGACGCCCGCCGCGGCGCAAGTCGTGGACGGCAAGAAGCTGTTCACCTCGCGCTGCGGGGTTTGCCACTGGGATCCGGCGAAACCCGGCGAGCAGGCCCGCATGGGGCCGAGCCTTTCGGGCGTCGTCGGGCGCAAGGCCGGCACGCATCCGAAGTTCACTCGCTATTCAAAAGGCATGAAGGATTTCGGCAAGCCGTGGAGCGAGGCGCTGCTCGCCAGCTATCTCGAGAATCCGCGGAAAACGGTGCCGGGAACGAACATGGCCTTCGTTGGGTTGAAGAAGCCGGAGGAGCGAGCCGCCGTCGTGGCCTATCTGAAGAAGCCACGCTGAGCCGCCGACCGGATTTCCTTTCAGGAGAATAAGATGCGTAAGTTCATTCAGTCCTTCGCCGTGCTCGCGCTGCTCGCCGCGCCGGTCACCGCGTCGGTGGCGCAGACGGCGGCCCCCGCCGCCGCCCCGGCCAGCGCGGCGGACGCCAAGGCCGCCGGCGCCTTCATCGAGACGCTGTCGGGTCAGGCCTTCACCATCCTGCGCGACAAGTCGGTGACCAAGCCGCAGGCGCGCGCCAAGTTCCGCAGCATGCTGCGCGAGAATTTCGCGGTGAAGGAGATCGGCGAGCGGCTGATCCGCCGCCACCGCGCGGCGGTTACCCCGGCGCAGTACAGCGCCTATATGGCGGCGTTCCCCGACTATGTCGTCGGCACCTACGCCGACCGGCTGTACGAATATTCGAACTCCAGCCTGAAGGTCGTGCGCACGCTGCCGCGCGGCACCCGCGGCGACATCGACGTGATGACGCGCATCACGCTGGCGAGCGGCGGCAAGCCGATCGATTCGACCTGGACGGTGCGCAAGCTGCCGACCGGCAAATATCAGATCCACAACCTCAGCGTGGCGGGCGTCAACCTGGCGCTGACGCAGGAGGCCGACTTCACGTCGTTCATCCAGCGCAAGGGCTTCGACGCGCTCGTCCAGTTCATGAAGGACGCCGCCGCGTGATCGACACAGGTCGGGCTGCCTTCGTGCATCCGAGCGCGCTCATCTACGGGCGCGTGACGATGCACGAGGGCAGCTCGATCTGGTGCAACGCGGTAATCCGGTCGGAGGCGGCGCACGTCGAGATCGGCGCCTATTCCAATGTCCAGGACTTCGTGATGATCCACACCGACCCCGGCCGCCCGGTCGTGGTCGGCGATCATTGCTCGATCACTCATCACGCGACGCTCCACGGCTGCACCATCGGCAACAATGTGCTGATCGGCATCAACGCCACCGTCTACGGCGGGGCGGTGATCGGCGACAATTCGATCGTCGGGCAGCATGCCTATGTGAAGGACGGCACCATCGTGCCGCCCAACTCGATCGTCATCGGCTCCCCGGCGAAGGTGATCCGCACCCAGAACAGCTGGATCGCCAACCGGATGAACGCCCTGTTCTACCACCGCAACGCGCTGGCCTATGCGCAGGGCGATCACCGCGCCTGGGACGGGCCGGAGTTCGAGGCGTGGATGGGCGAGCAGATCCAGCGGCTGCAAGGCGAGTTCGCCGCTTTGCAAGGCAACTGAGCGCACCCTCCCCTTGCCCGCCGGCGCGATCCGCTATAGGGCGCGCCCCATGACTGATCAGCAGAAGATGCACTTCGTGTTCGGCGGCCGGGTCACCGACCCCCGCGGGCTCGAATTCGAAGATTTGAGCAAGCTCGACCTCGTCGGCGTCTACCCCGATTACAAGTCGGCGGAAGTCGCGTGGCGCTCGAACGCGCAGCGCACCGTCGACGACGCGGCGATGAAGTACGTCATCGTCCACCTGCACCGGCTGCTCGAACCGGACGCTTAAAGCATCCCCTTCCCGTCATCCCCGCGAAGGCGGGGACCCAGTCCATACAAAAGGAAATGCCCGCTACCGCGGGCGCATTTTTCCGTCCTGGGTTCCCGCCTCCGCGGGAAGGCGGTGGCTAAAGCGCGTTCGACTTCGGGCGACGCGCCAGCGGCTGCGCGATCAGCAGGCCGGCGATGAAGCCGCCGATGTGCGCCCAGATGGCGATGCCGCCGCCGCCCGCGTTGAAAGCGGCGCCGGTCATCAGTTGCAATCCGATCCAGGCGGCTGCGAACCACAGCGCGGTCAGCAGCTCGCTCGATACGTTGATGCCGAGGATGCGGCGCGCCCCCGGCCGCTTGCGCGCGAACAGCGTGGCGTAGCAGGCGAACACCGCCGCGACCGCGCCGCTGGCGCCGATCACCGGCAGGGTCGACCCCGGCGTCACCAGCACCTGCAGCAGCCCGCCGGCGATGCCGCCCGCCGCGAAGATCAGCAGCAGCTTCACCGGCCCCACCACCCATTCGACCATGCGGCCGACGATGAGCAGGAACAGCATGTTGAGGATGAGGTGAAGCCAGCCACCGTGGACGAACAGCGAGGTAACGAGAGTCAGCGGCGCCGGCACGGCGGCCATGCCGATATCGACGATGCCGGTCAGCCGTGCGGGAATCAGCCCGCCGCGGATCGCCATCTGCACCAGCACGTCGGGCCCGGCGAGTGCCGCCAATAGCTGAATAACCGCACAAGCGATGGCAAGGCCGATCGTAGCGCGGGCGGGCTTGGGCGGCTGGAAGGGTCTCACGAGACTTAGCTAGGCGGCGACGCCGGCCACGACAAGCGGCCGGCGCTGCTCAGAAGCCGGAATGAGCCGAAAGGTCGCGGATCAGGGCCGAGGCCCTAGATGAACTCGACCTTCTTGATCTCGTAATATTTTTCGCCCGACGGGGTCACCACCTCGACCTCGTCGCCGATGCTGCGCCCGATCAGCGCGCGCCCCAGCGGCGAGTTGTAGGAGATGCGGCCGCCTTTAGCGTCAGCCTCGATCTCGCCGACGATCTGGTAGCGCACCGGCTTGTCGGCATCGTCGAGCAGATGGACGGTGGCGCCGAAGACCACGCGGTCGCCGCTCAGCGACTTGGGGTCGATGACCTGCGCGCGCGCCAGCTTGTCCTCATAGTCCATGATCTGGGCTTCGTTATGGCCCTGCCGCTCCTTGGCGGCGTGATATTCGGCGTTCTCGGAAAGATCGCCGTGAGCCCTTGCCTCTTCGATGTCCTCGACGATCTGCGGCCGCTCGACGCTTTTCAGGCGATGCAGCTCCGACATCAGATGCTGATGGCCCTCGGCCAGCATGGGCATCTTGTCGACGGTCGCCATAACCTCATTCCTTCCGTTCCGAGACAAGTTCTGCGCGGTGGGAGTCGATCCCACCTGATGGCGCTGGCTTGTGCTGGGGAGCTCTTACGTGAGAGACGAATAGTATGACTGCAGCGAGCGTACTTCAAGGCTTTGCTGCTTCATCGCGGCGATGGCGCGCACCGCCGCGTTCGAAGCCGCCGCCGTCGTGAAGTACGGAACCTTGCCGTACAGCGCCGAGGCGCGGATCGACTGGCTGTCCTTCAGCGACTGCTGACCCTCGGTGGTATTGAAGATCAGCGCGATGTCGCCGTCCTTGATCTTGTCGACGATGTGCGGCCGGCCTTCGAGCACCTTGTTGATGCGCTCGACCTTCAGCCCCTGCCCCGCCAGATAGTCGGCGGTGCCCGAGGTAGCGACGACGCGGAATCCGGCGTCGAGCAGCCCCTTCACGCCTTCGGCGATGATGACCTTGTCGCCGTCCTTCACCGACACAAAGGCCGTGCCCTGCATCGGCAGTACGGTGCCGGCACCGAGCTGCGACTTGGCAAAGGCGGTGGCGAAATCGCTGTCGATTCCCATGACTTCGCCGGTCGACTTCATCTCCGGCCCGAGAACGGGATCGACGCCAGGGAAGCGCGCAAAGGGGAACACGGCTTCCTTGACCGCGATGTACGGCAGCTCCGGCCGGACGAGCCCGAACGACGCCAGGCTCTCGCCGGCCATGATGCGCGAGGCGATCTTGGCGATCGGCTGGCCGATGGTCTTGGCGACGAACGGCACGGTGCGGCTGGCGCGCGGGTTGACCTCGATCAGGTACACCTCGCCGTCCTTCACCGCATATTGCACGTTCATCAGGCCGCGGACGTTCAGGGCCTTCGCCAGCTCATGCGTCTGCCGCTCGATCTCGGCAATGATCTCGGCCGGCAGGCTGTAGGGCGGCAGCGAGCAGGCGCTGTCGCCCGAATGGACGCCCGCCTCCTCGATATGCTGCAGCACGCCGGCGACATAGACATCGGTGCCGTCGGCGAGCGCGTCGACGTCGACCTCGATCGCGTCGCGCAGATACTGGTCGACCAGCACCGGCGAATCTCCCGACACCTGCACCGCCTCGCGGATGTAAGTCAGCACCTGCGCCGTCGAGTCGACGATCTCCATGGCGCGGCCGCCGAGCACATAGCTCGGGCGCAGCAGCACCGGGTAGCCGATGCCTTCGGCGATACGCACGGCCTCTTCCGCCGAGCGCGCGGTGCCGTTCGCCGGCTGCTTCAGCCCCAACTGGTCGATCAGCTCGGCGAAGCGCTCACGATCCTCGGCAAGATCGATGGCGTCGGGCGTGGTGCCGAGGATCGGGATGCCTGCATCCTCCAACCCCTGCGCCAGCTTCAGCGGCGTCTGGCCGCCGAACTGCACGATCACGCCGACCAGGGTGCCCTTCGACTGTTCGAGCGTCAGGATTTCGAGCACATCCTCCTGCGTCAGCGGCTCGAAATAGAGCCGGTCGGAGGTGTCATAATCGGTCGAGACCGTCTCGGGGTTGCAGTTGATCATGATCGTTTCGAACCCGGCGTCTCCGAGCGCGAAACAGGCATGGCAGCAGCAATAGTCGAACTCGATGCCCTGCCCGATGCGGTTGGGGCCGCCGCCGAGGATGACGACCTTGCGGCGGTCGCTCGGCTGGCTCTCGTCTTCGGGCACACCGAAGCTCGGCGCCTCGTAGGTCGAGTACATATAGGGCGTTTTCGCCTCGAACTCGGCGGCGCAGGTATCGATGCGCTTGAACACCGGGCGGACGCCGAGGTCGCGGCGCTGCTTCGCCACATCGGCCTCGGTGAGGCCGACCAGCTTCGCCAGCCGCGCGTCGGAAAAGCCCATCGCCTTCAGGCGGCGCAACGCCGCCGGGTCCCACGGCACACCCTTCGCCTCGACCTCGGCTTCGGCCGCGACGATCTCGGCGATGCGCTCGAGGAACCAGGGCTCGTAATGAGTGATGCGGTGGATATCCTCGACCGACCAGCCCTCGCGCAGCGCCTGAGCGGCAACCAGCAGGCGGTCGGGCGACGGCTTGGCCAGCTCGGCGGCGACATCGTCGCGGCTGGCGCCCTTGAGCGCCACCACGTCATCGAGCCCGGTGAGCCCCGTCTCCAGCCCGCGCAGCGCCTTCTGCAGGCTCTCGGCGAAGCTGCGACCGATCGCCATGACCTCGCCCACCGACTTCATCGCGGTGTGGAGATAGGGCTCGGCGCCCTTGAACTTCTCGAAGGCGAAGCGCGGGATCTTGGTGACGACGTAATCGATCGTCGGCTCGAACGACGCCGGCGTCGCCCCGGTGATGTCGTTGTCGATCTCGTCGAGCGTGTAGCCGACCGCGAGCTTTGCCGCGACCTTGGCGATCGGGAAGCCGGTCGCCTTCGACGCCAGCGCCGAGGAGCGCGAGACGCGCGGGTTCATCTCGATGACGACGAGGCGGCCGTCTTTCGGGTTGACTGCGAACTGAACGTTCGAACCGCCTGTTTCAACACCGATTTCACGCAACACCGCGATGCTCGCGTTGCGCATGATCTGATATTCCTTGTCGGTCAGCGTCAGCGCCGGCGCGACGGTGATCGAATCGCCCGTATGGACGCCCATCGGGTCGATATTCTCGATCGAGCAGATGATGATGGCGTTGTCCGCGCGGTCGCGGACCACCTCCATCTCATATTCCTTCCAGCCGAGCACCGACTCCTCGATCAGCACTTCGGTGGTCGGCGAGGCATCGAGGCCGCCGGTGACGATCGCCACGAACTCGTCGCGGTTATAGGCGATGCCGCCGCCCGTCCCGCCCATGGTGAACGATGGCCGGATGATCGCCGGCAGGCCGGTGTGGTCGAGCGCGGCGAGCGCCTCGTCGAGCGTATGCGCGATGGCGGAGCGCGGCGATTCGAGGCCGATCTTGTCCATCGCCTCGCGGAACTTCAGCCGGTCCTCGGCCTTGTCGATGGCTTCCGCATCGGCGCCGATCAGCTGCACGCCGAACTTCGCCAAGGTGCCGTCGGCGGCGAGCGCCAGCGCGGTGTTGAGCGCCGTCTGCCCGCCCATCGTCGGCAGCACCGCGTCGGGCCGCTCCTTCTCGATGATCTTGGCGACGATGGCCGGGGTGATCGGCTCGACATAGGTCGCGTCGGCCATGTCCGGGTCGGTCATGATCGTGGCGGGGTTCGAGTTGACCAGGATGATCCGGTACCCCTCCTCCTTCAGGACCTTGCAGGCCTGCGTCCCCGAATAATCGAACTCCGCCGCCTGCCCGATGATGATCGGGCCGGCGCCGATGATGAGGATGGAGGAGATGTCGGTACGCTTGGGCATCGGCTGCGATCTATTCCCTGGGCATCATGGGCGGCGACGTGAAGCCGAGCTTCAGCGAGGTGACCGGGCCATATTTTCCGTTGTCGAGGTCGGCGACGAACGAGGTCACCTCGTCGGTGCTGGTTACGTTGACCGGCTTGATCCGGGCATGCTCGGCGGCCTGCTCGACCGTCCAGCCGAGGTCGGCGGCGGCGGCCATCGCGCGGGCCTGCGTCTCGGGCGGGCCGGCGACGAGCAGCACGCTGTCCTTGGCGCGCACCAGCTCGGTGGCGATCTCCTCGTGCGACGGCTCCGAGCGCGAGCAGGCCGCAGCGGCGGCCAGCAAGGTCAGCGCAAGGGCGGCGCGGCGGGTCACTTACCGACCTTCAATTGATCGACGAAGCGCTGGAACAGATAATGGCTGTCCTGCGGGCCCGGGCTCGCCTCGGGGTGGTACTGGACGCTGAATGCCGGGCGGTCGGTCAATTCGAGGCCGGCGAGCGAGCCGTCGAACAGGCTGACATGCGTCGGCCTGGCGTTCGCCGGCAAGGTGTCCACCTCGACCGCGAAGCCGTGGTTCATGCTGGTGATCTCGACCTTGCCGTCGCCGAGGCGCTTTACCGGATGGTTCGCGCCGCGGTGTCCCTGGTGCATCTTCGAGGTCTTGGCGCCGACCGCGAGCCCGAGCAGCTGGTGGCCGAGGCAGATGCCGAACACCGGCGTCGCGGCGGCGAGCAGCTGCTGGATCACCGGGACGGCATAGGTGCCGGTCGCCGCCGGGTCGCCGGGGCCGTTCGACAGGAAGATGCCGTCGGGCGCATGCGCCATGATCTCGTCATAGGTCGCCGTCGCCGGCACCACCGTCACGCGCGCGCCGGCGTTGACGAGGTTGCGGAGGATGTTGCGCTTGATGCCGTAGTCGATGGCGACGACGTGCGGGCCGGCCGGGTTGGCGCTGTGCGTCGCGTAGCCCTGACCCAAGGTCCAGACGCCGTCGTCCCACTTGTAGGTCTGGCGGGTCGACACCTCCTTGGCGAGGTCCATGCCCTCGAGGCCCGGCCATTCCCGCGCCTTGGCGATCAGCGCTTCGGTGTCGAACTTGCCGTCCTGGCGGTGCGCGATGACGCCGTTCGGCGCGCCCGCGATGCGGATGCGGCGGGTCAGCGCGCGGGTGTCGACGCCGGCAAGGCCGATACGGTCGAAGCTCTTCAGCCACTCGTCGAAGCCGCGGGTCGCGCGCCAGCTCTGCGGCTCGGTCACATCCTCGCGGATGATGGCGCCGAGCGCGTAAGGGTTGGTCGCCTCGACGTCCTCGTTGTTCGCGCCGACATTGCCGATGTGCGGGAAGGTGAAATTGATGATCTGCGCCGCGTAGGACGGATCGGTCATGATCTCCTGATAGCCGGTCATCGCGGTGTTGAAGCACACCTCGCCAACCGCCTCGCCCTCGGCGCCGAGGCCACGGCCCCAGATGAGCGTCCCGTCGGCCAATGCGAGCACGCCGGTCGCTCCGTGCGGGGGCTGGGCGGCGGGATCGGCCACGCGAGGTTCCTTCAGGCTGGGGGGCGGGTAAACGGCCGCTAGGTAGGTAGCGCTCCTCTCGCGGTCAATTCTATTATTTCCCGCTCGCCCCGGCTACGGTGATCGCTTTCCGAATCGAGAGAGTTTCCGATGATCCGCGACGACATCAAGGCCGCGACGATCGACGCCATGAAGGCGCGCGACGAGCGCCGCGTCAGCGCGCTGCGCATGATGACGGCCGCCATTAAGAACAAGGACATCGAGCTGCGCACCGCCGCCACCACGCTCGATGACGACCAGGTCGTCGCCGACGTGCTGACCAAGATGGCGAAGCAGCGCCGCGAGTCGATCGAGATGTACCTCTCGGGCAACCGCCCCGAACTCGCCGACGCCGAGCGCGCCGAGCTGGCGGTCATCGAGAGCTTCCTGCCGCAGCAGATGGACCCGGCGCAGGCGCAGGATGCGGTGCGCTCGCTCGTCGAGGAGCTGGGCGCCAAGGGGCCGCAGGACATGGGCCGGGTGATGGCCGAGCTGAAGCAGCGCTTCGCCGGCCAGATCGACATGAGTCGCGCCAGCCTGATGGTGAAGCAGGCGCTGACGCAGTAGCGCGACGCATCCGGCCGCCGGCTAGAACCGCCGCCGCCCGACCAAACCAACCCGTCATACCGGCGAAAGCCGGTATCCAGCTCGACGGTCGGTCTGGATACCGGCTTTCGCCGGTATGACGGATGGTGGGTGGCAGCATGAAGCGCCCTTCCAACGTCGTTTCGCACCCCCTTCCGGCGACAATATGCGGATAGGCGGCCCCGCCCCTGCGAGTTACACAGGCAGCATGGCCTTTCCCGAAACCTTTCTGGACGAACTGCGCGCCCGCGTTGGGCTGGTGCAGGTCATCCAGCGGCGGGTGAAGCTCACCAAGGCGGGGCGCGAGTGGAAGGGCTGCTGCCCGTTCCACAACGAGAAGACGCCGAGCTTCTACGTCAACGAGGACAAGGGCTTCTATCATTGCTTCGGCTGCGGCGCGCACGGCGACGTCATCCGCTTCGTCGTCGAGCAGGAGGGGCTGCGCTTCCCCGAAGCCGTGCGCAGCCTTGCGGCCGAAGCGGGCCTCGCCATCCCCGAGGAATCGCCTGAGGCGCGCGAGCGGCAGAAGGCGCAGGCCGGGCTCCATGACATCACCAGCGCGGCGGCGACCTGGTTCACCGAGCAGCTCGGCGGCCTGTCGGGCGCCAATGCCCGCCGCTACATCGAAGAACGCGGGCTGACGCCCGAGACGCAGAAGCGCTTCCTCCTCGGCTACGCGCCCGACGGCAACAAGCTGAAGTCGGCGCTGGCCAAGCATGGCGAGGCCAAGCTCACCGAGGTCGGGCTGATCGGCCATGCCGAGGAGCGTGACGAAAGCTACGACCGCTTCCGCAACCGCCTGATGTTCCCGATCCGCGACCCGCGCGGGCGGGTGGTGGGCTTCGGTGGGCGTATCCTCGGCGACGGGCAGCCGAAATATCTGAACTCGCCCGATACCGCGCTCTTCGACAAGGGCCGGCTGCTCTACAATCTCGACCTGGCGGGACCGCTGGCGCGCAAGTCGGGGCGGCTGATCGTCGTCGAAGGCTATATGGACACGATCGCGCTGGCGCAGGCCGGCGTCGAGGAAGCGGTGGCGCCCTTGGGCACCGCGCTGACCGAATGGCAGCTGCAATTGCTGTGGCGCGTCGTGCCCGAGCCGGTGCTCTGCTTCGATGGCGACGCCGCCGGCAAGCGCGCCGCCGAGCGCGCCACCCTGAAGGCGCTCCCCCTCCTCGCCCCCGGCCAGTCGCTGCGTATCCTGACGCTCCCCGAGGGCCAGGATCCCGACGATCTGGTGAAGGTCGAGGGCAAGGAAGGCTTCGAGGCGCGGCTCGCCAACGCATCGCCGCTCTATGAGTATCTCTGGCAGACGGTGGTCGCCGCCTCGCGCGCGGACACGCCCGAGACGCGCGCGGCGATCAAGGCGAAGCTGCGCGAGCATGTCGGGACCATCGCCGACAAGGACGTGCGCGAGCAGTATCGCCTGCTCACCGACGACCTGTTCTTCCGGCATTTCGGCTGGGGCAGCCGCAGCGCCGCCGCGCCGCTGCCGCCGCGGTCTCAGCCGCAGCGCTGGCCGCGCGACATCGCCGCTGCGACGCATTCGGTGCTGATCGGCCTGCTCAACCACCCGCCGGTCGCCGCCGACAATCCGGAGAGTGTCGCTCGCCTCACCATCGGCAATCGCAAACGGCAGCGGCTGCGCGATGGCCTGCTGAGCGCGCTCGGCTGGAACCCGGAGCTGACCCGCGAGGAACTCGACGAGACGCTGCGCGCCGACGGGCTCGCCGCGATCATCGACGAGGCGCGCGACAGCTATTCGCTGCATTATTCCTTCACCTCGGCCCGCTCCGACGAGGCGCGCGCCCGCTCGATGCTGGCGACGATGCTGAAGGCGCTCGCCGACTATCAGGACGTCGCGGTCGAGAAGATCGTCGTGCAGAACGAGCTGCGCGAGCTCGACGAGGGCGAGGATTCCGACCGCGACGAGCGCGCCGCGGCGCTGATGGAGCGGCGCCGCGAGCTGAGCGCTGCCGAGCGGGCGATCAACGAGCGGCTGGCGCGCTGGCACGAGGATCACGGCCCTGACCCCGACCTCCGCGCCCGATCGACGCACGGCCACACGCCGGAGCCCGAGCCGGGCTCTCCGGCGCAGGCCGACGACCGCGATGTCGCCGGCACAAAGGCCGCCTGAGACGAGCGGTGATTCGCGAACCTTGACAATCCGCCGCCCGGAAACACATTAGCCGGGTATAATTAGCCGCCCTGACTGGACGAGGTGCGGCGGACCAAGAGAAAAGCCTTTATCTGCAACCATTTGGCTGCGACCGCCGCTGCGGGCGCGTGAAGCCGATGTGTTGGCAGCTACTCCGCCGGCGCTTCTGACAGGCCGGCAAGCGACATTCGGGGCGTTCCGGGCGTTAGGCCCGTGAAGGCCATGATATAAAAACCGGGACGGTTGGCGCGGTCGACGCAGCCGCCGTTCCCCAAAACGGACGGTGACCGGGAATGGCGAAGACCACGGCGGCTCAGACGGATGCTCCCGAGGCGAAGGGCGAAGGCGACGGCGCTCCCCTGCTCGATCTCAACGAGGGCAACGTCAAGAAGCTGATCCTCCGCGCCAAGAAGCGCGGCTACATCACCTATGACGAGCTGAACGAGGCGCTGCCGCAGGACCAGATGTCCTCCGAGCAGATCGAGGATGTGATGTCGGCCCTTTCCGAGATGGGCATCAACATCGTCGAGAACGAGGAACAGGGCGAGGACGGCGAGTCCGCCAACAACGACGACGATGACGATGATGTCGCCGGCGTCGACGCCGACGATTCGGTCGCTGCCGCACCGACCGTCGCCGCGCCCAAGGAAAAGCTCGACCGCACCGACGATCCGGTGCGCATGTACCTGCGCGAGATGGGCGCGGTGGAGCTGCTGTCGCGCGAGGGCGAAATCGCCATCGCCAAGCGCATCGAGGCCGGCCGCAACACTATGATCGCGGGCCTCTGCGAGAGCCCCCTCACCTTCAACGCTATCATCGACTGGTCGACCGCCCTCAACGAAGGCCGGATGCAGCTGCGCGAGATCCTCGATCTCGACGCCATGCTGCACAAGGACCCGACCGAGGAGCAGGTCGAGGGCGGCGAGTCGTCGGACCTTCCCGCCGCGCCGGCTTACAAGGAAGACGCTGAAGAGGAGGCCGAGGAGGCCCCCGCCGCGTCCGACGAGGACGAGTTTACCGAGCGGCGCGCTCCGCGCCAGAGCTTCGACGACGACGAGGAGGACAACA
Source organism: Sphingoaurantiacus capsulatus (assembly GCF_042648405.1). Taxonomy (NCBI): domain Bacteria; kingdom Pseudomonadati; phylum Pseudomonadota; class Alphaproteobacteria; order Sphingomonadales; family Sphingosinicellaceae; genus Sphingoaurantiacus; species Sphingoaurantiacus capsulatus. Next base: position 291,683 of record NZ_JBHRXV010000011.1, on the reverse strand, counting down.
CCCTCTCGCTCGCCGCGATGGAAGAGCTGCTGAAGCCGGCGGCGATCGAGAAGTTCGCCGAGCTGGGCGGCGTCTACAAGAAGTTCCACAAGCTGCAGGAAGCGCGGCTCGTTGCGCTGCACGGCGGCGGCGACTTCTCCGATGGCGACGAGAAGAAGTATCAGAAGCTCCGCCAGGAACTGACCGAACTGGTCACCGCGATCGCGTTCAACAACGCCAAGATCGAGTTCCTCGTCGATCAGCTCTACAGCTACAACCGCAAGCTGATGTCGCTCGGCGGCCAGACGCTTCGCCTCGCCGAGCGCCACCGCATCAACCGCAAGGCCTTCCTCGACGAATATCTCGGCAACGAGCTCGACGAGGGCTGGCTGGCGCGCGTCGGCGGCATCGACAAGAAGTGGACGGCGTTCGCCGACACCGAGCGCGACGCGGTCGAGAAGATCCGCCGCGAAGTGGCCGACATCGCCAATGCGACGGGCGTCGAGCTCAACGAGTTCCGCCGCATCGTCAACATGGTGCAGAAGGGCGAGCGCGAGGCGCGTATCGCCAAGAAGGAAATGGTCGAGGCGAACCTCCGCCTCGTGATCTCCATCGCGAAGAAGTACACGAACCGCGGCCTGCAGTTCCTTGATCTCATTCAGGAAGGCAACATCGGCCTGATGAAGGCGGTCGACAAGTTCGAGTATCGCCGCGGCTATAAATTCTCGACCTACGCCACCTGGTGGATCCGGCAGGCGATCACCCGCTCGATCGCCGATCAGGCGCGCACCATCCGCATCCCGGTGCACATGATCGAGACGATCAACAAGCTGGTGCGCACCGGTCGTCAGTTCCTCCACGAGCATGGCCGCGAGGCGACGCCCGAGGATCTCGCCGAGCGGCTGTCGATGCCGCTCGAAAAGGTCCGCAAGGTGATGAAGATCGCCAAGGAGCCGATCAGCCTCGAGACGCCGATCGGCGACGAGGAGGATTCGCACCTCGGCGACTTCATCGAGGACAAGAACGCCGTCATCCCGGTCGACGCCGCGATTCACTCGAACCTCAAGGAGACGGTGACCCGCGTGCTGGCGTCGCTGACCCCGCGCGAGGAACGCGTGCTGCGCATGCGCTTCGGCATCGGCATGAACACCGATCACACGCTCGAGGAGGTCGGCCAGCAGTTCAGCGTGACCCGCGAACGTATCCGCCAGATCGAGGCGAAGGCGCTCAGGAAGCTCAAGCACCCGTCGCGCAGCCGGAAGATGCGCAGCTTCCTCGACACCTGATCGAGGGAGGGCTAGCCTCATCGCCGATGAAGCTGGCCCTCTCTCCCCACACCACCACCCGTCATACCGGCGAAAGCCGGTATCCAGCACGAGCATCGGTCTGGATACCGGCTTTCGCCGGTATGACGATGTGGGCGGTAGCAGCGCTGGTCGCGCCCTCACCCGCCTATGCCGCAGAAACGCGCTCGGCCGTCCCCGGCGCGCCATCCCCGAAAGCCACCCTCGCCGATCTCCAGTGGATGGTCGGCACCTGGGAAGGCGAAGGGCTCGGCGGCGCGGTGCGGGAGAGCTATTCGCCGCCCGCCGGCGGCCAGATGGTCGGCCATTTCCGCTCGCTGCGCGACGGCAAGCCCGCCTTCTACGAACTGGTGATGCTCGCCGAGGTCGATGGTTCGCTCGAATATCGGGTGAAGCATTTCAATCCCGACATGACCGCGTGGGAGGAAAAGGCGCAGGTGGTGCGCTTCCCGCTGGTCGCGGTCGAGAAGGACGTCTGGTATTTCAACGGCCTGACCATCCGCCGCACCGGCCCGGACAGCGTCACCCATTTCGTCCGCATCGGCAGCAAGGACGGCAAGACCAGCGAAGCGGGCTTCACCTATCGCCGGGTGAAGCCGTGAGGACCGTTTTCAGCCGCCTCCTCCCTTTCCGTCATACCGGCGAAAGCCGGTATCCAGTCGGGCGGTCGGCCTGGATACCGGCTTTCGCCGGTATGACGATAGGAGCGGTGGCGGCGCTTGCGGTTCCATCGCCCGCCCACGCCGATCCCCTGCTCGACCGCCTTGTCGCCGAGGCGAAAACCGTCGGCCCCGACGATTTCGCCTGGACGCGCACCTCGAAGCAAGAGCAGCGCAGCGGCAGCGAGGTGAAGGCCCGCACCATCGTCGAGCGCTACGACCCGTCACGCCCCGTCGGCCAGCGCTGGACCCTGGTCAGCATCGACGGCAAGGCGCCGCCAGCCGATGACGTGCGCGACCACGCCAAGGCGATGAAGGACGCGCTGGTGCCGAACTATGGCCGCGTGGCCGCCTATTTCGGCGCCGGGGCACAGCGCAAGCCGGGCGCGAAGCCGGCCTACCTCGCCGCGAAGCTCCCCAAAGGCGCGCTGCTGCTCGGCAAATCGGACCTGTCGGCCAGCGCGCGGGCGGAGGTACTGGTCGCCGACGGCCCCCGCCCGTTCGTCGAGCGGCTGGATGTCGTCACCACCAAGCCGGTACGGATGATGCTGGTCGCCAAGGTCGACCGCATGGAGGCGACCAGCCGCTACAAGCTGATGCCCGACGGCCGTCCGGTGCTCGCCGAGCAGATGAGCGAGATGCACGGGTCGATGATGGGCAAGGAAGGCTCGATGCGCACCGTGACCACCTACAGCGATCACCGGGCTGTTAGCCCGCGATAGAGGCGCGCGATCACCCCTCGACCCTGCGCGCCACCGCCGCACCCCCATTAAGCCGGTCTTTACGTCCTTCGGTTAGCCTCTTCGCTCAAGTTGCTTTGGGAGGAGAGTCGGCATGGCGGCGCTGGCGTTTCGGCTGGACGCGGACGCGGATGATCCGCACGCATTCGCCGGGGAACTGATCGCGACGGCCGCAGCGGCGACGCGCAGCCACGCCCATGCCGTCAGCGTCGCGCTGGCGAGCTCCGACGATCCTTCGCGCGTCGAAGCGCTGCACTTCTTCGCGCTGCTGCACGCCGAGCGTCCCAGCGTCGCGGCGATGGCCGCCTCGGTCGATCCCGACCGGTGGCTAGCGTCCTTCGCCGAGCGATTCGAAGCCGAGCGCGCGTGGATTGGCCGATCGACCATTACCGTCGCCGCTCCCCGCCGCACCGACCTGTCGCGCCACGAACATCTGGTGCGCGGGCAGCGCGAGGCGATGTTGACGCTCGCCCGCTCCGACCGCGCCGGCTGCGCGCTCGGTGCCGTCGCTGCGCTCGCCGCCGACTGGCCGGCGCTGCGCTCCGCGCTGGCCGGAGAGGTGCCTGAGCATGCCGATATCGAGATCGCCACAGCCATTGCCGCCGTCGCGCATAGCCCCGCTTCGCGCCGCGCGATCGGCTTCGGTGCGGCGCAGATGACCGCGATTCACCGCACCCTGTGGGATCTGCTCGAGGCTCGCCAAGCTGCCAGCTTGCCGTGAGGATTACCCTTCCCTAGCTTGCGCCCGCCAAGCGAGGGAGAAATCATGCGTTTTGACGGCACCAGCGCCTATGTCGCCACCGATGATCTGAAGGTGGCGGTCAACGCCGCGGCCACGTTGCGCCGCCCGCTGCTGGTCAAGGGCGAGCCCGGCACCGGCAAGACCGTGCTGGCGCAGGAGATCGCCAAGGCTTTCGACGCGCCTTTGATCGAGTGGCACATCAAGTCGACCACCAAGGCGCAGCAGGGCCTCTACGAATATGACGCGGTGAGCCGCCTGCGCGACAGTCAGCTGGGCGACGAGCGGGTGAAGGACATCCGCAACTACATCCGCAAGGGCAAGCTGTGGGAGGCGTTCACCAGCGAGCAGCTCCCCGTCCTGCTGATCGACGAAATCGACAAGGCGGACATCGAGTTTCCGAACGACCTGCTGCTCGAAATCGACCGCATGCAGTTCCACGTCTACGAAACCGGCGAGAATATCATCGCCAGGCAGCGGCCGATCGTCGTCATCACCTCGAACAACGAGAAGGAACTGCCCGACGCCTTCCTGCGCCGCTGCTTCTTCCACTATATCAAGTTTCCGGATCGCGAGACGATGCAGGCCATCGTCGACGTCCACTTCCCCGATATCCAGAAGGAGTTGGTCCGCGAGGCGCTGACCGTCTTCTACGATATCCGCGACGTGCCGGGGATGAAGAAGAAGCCGTCGACCAGCGAGCTGCTCGACTGGCTGAAGCTGCTGATGCACGAGGAGTTGCCGCTCGACGTCCTGCAGTCGCGCGACCCCAAGAAGCTGATCCCGCCGCTGCATGGCGCGCTCCTGAAGAACGAGCAGGACGTGATGCTGTTCGAGCGACTGGCCTTCATGTCGCGGCGCCAGGGCAACGCCTGATCGCCTGCGACAGCGTGCGCGGCTGACGCCGCCGCGCGGGATGGGTTAGCAGCATTTCGGCGAGTCGCTCGGGGGAGCGTTCACCGAGGGGGTTTATTCGATGTTCCTGCCGTCTTCGCTCGTCGAACGGGTCGCGCTGCGCGTGGCGCTCGCCGCGCCGATCTTCGTCATGCTGCTCTCGGCCTCGGTACAGGCCGATTTCATCGACATGAGCCTGCGCGCGCTGACGATGACCGCGATGGCCGGCTGCGCGCTCTGGTGCATCTTCGTGCCGCGCCTGCCCTCGATGGCCCACCTGCTGCTGCTCGCCACCGGCATCATCTTCAGCGGCTTCGCCTACGGCCTGGGCTTACGCGGTTTCACCGACTACGCCCCGCTGCTGATGATCGCGCCGCAGGCGCTGCTGTTCGGCACCTCGATCCAGCATGTGCTGGAAGACGCGGGCGGCGAACGCGCCTGATCTTGTCCCTCTCCCGCTTGCGGGAGAGGTTAGGTGAGGGTGTGCGAGCGTCAGCGAGCCCTTCGGCGGCCGATCACCCTCACCCTCCCACCGCTTCGCGGCGGGCCCCTCCCTCCCGCAAGCGGGCGAGGGATTCTCAGCGCAGCAGCAGCCCGCCATCGATCGCGAGGCTCTGGCCGGTGATGTAGCTCGCCGCCGGGCTGGCGAGAAACAGGATCGCGTCGGCGATTTCCGCCGGCTGGCCCCAGCGCTGCATCGGGATCGCCTTCAGCAGCCGCTTCTCGACATCGGGGTTCTCCCGCGCGCGGCCGGTCATCCGCGTCTCGATGAAGCCCGGCGCCACCATGTTCACCCGCACGCCGTCCGCCGACCATTTGTCGCCGAGCGCCCGCGTCAGCCCGAGGATCGCGGTCTTCGAGGTGGTGTAGGCCGGCTGATCCTTGATCGCGAGGAAAGACGACAGCGAACCGACGTTGATCACCGCGCCTTTAGCGGCGGCCAGCGCCGGGTGGAAGCGCAGGCACAGGTCCATCACCGCGGTGAGGTTGACCTCGATGACGCGCGAGAAGCCCTCCAGCGTATATTCATCGGGCGCACCCATGCCGGCATTGTTGACCAGCACGTCGAGCGCCGGGATGGCCGCGGCCAGCGCGGCGCGCTTGTCCGCCTCGCCCATCGCGACGCGGTGGTAGGTGAAGCCCGACAGATCGTCCTCATAGTCGGCCGCCGCGTCGCGCGTGCCGGTGATATGAACCGTCGCCCCGGCGTTGCGGAAGGCCACGGCGGTGGCATGGCCAATGCCCTGGCTGCCGCCGGTGACGAGGACGATCTTGCCCTTGGCCCAGCTCATGCCGTGGCTCCTCCGTCGATCAGGATCGATTCGCCGGTGATATAGGCCGCGATATCGCTGCACAGGAACAGGATGGCCCCGCCAACATCGCGCGGCTCGCCGAGGCGCTTCAGCGGGATCGCTGCCTCGGTCGCGACGGCGCGCGCCTCGTTACCCCAGGTCACCTCGGTCATCTTGGTGCGGATCAACCCCGGCGCGACAAGATTCACCCGCACGCCGTCGCCGGCGAAGGCCATCGCCAGCGACCTGGTGAGCGTCCTGAGCCCACCCTTCGACGCCGAATAGGCCGGCTGACCGACCACACCCTTGAAGCTCGCCACCGAGCCGACGTTGACGATCGAGCCCTTGGCGGCCCGTAGCTGTGGCAAAAATTTGGTCGACAGCTGCATGAAGCCGGTGAGGTTCGCCGAGATCACCTTCTCGAAATTCTCGATCTCGAACTCGGCGCGCTTGTACATGACCATGCCGGCGGCGATCACCAGCGCGTCGAGGCCGGCGATACCGGGATCGAACGCCGTCACCGCATTGCGGTCGCCGATGTCGAGGCGATGGTAGGTCAGCCCGGTCAGGTCGCCGTCGGTGCCTTCATAGGCCGCCGCGTCGGCACGGGTGCCGGTAACATGGACGGTGGCGCCCGCCTCGCGGAACATCTGCGCGGCCGCATTGCCGATGCCCGTCGAGCCGCCGACCACGAGCGCGGTCTTCCCTGCAAAGTCGAGACCGATCACCCTGCCCCCTTGCCTAGCTTGTTGGTCGCGTCAGGCGCGCTAGCTTGCGTATCGGAAGGATCGGCGATGAGCTTGCTCGACGGCAAGGTGGCGGTTGTGACAGGGGCCGGGCGCGGCATCGGCCGCGCGCATGCGCTGGCGCTTGCTGCCGCCGGTGCGCGCGTCGTCGTCAACGATCTCGGCGGCTCGGTGCTAGGCGAAGGTGGCGACGCCGATGCGGCCAATGCCGTTGCCGAGGAAATCCGCGACGCCGGCGGCCAGGCGGTCGCCAACCTCGCCTCGGTCGCCGACTGGGACGGTGCCGCGACCATCGTCGAGCAGGCGGTGCGCACCTTCGGCCAGCTCGACATCGTCGTGAACAACGCCGGCATCAACCGGCCCGCCGCCATCGCCGACATGACCGAGGCCGATTTCGACCTCGAGATCGCCGTTCACCTGAAGGGCACCGCCGCCGTCACCCGCGCCGCCGCCGCCCACTGGCGCGACCGCGGGCCCGAACTGGGCCGCGCGCTGATCAACACCACCTCGCCGGTCGGGCTCCACCCGATGCCGGCGGGCGCCGCCTATGGCGCGGCGAAGGCCGGCATCGCCGCCTTCACGCAGGTCGCGGCGCAGGAGCTGGCCGAGTTGGGCATCCGCGCCAACGCCATCGCGCCGAGCGGGCGGACGCGGATGGTCGAGGCGTCCGACTTCGTGCTGGCGCAGATGCCCAGGCGCGACGGCTTCGACCGGCATTTGCCCGAACATATCGCGCCGCTGATCGTCTACCTCGCCTCGCCGCTCTGCCGCTTTACCGGCCGCGTGTTCGGCGTCGAAGGCGGCGACGTCGTGCTGTTCGCGCCGTGGGACGGCGAGCATCTGATCAGCAACGGCGACGCGACCTGGACGCCCGAAGGGCTGGCCGCCGCGCTCGATCCCCTGCCCGCGCAGGCGAACACCCGCGCCTTCTTCCCCGGCGGCCGCCTCGACACTGTGAGCCCGCCCCACCGCACCCTGAAGGCGCTGGCCGCCGTGCCGCGCGACAGCTAGGAAAGCCTCATGTTCCTGAACTTCGTCGACGAGCTTCGCGCCGCCAAGATCAACGCTTCGCTGAAGGAGCACCTCATCCTGCTCGAGGCGCTGAAGGCCGGCGTCATCGACCGCCGGGTCGAGGATTTCTACTATCTCGCGCGCGCCACCTACGTGAAGGACGAGGGGCTGCTCGACCGCTTCGATCAGGTGTTCGGCAAGGTCTTCAAGGGGCTGGAAACCAATTACGGCACCGAGACCGCCGAAATCCCCGAGGAATGGCTGAAGAAGCTCGCCGAGCTGTACCTGACCCCCGAGGAGATGGAGGAGGTCAACAAGCTCGGCTCGTGGGACGAGCTGATGGAGACGCTGAAGAAGCGGCTTGAGGAGCAGAAGGAACGCCACCAGGGCGGCAACAAGTGGATCGGGACGGCGGGCAAGTCACCCTTCGGCGCCTATGGCTACAACCCCGAAGGCGTGCGCATCGGCCAGAAGGAAGGCCGCCATGGCCGCGCCGTGAAGGTCTGGGACAAGCGCGAGTTCAAGAACCTCGACAACGACGTTGAGCTGGGCACGCGCAACATCAAGGTGGCGCTGCGCCGCCTGCGCAAATTTGCGCGCACCGGCGCCGCCGACGAGCTTGACCTCGACGAGACGATCCGCGGCACCGCGAAGAAGGCCTATCTCGACATCGTGATGCGCCCGGAGCGGCACAATGCGGTGAAGGTGCTGCTGTTCCTCGACATCGGCGGCTCGATGGACCCGCACATCAAGCTGATGGAGGAGCTGTTCTCGGCCGCGCACACCGAGTTCAAGCATCTCGAATTTTTCTACTTCCACAATTGTGTCTACGAGGCGGTGTGGAAGGACAACAAGCGCCGGTGGAGCGAGCGGCACAACATGCTCGATGTGCTCCACAAATTCCCGCACGACTATAAGATCATCTTCGTCGGCGACGCCTCGATGAGCCCATACGAGATCAACTATCCGGGCGGTTCGGTCGAGCATTGGAACGAGGAATCGGGCGAGACCTGGATGCGCCGGATGCTCGACGTCTATCATTCGGCGGTGTGGCTGAACCCGATCCCCGAGAAGCATTGGGCGCATGGCCAGTCGATCCAGATGATGAAGACCATCATGGAAGGCCGCATGTTCCCGCTGACGCTCGACGGGCTGGAGAACGCGATGCGCGAACTGACGCGGTCGCACTGATGGGTGAGCTGGCCACCGTCCGCGCGCACCGCGAAGCCGTGGTGCGCGAGCATATGGTCGCCGAGACGGAACTCGATTTCGAGCGCGTCATGGCGACCTTCACCCACCCGCGCTACGAGCTGATCGGTACCGACACGGTGTTCGACGGCGATGCCGAGGTGCGCCGCTATTTCCAGCTGTCGCGCACCCCCTTCCCCGACCAGCGCAACGAAATCATCCAGCTCCACCACACCGACGACGGCGTGCTGGCGGAATTCTGGCTGCTGGGCACCCACAAGGGGCCGATCAGCGCCGGCGGGCAGGTCATTCCGCCGACCGGCAAGTCGTTCAAGGTGCGCATGGCCGCGCTGTTCATCTTCGATGGCGACGGCATCGCTTGCGAGCGGGTGTGGTTCGATCAGTTGTCGATCATGCGGCAGCTCGGCCTCGCCCCGGCGTAGGACGATCGACGCGGATGCCGAGCATCCATCGCGAAGGCTCCTATCGCTTCTTCTTCTATGCGGGCGACCACCCGCCCCCGCATGTGCATGTCGAGCGCGATGGCAGGGCGGTAAAATTCCTGCTTCGGCCGGTTCGCCTCGTGCTCAACGACGGTTTCAATGCTCGCGATCTGGCGAAGATCGAGCGAATGGTGCAAGATAACGTCCACCGTTTGGAGGATGCTTGGCATGGCCACTCTGGCAAGCCCGCGCGATGAGCGGGCGATGGATGTTCGCTTTGCCCATGACCAGCTCGTCGTCGACCTGCGCGACGGGCGGACCATCGCCACGCCGATCATCTGGTATCCGCGCCTTCGTGACGCCACGCCGGAGCAGCGCGCGAACTGGCAGTTGATCGGCTCGGGCGGCGGCATCCACTGGCCGGATGTCGATGAGGATTTGAGCGTCGAGGGCATGCTCGCTGGGCGCCCTGCCGTCGGCTGGGATCGCTAGAGCCGCTTCATGACAGTCAGATTGGCGCGCGCCGAAGACTTGCCGCGCATCGCCGCCATCGAGATTTCAGCGGGCGAGCGGTTTCGTGGGACACATATGGATTGGGCGGCCGATGCCGAGCCGACGCCGCTGGCCGAGCTTGAGCCGGCGCAGGCTAAGGGCGAGCTATGGGTGGCCGAGGATAGCGGCGAACTGGCCGGCTTCCTGTTCGCCCATGCGCTCGACGACGCGCTCTATATCCACGAGGTATCGGTGGCGCTCGGCCATCAGGGCAAGGGCTATGGCCGGGCGCTGATCGAGGCCGCCGCCGACCACGCCCGCGCCAGCGGCTGGGCGGCGCTGACGTTGACCACCGACCGGGTCATTGCGTGGAACCGGCCGCTCTACGAGCACCTCGGCTTCAAGGTGCTAGACGATGGCGAGATGACGCTCGGGCTGTTCGACCGGCTCGATCACGAGCGGCGTCTCTTCCCCACCAGCGCCCAGCGCTGCGCCATGCGGCGCCCGCTCTAGCCGCGCGTCGATCGCCTGCACGGCCTGATCGACCAGCCATTCGGAGATATAGCCGACCGCGGCGCCAGCGGTGATGTCGGTCGGATAATGCGCGCTGGCCGGTATCTGGCCGACGGCGATCGTCGCGGCAGCGGCATAGGCGGGGAGATCGCCCTCGGGATATTCACGCGCCAAGGCCCGCGACACCGCGACGGCGCCGGCGGTGTGGCCCGAGGGAAAGCTGTTGTACGGCCCGTCATGCGGCCCACCGAAGCGAAGCTCGTAATGGCCCTTGTCGACCAGCAGATGCGGCCGCGTGCGGGTCACCGCGCGCTTCACCAGATCCTTAAGCACGATGCTGACCGCCTCCGCGGCCAGCATGCGGGCGCCGGCGCGCATCGTGCGGCGATCCCCGCGCCACCAGCCCATCGCCAGCACGCCCGCCGACAGCGCCAGCAGCGGCGGCTGGTCGCCGAACTTGCCGACCACCGCCACAGCCTTGGCGACCGGGTGGTCCGCCCGCTTCGCCGCGGCGCGCGCCGCCTTCTTGTCGGCGCGCTCGATCTTCTTCACGGCCTTGCGGGCCTTTTTCGGTTCCTTTGCCATCCGCTCTCAACGAGCGGGACGGCTCAAGGGTTCGCCGGCGGCACGCCCTCTTCGGCTTTCAACCGCTTGGCGTGGCCCCCGATATAGGCGCGCACCGCCTCGGCATCGGCGGGGCTCAGCCATTTGGCGAAGCTGATCATGCCGCGGTCCTTCAACTGGCCGCCGATGACGATGCCGTTCCACAGCTCCTTGTCGGCGAGCGCGGCCGAGCGGCGCAGGTCGGGGAGCACGCCCGACGAGATACCGGCCGGGCCGTGGCAGACGCCGCAATTGCTCTCGTAGATCTGCAGTCCCTGCGCCACCTGCGCCGCCGGGAAGCTTTCGGCGGGCGGGTTGGCCGGCGGATTGGCGATCGGCTCGGCGGCGGGCAGCGTCGCGGTGCCGTTCAGCTTGAACACCAGTACCCGGCCATTAGGCATCGGCCGCGGATTGTCGACGAACGACGACGACAGCGGATAGGCGCCGCCATAGCCCGCCATCACCGCCACATATTGCCGGCCGCCGACGCTGTAGCTGACCGGGCCGGCGATGACGCCGGTCTGCGCGTCGAAGGTCCAGAGCTTCTGGCCGTTGTCGGCGCGGAAGGCCTGGAACTCGCCCTTGGCGTTGCCCTGGAAAACCAGGTTTCCGGCGGTGGCGAGCGTGCCGCCATTCCACGGCCCGTCATATTGCGCGCGCCAGACTTCCTTCTGCGCCACCGGGTCCCAGGCGACGAGCTGACCTTTGAGCATCGCGCGGATGACCTTGAAGGTCGCCTTGTCCTCGGGCGGCATGTTCTTTACCGCGTCGACCGCGATGTTCCACGCGCCCTGCCGGTGCGTGTAGCCCTTCTGGTCGGAATAGAGGAACGGCACCTCCTGCGCGGGCAGGTAGACGAGGCCGGTTTTCGGGCTGAACGACATCGGGTGCCAGTTGTGGGCGCCGAGCGCCGAGGGCGCGACCATCTCGTCACCCTTCTGGAAGCGGGCGTTGGGCGTCTCGATCGGCCGGCCGGTCTTCAGATCGACGCCGGTCGCCCAGGTCATCGGCACGAAGTTCTTCGCCGAGATCAGCTTTCCGGTCGCTCGGTCGATCACATAGAAGAAACCGTTCTTCGGCGCCTGCATCAGCACCTTGCGCGCTGCGCCCTCGATATTGAGCGTGGCGAGGATGATCGGCTGCGTCTGGGTGAAGTCCCAGGTCTCGCCCGGCGTGCCCTGATAATGCCATTTATAGGCGCCGGTATCGGGATCGAGCGCGACCACCGACGACAGGAAGAGATTGTCGCCTTTCCCCTGCGAACGGATCTTGTGGTTCCATGGCGAGCCGTTGCCGACGCCGATGTAGAGTTGATCAAGCTCCTTGTCGTAGACGATGGCGTCCCAGACGGTGCCGCCGCCACCCGCCTTCCACCACTCGCCGCTCCATGTCGCCGCCGCCGTCTTCAGCGCGGTGTCGGAGGCAGCGCCGTCGGCGGGTTTCGACGGGTCGCCGGGCACCGTATAGAAGCGCCACGCCAGCTTGCCGGTGGCGGCATCGAAGGCGGAGACATAGCCGCGAACGCCATATTCGCCGCCGCCGTTCCCGATGACGACCTTGCCCTTCACGATGCGCGGCGCGCCGGTGATCGTATAGGGCTGCGACTGATCGACGGTCACGGTGGACCACGCCGGCTTGCCGGTCTTGGCGTCGAGCGCGATCAGCCGCCCATCGAGCGTGCCGAAATAGACGCGACCGCCATAGACCGCGACGCCGCGGTTCACCACGTCGCAGCAGGCGGAAAAGCCGCGCTCGCCCGGCACCTGCGGGTCGTAGCTCCACAGTTCCTTGCCGGTGGCGGCGTCCAGCGCGAACACTTTCGACCAGGCCGAGGTGGTGTACATCACGCCATCGACGACGATCGGCGTCGCCTCCTGGCCCCTGTTCGTGTCGAGATCGTAGGACCAGGCGAGCTTCAGCTGCCCGACATTGGCGTCGGTGACCTGCGTCAGCGGGCTGAAGCGCTGCTCGTCATAGGTGCCGCCGTGGGTCAGCCAGTTCTGCGGCTCGGCGCTGGCGTTGAGCAGCCGTTCGGCGGACACGCCCGACGCGGCGCTCGCCGGCGCGTCCTCCTTTTCCGACACGTTGCACGACGACAGCGCGGCGGCGGCAAGCGCCAGCAGGCTTGCCCGAAGCAGACGACGGCGCATTGGCCCCTCCCCAATTATAATTGGGGGCAGCTTACCCTGCTTCGCGGGTCCGACAATCTGCTCAAAGCTGAGAGGGGAAGGACGCGTACAGCCATACGTTGATTAAGGTCACCGCGCCGGCGCCGAGCATCAGCCAGCCGCGCTTCGGCGCGTCGGTCTTGCGGATGAGGATGTTGAGCCCCGCCCCGATCAGCAGCACCGAGGCGAGCACTGCCAAGGACAGCAGCAACGGCATCATCCCGCTCACAGCAACACCCTTTCCACCGCCTTCTTCCACCCGGCGCGCCGCTCGCGCCGCGTCTTCCCGTCGAGCGCGGGGGTGAAGATGCGATCCGCCTGCCACATCGCCTGCGCTGCCGCCAGATCGTCGAACAACCCGACACCGACGCCGGCAAGCATCGCCGCGCCGAGCGCCGTCGTCTCGATCACCTTCGGCCGCTCGACGGTCATCGCCAGCATGTCGGCGAGGTCCTGGCAGACCCAGTCGTTGGCGACCATGCCGCCGTCGACGCGCAGCCGCGCCGGTGCGACGCCGTCCGAGGCGAGCGCGTCGAACAGGTCGGCGGTCTGCTGGCTCATTGCCTCAAGGCAGGCGCGCACGATGTGGGCGCGCGTCGTGCCGCCGGTCAGCCCGGTGAGCAGCCCGCGCGCATCGGCCCGCCAGTGCGGCGCCCCGAGCCCGGCGAAGGCGGGCACGAAATGCACCCCGCCATTGTCAGGTACCGAACGCGCTAATCCTTCAGTTTCAGCGGCATCTTCGATAATATTCAACCTATCTCGCAGCCACTGGATGGCGCTGCCCGCGACGAAGATGCTGCCTTCGAGCGCGTAGGCCGCCTGCCCGTCCAGCCGCCAGGCCACCGTCGACAGCAGGCGGTTGGCGGAAACCGGCGGTTTGTCGCCCGCCTGCGCCAGCACGAACGCGCCGGTGCCGTAGGTCGCCTTGACGAGGCCCGGCGTCAGGCAGCCCTGCCCGATCGCCGCGGCCTGCTGGTCGCCCGCGCAGCCGGCGATCGGCACCCTGCGGCCCAGCAGCTCGACCTCGCCGAGCGCACCCGCGCAATCGACGATCTCGGGCAGCGCCGCGCGCGGCACGCCCAGCCGCTCGATCATGCCCTCGTCCCATTCGCAGGTGGCGAGGTCCATCAGCAGGGTGCGCGCGGCGTTGGTCGCGTCGGTCACGTGGACCTTGCCGCCGGTCAGGCGGAACAGCAGGTAGCTGTCGATGGTACCGATCGCCAGGCTGCCCGCCTTCGCGGCCCGCGCCACCGCCGGCCAGTTCTCGATCGCCCAGGCGATCTTGGTGCCGGAGAAATATGGATCGAGCAGCAGCCCGGTCTTCGCCTGCACGTCGGGCTCCAAGCCCTCCTCGCGCAGCTCCGCGCAGAGGTCGGCGCTGCGCCGATCCTGCCAGACGATGGCGGGTGCCAGCGGCTCACCGCTGTGGCGGTCCCAGAACACGACCGTCTCGCGCTGGTTGGTCAGGCCGATCGCGGCGATGCGCCCGACGCCGACCCGCTGCGCCACCGCCGTCAGGCAGGCTTCCGTCTTGGTCCAGATTTCGGCGGCATCATGCTCGACCCAGCCCGGCTGCGGATAATGCTGTGTGATCGGCGCGCCTTCGGTCGCGACGATGCACCCCGACAGATCGAAGGCGACGACGCGGGTCGAGGTGGTGCCCTCGTCGATGGCGAGAAGAAGCGGTGTGTCCGTCATGGGGCTTTTCTAGCCAGCGGGCTTCCTCTAGGCAAAGCCGTGCTCGACGACCAGCGCTACGACATCCTCATTATCGGCGGCGGCGTAAACGGGACCGGTATCGCCCGCGACGCTGCCGGCCGCGGCTTGCGCGTCGCGCTCATCGAGGCCGGTGACCTCGGCAGCGGAACGTCCTCCGCCTCCACCAAGCTCGTCCACGGCGGCCTGCGCTACCTCGAATTCTACGACTTCGCGCTGGTGGCGAAGGCGCTCGCCGAGCGCGAGGTGATCCTCGACGCCGCGCCGCACATCAGCTGGCCGCAGGCCTTCGTGCTGCCGCACGCCACCGGGCTGCGTCCGGCGTGGATGATCCGGGCCGGGCTCTTTCTCTATGATCACCTCGCGAAGCGGCGGCAGGTGCCCGGATCATCGGCGATCGATCTTCATCGTGACGCGGCCGGCCGCACGCTCGACCGCTCGCTGACCCGCGCCTTCCGCTACTGGGACGGCTGGATCGACGATTCGCGGCTGGTGGTGCTGAACGCCGTCGACGCCGCGGCGCGTGGCGCCCTCATCCGCACCCGCACCCGCGCGGTGGCGGGGACGCGGCTCGCCGACGACTGGGCGGTCGAGCTCGACAGCGGCGAGAAGCTGCGCGCCAACCACCTGATCAACGCCGCCGGCCCGTGGGCCGAAGTGGTGACGCGCGACCTGCTCGGCCTCGCCAACCCGCTGCAGCTGCGTCTCGTGCAGGGCGCCCACATCGTCATCCGCCGCATCAACCGCAGCGACGATGCCTTCATGCTGCAGCAGCCGGATGGCCGCATCGTGTTCATGCTGCCCTATGAGCAGGATTATTCGCTGATCGGCACCACCGACACGCCCGTCGACCGGCCCGACGCGCCGGCGATCACGGCGGCGGAGGAAGCCTATCTGCTCGACGCGGTGAACCGCTATCTCGCCAAGCCGATCGCCGCCGCCGACATCGTCCACCGCTTCGCCGGCATTCGCCCGCTGGTGCTGGAGGAAGGCAAGGACGCCAAGGAAACGACGCGCGACTGGAGGCTCGTCGCACATGACGACGCGACGCTGACCGTCGTCGGCGGCAAGATCACCACCTATCGCAAGCTCGCCGAGGCGGTGCTGAAGCTGGTTGCGCCCAAGTCGAAGCCGTGGACCAGGGGCGTGCCGCTGCCCGGCGGCGACGTCCCGAAGCGCCGCGGCCAGACCGGCCAGGCGGCCTTTGCCGACTGGCTGCGCGAGCTGGTGGCGCGGCATCCCGACCATGATCCGACGCTGGTCACCCGCCTCGCCCGAATCCACGGCCGCCGCGCCGAGACGCTGCTGTCCGCGCCGCTCGGCGAAAATTTCGGCGGGCTGTTCGAGGCGGAGCTGCGGGTGTTTGCCGAACAGGAATGGGCGCGCACCGGCGAGGACGTGCTGTGGCGCCGCACCAAGATGGGGCTGCACCTCGACGCCGGCGATCGCGACCGCGTCGACGCCTGGATGTCAGCGTTTACGAAGCGTTAAGCGCTTTTGCTTGAAGCTGCGCCGCATATGGGAGCGGTCATGCGAACCGAGGATATTTCTGCGACCGCGCTGACCACGTCGGTCAGCCTGCTCGATGCGCTGCTCGACAGCGCCGCCGCCGCCCTGCCCGGCGTCACCGCCGCGCTCTATGCCCGCGACCTAAGGACGCTCGGCGATGGCGCCGCCATCGTTGCCGCCGATCTCGAATCGACGCTGAAGCCGGTTCGCACGCGGCGCCGTCGCGCCGCCTAGCCTTCGCGCAGGCAGCGCTCGAACACCGCCGGGTCGACGTTTCCGCCCGACAAGGTCAGCACCGCCGTCTTACCCTTCAGGTCGACGACACCCGACAGCGCCGCCGCCAGCGACACCGCCCCGCCCGGCTCGACCACCAGTTTCAGCTGGCTGAACGCGAAGGCCACCGCCTGCATCACTGCCTGCTCGGACACCGCGACCCCGCGCGCGCCCTTCGCCTGCAGGATGCCGAAGGTCAGCGGACAGGTAACGAGCGTCTGCAGCGCGTCGCACAGCGTAGGCCCCGGGTTCTGCACCGCCTCGATCGCGCCATTGGCCAGCGAGCGGGCGATATCGTCATAGCCTTCGGGCTCGACGATCACCACCGGGACATCGCCCAAACCCAGTGAAATCCCCGAAGCGAGGCCGCCGCCGCCGCAATTGACCATCGCGAGATCGAGCTTCACGCCCATCGCCGCGACATCCTCGGTGATCTCGAGGCCGGCCGTGCCCTGCCCCGCGACGATGTACGGGTCGTCGAACGACGGCACGACGGTCGCGCCGCGCGTCGCGGCGAGTTCGGCGGCGATCGTCTCGCGCTTCTCGGTCAGCCGGTCGTAGAAGATCACTTCGGCGCCATAGCCGCGCGTCGCGTCGACCTTCACGCTCGGCGCATCGGACGGCATGATGATCGCCGCCTGCATGCCGAGCAGCTTCGCCGCCAGCGCCACGCCCTGTGCGTGATTGCCCGAGGAGAAGGCCACCACCCCGCCCGCGCGCTCCGCCGCGTTCATCGCCGACAGCCGGTTGTAGGCGCCGCGAAACTTGAACGAGCCGGTGCGCTGCAGATTCTCCGGTTTGATGAAGATTTTACCGCCCGTGAGGGCGTCCAGCGCGTCGCTGCGGAGCAGTGGCGTGCGCACCGCTTCACCGCGAATACGGCTCGCTGCGGCCTCTACGTCGGCCCGCGTGGGGACGGATAAGGAAACGGAATCAGTCAATTAAGCATAACCTTCTGATCGGCCACGGAAATATGACAAAAATTCACCATGTGAAAAATACTTTACATGGGGGGTCATCGACCCTAAATACGCCCTCCGCTGCCCCATGGGGACTTCCAACCGCAAGGCAGCTTTGGTGTCAACCGCCTCTGGAGGTCCCTTGAATTGCACAAGCACAATACTGCGCTGGGGGTAGCGACCACCCTTCGACCGGCCCTGCCGGTGACGCTCATTCGACCGCATGCCGCTGCACGCGCCGCCCGATTCTTCGTGGAGAAGTTTCCGGGTCTGGCGATGTATGCTGTGAAGGCCAACCCCTCGCCGGATCTGCTGAAGGTCCTGTGGGAGAACGGCATCACGCATTACGACGTGGCATCGATCGCCGAGGTTCGGCTCGTCCGCGCGACGCTGCCGCAAGCGAAATTGTGCTTCATGCATCCGGTGAAGTCGCCCGAGGCGATCACCGAGGCCTATTTCGAGCATGGCGTCCGCACCTTCTCGCTCGACACGCATGACGAGCTGGAGAAGATCGTCGAGGCGACCCAGAACGCCACCGACCTGACGCTGTGCGTTCGCATGCGCGTGTCGTCGGCGCATTCGAAGCTCAGCCTCGCCTCGAAGTTCGGCGTCAGCCTCGACGAGGCCCCGGCGCTGCTGCTCGCCGTCCGTCAGGCCGCCGATGCGCTCGGCGTCTGCTTCCACGTCGGCAGCCAGGCGATGGCGCCTGCGGCCTATTCGGAAGCGATGGAGCTGGTGCGCGCCGCGATCGTGCAGGCGGGCGTGACCGTTGACGTCGTCGATGTCGGTGGCGGCTTCCCGTCGGTCTATCCCGGCATGGAGCCGGCGCCGATCGAAGCCTATTTCGACGTCATCCACCGCGCCTATGAATCGCTGCCGATCTCCTATTCGGCGGAACTCTGGGGCGAGCCCGGCCGCGCGCTCTGCGCCGAATACGCCTCGGTGCTGGTGCGGGTCGAGAAGCGCAAGGGCGACGTGCTCTACATCAACGACGGCGCCTACGGGTCGCTGTTCGATGCCGCGCACGTCGACTGGCGCTTTCCGGTCAGCCTGGTGCGTGACGAAGAGTCGACCACGAAGCCGATGGATTTCAGCTTCTACGGCCCGACCTGCGACGACCTCGACTATATGGCCGGTCCGTTCGCGCTGCCTGCGGACATCCAGGCCGGTGACTATGTCGAGATCGGCATGCTCGGCGCCTATGGCGCGGCGATGCGCACGCAGTTCAACGGCTTCGGCAACGGCGAGACCGTGATCGTCACCGACGAGCCGATGGCCTCGCTCTACGTGCCGGCACCGGCACCGCGCGCCACCGTCACGGCGCTGAAAAAGAAGTAAGCGATTCTCCCACCGCTCGTGCGACGGGCGGTGGGACTTTCCCGCTCGGCGCCGGAGACATCCGGCCGCGGGCGGCGTTCCCTTTAGCGGACGCCGAGCCAGCAGACCCTTTCTGTTGACTGGAGACATCAGTGACCGACACCAATCTCATCAACGATCAGCGCAAGGCCGAGCTTCTGTCGAAGCAGGTGCGCCACATCGACATCCGCAGCTTCGACGCGCGGCCGATCATCGACGCGATGGACGGCATGAGCTTCACCTCGCGCGACCTCGCGCGGGCGACGGGCATCTACAACCAGATGCTCGCCGACAAGGATTGCTCGATCTTCCTCGTCATCGCCGGCTCTACCTCGGCGGGCGGCTGCATGGACCTCTATGCCGAGCTGCTGCGCTCGAACATGATCGACGGAATCGTCGCCACCGGCGCCTCGATCGTCGACATGGATTTCTTCGAAGGCCTCGGTCACAAGCATTATCAGGCGCTCGAAGTGCCTGACGACAATGTGCTGCGCTCGCTCTACATCGACCGCATCTACGACACCTATATCGACGAGGAGCAGCTTCAGGACTGCGACCACACCATCGGTGAGATCGCCAACTCGCTGGAGCCGAAGGCCTATTCGTCGCGCGCCTTCATCCGCGAGATGGGCAAGTATCTCGTCGAGCACGGCAAGAAGGACAACAGCCTCGTCAAGCTCGCCTACGAGCATGACGTGCCGATCTTCTGCCCGGCGTTCGTCGACAGCTCGGCGGGCTTCGGCCTCGTCAAGCATCAGGTCGACCGCGCCAAGGAGGGCAAGCCCTACATGGTGCTCGACGCCATCGCCGACTTCCGCGAGCTGACCGACATCAAGATCAAGGCGGGCACCACCGGCCTGCTGATGATCGGCGGCGGCGTGCCGAAGAACTTCATCCAGGACACCGTCGTCTGCGCCGAAATCCTCGGCCATGACGATGTCGAGATGCACAAATACGCGGTGCAGATCACCGTCGCCGACGTGCGCGACGGCGCCTGCTCGTCGTCGACGCTGAAGGAAGCGGCGAGCTGGGGCAAGGTCGACACCGCGCTCGAGCAGATGGTGTTCGCCGAGGCCGGCTCGGTGATGCCGCTGCTGGCGTCGGACGCCTACCATCGCGGCCACTGGAAGGACCGCGCCAAGCGCGCCTACGGCAAGATGTTCGACTGAACATCCGCCACATCGGCTGTTTGACAGCCGAAACGAACTGAACGACCCTCCCCGCCCTCAAAGAAGAGCGGGGAGGGTTTTTCTATGCAGAGTCCGATTCTGGCGCCGGTGGTGGCGCTGATCATCTGGTCGCTGGTCATGCTGGTATGGGCGGTGTTCACCCGCCTGCCGGCGCTGAAGGCGGCGGGCGTCGACATGTCAAAGGCGCGCGGCGGCCGGCCGGGGCAGCTCGACGGCGTGCTGCCCGACGAGACGCAATGGAAGGCGCACAATTACAACCATCTGATGGAGCAGCCGACGCTGTTCTACGCGGTAGCGCTGACCCTCGCGGTGCTCGGCGCCGGCGGCGGGCTCAACGCGCAGCTGGCCTGGGCCTATGTCGGCCTGCGGGTGCTGCACAGCCTCATTCAGGCGACGAGCAACGTCATCCGCTTCCGTTTCCTGGTGTTCGCGCTGGCGACCTTGGCGCTGCTGGCGCTCACCGTCCACGCGGCGATAATCGTCTTCTGACGCGAAAAGGGCCGCTCCTTGGCGGGGCGGCCCTCTCGCTAACCTCTTCTATCGTCATCCCCGCGCAGGCGGGGATCCATAACCCGAAGCGTCGGCGGTAATGGATTCCCGCCTTCGCGGGAATGACGATGAGTTTGTTGGTTTCGCTCCGCCCTTAAACCGCCGCCATCTCGCGCGGCGCCTTTTCAAGCGCATCCTTCATCTGCAGCAGCACCGCCGGCCAGCCTTGCGTGAAATAGGCCAGCGCCTCGTCCCAAGCGCCGCCGCGGCCGAAGCCGGCGTGGGTCAGCGTGATCTTGGTGTCGGCGCCCTTTGCCTCGAAGGTCAGGGTCAGCACGCTGCGCTGTGCGGCGATCTCGTCGAATTCCGCCGGCATGGCGAACTGAACGGTGAGCAGCGCCCCGGCCTCGCGCGCCAGCGGCGTCGCCGCCTGCGCCCCGAGCTGCGCCTCAAACGCGGCGAACACCGCGTCCACCGGCGCGCCGATGTCTTCCTCGAGGTAGATGATGCGCGCCTGCGCCTGTTCCGGGCTGCGCATGAACAGCAGCACCGCCGGCACCGAACCCGAGCGCGTCAAACCAGAAGCGATATGCATTGCGGCCCCCCGCAATATTTCCGGACCACCCGCCCGGACCTACACACTCGCCGATCCCCCGATCGACGAGATGAAACTTATATGAAGATGGCTTAACGGCAACCGAACGGCGCACGATATGCGACGAACGGTTGCAGCCTTACGCAATCATCGCACCAGCCGCGCCGCCAGCTCAACATGCGTGGACCAACGGAACTGGCCGACCGGCCACAGCCGCTCGATGCGAAATCCCGCTTCTACCAGCATCGCAGCATCGCGCGCGAAGGTATTGGGATTGCAGGAGACGGCGCCGATCACCGGCACCTTCGATTTCGCCAGTTCGGCGATCTGCTCCTTGGCGCCGGCGCGTGGCGGATCAATGGCGACGGCGTCGAAGCGCTTCAATTCCTCGGCGCGCAGCGGCCGGCGGAACAGGTCGCGATGCTCGGTGGTCAGCCGCCGCCCCGCCATCCGCGCCGCGCTTTCCAGCGCCTGCACCGCCCCGCCCGCAGCGTCGGCGGCATGGACCTTGGCGTGGGCGCTCAACGGCAGCGCGAAGGTGCCGGCACCGCAGAACAGGTCGGCGATGCTCTTCGCGCCTTCGGTCGCCGCCAGCACCGCGTTGACCAGCGCCGCCTCGCCGTCGGGCGTCGCCTGCAGGAAGGCGCCGGGCGGCAGCGCGACCGGCACACCGCCGAAGCGCACGACCGCCTCGCCATAGGTGATGATGTCGACGCCCTGCGAAGTCTCGACCGCCAGCCGCGCCAGCCCGTGCGTCACCGCGAACTGCGTCAGCCGGTCGAGCACCGCGAACGGCCGCGCGTCGATATTCGACAGCAGCAGGTCGATGCCGCCATCGGTCACGGTCATCGTCACGCCCGCCCCCTGCCCCTCGCGGATCAGCGGCGCCAGCAGCTCGCGCAACGGCGCGATCAGCGCGAACAGCGCCGGCTGCAGGATGTGGCATTCCTTCAGGTCGACGATGCGGTGGCTCGATTCCGCGTTGAAACCGAGTTCGATGGCCTTGCCACGCCGCACCGCGCGCAGCGACGCCCGCCGGCGGCTGCGCGGCGGCGACAGATGCACCGGCTCGATCGCCCCGATGGCGACCCCTTGCGATTCCAGCGCATGGACGATGCGCGCCGACACCCACTCGGCATAGGCCGCGTCGTCGACATGCTGGAGCTGGCAGCCGCCGCACTCGGGGAAGTGGCGGCACGGCGGGGTCTGCCGATGCGGCCCCGCCTCGACCGTGACGCTCTCGCCCTCGGCGATCACCTTGTCGCCCGGTGCCACGCCCGACAGGAAACGCCCTGCATCGGTGACACCGTCGCCGCGCGCGGCAAGCCGCACCACCGTTTCCACCGCGCTCATGCCAGATCCGCCAGCACGGCGGGCAACAGCCCCGGCAGATCCTCGGCGATCAGCCCTGCCCCGCCCCGCTGGCCCGCATCGCCATGCAGCCAGGCGCCGGCGCACGCCGCCTCGAACGGATCGAGCCCCCGCGCCAGCAGCGCGCCGATGATCCCAGCCAGCACATCGCCCGAGCCCGCCGTCGCCAGTGCGGACGAAGCGTGCGCATTGATCGCGGCGCGGCCATCCGGCGCGGCGATCACCGTGTCCGGGCCTTTGAGTAGCACGACCGCGCCGATCCGTGCGGCAGCGGCGCAGACGCGCTCGACCTTGCTGCCGGGAAGGTCGCCGAACAGCCGGACGAACTCGCCGTCATGCGGCGTCAGCACCGCCGGGCCGGCGATCAGCTTCGCCAACCCCGCCGCGTCGTTGGCGAACAAGGTGAACACATCGGCGTCGAGCACCACCGGCTTGCCCACCTCCAGCGCGGCGATGACCTTGTGGCGCTCCGGCCCTAGCGCCGGCCCGATCACCAGCGCCCCGGCGCGCGGTTCGGCCAAGGCCTTGGCGATGTCGCGCGGCGTGTCGGCTTCGGCGAGGACGACGCCCGTTAACTGCGCCGCATTGGCCGCCAGCGCCGCCGACGGCGACAGCAAGGTCACATAGCCCGCCCCGGCCCGCTGCGCCGCCAGCGCCGCCAGCCGCGCCGCGCCGGTGGCATGCGCCGGCCCGCCCACGACCAGCACATGGCCACGGCGATATTTGTGCGTGTCGGCGTCGAGCGCGGCAAAGCGCGGCTTGCCGATGACGGTGAGATCGCTGTGCGCCGGTGCCAGCCCGATCGGCGCGATCACCAGCCGGCCGACATGGGCGGCGGCGGGGTGCAGATAGTGCGCCGGCTTGGCCGCGCCAAAGCTGATGCACAGGTCGCAGGCGAGCGGCGGCGACAGGCAAGCACCGTCGTCGGTGGCAACGCCGCTCGGCAGGTCGATGGCGACGCGAGTGCCCGCCCCCTCTCCCAACCGCGCCAGAATGGCGCTCAGCCGCCCGTCGAGGGGGCGGGTCAGCCCGATCCCGAACAGCGCATCGACAAGCAGCGACGCGGGCGCCGTCGCCTTGTCGAGCGTCTCGACCGGCCCCGTCCAGCCCTCCGCCGCCTGCCGCGCGGTGTCCGTACCCGACGGCGCCAACGCGGCGACGCGCACCGGCCAGCCCGCCTCGGCGAGCGCCAGCGCGATCACATAGCCGTCACCGCCATTGTTGCCGGGGCCGCACAGCACCAGCGTGTCGGCCGGCGCGGCATAGGCGATGATCGCCCGCGCGGCCGCGTGCCCTGCGCGCGCCATCAGCTCGAACTCGCTGACGCCCTGCGCAATCGCCGCCGCCTCCAGCGCGCGCATCTCGGCGGCGGTGACGATGGGGCGGTGGCCGCCGGTCAAAGGGGAACTGTCGGGCATGGTGCGGCGTAAATCCGGCACCTGTTCTAGTTGTGGAGCGTGCGCCATGCCATCACGGACTTTGCTGCTGACCGCCGTGACGCTGACGCTGACCGCCTGCGCCACCGCGCCGACCCATGTGCCAGGCGAGGTTCCGCGCGATGCCAACGGCCGCCCGATCTGGTCGATGATCGAGCCGACCGCAGCCCCGACCCGTTAGATATCCGCGAACACGTGCGTCTCGGCCTTGGCGCCGGGATGCGTCGTCGCACCGGTGCGCGCCGGGCCGACGAGCTGCGCATATTTCCACAGCGCGCCGGACTGATAGTCGTGCGCACGCGGTTTCCACGCGCCGCGGCGCTTCGCCAGTTCCTCGGCGGGCACGTCCAACTCGATGGCGCCGCTCTCGGCATCGAGGATGATGATGTCGCCGTCCTGCACCAGCGCGATCGGCCCGCCCTCGGCGGCCTCCGGGCCGACATGGCCGACGCAGAAGCCGCGCGTGGCGCCGGAGAAACGCCCGTCGGTGATCAGCGCCACCTTGTCGCCCATGCCCTGGCCGTAGATGGCGGCAGTGGTCGACAGCATCTCGCGCATGCCGGGGCCGCCCTTCGGCCCTTCGTAGCGGATGATCAGCACCTCGCCCTCGCGATAGTCGCGCTTCTCGACCGCGGCGAAGCAGTCCTCCTCACAATCGAACACCCGCGCCGGCCCGGTGAACTGCAGCTTCTGCAGGCCGGCGACCTTCACGATCGCGCCATCGGGCGCAAGGCTGCCCCGCAGGCCGACGACACCGCCGGTCGGGGTGATCGGGTTGGAGACCGGGTAGATCACCTTCTGGTCGGGGTTCCAGGTCACCTCTTCGATATTCTCGCCGAGCGTCTTGCCGGTCACCGTCATGCAGTCGCCGTTGAGGAAGCCGCCGTCGAGCATCGTCTTCATCAGCATGTAGACGCCGCCCGCCTCATACATGTTCTTGGCGACATATTTGCCGCCCGGCTTCAGGTCGGCGAGGTAGGGCGTCGACTTGAAGATGCGCGCGACGTCGAACAGGTCGAACTCAATCCCGACTTCCGCCGCCATCGCCGGCAGGTGCAGCGCGGCGTTGGTCGAGCCGCCGGTGGCCGCCACGACGCGCGCCGCGTTTTCAAAGGCTTCGCGCGTGCAGATGTCACGCGGTCGCAAGTTCTTCTCGATCAGCGTCATCACCTGAACGCCGGCCGCATGGGCGATGTCGCCGCGTGTCTGGTAGGGCGCCGGCGTCATGTTGGAATTGGGCAGCGACAGGCCGATCGCCTCGGCGACGCAGGCCATGGTGTTGGCGGTGTACTGGCCACCGCAGGCGCCATGGCCGGGGCACGCGACCTTCTCCAGCGCGGTCAACTCATGCAGTGGGCAGGTGCCGGCGGCATGACCGCCGACCGCCTCGAACACGTCGATGACGGTGACGTCGCGGCCCTGATACTGGCCCGGCAGGATCGAGCCGCCGTAAACGAAGATCGACGGCACATTGAGGCGGAGCATCGCCATCATCATGCCGGGCAGCGACTTGTCGCAGCCGGCAAAGCCGACGAGCGCGTCATAGCAATGGCCGCGCATCGACAGCTCGACCGAATCGGCGATGACCTCGCGGCTGACCAGCGACGCCTTCATGCCCTGATGGCCCATCGCGATGCCGTCGGTAACGGTGATGGTGTTGAAGCGGCGCGGCATGCCGCCGGCGGCGATCACGCCCTCGCGCGCCACGTCGGCTTGCGCGTCGAGGGTGGTGTTGCACGGCGCGCTGTCGTTGCCCGCCGAGGCAACCCCGACGAAGGGACGCGAGATCGCCTCCTCGTCGAGGCCCATCGCATAATAATAGGAGCGGTGCGGCGCGCGCTCGGGCCCGACGCTGACATGGCGGCTGGGCAACCGTGATTTATCGAACCGCTGCGTCATCCCCGCCTCCGATTTTTGCGCAACTAACGATCAACAAAGGATCGTTTCGTAAAATATTCATCTACCAACTCTAGGTGGGCAGCCGGTAGAAGATTCGGCAGGGCGCTGCAATCTTTGCCGTCCGATCGAGGAATCAATCTGCGCGGGGCTGTCGGCCAGCTTTACAATCGCTGCCAGGGCAACCTGCGCGCGCATGTCGCTTCCCCTCGTAAACACGTTTCTTTTTGCCGAATGGCACCGAAGTTGCTTATAAGAGGTCGTTACAGGGGTGCGTTCAAAGATGATCCGTTTTAGGCCGATTCTGATTGCGGTTGCCGCGATGGCTGCGGGCGTGCTTGCGCCGGCGCCAGCGGTCGCGACTCCGGTTTCGATCAACCTGGCCGGCACCTGCTCCACCGAATGCAACACCGACGGCACCGACGGCAACGCGCGCGTCTACACCTTCCTTGACGGGCTCGGCCTGTCGTCGCGGGTTCGCGTCACCGCCTGGTCGGCGACGCAGAACACCTCGACGGGCGCGCTGAGCAACTGGCAGACGGGCTTCGTCGGCCAGTATCAGGGTGGCGGCCTCGGCGTCACCAACCGCAACGAGGGCGACGGGTCGAGCAACAACGGCCACACGATGGACAATTCGTCGGGCATCGACTTCCTGGTGTTCCACTTCGACGGCGACGTGGTTGCCACGGGCGCCGACCTCAACGCCTATGCGATGACCATCTCGGGATCGTCGGGCAAGGACACCGACGCCAGCTTCTACATCGGCTCGTCGACGGTCGCCTTCGGCACCAGCATCAACATGGCGAACACGACGCAGCGGCTGTCGGCGACGAACCGCTACATCGACACCACCGGCCCCGGCTCGGACAATTATCGCAACTTCAACACGACGACCGAGTACAAGGGCAACGTGCTGATCATCGCGGCGAGCGTCGGCGACTATATGCGCAGCGGCGGCGGGAACCGCGCCGACAGCTTCAAGGTGCAGTCGATCAAAGTCGAATATCCGATCCCGGCGCCCGAGCCGGCGGCCATAGGTCTGTTCGGCCTCGGCGTGCTGGGCCTCGGCCTGCGCCGCCGCCGTCGCGGCTAACCCGGCTTTTTAGCACCATTGTCGATCTAATCGGCTGGTGCGTTAACGCATCGCCATTAGTTACATTCCTCAAGCGCCCGGGTGTCTGCGGGCGCGTGTGGAGTGTATCGCGTGCGCCAGTTTTTTCGGGTGATGGTTGCCGCCGTCGCCGCCTGCCTTGCCGTTCCCGCTGCCCCGGCGCTCGCCGCGCCTGTCACCATCAGCCTTGGCGGCACCTGCACCACGAGCTGCGGCCTCGACGGCACCGACGGCATCGCCCGCGTCTTCAGTTTCACCGACAACCTCGGCTTGTCGTCGAGCGCGCGGGTCACCGCCTGGTCGGCGACGCCTAACGTCCTTACCGGCGCGCTGACCAACTGGCGCACCGCCTTCGTCAACTACGCCGGCGACGGCCTCGGCATCACCAACCAAGACGAGGGCACGGGCGCGCTCAACAACCAGGCGGCCATCGACAACCTCACCGGCACCGATTTCCTCGTCATCCGCTTCGACGACAATGTCACCGTCACCGGCGCCACGCTCAACGCCTTCGCGATGACGGCGGGCCTCTGGGGAACCGGGCGCGACGCCGATGCCAGCTTCTTCATCGGCACCAGCACGGTACCGTTCGCGACCAGCATCAACATGGCCGACACGGCGCAGCGCCTGTCGGCGATGACCCACTATATCGAGGCCTCTGGCGACACGAGCGGGTTGCGCGAATTCAACGCCGGCACGCGCTACAGCGGCAACACGCTGGTGATCGCCGCCAGCGTCAGCGAGGCGAACCGCTGGGGCCTCGTCGACCGCCCCGACGCGTTCAAGGTGGCGTCGATCCGCGTCGAATATCCGGTCCCCGCGCCCGAGCCGGCGGCGGTGGGCCTGTTCGGCCTCGGCGTACTGGCGCTCGGCGTGCGGCGGCGGAAGCCCAAAGCTTGACCGTCATCCCCGCGAAGGCGGGGACCCAGCACGGAAATCAGCGCCCGCGATAGCGGGCATTTGCTTCGTGATGGACTGGGTCCCCGCCTTCGCGGGGATGACGAAAGGGGGCGTGGGAGCGCTCTACGCCAGCGTCGCCGCCGTCGCGCTGACGGCATCGGCCAGCCTCTGCGCCCAACCCTCGATATCCTCCGCCGTCTCCAGCAAATCCTGCCGCACCTCGATGTTGATGTAGGGTAGCCCCCGCCCCTCGGCGTGGCGGTTCATCGTGTAGTTGAGTTCGCGCCCCGAATAGGGCTCGTTGTCGCCGACGTGCATACCCTGCCCGCGCAGCGCGGCGATCATCGGCCGCGCGGCGCGCTCGTCCTCATTGTAGAGAATGCCCACCGGCCAGGGCCGCGTCAGCTCGGGGCGGGTCAGCAGGCTCGGCGTGAAGCTGTGCATCGCCACCAGCAGCCGCGGCTGCACGCGCTCGATCATCGCAGTGATCGCGTCGTGATAGGGAATGTGGAAGCGCCGCAGCCGCGCTTCGCGCACCTCGAGCGACAACCCGCTGTTGCCGGGAATGGTGCGGCCGTCGCTGCTTTCCGGAATCAGTCCCGCGGCGTCGGGCTCGCGGTTGAGATCGAGCACCAGCCGCGACACGCCGGCGATCACCGCCGAGGCGTCGAGCAACTCGGCCAGCCGCCGGGTCAGCGCATCGGTGCCGATGTCGATCGCGACATGTTCGTCGAGCAGCGCTGGATCGATGTCGAGCGCGATGTCGTCGGGGACGATGTTGGAGGCATGGTCGGCGACCAGCAGGATCGGCGTGCGGCCGGCGATGACGACGGGGTCCATGCCCCTCGTCTTAGCGGCGGCGGGACACGGCAAACAAACGAAAAACGGCCGCGCTTCCGAGGGAGGAAGCGCGGCCGGCAGAGATCCCCTGGGGAGGGGAGAAGCTTATTTGGCGGCAGCAGCAGCCGGCGTCAGCGACGCGAGGTCGACATTGAGCGCCTTGGCGGCGGCAGCGAACTTCTTGCCCGCGGCGCGGTCGGCGCCGGCGTCGCACAGCTTCTCGCCGATGGCGACGAAGCCGAGGGCCTTCTTCGCGGCCGCAGCATCAGCCGAGGTGCTGGCAGCGGTACGGAGGGCCGACGGGCTCGCGGCGCAGGTCTCGTCGGCCGAAGCCGGGGCAGCAGCGAGGAACAGGCCGGCGGTCGCGGCGGCGATCAGAAGGTTGCGCATGGGAGTCTCCTTGCCAAGTTTGCGGCGCCCGGCCGCTCTACTGAGTTACGCTCGAAACTATATGACTCGTGCTTTTAAGTAGCACTCAGTCGCGCGTCAAGCGGTTTCTGAGTGCCACGCGGTTTGCACAGCAGCGTGCGTTATGCTGCAATGCAGCAGCGCCGCCTACCCTTGGTTTGGAGAGGCTTTAGAAGAAGGCGTGTAACCCCGTCTGCGCCCGCCCGAGGATCAGCGCATGGACGTCATGGGTGCCCTCATAGGTGTTCACCGCCTCGAGGTTCATGGCGTGGCGGATGACATGATATTCGTCCGAGATGCCGTTGCCGCCGTGCATGTCGCGCGCCTGCCGCGCGATATCGAGCGCCTTGCCGCAATTGTTGCGCTTTAAAAGGCTGATCGCCTCGGGCGCGAGGTCGTGGCTGTCCATCAGCCGCCCCGCCGCCAACGCCGCCGTCAGCCCGAGCGTGATCTCGGTCTGCATATCGGCGAGCTTCTTCTGGAACAGCTGCGTCTGCGCCAGCGGCCGACCGAACTGCTTGCGATCAAGGCCGTACTGGCGCGCGGCGTGCCAGCAGAATTCGGCGGCGCCCATCGCACCCCAGGCGATGCCGTAGCGGGCGTTGTTGAGGCAGCCGAACGGCCCGCTCAGCCCCTTGACGTTGGGCAGCAGCCGGCCTTCGGGCAGATGCACGTCCACCAGCGATATCTCGCCGGTCACCCAGGCACGAAGCGAGAATTTGCCGTCGATCTTCGCGGTCGACAGCCCCTTGTCGCCGCGCTCGACGACGAAGCCGCGGATCGCCTCATCGTCGCACTTCGCCCAGACGACCAGCACGTCGGCGATCGGCGAGCTGGTGATCCACATCTTCGAGCCGTTGAGCACATAGCCGTCGGCGGTCTTCTTCGCCCGCGTCTTCATGCTGCCGGGGTCCGAACCGGCGTCGGGTTCGGTCAGGCCGAACGAGCCGACCCATTCGCCGCTGGCGAGCTTCGGCAGATAGCGCTGGCGCTGCTCCTCGGTGCCGTAGGCCCAGATCGGATACATGACGAGCGACGACTGCACCGACATCGCCGAGCGATAGGCCGAATCGGCGCGCTCGACCTCGCGGGCGATCAGGCCATAGGCGACGTAGCTGGTGCCGGCGCAGCCATAGCCCTCGATGGTCGGGCCGAGCAGCCCGGCTTCGCCGAAGCGGCGCATCAGCTCGCGGTCATAGGTCTCGTGGCGGTTGGCGCCCTTCACGATCGGCATCAGATGCTCGTCGGCGAAGGCGCGCGCGCTGTCGCGCACCATCCGCTCTTCCTCGGTCAGGCTCCGGTCGAGGAGAAGCGGGTCCTCCCAGTTGAACTTCGGCCAGGAAGCGGACGCGCCCATGATGATCCTTCGCTCATTTGTTGCTTGCCGCGCCGTATAGGACATCGTTTCGCGGCCCGAAAGGCTAGCGAAGGCGGGTTGCGGCCACCCACCAGCCCGGATTCGCGCTCGAAATCGCTTCGGCACCGGCTTCGGCCGCCGAATCCGAGGCCACAAGCGCAAAACAGGTCGCGCCTGACCCCGACATGCGCACCAGCTGCGCGCCCTTCACGCCCGACAGCGCATCGAGCACCTTGCCGATCACCGGCGCGAGGGTCAGCGCCGGCGGTTCGAGGTCGTTGCGCCCGGCGGCGGCGGTAGCGATCGGATCGCCCTCGGCGAGCGGCCCACGATCCTCGCCGTCCCAGCGCGCGAACACCGCCGGTGTCGGCACCGCGACGCGCGGATTGACGAGGATGACCGCGGTGCCCGCCAGACCGGCATCGTCGAGGCCGGCGAGCGCCTCGCCCCTCCCCTCCCCGCGCAAGGTGCGGCTGTGGACGCAGGCGGCGACATCGGCGCCAAGCGTCGCGCCGATCTCGGCGAGACGGCCGAGCGGCAGATCGAGATTCCACAGCCGGTTGAGCAACCGCAGGGTCGCCGCCGCGTCGGCCGAACCACCGCCCAGCCCCGCCGCGATCGGCAGGCGCTTCTCCAGCGTGATCGCCGCCCCCCGTCCCTGCCCGTCGTCGAGCGCCTGAGCGGCGCGCAGCACCAGATTGTCCGGCCCCGGCGGCACCGCGCCGGCAAAGTCACCGGCAAGCGTCAGGCTCAGCGTCTCGGCCGGCGCGACGCTCAGCGCATCGCCCAGCTCGGTGAAGGCGAAAATGGTTTCGAGGTCATGATAGCCGTCCGCGCGCCGCCGCCGGACGTGCAGCGCGAGGTTGAGCTTGGCGAACCCGATATCGTCCAGCCTCACGGCTGGCGGGCGGCCAGCGCGGCGCGGTCGAGGCCATAGTCGAGCTTCGCCAGCACCCGCTTGCGCGCGTCGTCGGCCGGCTCGCCTTCGAGCGACGCCTTCCAGCGGAAGCGTGCCTCGACATGGCGGCCGACCTTCCAATAGGCGTCGCCGAGATGCTCGTTGATCGTGGCGTCGTCGGGCACGTCGGCGACCGCGCGCTCGAGCAGCTCGACCGCCTTGTCATAGCGGCCGGCGACGAAATGCGCCCAGCCGAGCGAGTCGACGATATGCCCGTCGTCGGGCCGCAGTTCGACCGCCTGCTCGATCAGCGTCGTCGCCTCGGGCAGCCGCTCGCCGCGATCGAGCAGCGCATAGCCGAGATAGTTGAGGACGGCGGCTTCCTTCGGCGCCAGCTTCAGCGCCTGACGAAGATCGCCCTCCGCCTGCGGCCAGTTGCCGGCGCGCTCATGCGCCGCGCCACGCGAGAAATAGAGCGTCCACAGGTCGGGCGTGTCGGTCTTCGCCATCGCCAGCGCCTTGTCATAGGCCTTGGCGGAATCGGCGAAGCGCTCGGTGCGCTGATAGGCCTCGCCGAGGCGCGACCAATCCTCCAGCGACGCCTCGGGCACCTTCGCCGCGGCTTCGAGCAGCGCCACCGACTGCGGCGCGCGGTCGGTTTCGAGCAGGATGCCGGCGCGGCGGGCGCGGGCGAGCGAGCCGATGGTATCGGTCGGCTTGATATGGTCGAGCGCGGTCAGCGCGGCGTCATATTGGCCGCTGCGCGCCAGCACATCGCCAGTGACCAGCCAGGATTCGCCGTTCTCGGGCGTCAGGAAGGTCGACAGCCGCGCCAGCACCAGCGCGATCGGGATCGGCCGCTCGCGCGACAGGTCGGCGGCCATGCGCGCGAACAGCTCCGAAATGCCGTCGCGCGGCGCGGTGACGCCGCCCTTCAACGGCTCGCCGGCGTTGAAGCGCGCCAGTGCCGCGGCGATCACCGGATCGCGGGCGCCGGCTTCCAGCACCTTGCGTGCGTCGTCCCCGCGCTTCGCCTTCTGCAGCGCGGTGGCGGCGGCGAGGCGGATGCGCGTCACCGAGGCGCCCTCGCCCGCCAGCAAGGTCTCGTAGAGCGCCGCGGCCCCGTCCCACTGCTTGTCGGCGCTGAGCAGATGCGCGCGATGCTCGGTGAGGTAGGCTTTGGCAAAGCCCTCCTGCGAGGCCGGATCGAGCTTGGCGAGCGCCGCCTTGGTCTTGCCGCGCGCTTCCAGGGTCCACGCCTCGATCACCGGCGCGGCGAAGCCGGCGAAGCCGGCGTCGGACAGCTGCTGACGCGCCGCGTCGAGGCCCTTCCAATTCTTCTTCTGCAGGGCGTCGGCAACCTGGAGCAGCGCGATGGTCGTGTCGTAGCGCTCGTTCTTGGCGATGCGCGGCGCCAGCTTCATTGCCATCGCCTGATCGCCGGCGGCGAGCGCGAGATCGAAGGTGCGGCGCAGCAGCACGGGATCGTCGGGGGCATGCGACAGCGCGCCGGCGAAATAGCCCGAGGCGCGGCCCAGTTCGTCGTCGGACCAGGCGTGGCGGCCCTGCACATAGTCGTGCAGGCCCGACCGATAGCTGTCGAGGATCGTCGCCTGCGCGGCGGTGCCGCCCAGCAACAGGGCGACGACGGCGAAACGCTTCAACTGGCGCATGCTTGCTCCTCTGGACGCTTACATATTCGGGTAGTTGGGGCCGCCTCCGCCCTCGGGAACCACCCAGTTGATGTTCTGCGTCGGGTCCTTGATGTCGCAGGTCTTGCAGTGGACGCAGTTCTGCGCGTTGATCTGTAGACGGGGATTGCCCTCGTCGCGTCCCACGATCTCATAGACGCCCGCCGGGCAGTAGCGCTGCTCCGGCGCGTCGTAGAGCGCGAGATTCACGGCGATCGGAATGTCGGCGTCCTTCAGGGTGAGGTGGATCGGCTGATCCTCCTCGTGATTGGTGTTCGACAGGAACACCGAGGACAGCTTGTCGAAGGTGATGACGCCATCGGGCTTCGGATAGGCGATCGGGTGGCAATGTTCCTTGCGCCACAGCTGCTCATTGTCGGCGTGATGCTTGAACGTCCACGGCAGCTTGATGCCGAGGTGATGCGCCCAGAGGTCGATGCCCGAATAGAGCGTGCCGAAGAAGCCGCCGAACTTCGCCACCGACGGCTCGGCGTTGCGGACCTTCTCCAGCTCCTTCCTCACCCACGAGTCCTGATAGGCGGCCTCATAGGCGCCCAGCTCGTCGCGGCCTTCCGACCCGCCCTTCACCGCCGCGAAGGCGGCCTCGGCCGCCATCATGCCGGTCTTCATCGCGGTGTGGCTGCCCTTGATGCGCGGCACGTTGACGAAGCCCGCCGAGCAGCCGATCAGCGCGCCGCCCGGGAAGGTCAGCTTCGGCACCGATTGCAAGCCGCCCTCGTTGATCGCGCGCGCGCCGTAGGACACGCGACGGCCGCCCTCGAGAATCTCGCGGATTGCCGGGTGCAGCTTCCAGCGCTGCATCTCCTGGAACGGCTCCAGATAGGGGTTCTTGTAGGAAAGCGCGGTGACGAAGCCGAGCGCCACCTGGCCGTTCGCCTGATGATAGAGGAAGCCGCCGCCCCACGCGTCGGTCAGCGGCCAGCCCTGCGTGTGGATGACGCGGCCTGGCACATGCTTCGCCGGGTCGATGTCCCACAGCTCCTTGATGCCGATGCCGTAGACCTGCGGGTCCGAATCCTTGGCGAGGTCGAAATGGCGGATCAGCTGCTTCGACAGATGGCCGCGCACGCCCTCGGCAAAGAAGGTGTATTTCGCGTGCAGCTCCATGCCCGGCTGATAGGCATGGCCATGGGTGCCGTCGCGCAGCACGCCCATGTCGCCGGTCGCGACGCCCTTGACCGAGCCGTCGTCGTTGAACAGCACCTCGGCGGCAGCAAAGCCGGGGAATATCTCGACGCCGAGCATCTCGGCCTGCCCCGCGAGCCAGCGGC
Organism: Sphingoaurantiacus capsulatus; assembly: GCF_042648405.1. NCBI lineage: Bacteria > Pseudomonadati > Pseudomonadota > Alphaproteobacteria > Sphingomonadales > Sphingosinicellaceae > Sphingoaurantiacus > Sphingoaurantiacus capsulatus. The sequence goes on along the minus strand of NZ_JBHRXV010000011.1, from coordinate 257,625 downwards.
AGAAGCTGCCGAGGCTGCCGGTGTAGCAGCCCTCATTGTGCATGAACGGCGGCAGCAGGAAGTGCGGGAACTCGATCTTGTTGCCCTCGGTCAGCACCCAGTGATGGTTTTCCGTCACCGGCGTCTGCGCCATCGGGCAGTCGCGGTCGCGCCAGTCGGGGATCAGCTCGTCGAGCGCCTTGGGGTCGACGACCGCGCCCGACAGGATGTGCGCGCCGATCTCCGAGCCCTTTTCGAGGACGCACACCGCGATCTCATGGCCTTGCTCGGTGCCGAGCTGCTTCAGGCGAATGGCGGCGGCCAGACCGGCGGGGCCTCCGCCGACTATCACCACGTCATAGGCCATCGATTCACGTTCAGTCATTCGCCGCGCCCTCTCCCTTCCGGACCCCTCACAACGGCCCGTCGCGTCTATGCCATCACTCGACACATACGAACCGCCTCTACAGTTGACCAGTGCCAACGGCCCGGAGAGGTTGGCCGGATGGGGCTTGGGGGTCTTGCCGCGTCGCGCGCCGACGCCTTGTCAGCACTGTCGTGGCTGGTCGAAGCGGGCGTCGATACGCTCGTCGGTGACGCCCCGTACCCGTGGCTGGCCGCTCCCGCACCGCCGGTTATCGATGCGCCCGCCGAAAAGCGCGCCGAGCGCCCTGCTTCTCGCACCGAACGCCCGGCACCTCCCTCGGCCGACAGCGCCGAGGTCGAGCGCCGCGTCCTCGCCGCCGACAGCCTCGACGCGCTGAAACAAGCCGCCGCCACTCTCCGCGCCAAGCCGATCTTCGCCGACGGCGACCCCGCCTCGGGCGTGATGATCATCGGCCAGGACGCCGCGCCCGACGACGACCGCACCGGCCGGCCCTTCTCCGGCCCCTCGGGCGCACTCCTCGACCGCATGCTTGCGGCGATCGGCCGCGACCGTTCGTCGGTCTATCTGACCAATCTTTATCTGTGGCGCTCGGTCGGCGGCAGCCTGTCGCCCGAGGAGACGCGGCTCTGCACGCTGATCCTGCGCCGCCATATCGAAATGGCGCGCCCGCGCGCGCTGCTGCTGATGGGTGAGAAGCCGACCAAGGCGCTCGTCGAAACCGATGTCGCGATCACCAAGCTGCGCGGCACCTGGACAGACCTGACCATCGCCGGCAAAGCCCTGCCCACCCTCATCACCGTCAATCCCGCCTATCTGCTCCGCCAGCCTGCCGCCAAGGCGCTGGCCTGGGCCGACCTGCGGGCCTTCAAGTCGAGGATCGATGCGTAAGCTCGTCACCGCCCTGCTGCTCGCCGCCGCCCCCGTCGCCGCGCAGGCGGAGGCGATCTCGGCGCGCTTCACCGCCGCCCAGCAGGCGGTGCCGGCGCAGCTCGATGCCGCATCGCGCGCCGCCTATACGCAGGCGTTCCGCGATCTCGACGCCGGCCGCACCGCCGCCGCCGAAGCCGCCATCGCCGCGCATCCGACCGGCGTGCTGACCCCGTTGCTGCAGGCGGGCCTGCTGCTCAAGCGCAAGAACAGCGCCGCCACGCTCGGCGACTTTGCCCGCGCCCACACCGATCTGCCGCAGTCGCAGCGCGTCGCCGACGCCGCGCGCGCCGCGGGGGCGACCGATCTCCCGATGATCCCCGCTTCGCGCTCGATGCGCGTCGTCTCCTACACCGCGCCGATGTCGCCCCGCTCGGCCCGCGCCGATGCCGCCGGTCAGGCGCTGGCGCAGGTCATCAAGCCGCTGCTCGCCGCCGACCGCGTTGCCGACGCCGAAGCCGCGTGGCGCAGCCGCAGCGCCGATGTCGTCGAGCCGTCGCGCAGCGAATGGGCGCAGCGCATCGCCTGGAATTACTATACCGATGGCGACGATGCCGGCGCGCTACGCATGGGCGCCGCCGCCGGTGACGGCAGCGGCGAATGGGCGGCGATGGGCAATTGGGTGGCCGGCCTTGCGGCTTATCGCGCCGACAATTGCGTCGATGCCTCGGCGCATTTCGACAAGGTGGCGGGCCGCGGCGGCAGCGCCGACCTGCGCGCCGCCGGTGCCTTCTGGGCGAGCCGCGCCTTCATGGCCTGCGGCAAGCCGCAGGAAGTGAGCGCGCGCCTCCGCACCGCCGCCAGCTACGGCGACAGCTTCTACGGCCTGCTCGCCGCGCACACGCTCGGCCAGACGTCGACCAACGACTGGGCCGAGCCCGACTTCATCCAGGCCGACTGGAACCATCTGGCGAAGCTCGGCGGCGCCCGCCGTGCCGCGGCGCTGGTCGAGATCGGCCAGCTCGGCCTGGCCGACCGCGAGCTGAAGCACCTCGCCGCCACCGGCGATCCGGCCAATTACGAAGCGCTGCTGCGCCTGTCCGCCCGCCTCAACCTGCCGGCCACGCAATATTGGCTGGCGCACCGCCCGCCCGCCGGCGCCTCAGCGCCGATGACCGCGCGCTTCCCCGCCCCGGCGTGGACGCCCTATCGCGGCTGGCGTGTCGACCCGTCGCTGGTGTTCGCGCACGCGCTGCAGGAATCGAACTTCCAGACCGACGCCACCTCGCGCGTCGGCGCGCGCGGGCTGATGCAGCTGATGCCCGGCACCGCCAAGGATCTGTGCCGTGAGATGGGCGAAGCGCATGACCCCGCCCGCCTCGCCGACCCTTCGTTCAACATCGAGCTCGGTCAGAGCTACCTCGAAGGCCTGCGCGATTCGACGTGGACGCAGGGGCTGCTGCCCAAGGTGATCGCCGCCTACAACGCCGGGCCGGGGTCGGTGAAGAACTGGAACACGTCGTTGAACGACAAGGGTGACCCGCTGCTGTTCATCGAATCGATCCCGTTCGTCGAGACGCGCCATTACGTCGAGGTCGTGCTGCGGAACTACTGGATGTACCAGCAGCGCGCCGGCAACGGTGCGGCGCCCGAAAGCCTGAAGGCGGTGGCGCAGGGCCTGTGGCCGCGCTTCCCCGGCCTGCCCGGCGCGACGGCGGTGAAGGCGGAGCCGAACCGGGCCGTCGTCCGTGCCGATTGACGAGACGCGGACGTTCATCCCCGTCCGCATCGCCGTCCTCACCGTTTCCGACAGCCGCAGCCTCGCCGACGACCGCTCGGGCGACACGCTGGTCGAGCGGCTGACCGCTGCCGGTCACGTACTCGCCGACCGCCAGATCGTCCGCGACGACGTCGACACGCTGGTCGGCGTGCTGAGTGGCTGGATCGATGACGACAGCGTCGATTGCGTCATCACCACCGGCGGCACCGGCGTGACCGGCCGCGACGTGACGCCGGAAGCCTTTGAGGAGGTCTGCGAAAAGGAGATTCCTGGCTTCGGCGAGCTGTTCCGCTGGCTGTCCTTCCAGAGCATCGGCACCTCGACGATCCAGTCGCGCGCCACCGCGGGCGTGGCCAACGGCACCTATCTGTTCGCGCTCCCCGGCTCGACCGGCGCGGTGAAGGACGGCTGGGACGGCATTCTCGCGACGCAGCTCGACAGCCGCTTCCGCCCCTGCAACTTCGTCGAGCTCATGCCGCGCCTCCGCGAGCGCTGAGCTTGGTCTCGCTAAGCGCTTCCCACGGCCCGCCGAGGTAGCGCCACAGCAGCAGGCCATCGACGACGAACGACCAGGGCTGGAAGTCCGCCGACAGCGCGGCGAGCAGTTCCTTCGCCTCGCGCGCCTCGACCTTGTTCTGCACCGTGACATGCGGGCGGAAGCCCTGCTGGTCCTGCGCGATCAGCAAGGTCTCCCATGCGTCGGCCAGTTCGTCGCGCAGCGCCTCCAACGCGTAAGACCGCAGATCGAACGCGACCCCGCGCCCCAGCGAGCGCAGCCCCGTCACCTCGACCCGCACCGGCGGCGTTCCCCGCCCCAGCGTCTTCAGCCGCTCGATGATCGAATCCACCTCCCCACCCGGTAGATGGTGGAACAAGGTCAGGTGTGCCGGCACCACATTGCGCTCGGCGGGGAAATGCAGCTCGCGAAGCTTCTGGAAATAGGCCTGCGCCCGCGGCTCCATGCGCGCGGTGAGGATCAGCGGCCGGTAGTCGATCATGCGTCGCAATCCGCCCCGCTGCGTTGTCGTCCGATGAACGATACGCCCCGCATCGGCTATTGCTGCAAATATATCTCGCCCGACGGCGACGCCACCCGTGATCGCGCGCTCAACGTCCGCACGGTAACGATGGCCTATCTCGCGCGGCAGTCGCCGGCGGTCGCCTTCGCGAAGCTCGATGAGATCGCCCGTCATAACCTTTCGGCGGTGCGCGCGCAGATCAACGAGGTGGCGGCCCGCCCGCCGCTCGAACGCATGCTGCGCCTGTCGAGCGACCTGCTGCCGGGCTTCACGCACCCGACCGCCAAACCGCTTTATGCCGATCACGATTTGCGCGCCGCGATCGAGCGCGAGCTGGCGCTGGCCGGTGACGCGGCACGCGCCGGTGACGTTCGCCTCTCGATGCATCCGGCGCAGCACGCGATCCTCGCCACCACCGGCCGTTCGCTCGACAACGCCATCGCCGATATCGAATATCACGCCGAATTGTTCGCCCTGCTCGGCTACGGCGGCGGCTGGCATCCGCACGGCGCCAGCGTCAACGTCCATGGCGGCCAGCGCGCGCTTGGCGCCGACGGTATCCGCGCCGGGCTCGCGCTGCTGTCGGATGCGGCGCGCTATCTCGTCACCGTCGAGAATGACGAGGTCAGCTTCGGGCTCGACGATCTGCTCCCCGTCGCCGACGACGTGGCCCTTGTCGTCGACATCCACCATCACTGGATCAAGAGCGAAGGCGAGTATCTCCAGCCTGACGACCCGCGCATCGCGCAGGTGCAGGCGTCATGGCGCGGCGTGCGGCCGCTGGCGCATGTCTCGATCTCGCGCGAGCCGCTGCTCGACGGGCACGATGCCGACGCTCTGCCCGACTATGCGGCGCTGCTCGCGGCCGGGCTGAAGCCCCGTGACCTGCGCGGTCATTCGGACATGATGTGGAACCGCGCCGTCAACGATCTCGTGGCGCGGCACCTGGCGTGGGCGGACTTCGAGGTCGAGGCGAAGCACAAGAACCTCGCCAGCGAGCAGCTCGCCGATCAGGTGCGCACCAACCCTAGCTGAAGCTCGCATCGGCCGACGTCGGCCACGCGTCCTTGTCGAAGCCTTCACGTTCGGCGAGCGCCGAGGCGCTGACCTTGAGCGAAAGCTCACCCGAGGCCGGATCGGCGCTGAACGCCGCCCACGGCACCGCGAACAGCTTCTCGCCGACGCCCATCACGCCGCCGAACGCCAGCACCGCATAGGCGATGCCGCCCGACCTGCTGTCGATCATCAGCTCGCTGACCGTGCCGAGGCTCTCGCCATCGCTGCCCGTCACACTGGCGCCGCAGATCGCTGCGGCCGGCATCAGCCCACTCATGGCGCGGTATGCTCGACGGCAACCTGCGCGCCCTTCTCGTAGCGCGCGCGCAAACCGATCCAACGCCAGATACCGACGATGTTGACCAGCAGCAGCGCGGCGTTCTGCCATACGAGGTTGGGCTGATCGTTGAACCAGCCGACCGCCATCCAGGCGATCGAGCCGACCGAGAAGACGATGAAGCCGAAACCGGTGATCCGGCTGCCGAGATTGGCGGCGACCATGACGGCGGCGATGGTGGTGGCGATCGGCGCGATCCAGTTGGCGGCTTGCTCCATGCCCGTCGAACCGTGGAGCCAGGGCGAAGTTCCGGAAAGCATGATTTGTATCCTATAGTTTACATATCGTATCCTGAAGAATACATCCCTGTATTATGCCGATCGTGCATGAAACTGACGCCTTTACGGCTTGGCTGGAAAGCCTCCGCGATCAACGCGCCGTCGCCCGTATCGCATAGCGCATCCAGCGCCTCGCGATGGGCAACCCCGGCGATGTCGAACGTGTCGGCGGCGGCGTCAGTGAAATGCGCATCGACTACGGCCCGGGTTACCGGGTCAATTATGTGTCCCGTGGAACGACCGTCGTGATCCTCCTGTGCGGTGGTGATAAATCCACCCAGGCTCGCGACATTCAGGCCGCAAAGGATCTCGCAAAGAAGCTATAACTGCAGGAGCAAGTCTTATGGGTGTCCCAACGCGCCCCTTCGACGCCGCCAAGTACCTGAATGCGCCCGAAGCGGTGGCTGAATATATGACCGCCGCCTTTGAAACGGACGATCTCGCCTTCATCGCTGATGCGATCGGCGTCATCGCCCGGTCAAAGGGAATGTCCCAAGTGGCCCGCGACGCAGGCGTCGCGAGAGAGAGCCTCTACAAAGCCCTCAGCCCATCCGGAAACCCGGAGTTTGGGACAGTGCTAAGAGTGCTCCAGTCTCTAGGGCTCAGATTGACCGCCGAGGTTAGAGAAACCTCGCTGGAGCCAGCATAAGGCGTACCGCCTGCGACAATCCAAAGAACTCGAAGGTCACTTGCCGGTCGGGCGGTAGCGGCTGCGTGAAACCTGGTGAGCCCTGCTGGATTCGAACCAGCGACCTACTGATTAAAAGTCAGTTGCTCTACCGATTGAGCTAAGGGCCCCAGGTGCCGCGCCTTATGGGGGCGAGGCCGGGCAGCGTCAACGCTTCGCGCGCGCGCTTTGCGCTTCGCGCTGCCAACAGGCGTCGAGCTGGCGGGCCTTGCGCGGTGAGAGGTCGGCCCCGACCTGCGCCACCAGCGCGTCGGCCTCACGCTGCTTTCCGGGCAGCATCGCCTTCGCCGCCTCGATCCGGGCGCGTTGCGCCACGGTCAGATTGCCGTAGGCGTCGAAAAAGCTGTCCACGCGTCCGCCTTGCTCGACCCCGGTCCACGTAAAAGGCTGGTCCGGCGCCTTGGCGAGATCGCGATAGGCTTTCGCTGCGTTCGCCCCGCTCAACTTTCCGCTGAGCTGGTCATGGCGAAGACGGAAGAGCCGCGCCTCGCTGCCACCGTCACGCTCGAACGCCGCCAACACCTCGCCAAGCCAGGCGAGGTCGAGGTTGCCGCTCGCCGCCTGCCGGCCGAGCAGGTTGAACGACAGGATGGCGGCCAATTGCGCGTGCGTCGTCGACGCGGCGATCTCGGCATCGGTCGGCGCACCGAAGCTCGACGGCTGGACGAGGTCGATCGTCTTGTCGCCGGCAAGGATCGCTTCGAGGTCATGCTTGTGGAACTCGCCGACCACCACGAGCAGCGTCTTGCCGGGATGCGCCTTCGCGGCGGCGCGGATGCGCTGCGCCTGCATATAGGTGCGATAGAGATAGAGTCGCCGCGCGATGTCGCGCGACGCCTGCGGCGCGGGGATGCTCGCAAAATCGCGATAGCGCTGCAGGCTGGCCGGCGCATCGGCGGCGAACAGCGTGCGCTTCAAGGTCGCTGGCTCGGGAAAGAACAGGAAGCCCTGAAAGCCCTCCGGCTGGCGAACCTCGGGGGTCGCTTCAAGATCGAGCCCGAAGCCGAGCTTCTGGTCCTCGCCGGAAGGCATCCAGTCGAACGGGCACAGCGCGATGCGCTCAGCGGCGGCGACCGGCAGGATCACATGCTGGATTTCATAGGTGAATTCATACTGATCGCCGCGCGCAAAGGGCTCGGGCGCGCGCTCGACGCAGATCGCGTCGGGCTTCATGCGGCGGATGAAGGCGGCGAGATGCGCTGGTGAATCGCCGCGCGCCACGAGCTGCCCGGCGTGTTCGACGCCCAGAATCGCCACCCGCGTGGGCGCCGGCTGCGCTACCGCCGCGGCCGTCAGCCCGAAGCACATCAGCAAAGCCGCAAGCCACCGCATCACATCACTCTCCCCATTGATCGACGGTGCTCTTCGTGGCGCCGCTCGTTCACTACGTCGTCAGGCCCGCCAACCCCGCGCGACCAGCTGCCGAACCGTGCGATTGAACAGCGGGTGACGCCAGTCGGGCGCCACTTCCCGCATCGGTAGCAGCACGAAATCGCGCAGATGCATCGCCCGGTGCGGGATCGCCAGCCCGTGCCGGCCCGGCCACACCGCGCGCGACGGCAGGACCGTGTCCCCATAGGCGATGATGTCGAGATCGAGCACCCGCGCCCCCCAGCGCCGCCCGCGCCGCCGGCCGAAGTCGCGTTCGATCTCCTTGAGCGCGGCGAGCAGGTCATGCGGCGACAGCGAAGTCTGCGCCGCGATCACCGCATTCGCGAACGTGCGATCGCTGGGCCCGACCGGTGCGGTCGCATGGATGCGCGAGCGGCAGTCGACACGGATGCCGTGCGCGCCCAGCGCCTCGATCGCGGCGGTCACCACAAGCGCCGGTGGGCCATAACGGCCGTGGCGACGGTTCGAACCGAGCGCGATGATGACGTTAGCGTCCATGCAGCTCGCTTCGCTCGCTCCCCTCACCCAGACCCTCTCCCCGGCGGGGAGAGGGAGAATCGTCAGATGTCCTGTGCCAGCCGGCCGTAGAGGTCGGGCCGGCGGTCGCGGAAGAAGCCGAAGGCGGCGCGGTGGCGGCGGGCCTGTTCGAGGTCAAGCGTCGCGGTCAGCACGCCGGTCTCCGTCGCGCCGAATTCCGCCAGCATGTCGCCGCGCTCGTCGCAGATGAAGCTGTGCCCGTAGAAGCGCTGGCCATGCTCGGTGCCGATGCGGTTCGACGCCACCACCGGCACGACGTTCGACACGGCATGGCCGATCATCGCGCGGCGCCACAGCCGGCTGGTGTCGAGGTCGGGGTCATGCGGCTCGGTGCCGATCGCGGTCGGGAACAGCAGGATCTGCGCACCCATCAGCATCAGCGTCCGGGCGGTCTCCGGATACCATTGGTCCCAGCAGATCCCGGCGCCGATCACCCCATAGGGCGACTTCCACGTCTTGAAGCCGGTGTTGCCGGGCCGGAAGTAGAATTTCTCCGAATAGCCGGGGCCGTCCGGGATATGGCTTTTTCTGTAGACGCCCATCACCGCGCCCTTGTCGTCGATCATCGCGAGGCTGTTGTAGTGATGATGGCCGTCTGCCTCGAAGAAGCTGGTCGGGATATAGACCTGCAGCTCGGCGGCGAGCTTCTGCATCGCCAGCACCGCCTTGTGGCGGTCGACCGGCTGCGCGCTGGCGAAATGCCCCTCGTCCTGCGTGCGGCAGAAATAGGGCCCCTCGAACAGCTCGGGCGGCAGGATGAGCTTGGCGCCCTTCCCCGCCGCCTCGCGGATCAGTTCGGAAACCGCGGCGATGTTCGCGTCGATGTCGTCAGTGAAGGCGAGCTGCAGCGCGCCGACGGTGATCTGGCTCAAATCCTCGACTCCTTGCGCTTAACTCCCCTCCCCGAGGGGGAGGGGAAACTCATGCCGCCGGCTGCTGCTGCGTGATGCAGTGGAACGACCCGCCACCGGTCAGGATGGCGTTGGCCGGCAGGCCGACGGCGCGGCGGCCGGGGAATAGCTTGCCGATCGCCTCGACCGCCGAATCATCATGGCGGCTGCCGTAGGTCGGGACGACGACGGCGGTGTTCGACAAATAGAAGTTCATGTAGCTCGCCGGGACGATGTCGCCGTCCTCATTCTCGAGCCGGCCGACCGACGGCACCGTGACAACCTCCAGCCGCGCTTCGCGGGCGCGCTCCAGCGCATCGCGGAACACATCGCGGTTGGGATCGTCGGCGTCCGACGCCTCGGGCAGCACCAGCACGCCCTCGGCGATGAAGCGCGCGAGATTGTCGACATGGCCGTCGGTGTGATCGTTGGCGAGGCCGTCGCCGAGCCACAGCACGCGGTCGAGCCCGAGGTCACGGCGCAGCTTCGCCTCGGCCTCCTCGCGGGTGATGCCGCGGTTGCGGTTGGGGTTGAGCAGGCACTGCTCGGTGGTCACCACCAGCCCGGTGCCGTCGACGTCGATGGCGCCGCCCTCCAGCACCCAGTCGTGACGGGAAATCGGCACGCCGGCCCAGGCGGCGACCTGCGGCGCGACACGGTCGTCGCCTTCCAGCACATATTTGCCGCCCCAGCCGTTGAAGCGGAACCCCGCCGTCACCTGCCCCAGCTCGCTGGTCAGGAAGATCGGGCCGGTATCGCGCAGCCAGATGTCGCCGAAGCCGACGCGGTGGAAACCGACATTCTCGCCGGCGAGCATTTCGCGCGCGTTTGCCTCGGCATCCTCATTGGCGCACAGCAGCTCGACCTTCTCGCCGGCGCCGCCGTCGGTGATCGCGCGCACCAGCGCCGCCACCTGCTCGCGCGCGGGATCGAGGTCCTCTTCCCACAGCTCGGGGTGCGACGGCCACGCCGTCCAGGTCGCGGTATGCGGCAACCATTCGGCGGGCTGGCGGGCGGTCATTGCGGGTCTCCGGAATCAAGCAAGGCGGCGTATGTGGCAGGCCCCGCCCCGCGGTTCAACCGGCGGCGCCCTTGAACCCCTGCGCGATCACATACCATTCCGACGATTCCTTGCGGCTCGCCGGCGGCTTCGCGTGCTTCACGCTCTTGAAGTGGCGCTTCAACTCGGCGACCAGCGCCGGGTCGGCGCCGCCCGCGAACACCTTGGCGATGAAGGCGCCATTGGGGGCCAGCACCTGCGTCGCAAAGTGGATCGCCGTCTCGACCAGCGCCATCGTGCGGATCTGGTCGGTCTGGCGGTGGCCGACGGTGTTCGCCGCCATATCAGAGACGATGAGGTCGGGCGCGCCCTCGATCGCCGCGACGAGCATCGCCTCGGCATCATCGTCGAGGAAATCCTTCTGGAAGATGGCAACGCCCGGAATCGGGTCCATCGCCAGCAGATCGATCGCCGCGACCTTCGCCTTCGGCCGCTTCTTCAGAACCACCTGCGTCCAGCCGCCCGGTGCCGCGCCGAGATCGATGACCCGCTGGGCATGGCCAAGCAGCTTGAAGCGCTCGTCGAGCTCGAGGAGCTTGTAGGCGGCGCGCGAGCGATAGCCCTCGCTCTTCGCCGCCTTCACATAGGGGTCGTTCAACTGGCGTTCGAGCCAGCGCGTCGACGCGGCGGTGCGGCCGCGCGCGGTCTTCACCCGCGCCCTGCCCCCCTGCGAGCGTCCTGACGGTGACCCCGCCATCAGACGTGATACCCGTCGCGGCCCATCAGGGTACGCAGGATGCCCTCGCGGATGCCGCGATCCGCGACGCGCAGCTTCTCGCCCGGCCACGCGTCGAGGATGGCTTCGAGGATAGCGCAGCCCGCGACCACCAGATCGGCGCGCTCGGTGCCGATGCACGGCACCCGTGCGCGGTCGGCGGGCGACTTCGAGGCGAGCATCGAGGAGATGTCGCGCATCGAGCCGTGCGGCACCCAGCAGCCGTCGACCTGCCGCCGGTCATAGGATGGCAGGCCGAGGTGCAGGCTGGCGAGCGTGGTGATGGTGCCCGAGGTGCCGAGCATCTGCAGCCCGGGGCGAAGCTGCGAGGCGATGCTCGCCGCGAAGCCGCTCAAATGATCCATCACCCGCTGCTTCTTGCGCGCATAGGCCTCCAGCCGCGCCTCGGTGCTGTCGAAGTGCAGCGGCTCGGTCTCGGCGAGCGAGACGACGCCCCATGGCACGCTGGTCCACGCCTTGATGTCGACGAGGCCGCGCGGGCAGAGGTCGACGAGGATCAGCTCGGTGCTGCCGCCGCCGATATCGAACACCAGCGCCTGTTCGGTGCCCGGCTCGATCAGGGTCTGGCAGCCGAGCACGGCAAGCCGCGCTTCCTCCGCCGAGGTGATGACGTCGAGCGCGATGCCGGTCTCGGCATAGACGCGCTCGATGAAGGCGGCGCCGTTGGTGGCGCGCCGGCACGCCTCGGTCGCGACGTTGCGCGCGATATGCACATCGCGGCGGCGCAGCTTGTCGGCGCAGATCTTCAGCGCCTCGACGGCGCGGTCCTGCGCGGCCTCCGACAGCTTGCCCGACTGGATCAGCCCCTCGCCCAGCCGCACGATGCGCGAAAAGGCATCGACGACGTAGAAACCCTGGCGGGCCGGGCGGGCGATCAGCAAACGGCAATTATTGGTGCCGAGATCGAGCGCGGCATAGGCCCGGCGCTGGCGGCGGGCGGATTCCGCCCACGGCGGGGCGGAAGAAGAGTCGCGCCGGCCTTGGCCAGCGTCGAGCGGCATGGTGGTCGCCATTATAAACTCCAACCGATGCGGAAACCAGCATCGGCACTTGGCGACAGGCTAACCTGAACGTCACCGGATCGCAATGGAGCGGGCCGGAGGCGCTATTTTCGACGTGTTGGAGTGGAGGTCCCGCGAGGATTCAAACCTCAATTGACATAATCAATCTATAGCAACAGGTTCGCTGAAATGGCCATGCTCGTTCAAAGAAACCTTGAACCGTTTGTTACCCGGCAATCCACGTGCGTCGATGTACGAAGCTGTGAGATACTGCTCCTGCGTTGCGTCATCATGCTTGTAAACGATATCAAACGTCGGCCTGGCTCCGCTTTTAAGCGAACCGTGCCGCAGCAGGCTTGTGCCTTCTCGATTAGCGAGATCAAATTGCGTGCAGGGCGCGCCTAAATTCTCGATGTCGAAACTATAGGTGCGCCCGCGGATAGAGCTTCCCCAGCCGCCACTGTGCAGGACTAAGTGGGGCTTAGCGAGCCTGTCTGCCTCACGTTCCGCAGCTTCGCGACTTAGCCTCTCAATTTCAAGCTGCTCTCGCGTCACATCAACCAAGGCTGCTTGCTGAGTTACCGAGTTCTGTAGTTCGTCAGCTTGGAGATTTAAAGCACGCGCGCTGTTGCGCAGTTCGTGTCCCTGCTGGATGAAACCGAGCACCAGCCACAAAAACGCAAGTGGCGCAAAGGCGCCAGCCAAGAAATCGCCGAGCTCATTGTAGGGTAATTGGGCAAGCTTTGGCAGGCTGATCCAATAAACCAGCGTAGAGAGGTACGCCACGCTGACCAAGGCACCGATGGTACCAAGCCGACGACCGGACGGCCTCGCGACATCTGCGATTACCTGCTCCTTCGCCCCTCTTGCCGTAGCGTCGCCCATCGCCATCAACCTCGCAACCAAGTTAGCGGTGATCGCGTATTCTTCAAGCGAAGCGGCTTCGTGCGTGCCCCTTTTGGCGCGCGCTGGCGCCACTTATAGCAACAGTGCGCCTAAGAATTTCAAATTATGAGGAAAATGCTGGATGCCCCGCGAGGATTCGAACCTCGATTGACGGAGTCAGAGTCCGTAGTCTTACCTTTAGACGACGGGGCAACGCGGCCGGGTTGATAGGTGGAGGGAACCTGCCTGTCAACGGCGTGCGGGCCGCCAACCTCCTCTCTACCACGTCATCCCGACGAAAGTCGGGATCTCGTCCCGCATGGCTGGAGCCTGCTGGTATGCGCGCCCATCGACATCAGTTCCAGTTCTGCACGAGATCCTGACTTTCGTCAGGATGACGCCTTGGGGGAGTCGGGATCGCCCTTGCCTTTGGCGGGGCACGAAGGTCACGATATTTCGATGCAGACGCTCCCCGCTTTCCTCGCCCGCGTGACGCCGCCCCTCACCCCCGCGCTGGTGGTGCGGCGGTCGGCGCTGATGCGCAACCTCGCCGCCATGCAGGCGCGCTGCGACGCCGCCGGGGTGGCACTGCGGGCGCATGGCAAGATGCACAAATGCTCCGAGGTCGGGCGATTGCAGGTCGCGGGCGGCGCGGTCGGATTGTGCTGCCAGACGGTTGGCGAGGCCGAGGCGTTCGCGGCGGCGGGGATCGATGATCTGCTGGTGACCGCACCGATCGCGCCGTGGGGCGCGGCGCGGCTGGCGGCGCTGGTGGCGACGGGCGTGCGGATCTCGGTGGTGTCTGACGATGACGCGCAGGTCGACCGGCTCGCCGAGGCGGCTCGGGCAGCGGACGTCGTGCTGAACGTCGTCGTCGATGTCGATCTCGGGCTGCACCGCGCGGGCTGCCCGCCGACCGAGGCGGTCGCGCTCGCCCGCCGCATCGCCACCTCGAACGCGCTGCGCTTTGACGGCGTGCAGGCCTATCTCGGCCACCTTCAGCATCTCGCCGACCTCGACGCACGCCGCAGCGCGAATGAAGCGGCGACGGCGATCTTGGCGGCGCTGGTCGACTCGCTCAATGCCGAAGGGCTGTCCCCGGCCCGCGTCACCGGCGGCGGCACCGGCACGTTCGCCTATGATCTCGCCGCCGGCGTGTTCACCGAGCTTCAGGCCGGCTCCTACGCCTTCATGGATGCCGAATATGACGGCTGTGGCGCACCCGATGGCGAGCCCTGGCCGTTCGAGCCGGCGCTGTTCATCGCGGCGAGCATCGTCTCGGCGCAGCACAAGACGCATGTGACCAACGATGCCGGACTGAAGGCGGTGGCGGTCGACGGGCCACCTGCGAAGGTCGTGGCGGGCGCCCCCGAAGGCTCGCGCTGGTTCTCGATGGGCGACGAGCATGGCGGCATTGCTCACCCTGCCACCTTCCAGCAATTCGCCGCCGCGGCCCGCGACGCACTGACGCGCGACCGCACCATTACCGTCATTGATTCCGATCCCGCCGTGCCCTGGCCCGCCGATGCGCCGAAGTCAGGCGACCTCGTCTGGCTGCAACCGGGCCACTGCGACCCGACGGTCAATCTCTACGATGCGATCTTCGTCGCCGACGAGGACGGCACGCTCGAGCGCTGGCCGATCGACGCCCGGCGGGTCAGCGGCTAGCGGCGGCGGCCGGCAGGCGCAAGGTCACGCTGAGGCCGCCGAGGTCTTCCGATTCGCCCAGTTCGACGTTGCCGCCGTAGATCTCCGCCACGTCGCGCACGATGGCGAGGCCGAGGCCGGTGCCGGGCTTGCCGGTGTCGAGGCGGGCGCCGCGCTGGAACAGCTGCTCACGCGCCGCCGCCGGAATGCCGGGGCCGTCGTCCTCGACGGTCACCTCGACCATGCCGCCGACGCGCTTCACGCTGACGAACACCCGCCCGCCGCCATATTTGGCGCCGTTGTCGAGCAGGTTGCCGATCATCTCCTCAAGGTCCTGCCGCTCACCGGCGAACGCCAGTTCCTTGTCGCCGGCGATGTCGATGACGACCTCGCGCTCGCCGTGGATGCGCTCGATGGCGCGCTGCAACGCCTCCAGCGACGGCCACACTGCCGCGCGTGCCGAACTGGCGCCGCGGCGGCCGATGGCGCGGGCGCGGGCAAGATGATGGTCGACGTGCCGGCGCATCGTCGCCGTCTCGCGCAGCACCGCCTCGGGCAGGTCGGGTGTCTTCGCCGCCGCCTCGTTGGTGAGCACGCTCATCGGCGTCTTCAGCGCATGGGCAAGGTTGCCGGCATGCGTTCGCGCCTCTTCCGCCTGCCGCTCGCTATGCTCAAGCAATGCATTAATTTCGACCACCAAGGGCGCGATTTCAGGCGGAAAATCACTCGGCACGCGAGTTTCGTTCCCCGACCGGATCGCGGCGATCGCCCGGCTGACCCGGCGCAGCGGCCACAGGCCATAGGCCGCCTGCAACACCGCCAGCACGAACAGCCCGAAGCCGAGGATCGACAGCGACCAGGTGAGCGTGCGCCGCAACTCCGCGACCTGCTCCTCAAGCTCGAGCGTGCTTTCCGCCACCTGGAACCGCCAGCTTACCGGCGAGCCCGGCAGGGTCACGTCGCGCTCGACGATGCGCAACGGCTCGCTGGGGAATTCGAGGCTGGTGTAGGCGTGGATGCGGACATCGGTCTTGCCGAGGTCGGGCTTCAGCGCCCGGTCCCACAAGGACCGTGAGCGGAACGGCTCATGCGCGCCGCCGCTCACCTGATAATAGAGCCCCGAATAAGGCTGGTCGAAGCGCTGATCCACGAGCGCGCGGGTGAACAGCAGCTCGCCCTCGGGGCCGATCTCCGCCGCCGCGATCATCGCGGTCAGCGCATAATTCAGCTGCGCATCGAAGCTGCGCGCGCTGGAGCCGGTGAGAACCCTGTCGAGCGCAAAACCGCCCGACAGCAGCAGGGTGGCGATCCACAGCGCCGCCACCACGAGCATGCGCCGGGTGAGCGACCCTTCGCGCAGCAGGCGGAATCGCAGCGCCTCGACCGGCCACGCCCTCGCGGGCCGGCGGTCAGGCGCCGACGGGATCGTCGAGACTGTAGCCAAGTCCGCGGATGGTGCTGATCAGATCGGCACCGAGCTTCTTGCGGATGCGGGTGATGAACACCTCGATCGTGTTGGAATCCCGGTCGAAATCCTGATCGTAGATATGCTCGATCAGCTCGGTGCGCGACACGACCTTGCCTTTGTGGTGCATCAGATAGCTGAGCAGCTTGTACTCCTGCGCGGTCAGCCGCACCGGCTCGCCGGCGAGCGTGACGCGGCCGGTGCGCGTATCGAGCCGCACCTGCCCCGCCGTCAGTTCCGAGCTGGCGTTGCCGCTGGCGCGCCGGATCAGCGCGCGCAGCCGGGCGATCAACTCCTCGGTCTGGAAGGGCTTGGCGAGATAATCATCGGCGCCGGCGTCGAGGCCCGCGACCTTGTCCGACCAGCTGTCGCGCGCGGTCAGCACCAGCACGGGCGTGGTCTTGCCCTCCTTGCGCCAGCGGTCGAGCACGGTCAGGCCGTCGACCTCGGGAAGCCCGAGATCGAGCACCACGGCGTCATAATTCTCGGTCGAGCCCAGATAGTGGCCGTCCTCGCCGTCGCTCGCGGTGTCGACCGCATAGCCGGCGCCTTCGAGCGTGCTGCGCAACTGGCGAGCGAGGTTGGGTTCGTCTTCGACGATCAGGACGCGCATGGATGCTCCCTTACTTGCCCGACATGCCGAGAACACGGCCGGTGCTGGCGTCGACATCGACCACGACCAGCGACCCTTCCCGCATATACTTCAGGCGATAGGTGCGGGTTCCGGCGTCGAAATCCGACCCGACGAAAGAACCGCGGACTTTCGGGGTGACGCGCGCGATGATCTCGCCCAGCGGCCGGATCTCGCCGGAGCGCGCCGCCTTATAGGCTTCGTCCTGGTCGCGATACTGCGCACCCGCCGGGCCCGAGGCCAGAACGGTCGCCGTCGCGATCGCCAGAAGGAGCGGTCGGATCATCACTGCACACCACCTACGCATAACTTGGCTGTCGGCATAGAGGCTTGGCCGTGAATAGCTTCTGAACGCCGCATTTGCCGCCGGTTAACCTACCGGCTATCAGCGCCGGCCATGTCAGCGCCCGTCCTCTCCCTCGAAAACATCGGTCTGGTGCAAGGCACCGGCTGGCTGTTCCGCAACCTCGATGTGTTCGTCGGCGAACGCGACCGGCTGGCGCTGATCGGCCGCAACGGCGCCGGCAAGACCACGCTCCTGAAGCTGCTCGCCGGCAAGGTCGACTTCGACGAAGGGCGGCGCACCATCCGCCCCGGCACGCGCATCGTCATCCTTGAGCAGGAACCGGCGATGGCGGCGTTCGAGACGTTGCGCGACTTCGCGCTGAGCGAGCCCGAGGCCCCTGCCCGCCACGATGTCGACGCCATCGCCGACCAGCTGGGCGTCGATCTCGACCGCGCGGCCAGCACCGCTTCCGGCGGTGAGCGCCGCCGTGCGCAGCTCGCCCGCGCGCTGGCGCAGAACCCCGACGTGCTGCTGCTCGACGAGCCGACCAACCACCTCGATGTCGCCGCGATCGAGTGGCTGGAAAGCTGGCTGCAGCGCTTCGCCGGCGCCTTTGTCGCGATCAGCCACGACCGCACCTTCCTCACCCGCCTGACCCGCGCCTCGCTGTGGCTCGACCGCGGCGGCCTGCGCCGAGCGGAGGTCGGCTTCGGCGGCTTCGAGGCATGGACCGAACGGGTCTATGAGGAAGAGGAAGCCAACGCCGCCCGCCTCGACAACAAGCTGCGGCAGGAGCTGCACTGGCTGGCGCGCGGCGTCACCGCCCGCCGCCGCCGCAATCAGGGCCGCCTCGCCAAGCTCAATGAGATGCGCGCCACGCGCCGCGCGATGACCGGCCCGGCCGGCGCCGCCAAGCTCGCCATCGTCGCCGACGACACCAAGACCAAGGTGGTGATCGACGCCGAGCATGTGACCAAACGCTACGGCGACCGCGCGGTGATCAAGGACCTGACCCTGCGCATCCAGCGCGGCGACCGGATCGGTGTGGTCGGCCCCAACGGCGCGGGCAAGACCACCCTCCTCAAGCTGCTCACCGGCGAGATCGAGCCCGATGAGGGCAAGGTGAAGCGCGCCAAGACGCTCGACGGCGTGCTGATCGACCAGCAGCGGAAACTGCTCGAACCGGGGAAGACGGTGCGCGACATCGTCGCCGACGGCGGCGATTGGATCGACGTGCGCGGCGAGAAGAAGCATCTCGCCGGCTATCTGAAGGAATTCCTGTTCGATCCCGCCGTCGCCGAGGCGAAGGTCGACGCGCTGTCGGGCGGCGAACGCTCGCGCGTGCTCCTGATGCGCGAATTCTCGCGCACCTCGAACCTGCTCATCCTCGACGAGCCGACCAACGACCTCGACATGGAGACGCTCGACCTCCTTCAGGAGGTGATCGCCGATTATGAGGGCACCGTCCTCATTGTCAGCCACGACCGCGACTTCCTCGACCGCACCGTCAACATGGTCGTTGGTCTCGACGGCTCGGGCCGCGCCGACATCGTCGCCGGCGGCTATGCCGACTGGGAAGTGAAGCGCAACGCGCCGCGCGCGGCGTCAGCGCCGAAAGCCGCCCCTGCCCCCGCCGCCGCGACCAAGGCCGCCGCGACCAAGCTTACCTACAAGGAGCAGCGCGAACTCGACCTGCTGCCCGGCGAGATCGAGGCGCTGCAGCGCGAGATCGAGAACCACGAAGCGGCGATGGCCGATCCCGCGCTCTACAGCCGCGATCCGACGGGCTTCTCGAAGACCAACGACGCCCTCGAATCGGCCCGCACCCGCCTCGGCAAGGCTGAGGAGCGGTGGCTGGAATTGGCAGAGAAAGCGGAGACGCTGGCGGGGTAGCGGCCTTGCCCTCACTTTCCGTCATTCCCGCGAAGGCGGGAACCCAGTCCTCAACCAACTTGCCCGCAAGGCGGGCGCCTTTTCCTGTGCTGGGTCCCCGCCTTCGCGGGGATGACGAACGGAGCGCTCCCTACCCCTTGCAGGGCTGGACCGCCTTCGGGCTCGGCCGCGGCTCCGCCGTCTCGAACACCGCCAGATAGCCGCTGCCCGCCGCCAGCTGGTGGAAGCCGATCTGCCGATACCCCAGCGCCGCCAGCTCGCAGCGCAGCAGCGCCGGCGGGGTGCCGTGGCGGTTGGTCGGGCGGTCCATATCGGCGACCGCGACCCTTCCGCCGGGCTTCAGTGCGGCGTGGAGGTGCCAGAGCAAGCCGAACGGCTGCTCGACCTCATGATACATGTGCATGAGCAGCGCGAGATCGGCCTCGCCGGTCGGCAGCTTGGGGTCGTGCGGCTCGCCGAGCGTCACGGTGACGTTGGGCAGCCCCTCCGCCTCGACGCGACCGCGCAGCCGGTCGACATAGGCGGGCATGATGTCCTCGGCGAACACCCGCCCATTCTCGCCGACCTGCTTCGACAGGCGGACGGTGTAATAGCCGTTGCCCGCGCCAATGTCGGCGACGGTCATGCCGGGCTTCACCCCGAGCAACGCCATCACTTTCTCCGCCTCGCCGGCGCTGTCGCGGTCGTCCTCGTTGGAGAATTGGTCGCTGACGATGTCGGCGACGGCGCGGTGCGGCTTCGGGAAGGCCGACGCCGGCGCGCTTTCGTGCATGACATGGCCGGCCTCTTCGCCGGCCGAGCGCGCGTCGCAGCTCGCCAGCAACAGCGCGATCGTCACCAAGGCGCCCAGCCTAGTCACGGATGCGGATCAGCCCTTCCTGCGCGACGCTCGCCACCAGCCGGCCGTCGCGCGTGTAGATCGAGCCGCGGTTGAAGCCGCGCGCGCCGGCTGCCTTCGGGCTGTCCTGCACATAGAGCAGCCATTCGTCGGCGCGGAACGGCTCGTGAAACCAGATCGCATGGTCAAGGCTGGCGCTCTGCAGCTTGGGATTGAGCCAGGAAATGTCATGCGGCAGCAAGCAGGTGTCGAGCAGGGTCATGTCCGACGCATAGGCGAGCATGCACTGGTGCAGCGCGCGGTCGTCGCCGATTGGCCCGGCGACACGGAACCACGCATCGTGCGCCGGCGGCCCTTTCCCCGGATTGAACATGTCGCGCGGCGCGATCGGCCGAATCTCGATCGGCCGCTCGCGCAGCCAGTGCGAACGGAATTTCTCGGGAATCTTGTGCCCGTCGCGCTGCCGCAGCTCGAGCTCGCTCATCAGCCCTTCGGGGCCCGGCACGTCGGGCATGTCGAACTGGTGGCTGACGCCGCCCTCGTCGACCTGGAAGGACGCCGCCATGTTGAAGATCGGCCGGCCATGCTGGATGGCGACGACGCGCCGCGTGGTGAAGCTCTGGCCGTCGCGGTCGCGCGACACCTCATAGACGATCGGGATCGCCGGATCGCCGGGGCGGATGAAATAGGCGTGCAGCGAGTGCGCCGGCCGCTCGCCCTCGACGGTGCGCGCGGCGGCGACCAGCGCCTGCCCGATCACCTGCCCGCCATAGACGCGCCGCCACGGCTCGTCGGTCTTGGGCCCGCGAAACAGGTTCACCTCGAGTTGTTCGAGGTCGAGAAGGTCGACCAGCTTGTCGACGACGGTGGGGGTGGCAGGATCGGTCACGCACCGATCCTTGCCAAGCCGTTGCGGGGATCGCAACCCGCCGCGCGTATAGAGGGTCTGAACTCAATAGGAATGGCATTCGGGATGGCAGTGAGAAGCCCAAGGGCGAGGAGAGGTCGCGCAGGCGGGCCTGAAGGCCCCCGGCAAGCGGCGTCGACGACGCCCTTGGGCTTCTCACTGCCACGCTTCGCGCGGCGTCAGGAAGGCCATGGCCACGCTCCGGCCGCTTGCCAGCTAGCATCTGCTAGCTGGTCTGCGCGACCTTACTTGCCATGGCCTTCCTGACGCCGTCCCGAACGCCATTCCTATTGAGTTCAGACCCTAGGCGAAGCGGCTGAAGTCGGGCGCCCGCTTTTCCATGAACGCGGTCATTGCCTCGCGCGTCTCCTCGGACTTGAGGCCGGCGGCGAACAGCTCGCCCTCCTCGGCCATCCGCGCCGGGACGGTATCGGTCGTGGCGTGACGCAGCAGCTTCTTGGTGGCGCGCAGCGCACTCGCCGGCTTCGCAGCCAAGGTCGCGGCGCGGCTGGCGACAAACGCCTCCAGTTCGCCGGCCGGCACCGCCTTGTTGACGATGCCGTAGCGCTCGGCGTCCGCTCCGCTGAACACCTCGCCGAACATGAACAGCTCGGCGGCGCGGGCGTTGCCGACGACGCGCGGCAGCAGAAGGCTCGACGCCGCCTCGGGCACCAGCGCGAGATTGACGAAGGCAAGCTGCAGCTTGGCGTCCTCGGCGGCATAGACGAGGTCGCAGTGCAGCAGCATCGTGGTGCCGACGCCGACCGCGACGCCTTCGACCGCCGCAACAAGCGGCTTGGGGAAGTGGCTGATCGTGCGCAGAAAACGCGCCACCGGCCGCTCGCCCTCGCCGCTGTGCCCGGCAAGGAAATCGCCGAGGTCGTTACCGGCCGTGAAATGCCCGCCGGCACCCGCAATCACCACCACGCGCACGGTGGGATCGGCCGCCGCCGCGTCGAGCCCGTCGGCGATCCCCGCGTACATCGCGTGGGTCAGCGCGTTGCGCTTGTCGGGGCGGTTTATCCGCAGGGTCATCACGCCGCCATCGCGCTCGACCCGCACCACATCGCTCATCTCAATCTCCTCTGGATTTGCCGAACCGGTCGATCAGACCGGTCAAGAATTTCGCCGCCGCCACCTGCTCGGTCGTGTCGAGACCTTCGACGAGGCGCGCGTTGAGGTCGGACAGCAGCGGATAGGATTTCTCGCGAAGGTCGCGGCCGTGCGGCGTGGCGACCAGCTCGATCGCCCGGCCATCGCTGGCGCTCGGTCGCCGCGTCACCAGCCCCGCCGCCTCGCAGCGGTCAGCTAGGCCGCTCAGCGCCGCCGGGCTCAGTTCGAGCAGCCGGGCCACCGTCGTCATGGCAACGCCCGCCTCGCCTTCGAGCGCATAGAGCAGCGCCAGCTGCGTCGGCGTCACGCCCAGCTGCGCTACGCTCTCGCGCTCGGCGCGCTGCACGACGGCACGGTGCGCCTGTGCCAGCAGATGAAAGAGCCGCGGTTCCCCTCGCATGCGAAGCTATTTACTTCGTATACGAAATAGATCGCCTGCACTTTTGGTCAGGTGGAGTGCTCAGGTCTCGGAAATCAGGCGGCGAGCGACTGCTGGAGTGCGGCGGCGAGACGGTCGCGGATGGCGCGAAGCTCGACGACCTGCGAGGCGCCGAACGCCGACACCTCGACCGGCTGCTCGCTGACGAACAGGTCGGACGGCGCGGCGGGCGGCGGCACCGGCGCGCCCTCGCCACCGACGCCGATCACCGCGCGCGTGCCGCGGTCCTTGATCAGCTTCTGCACGCCCTTGATGGTGTAGCCATCGGTGTAAAGCAGGCGATTGATTGCCTGAAGAAGCTGAATATCCTCAGGGCGATAATAGCGGCGGTTTCCACCGCGCTTCATCGGCTTGATCGCCGGAAACTTGGTTTCCCAGAAGCGCAGCACATGCTGCGGCACGCCGATGTCGTCGGAGACTTCGCTGATCGTGCGGAAGGCCCCGACGGCCTTGGCGTCGGCCACCCTGCTCAGCCCTTGGCGTTGATGCGGTCGCGCATCAGCTGGCTCGGCCGGAAGGTCAGCACGCGGCGCGGCTCGATCGGCACTTCCTTGCCGGTCTTCGGATTGCGGCCGATGCGGCGGCCCTTGTCGCGCAGCATGAAGGTGCCGAACGAGGAAATCTTGACGTTCTGGCCCTTGGTCAGGGCGGTGCAGATTTCGTCGAGCACCTGCTCCACCAAGGTGGCGGAATCGGCGCGGGAAAGACCGAGTTCGCGATGCACCGCGTCGCTGAGGTCGGCTCGGGTAAGTGTATGTGCGGCCATGATATGCCTCGCGACTGGCTGATTCCTTGAAACGCTACCGTAATCGCCGCAAATCCACAATGTCGGCGCCGTAACGATTGCCGACAAAAGATTTTACCAGCGGACGGCCGCAGCGCCCCAGGTGAAGCCGCCGCCCATCGCCTCGAGCAGCAGCAGGTCGCCATCCTTGATGCGCCCGTCGCGCACCGCGGCGTCGAGCGCCAGCGGCACGCTGGCCGCCGAGGTGTTGGCATGCTGGTCGACGGTGACGACGACGCGGTCGATCGGCAGGCTCAGCTTCTTCGCCGTGCCTTCGAGGATTCGCAGATTTGCCTGGTGCGGAATCACCCAAGATACGTCCTCGGGCTTGAGCCCGGCGGCCGCCAGCGTCTCCAGCATCACGCTCGACAGGTTGGTGACCGCGTGGCGGAACACTTCTTTGCCCTTCATGCGAAGCTTGCCGGTGGTGCCGGTCGAGCCCGGCCCGCCATCGACATACAGCAGCTCATTGTAGCGGCCATCCGAATGGAGGCGCGCGGCAAGCAGCCCCTTGTCGTCGTTCGTCCCCTGCCCCTCTTCGGCGCGCAGCACCACGGCGCCGGCGCCGTCGCCGAACAGCACGCAGGTGGTGCGGTCTTCCCAGTCGAGGATGCGGCTGAAGGTCTCCGCGCCGATCACCAGCGCGGTCTTGCCCTGGCCGGCGCGGATCATCGCGTCGGCGACAGTCAGCGCATAGAGGAAGCCAGAGCAGACAGCGGCGACATCGAAGGCGACACCGTGCGTGAGGCCGAGCTTCGCCTGCACCCGCGTCGCGGTGGCCGGGAAGGTCTGATCGGGGGTCGCGGTGGCGACGACGATCAGGTCGACCGCCTGCACGTCGATACCGGCCGATTCGAGCGCCTGCTTCGCCGCGTTGACCGCGAGGTCGGAGGTCAGCTCGCCCTCGGCGGCGATATGGCGGCGGCGGATGCCGGTGCGCTCGACGATCCACTCGTCGGAGGTATCGACCAGCGCCGCCATCTCGGCATTTTCGATGACGCGCGACGGCAGATAGGTGCCGGTGCCGACGATACGCGAACGGGTGACGGTCATTCCGCGGCGGCCGGCGCGCGGTGGGCGTCGAAATTGGCCAAGTCGCTGGCGATACGGCGGGTGATGTCCGCGGTGACGAGGTCGTGCGCCACGCCGATAGCGTTGGCGACGCCGCGTGCGGTGGCGGAGCCGTGGCTCTTCACCACGATGCCGTTCAACCCGAGAAAGACCGCGCCATTGTGGTTGTTGGGGTCGAGATGGCCGCGCAGCGCACGCAGCGCCGGGCGGGACATGATGTAGCCGAGCTTGGTCAGCGCGGAGCTGCGGAAGGCGTTGGCGAGCAGCGTCACGACGAGCTTCGCCGTCCCCTCGGCGGTCTTCAGCGCGATGTTGCCCGAGAAACCGTCGGTGACGATGACGTCGATGTCGCCCTTGCTGATCTTGTCGCCCTCGGTGAAGCCGACGAACTCCATCGGCAGATCGGCCCCGCGCAGCATCGCGGCGGCAGCCTTCAGCTCATGGGTGCCCTTCAGGTCTTCCTCGCCGATGTTGAGCAGCGCGACCTTGGGCTTCTTGAGGCCGAGCACGGTGCGCGCGAACGCAGCGCCCATCACGGCGAACTGAACGAGATTCTTCTCGTCGCACTCGGTATTGGCGCCGAGGTCGAGCATCACCGATTCAGAGCGGAGCGTCGGCAGCAGCGCGGCGAGCGCCGGGCGGTCGATGCCCTCCATGGTGCGAAGGCCGAGCTTGGCGATCGCCATCAGCGCGCCGGTGTTGCCGGCCGATACGGCGGCATGCGCCTCGCCGGCTTTCACCGCCTCGACGGCCATGCCCATCGAGGAACGGCGGGCGCGGCGCAGCACCTGGCTCGGCTTGTCGGTGCCGAGCACTTCCTCGTCGCTGTGGACGATGACGGCGTTCTTCGCGACGCGCGGCGCGCGCGCCAGTTCGGCGCGGATCGCATCCTCGCGGCCGTAGAAGCGGAAAGACAGCTTGGGATAGCGCTTGTGCGCGATCTCGGCGGCCGCGATCGTGATCGCAGGGCCGCCGTCACCCCCCATGGCGTCGAGCGCGATTATCGGACGAACGGTCATTGCGCCGGCGTCCTACTCCGCTCGTTAGGCCTTGGGCTCGCTGACCTCACGGCCATTGTAATGGCCGCAACCGTTGCAGATGTGATGCGGCAGCTTCAGCTCGCCACAGTTCGAGCATTCCTGGAACTGCGTCGCCGTCAGGGCGTGATGGCTGCGGCGCATGTTGCGACGCGACGGGGAAGTTTTTCGCTTAGGAACGGCCATTTTGGCACCTATTCTAATGGTTTATCCGGGATTTCGGCCTGTGCCGGCACGCCCTGAATCAATGAGCGCGCGACAATAGCCATTTCCGCTTCGCTTGCAAGCAGAAGACGCCCGCGTTTTCCCTTCCCCCGCCGCGCGGTTTGCCGCAGTCTTTCGCCGACAAAAAAGCGGGAGGGAAAGTTGCCGGAACTCGAGGTCACCACCTTCACGGCCGCCATCTGCGGCCTGATCTATCTCGTCCTCTCCTACCGCGTCAGCCAGGTGCGCCTGTCGGAGCGAATCTCGCTCGGCGACGGCGGCCATGCCGACCTGATGGCGCGCACCCGCGCGCACGCGAATTTCGGCGAATATGTGCCGATCATCCTGATCCTGATCGCGCTGATCGAGTTCGAGACCGGCTACAGCGTCGCGCTCGGCATCGTTTCCGCCATCTTCATCCTCGCCCGCATCGCCCACGCCATCGGCATGGGCCGCCCCTCGCCCAACAAGCTGCGCGTCTCGGGCATCGTCGGCACTTGGGCAGCGCTGGCGGGCCTCAGCGTCTGGGCGCTGGTCCTCGCCGTCCGCACCATCTAGCGGAGTGCCGCGTCCCCGACGAACGGATTGGAGGCGCGCTCGCGGCCGAAGGTCGACATCGGGCCGTGGCCCGGCACGAACGCGGTGGCGTCGCCGAGCGGCCACAGCCGCCCGGTGATCGAGTTCACCAAGGTCGGGAAATCGCCCTTCGGGAAGTCGGTACGGCCGACCGAGCCCTGGAACAGCACGTCGCCGACGATGGCGAGGTTCGACGGGGCGTGGTGGAACACCACATGGCCCGGCGTGTGGCCGGGGCAGTGATAGACATTGAGCGTCAGGTCGCCGACGGTCACCTGGTCGCCGTCATGTAGCCAGCGGTCGGGCGTGAACGCCTCGGCGCGGGGCACGCCATATTGCCGGCCGCTCTCGGGATTGGAATCGATCCAGAATTTGTCGTCGGGGTGCGGGCCTTCGATCGGCACGCCCAGTTCGCGCGCCAGCACGCCGGTCTCGCCGCAGTGGTCGATGTGGCCGTGCGTCACCAGCAGCTTCTCGATGGTCACGCCCTGCTCCGCCGCGACGGCCTTCAGCCGCTCGAGGTCGCCGCCGGGGTCGGTGAACGCCCCCTTCATGGTCTTGGTGCACCAGATCAGGGTGCAGTTCTGCTGGAGCGGCGTCACCGGGATGATGACGGCGTTGAGCGGGCGGGTCGGGTCGGTCATGCCGTTGATGTAGTGCAGCCGCGCGCTTCCCCCAAGCCCGTGTTCACCATCATTCCGTCTCGCGCCCCGCGCCGCGCCGTGCCAAAGCCTGCCGGGTGATGGCTGCGTTCGACCCCACCGCCCCCTTCGTCCTGCTCGACGATGCGCGCCGCGGCGGCCGGGCCGAACTGTTCAGCCGCCCGACCGCCATCATCGAGGTAACGACACCCGACGCCGTACGCCCCGCCCTGCAGCGCCTGCGCGAAGCGACCGCCGCCGGCCAGTGGGCGGCGGGGTTCATCTCGTTCGAAGCCGGCTATGCGCTGGAGCCGAAGCTGCTGCCGCGCTTCCGTCCGCCGCAGGACGGCCTGCCGCTGCTGTGGTTCGGGCTGTTCGAGCGGCGAAGCCTGCTCGAAGCTGCCGAGGTCGAGGCGCTGCTCGGTGATGGCCGCGCCAGTGTCGGAAAGCTCACCCCACGCGTCGATGCCGCCGCGCACGCCGCGATGGTCGAGGACGCACAGCGGCTGATCGCCGCCGGCGACATCTATCAGGCGAACATCACCTTTCAGGCCGATGTCGCGGTCGACGGCCACCCGCTGGCGCTTTACCGGCGGCTGCGCGGCGCACAGGCGGCGCCCTATGGCGCGCTGGTCCACACCGGCAGCGTCTGGGCGCTGTCCTTCTCGCCCGAGCTGTTCTTCACCCTCGCCGCCGCCAAACTCACCGCCCGCCCGATGAAGGGCACCGCCGCCCGCTCGCCGACCGACGATGCCGCCGTGGCGGCGGCGCTCGCCGCCGACGAGAAGAACCGCGCCGAAAACCTGATGATCGTCGACCTGCTGCGCAACGACCTGTCGCGCGTCGCCGCACCCGCCTCGGTCGAGGTCGACGCGCTGTTCGAGGTTGAGACCTACCCGACCGTCCACCAGATGACCTCGACGATCAGCGCGACGCTCGGCGAAGGCCATGACGCCGTCGCCGTGATCGAGGCGCTCTACCCCTGCGGCTCGGTCACCGGCGCGCCGAAGATCCGCGCGATGGAGGTGATCGCCGACATCGAGCCCGCGCCGCGTGGCCTCTACACCGGCAGCATCGGTCGCCTCTCCCCCAATGGCGACGCCGTGTTCAACGTCGCGATCCGCACCTTGGTGCTGAGCGACGGCGAGGCGACCCTCGGCCTCGGTTCGGGAATCGTCGCCGACAGCGAGCCCGCGGCCGAATGGGCCGAATGCCTCGCCAAAGCGGCGTTCCTGACTCGCGCGCCGCGCCGCTTCGACCTGATCGAGACGCTGCGCTTCGATGCCGAGGACGGGCTGGTCCGCTTCGCCGCGCATGTCGACCGGCTGTCGCGGTCGGCGAAGCACTGGGGCTTCCGCTTCGACCGCCATGCGCTGCTCAACCAGGTGCAGGCGACGGTGGGCGAGCTCGCGTGGGACGCGCGCATCCGCCTGCTGCTGGCGCCAGACGGCACCACGACCGTACAGGCCTCGCCGCTGCCGACTCACCCGGCCGGGCCGGTCGAGGTGGCACTGCGCCCCCTCCCCGTCGAGGTCAGCGACCCCCGGCTGTTCCACAAGACCACCGATCGCGGCTTCTACGATGAGGCGCGCGCGGCCAGCGGGGCGTTCGAGGCGATCTTCGTCAATGCGGCCGGTCAGGTGACCGAGGGCAGCTTCACCAACCTGTTCGTAAAGCGCAACGGCAAGCTGCTGACGCCTCCGCGGTCGGCCGGATTGCTACCGGGCATCTTGCGGGCCGAATTGCTCGCATCGAGCGAGGCGATCGAGGTCGACCTCACCCCGGCCGATCTCGCCGAGGGCTTCTTCATCGGCAACTCGCTGCGCGGGCTGATCTCCGCGACCTTGCGCGCATAGAGAAAGGGCCGGGATCGCTCCCGGCCCTTCCTTTCGGTCGCTGGTTGGCGCGGACTTAGAAGTCCATGCCACCCATGCCGCCCATGCCGCCCGGCATCGCCGGCGCCGACTTGTCTTCCGGCAGCTCGGCGATCGCCGCTTCGGTGGTCACCAGCAGGCCGGCGACCGAGGCCGCATCCTGCAGCGCGGTGCGGACGACCTTGGTCGGATCGATGACGCCCGCCTGTACGAGATTCTCGTACACGTCGGTCTGCGCGTTGAAGCCGAGCGTGTCGTCGTTCGACTCGAGCAGCTTGCCCGAGACGACGGCGCCGTCATGGCCGGCGTTCTGCGCGATCTGGCGAACCGGCGCGTAGAGCGCCTTGCGGACGATGTCGATGCCGCGGGTCTGGTCGTCGTTGGCCCCCTTGAGGCCGTCGAGCGCCTTCGTCGCGTACAGCAGCGCGGTACCGCCGCCGGGGACGATGCCTTCCTCGACCGCGGCGCGGGTCGCGTGAAGCGCGTCGTCGACGCGGTCCTTGCGCTCCTTCACCTCGACCTCGGTCGCACCGCCGACCTTCAGCACCGCGACACCGCCGGCGAGCTTCGCGAGACGCTCTTGGAGCTTCTCCTTGTCGTAGTCCGAGGTGGTGTTCTCGATCTGCGCACGGATCTGCTCGACGCGACCCTTGATCGCGTCGCCCTCGCCCGAACCGTCGACGATCGTGGTGTTGTCCTTGTCGATGGTGACGCGCTTGGCCTTGCCGAGCATCTGCAGCGACACGTTCTCGAGCTTGATGCCGAGGTCTTCGCTGATCATCTGGCCCTGCGTCAGGATCGCGATGTCCTCGAGCATCGCCTTGCGGCGATCACCGAAGCCCGGCGCCTTGACGGCCGCGACCTTGAGGCCGCCGCGCAGCTTGTTGACGACCAGGGTCGCCAGCGCCTCGCCCTCGACGTCCTCGGCGATGATGAGCAGCGGACGGCCGCTCTGCACCACGGCCTCGAGCACCGGCAGCATCGCCTGCAGGTTCGACAGCTTTTTCTCGTGGATGAGGATGTAGGGATTATCGAGCTCGACCTGCATCTTCTCGGCGTTGGTGATGAAGTAGGGCGACAGGTAGCCGCGGTCGAACTGCATGCCTTCGACGACATCCAGCTCCGAGGCCATGCCCTTGGCTTCCTCGACGGTGATGACGCCTTCCTTGCCGACCTTCTCCATCGCTTCCGCGATCATGCGGCCGATCTCGGTCTCGCCGTTCGCCGAGATGGTGCCGACCTGGGCGATCTCCGCGGTGCCGGCGACCGGCTTCGAGCGCGCCTTCAGGTCCTCGACCACCTTGGTCACGGCGATGTCGATGCCGCGCTTCAGGTCCATCGGGTTCATGCCGGCGGCGACCGACTTCATGCCCTCGCGAACGATCGCCTGGGCGAGAACCGTCGCGGTGGTGGTGCCGTCACCGGCGATGTCGTTGGTCTTCGAGGCCACTTCGCGCACCATCTGCGCGCCCATGTTCTCGAACTTGTCCTTGAGCTCGATCTCCTTGGCGACGGTGACGCCGTCCTTGGTGATGCGCGGGGCGCCGAAGCTCTTGTCGATGACGACGTTGCGGCCCTTCGGGCCGAGCGTGACCTTCACCGCGTCGGCGAGAATGTCCACGCCACGGAGGATGCGCTCACGCGCGTCGCGCGAGAATTTGACGTCCTTAGCTGCCATGATGCTCTACCTTCTTGTCTGATTTCGCTGAACCGGGAAGCGGCGCTTAGCCGCCCTGCTCCACGATGCCGAGGATGTCGCTCTCCTTCATGATGAGGAGGTCCTCGCCGTTGACGCGCACTTCGGTGCCCGACCACTTGCCGAACAGAACGCGGTCGCCCCCCTTCACGTCGAGCGGGGTCACCTTGCCGTCCTCGCCACGCGCGCCCGAGCCGGCGGCGACGACTTCGCCCTCCTGCGGCTTTTCCTTGGCGGTGTCGGGGATGATGATCCCACCCGAGGTCTTCTCTTCGGCTTCGATTCGGCGAACGAGCACGCGATCGTGCAACGGACGGAAGTTCATGTGCTTCACCCTGTTGTTGGCTTGTGAATGCGGTGCGTTGGCACTCACCTTGCGGGAGTGCTAGCGGCACGCGGGATATGTGGCCCAGCCCGGGGGCTGTCAAGGCAACGCGGCGTGAAGTTTTTGCGGCGTCTCAGCCGCGGCGCGAGCGTTCAGGCCAGCGCGGCGTCTAGCTGGGGCTGGACCGGCTTGGAAGCTGGCGCGCGACCGGGCGAGCCCATCGCCGCGACGACGCGATTCCGGCCGGTCTTCTTGGCGTTGTAGAGCGCCTCGTCAGCCATCGACAGCAGGTCGGCGAGCGACTCGCGGCTGGTGCTGCTCATCGCGACGCCCGCGCTCACCGTCGCCGGTATCTTGCGCGCGCCGCTGCACAGATCGAGCCGGATGCGCTCGGCGATATCCAGGGCCGAGACATGGTCGGTACCCGGCACGATCGCCGCGAATTCCTCGCCGCCCATCCGGCACAGCATCGACCGGCGCGGCAGCCGATCGACGGCGATCGCCGCGAACTCGGTCAGCACATCGTCACCCGCGAGATGGCCGTGGGTGTCGTTGACCACCTTGAAATGGTCGAGGTCGAACATGATTACCGCGGCCGGCTCGCCCGCCTGCCGCGCCTCGGCCAGCATCGATTCGGCGCGAACCATGAAGGCGCGACGGTTGGCGACGCCGGTCAGCGGATCGATCAGCGCGGCGCGGCGGTGGAACAGGTCGGTCTTCTCCTTCGCCATCGACATGACGAGGAAGCCGAAGATCATCGCGTAAAGCAGGATGACGAGGCCGACCATCGACACCCAGGCGTCGCTGAAGCCCTGCATCCATGAAAACGACGGCAGCAGGCCGGGGCCGGCGAAGATACGGCCGAGGAAATAGATGCCGTTGAGCGCGGTCACCACCGCGGCGGCGCGCTGCGACACCAGCCGGTCGGGGCCATTCCACAGCTCGCGCGCGGTCACGATCGCATAACCGCCGATCAGCAGCGACATCAGCACGACACGCTGCACGAAGGTGACGTCAAAGACCCAGACGGCCGACAGCCAGATCACCATGCCGGCGATCAGCGCGGTCCACGGGGCCGATTGCTCGTTGAAGCGGCGCGCGGCGAGATAGGAAAGCCCGTAGGCCAGCATGAAGGCGCCGTTGCCGATCTCGCGCCAGATGCTGCGCATCTCATGCCCGCCGGCAAGGAACAGCACCGAGGCCGCTGCCGCGACAAGGCACGCGGCGCTCCACCAGCGCAACGCCTCGATCCGCCGGTCCTGCAACCACGAAAACAGGAGCAAAGCCCCCAGTACGAGGCTCATGATGCACGCGACGACGACCAGCGTCGCCGGATCGAGAACCATTCGCTCAAACCCTTCAGGGCGCCGCACTCCCCCCGAGCGGCGCAACACTAAAAAAGCGAGCCTGCGTGGTGCCCCCACCCGCAACCCAGCGCTGCCATAGCATGGGTTCGCACAAACGAAAACCGCCGCGCCGAAGATCGGCGCGGCGGCTTGTCGAAAATCAGTCGCGAAAAGCGATCAGGCTTTCTTGGCCGGCGCCTTCTTGGGTGCAGCTGCCTTGGCGGGCTTCTCAGCGGCCGGGGCTGCTTCAGCCTTCTTCGGCGCCGCAGCCTTCTTGGCGGGCTTCGCTTCGGCCACCGGCTTTTCCGCAGCCTTCTCGGCCTTCGCCGGCTTGGTTTCCTTGGCGGCCTTTACGGGTTTCGCCTCGGCGGCGGGCGCCTCTTCCTTCTTCGCCGCAGCCTTCTTGGCCTTCGGCTTGGCGTGGCTGTGGTCGTGATCGTGGTGATCATGGCCGCAGCCCGGGCCGTGCACGTGACCGATCGGCGATTCGTCCTCGCTCTCGATCGCGGCTTCCAGCTCCTCGCGCGACACCTTGCGCTCGGTCAGGTCGGCCTTCTCGAGCAGGAAGTCGACAACCTTCTCCTCATAGAGCGGCGCGCGCAGCTGCGCCGAGGCCATCGCGTTCTCCTGGAAGAACTTCACGGCCTGCTGCTGCTGGTCGCGCGGATAGCGGCTCGCTTCCTGCATGATCAGCCGGTTCATTTCCTGCTGCGTCACTTGCACGTCGTTGGCCTGGCCGATCTCCGACAGGAGCAGGCCCAGGCGCACGCGGCGCTCGGCGATGCGGCGATACTCGTCGCGATCCTTCTCGATCTCGGCCTTGGCGGCCTCGACGTCGGCCTCGTGGCCGGCTTCATGCTCGAGCTGCTGCCATATCTGGCCGAACTCGGCCTCGACCATCGACTGCGGCACGTCGAAGTCATGCGACGCGGCGAGATGATCGAGCAGCTTGCGCTTCATGTAGGTGCGGCTAAGGCCGGCGAGTTCGTTGCCGAGCGAATCCTTCATGATCTCCTTGAGCTTGTCGAGGCTCTCGAGACCGAGGTTCTTCGCCAGCTCGTCGTCAAGGCTCGCTTCCTTGGCGGTGCGGATCTCGTTGACGGTGACCGCGAACTGCGCCTCGCGGCCCTTCAGGTAAGCGACGTTGTAATCGTCGGGGAAGGTCACCTTGACGGTGCGCTGGTCGTTGGCCTTCACACCCTCCAGCTGCTCCTCGAATCCCGGGATCAGGCGGCCCGAGCCGAGCTCGATCTGCATACCCTCGCCGGTGCCGCCCTCGAAGGCCTCGCCATCGACGGTGCCGACGAAGTCCATGACGACCACGTCGCCGGTCTTCGCCGCATGCTTCGCCGGCGCCGCCTCGAAGCTCTTCTGCTGGTCGGCGAGGCGCTGCAGCGCGGTGTTCATGTCGGCGTCGGTCGGCTCGGCGACCAGCTTCTCCAGCTTGATGCCGTCAACGGCCGGGGTCTGCACGGTCGGCAGCACTTCGACGGCGACCTTGAACGCGACGTCCTTGCCTTCCTCGATGCTCTCGACATCGACCTGCGGCTGCATCGCGGGACGCAGCTTCTTGTCGGCAATGACCTTCTGCACGCCCTCGTTCAGCGCTTCCTGCAGCGCATCCTGGCGCAGCGAGGCGCCGTGCATCTTCTTGACGAGGTTGAGCGGCACCTTGCCCGGACGGAAGCCCGGCATGCGAATCTGCTTGGCGACGGTCGCGACCTGCGCGTCGATCTTGGCGTTCAGGTCCTTGGCCGGAATCGTCACGCTATATTCGCGCTTCAGGCCTTCGTTGAGCGTCTCGGCAATGCGCATCTGGCTTTCCAACTTCTCTAAAGATGTTCGCGGGTGGAGCTTCTTGGTGCGGGCGAAGGGACTCGAACCCCCACGTCTTTCGACACTGGAACCTAAATCCAGCGCGTCTACCAATTCCGCCACGCCCGCGGAAAAACTCGGGTCGGCGGGGTCTATATTATCAACTTCGCGCGTGCAAGTTCGCGCGAAGCTATGCCGCGACAGGCGCGCGTTCGGCAGCGATCAGGAACTCGACATTGCCTTCGGGCCCGGTGATCGGGCTTGGCACGATGCCGGTGACCGACCAGCCGTTCTGCGCCGCCACCCAAGCGGCAACCTCGGCACAGACGCGCTCGTGGATGACGGGATCGCGCACGACGCCGCCCCTGCCCACCTCGCCCGGCCCCGCCTCGAACTGCGGCTTGATCAGTGCGAGCAGGCGGGCGTGGGATTTGGCGAACGTGAGCGGACGCTCGAGCACCTTGGCGAGCCCGATGAAGCTGGCGTCACAGACGATCAGGTCGATGGGTTCGGGGATATGCTCCGCGGTGAGGATGCGCGCACTGGTCTGTTCGTGCACGACGACGCGCGGGTCCTGCCGCAGCTTCCACGCCAGCTGGTTGGTGCCGGAATCGACCGCATAGACCTTCGCCGCGCCCTTGGTCAGCATCACGTCGGTAAAGCCGCCGGTCGACGAACCGACATCGATCGCCACCGCCCCGGCCACGTCCCAGCCGAAATGGTCGAGCCCATGCGCCAGCTTCACCCCGCCGCGCGACACCCAAGGATGATCGCGGCCCTTCAGGATCAGCTCAGCGTCCGCCGCGAGGGTTTGCCCCGCCTTCTCCACCCGCCTGTCGCCGGCATAGACGAGGCCCGCGAGGATCAGCGCCTGCGCCCGCGTCCGGCTCTCGGCCAGTCCGCGATCGACAAGCATCTGGTCGGCCCGCAGCTTCGCCATCAGCCGCGCCGCCAGAACATCAGCAGCCCGAGCAACAGCACCGGCCCGAAGCCGATCAGCAGCCC
Organism: Sphingoaurantiacus capsulatus; assembly: GCF_042648405.1. Classification (NCBI taxonomy): domain Bacteria; kingdom Pseudomonadati; phylum Pseudomonadota; class Alphaproteobacteria; order Sphingomonadales; family Sphingosinicellaceae; genus Sphingoaurantiacus; species Sphingoaurantiacus capsulatus. Next base: position 223,139 of record NZ_JBHRXV010000011.1, on the reverse strand, counting down.
GTTGCGAAGGTAGGGCCGCGACAGCGACGTCATCACCCGATCATGCTCGGCGCGGCACTGCGGCGTGTAGAGCGCATCCATCCGCCCCACCTCCCGCCCCTCGGCCCGCGCGGCCAGGATCAGCTGCTTCGCGCACGCATCCTGCGCGATCGACGCCTTCGGCCCCGCCTCCGACAGCGCGACCATCGAGGCGAAGAACCAGCAGACGGCGACCCAGACGAGGGAGCCGAGCCCAAAGGCGATCCATTTGATCATGCTCACCCTTCTATCGTCTCCCCTCCCCGAGGGGGAGGGGTAAGGGGTGGGCTGTCCGACAGGGCGTGCGCTATCCGCTGAAGCACATCTTCAAGCGTTTCCAAAACCTCGTCGTTCCAGAAGCGCAGAACCCGATAGCCGCTGGCGACCAACCTTTGATCGCGAACTACGTCATAGCGGCTCTCGAAATGCTGGCTGCCATCGACCTCGACGATCAGTCGATGCTCGCGGCAAACGAAGTCGCAGATGTAGCCAGCAACGACGATCTGACGGCTGAACTTGGTGCCGTTCAGCCGGCGACGGCTTAGCGCCGTCCAAAGTCGTACTTCCGCAGGCGTCAGGCGCGCACGCAGGTCGGCGGCGCGGGCCATGAGGAGAGGGTCGCGTTGGCGGTTGGAGCCCACCCCTTACCCCTCCCCCTCGGGGAGGGGATTTCTCGGGCGTTGTGCGTTAACGCCCACCATCGGCCGGCACGAGGTCGGGGCGGAAGGTGGCAATGGCGGCGTACAGTTGCGGGACGGTGGCGCCGCTCGGCTTCATGTGGATGGGCACGTCGCCGTGCTTGGAATGCCAGCTCAGGAAGCGCTTCAACCCGGTCGCGCCGTGGCGCTTCGGGTCGTCGAGCCACAGGCCGACATAGTCCTGTCCCACCGCCGTCGTGTGCGTCACCCGCTGGATCGCGCTCCACGGAATCACGCTTTCCGACCACGGCCGCCACAGCACGCCCTCGGCATCGACAACCAGCCGCTCACGCGGGTCGAGCAGGCTGCGCACCACCCCCACCTGCAGCGGCAGGAAGATGAGCAGCAGCGGGATCACCATCCACTTGTTGGTGCCCTCAGGCAGCGGGAAGCCGAGCCATTCGCAGAGGAACAGGAACCAGGCGGACATGCCGAACGGCACCGCGAAGATCCAGAAGGCGGACCAGGCCGCGTCGGCGCCGAACACCGGCCGCCACGCGAAGCGCTGTCCGGTCACGCGCGGGCGCCCAGCACCTTCACGCTGTTGTGGCGCAGCGCCGACAGCACCGTCTCCACCATCCCCGCCGCATCGAGCTTCGCCTCGGCGTATTGCACCTCGGGCTTGTGATGCTCCTGGAAGATATCGGGCAGGCGCAGGGTGCGGACCTTGAGGCCGGCATCGAGCAGCCCCTCGTCGGACAGCCAGGTGAGCAGATGCGCGCCGAAGCCGCCGATGGCGCCCTCCTCGACGGTCAGCACCACCTCGTGTGTCGCGGCGAGCTTGCGGACGAGATCATAGTCGATCGGCTTGGCGAAGCGCATGTCGGCGACGGTCGTCGACAGCCCCTTGGCGTCGAGCTCGTCGGCAGCCTTCAGCGCCTCGGTCAGGCGGGTGCCGAGCGACAGGATCGCCACCTTCTTGCCCTCGCGAGCGAGGCGGCCCTTGCCGATCGGCAGCGCCTGCGGCTCGGCGGGCAGCGGCACGCCCGTGCCCTCGCCGCGCGGATAGCGGACGGCGATCGGCCCGCTGTCATGCAGCGCGGCGGTGTGGACCATATGGACCAGCTCGGCCTCGTCGGCCGCCGCCATCACCACCATGTTCGGCAAGGTCGCCAGATAGGTGACGTCGAAGCTGCCCGCGTGTGTCGAGCCGTCGGCGCCGACGAGGCCGGCGCGGTCGATGCCGAAGCGCACCGGCAGATTCTGGATCGCCACATCGTGGACGACCTGGTCATAGGCGCGCTGCAGGAAGGTCGAATAGATGGCGCAGAACGGCCGGTAGCCCTGTGCGGCGAGGCCAGCGGCGAAGGTGACGGCGTGCTGCTCGGCGATGCCGACATCGAAGGTGCGGTCGGGATAGGCCGCCTGAAACTTGTCGAGCCCGGTGCCCGACGGCATCGCGGCGGTGATCGCCACGATCCGGTCGTCGCGCGCGGCTTCGGCCATCAGCGCCTTGGCGAAGGTCGCGGTGTAGCTCGGCGGCCCCGCGGGCGCCTTGGCCTGCGCGCCGGTCACCACGTCGAACTTCACCACGCCATGATATTTGTCCGCCGCCGCCTCGGCCGGGGCATAGCCCTTGCCCTTCTGCGTCACGACATGGACGAGGATCGGCCCATGCTCCGCGTCGCGGACATTCTCCAGCACGGGCAGCAGATGGTCGAGGTTATGGCCGTCGATCGGGCCGACGTAATAGAAGCCCAGTTCCTCGAACAGCGTCCCGCCCGTCGCCATGCCGCGCGCATATTCCTCGGCGCGCTCGGCGGCGCGCTGCAGGCGCTGCGGCAGCAGCTTCTTGGCGACGCGCTTGGCGACGCCGCGCAGCCCCAAGAAACTCTCCGACGAGACCAGCCGCGCCAGATAGGCGGACAGCGCGCCGACCGGCGGCGCGATCGACATGTCGTTGTCGTTAAGGATGACGACGAGGCGATTGCCCGCGGCCTCGGCGTTGTTCATCGCCTCATAGGCCATGCCCGCCGACATCGCGCCGTCGCCGATCACGGCGATCGCCTTGCCCGGCGTGCCCGCCAGCTTGTTGGCGACGGCGAAACCGAGCGCCGCCGAGATGGAGGTCGAGCTGTGCGCGGCACCGAACGGATCGTATTCGCTCTCGCTGCGCTTGGTGAAGCCCGAGAGGCCCCCGCCCTGCCGCAAGGTGCGAATCCGGTCGCGGCGGCCGGTGAGGATCTTGTGCGGATAAGCCTGGTGGCCGACGTCCCAGATCAGGGTGTCGCGCGGCGTTTCGAACACATAGTGCAGCGCCACCGTCAGCTCGACGACGCCCAAACCGGCGCCGAGATGGCCGCCGGTCACGCTCACCGCATCGACCATCTCGGCGCGCAGCTCGTCAGCAAGCTGGCGGAGCTGATCGGGCTGAAGCTTGCGAAGGTCGGCGGGCGTCGAAACCGTGTCGAGCAGCGGGGTGACGGGGCCTTTGGTCACGATCGATCCAGAGCAATTACACAAGCCGGTTGCTTACGCGCGAACAAGGACGTTGTCGAACGTCCTACGAACGTTAGCTGCAATCCGAGCATCGCCCCTTCACCTCGATCACCGGGCGCTCGGGGCTGAACCCGGCGGCCTTTGCCGTCTCGCGAACGCCCTTCGCCAGCACATCGTCGTCGACGTGAGTCGTGGCGCCGCACCCGTCGCAGACGAGGAAGATGCAGTCATGCAGGCAATCGGGGTGTGCGTTCGCCAGATAGGCGTTGCGGCTCTCGACGCGCATCGCGACGTTCTTCGCCACGAACAGGTCGAGGATGCGATAGACGGTGTTCGCCGCCACCCGCCGCCCGAGATTCTGGCTGACCTTGTCGGCGATGTCATAGGCGCTCGCCGGCTGGGTAAAGCTCGCCAGCGACTCGAAGACCGCCTGGCGCATGTCGGTCCACTGCTCGCCGCCCGCGACCAGCGCATCGCGCGCAGCAACCGTCAGCGAGGCACCGGCGGCGTGGTTCACATGGTCATGATGATGGTGGGCGGTGGCTGACATGGCGCCAATATGGGCCTTCCCGGCCCCCGGCTCAAGCGCTCCAGCGCAGGTTGAGCAGATGCGCGACGCCGAGCAGGCTGACGCCGACCACGGTGTAGAAGATTTCGGCAGCCGCCCCGTGCACCGCGAACTGCGCCGCGGTCATGGCGCCGAGACCAAGGCCGCCGACCGCGGCGACCAGCCAGCGGCCATGCTTCACCACGCCGCGCCACAGCGCGAAGGCGGCGAGCGGTATGGCGAAGGCCAGCCCGACGATATGGAAGGCATGATTCCACAGGAAGCCGCCGCTCACCGACACCGCCGCAAGCAACAGGCTGCCGACCAGGCAGTGCACGAGGCACAGCCCGGACAGCCCCATCGCGGAACGATCGATCCAGCGGAAATCCATGCCGCGCTTGTTATAATGTCTCATGGCACAGTTCAAGCGCTAACATCGCCGCATTGGAATCGTTTCGCCCGCCGTCTATACCGCCCTCGCCTTGCGCTCTGTGGAGCGCCAGATCGGGGGATTTCGATGAAGCTGTCCGACGCCATCCAACGCATCCAGCCCTCGGCGACGCTCGCCGTGACCGCCAAGGCGGCGGAGCTGAAGCGTCAGGGTCGCGACATCATCGGCCTCGGCGCCGGCGAACCCGATTTCGACACGCCCGACTTCGTCAAGGAAGCGGCGATCGAGGCGATCCGCCGCGGCGACACCAAATATACCAACGTCGACGGCACGCCCGCGCTGAAGGAAGCGGTGCGCGCCAAGTTCAAGCGCGACAACGGCCTCGACTATGGCGCCGACCAGGTCACGGTGAACGTCGGCGGCAAGCAGACGATCTTCAACGCGCTGGTCGCGACGATCGGCGCCGGCGACGAGGTCGTCATCCCGGCGCCCTACTGGGTGTCCTACCCCGATATCGTCAGCTTCACGGGCGCGACGCCGGTGTTCGTCGAGGCGGGCATCGACGCCGGCTTCAAGATCACCCCGGCGCAGCTCGACGCGGCGATCACCCCGCGCACCCGCTGGCTGATCCTCAATTCGCCGTCGAACCCGACCGGCGCCGGCTATACCGCCGCCGAGCTGAAGGCGCTCGGCGAGGTGCTGGAACGCCATCCGCACGTCTGGATCCTGTCGGACGATATGTATGAGCATATCGTCTATGAAGGCTTCACCTTCGCGACGATCGCCAAGGTCTGCCCGAGCCTCTACCCGCGCACGCTGACCGTGAACGGCGCGTCGAAGGCCTATTCGATGACCGGCTGGCGCATCGGTTTCGCCGGCGGCCCCGCCCCGCTGATCAAGGCGATGGGCAAGCTGCAGTCGCAGTCGACGTCGAATCCCTGCTCGATCGCGCAGGCGGCGGCGACCGCGGCCTTGAACGGCCCGCAGGATTTCCTCGCCGAGCGCCGCATCGCCTTCCAGGGCCGCCGCGACCTCGTGGTGTCGATGCTCAACCAGACCGTCGGCCTGCGCTGCCACCGGCCCGAGGGCGCCTTCTACGTCTATCCGGACTGCGCCGGGCTGATCGGCAAGAAGACGCCAGCGGGCGCCGTACTGACCGATGACGAGGCGGTCGCCGCCTATCTGCTCGAGGCCGAGGGCGTCGCGGTGGTGCACGGCGCGGCCTTCGGCGGCTCGCCGGCGTTCCGCATTTCCTACGCGACCTCGACCGCGATTCTCGAGGAAGCCTGCAAGCGCATCCAGCGCGCCTGCGCGGCGCTGGTTTAACACCTACCTCCACCCGTCATACCGGCGAAAGCCGGTATCCAGACCAGCGTCCGACTGGATACCGGCTTTCGCCGGTATGACGGCTGTGATTGCGTGCGAGCTACAGCAGCTCCGACGCCGTGTGGATGGTCAACCCGACCAACCCGCCGATCAGCGTGCCGTTGATCCGGATATACTGAAGGTCGCGCCCGACCGCATTCTCGACACGGTCGGTGATCGTCCGTGCATCCCAGCTGCGCACGGTATCCGATACGATGCGCACCAGCTCATCGCCATATTCGGCGACGATGCCGACAATGGCGCGGCGGGCGTAGAGGTTGACGGCGGCGCGCAGCTTCGGGTCGGCCTCCAGTGTCTCGCCGAGCCTCTTCGCCGCCTCGCCCAGCCGCCCGGCCAGCGCCGCGTCGGGGTCGTTGACGGCGCGCAGGATCGCGGTCTTGAGGCTCAACCACAGGCCGCCGAGATACTTCGCCACCTCGGGATGGTCGAGCAGCTCGTTCTTGATCGTCTCCACCCGTTCGCGCGTCTCGGGCAAATGCTTCAGGTCGAACGCGAAGTCGCGCAGGCCCTGCGTTACCTTCCCGCGCATCGGGTGGTGCGGGTCGCCCGCCACCTCGTAGATCAGGTTGCGGATCGCATCGATGATCTTGTCGGCTATCGTCTCGTCGACGTTCGCGACGCGCAGCAGCCACGTGGTGCGCTGGTGAACCGCCTCGCGGATCATGAACTCGTTGGCGTCGAGCGCGCGCGCCGCCCACTGGATGACGGCATCGATCAACGGCTCGTGCCGGTTGCCCTCGATCGCCGCATCGACCGCCGAACCGAGCATCGGCGACACTTCCATCGCTCGGATGCGGTTCGCCGCCATATTGCGCACGAGGCCGCCGATCGATTCATTGTCGAGCGCCTCCATCACCTGTTGCGTCAGCTTGGCGACGCCGCGGCGCGGAGTGCCCGAGCGGGACGGCGCGCTGAGCCAGCGGCCTGCGGCGGCGGCCATGTCGAACGCCTCCAGCCGCCGCGCGACGATGCGCGGGGTGAGGAAATTCTGGCGCAGGAAGCTCGCCAGCGTGTCGCCGATCCGGTCCTTGTTGCGCGGAATGATCGCGGTGTGTGGGATCGGAATGCCCAGCGGATGGCGGAACAGCGCCGTCACCGCGAACCAGTCGGCAAGGCCGCCGACCATCGCGGCTTCGGCAAAGGCGCGGACGTAGCCGAGCCACGGGTACTGATCCTGCCAGGTGCGCGCCGCGATGAAAACGACGGCGGCCACGACCAGCATGCCGGTCGCGGCCACCTTCATCCCGCGCGCGGGACTTGCGTTCAGGTCAAGTCGATCGAGCCTCACCCGGCTCCTAACTCATTCGGCGGGCTGCGGTGCCGCACCGCCGGGCTTCTTTGCCGCGCCCCCGCTGGTCAGCTTGCCGAACTTCGGCGCCAGCCAGCGCTCCATGTCGTCGGCGAGGCTAAAGCCAGCGGGGATGATCAGCAGGGTCAGCAGGGTCGACAGGATCAGGCCGCCGATCACGGTGAGGCCCATCGGTGCCCGCCACGCGGCGTCGCCCGACAGCGACAAGGCGGTCGGGATCATGCCGGCGACCATCGCGACGGTCGTCATCACGATCGGCTGCGCCCGCTTGTGACCGGCGTCGATGATAGCCGTGGTCTTGTCGACGCCCTTGGCGATCTCCTCCAGCGCAAAGTCGATGAGCAGGATCGAGTTCTTGGCGACGATGCCGAGCAGCATGAGGATACCGATGAACACCGGCATCGACAGGATGTTGCCCGTCAGGTGCAGCGCCACCGCGCCACCCAGCGGCGCCAGCAGCAGCGAGCCCATGTTGACGAACGGCGGCAGCACCTTGCGATAGAGCAGCACCAGAACCGCGAACACCAGAAGCACGCCCGAGATCACCGCCACCACGAAGTTGATGAGCATTTCCATCATGAACTTCTGCTGGCCGAAGGTGACCTTCTCGACCCCGGTCGGAAGCTCCTTCATCAACGGCAGATTGTTGATCTTGCCCATCGCGTCGCCGGTCACCTTGCCCGGCGCGAGATCGGCCGAGATGACGATCCGGCGCTTCTGGTTGAAGCGGCGGATGATCGTCGGGCCCGACCCGAGGCCGATGTCGGCGACAACCTTCAGCGGCACCGAGCCGCCGTTGACCGTCGGCACCGGCAAATTCTCGATCGTCGCGAGGTCCTGTCGCGCAGATTCGTCGATGACGACGCGGATCGGGATCTGGCGATCGGACAGCGAGAATTTCGCGACGTTCTGGTCGATATCGCCGATCGTAGCGATGCGGATCGTCTGGCTGAGCGCCTGCGTCGTGACGCCGAGGTCCGCGGCGAGGTCGAAGCGCGGCGTCACCGTGATCTCCGGCCGGCGCATGTCGCCTTCGATGCGCGGCGCGCGCACCTCGGGGATGCCCTTCATCTGCTCGACCAGCTCGGTCGCGGTTGCATAGAGCTCGTCGGGGTCGTCGCCGGCGAACATCTGCACGATGTCGCGGCTGCTCGGCCCGCCGCCCTGCTGCGAAGCGAAGTTGATGCGCGCGTCGGGAATTTCGGACAGCGACGGCTGCGCGCCGCGCTCGAAATCGACGCTCGACCGCTCGCGATCCTTGCGCAGCTTCAGGTAGATGGTCGCCTCGCCCACCTGGACGTCGGCGAAGGCATCCTGCACCTCCTGCTCCTGGCGCAGGCGGCGCACCGTTTCGTCGACCACATTCTGCGTCTGCTGCAGCGTGGTGCCCGGCGTCATGATGATCCTGACCTGGCTGTTGTCCTGGTCGGTCGTCGGCTGAAACGCCGTCGGCAGCGAACCATAGGCAAAGATGGTCAGGATGAACGACAGGAAGCCGAGCGCCATCATCCAGTAGCGATGGTCGCGGGTGAAGGCGAAGAAGCGCGTCAGCCGCGACGGCGCCTTCCGGCGCACATCGGCGGCGCGCTGGTCGAGCGTCCAGCGCAGGATGCGCATATAGATATCCATCGACCTGCCCTCGCCGTGCGAGGCTTCGCCATGCGCCTTCAGGAAATAGGCCGCGATCATCGGCGTGATGAGGCGCGCGACGGCAAGGCTCATCAGCACTGCGGCAACGACCGTCAGGCCGAACTGCTTGAAATACTGGCCCGAAAAGCCCGGCATCAGGCCCACGGGCAAGAACACCGCAACGATCGACAGGGTGGTGGCGACCACCGCGAGGCCGATCTCGTCCGCCGCGTCGATGGAGGCCTGATAGGCGGATTTGCCCATGCGCATGTGGCGGACGATATTCTCGATCTCCACGATCGCATCGTCGACGAGCACGCCAGCGACGAGACTCAGCGCCAGCAGGCTGATGCCGTTCAGCGTGAAGCCCATCAGGTCCATGAACCAGAAGGCCGGGATCGCCGACAGCGGGATGGCGATCGCCGAGATGATCGTCGCGCGGGTATCGCGCAGGAACAGCCACACCACGAGCACGGCGAGCACCGCACCCTCGATCATCGCCTCCATCGCCGACTTGAACTGGTCCTTGGTGTACTGGACCGTCGTGTACAGCTCGGTGAACTTGATCTTCGGATTCTCTTTCTCGAGCGCCTGCAGCACCTTCGCCGCGTCGTCGTAGACGGTGACGTCCGAGGTGCCCTTGGCCTTCGACATCGAGAAGCTGAGCACCTGGCGGCCGTTCATCTTCGCGAGCGATCGTTGCTCGCCATAGCCGTCGGTGACACTCGCGATATCGGCGAGGCGGACGGTGCGGCCGTTGCCGACCGAGATCTGCGTCTCGCCGAGCGCATAGGCGTTGCGCGAATTGCCGAGCACGCGCACGGCCTGCTCGGCGCCCGCCACCTCGGCGCGACCGCCGGTGGCGTTGATGTTGACGAGGCGCAGCTGCTGGTTGACCTGCGCGGCGGTGATGCCCTGCGACTGCAGCTTCGCCGGATCGAGGACGATGCGGATCTCGCGGTTGACGCCGCCCGAGCGCTGGACCTGCGCCATGCCCGACACCGACAGCAGCCGCTTCGCGACCGTATTGTCGACGAACCAGCTCAGTTCCTCGAGCGTCATGTCGGTCGATTCGACCGACATGTAGGACAGCGGACCACCCTCGATGTCGATCCGTGTCACCTGCGGTTCGAGAATGCCGTCGGGAAGATCGCCGCGAATCTGCGACACTGCGTTGCGCACGTCGTTCACGGCGCGGTCGACCGGCGTACCGATGTCGAACTGCACGCTTACCGTGGTGTTGCCCTCGGTCGCCCAGGCGGTGATTTCGTCGACGCCGCTGACGCCGCGCACCGCGGCCTCGACGCGCTGCGTGACCTGCGTCTCCAGCTCCGACGGCGCCGCGCCCGGCTGCGAGACGTTGACTGTGATCAGCGGGAAGCTGACGTCGGGCTGATTGTTCACGTCCATCCGGATGAAGCTGACGATGCCCGCCAGCGTCAGCGCGACGAAGAACACGATCGGCGGCAACGGATTGCGGATCGCCCAGGCCGAAATATTACGCATGCTTGATCCTTCCCCGACCGGGCTTCAGCTCAGCGCTTGGCCTGCAGCACCGGGTCGATGGTTTCGCCTTCGTTGAGGAACGCGCCCGCCGACAGCACCACCTTCTCGTTGCCGGTGAGGCCCGAGGCGATGGCGATACCGGTCTCGCCGACCTCGCCGGTCTTCACGTCGCGGCGCGTGACCTTGTTGTCGCTGCCGACCACGAACACATAGGGACCCTTGGTGTCGGCGAGCACCGCCGATTGCGGCAGCTTCGGCTGCTGCGCCGTGCCCGCGGCGATGCGGGCGTTGGCGAAGGCGCCGACGCGCAGTTCGGGATCGTTGACCAGCGCAATGCGCGCTTCGCCCTGGCGGGTCTGCGCGTCGATCACCGGCTCGAGCAGCCAGATTTCGCCGCCGAACTCGCGCGGGCTGCCGACCAGCTGAACCGTCGCGGGCATGCCGCGGCGGAGACGCGCCAGATCCTGCTCGGCAACGCGCGCCTTCATCTCCATCGCGCCGTTCTGCGCGATCTTGAACAGCGGCATACCGCCGGCGCTGACGATCTGGCCCGGCTCGACGTCGCGGGCGAGCACGAGACCGGCGCCCGGCGCGCGAATGTCGAGGCGCGCGAGGCGGGCCTGCGATTCGCCAAGCTGTGCCGAGACGACGCGAACGCGCGCGGCGTTCGAATCGCGGGTGGCGGTGCGGCGGTCGATGTCCGCCTTCGAAATGAAGCCCTTCTCGACCAGCGTCAGCGCACGGTCGAGCTCGCTCTGCGATAGCGCCAGATCGGCGCGCGCCTGCTGGACGCTCGCGGTGAGCTGCGCGACCTGCTGCGCCTGCACGGCGCGGTCGAGGCGCGCCATCACCTGGCCGGCGCGGACAGTGTCGCCCGCCTCGACGAGCACGGCGGTGACCATGCCGCCCTCGCCTTGCACGCCGACAGGCATCTCGCGGCGAGCCGCAACGGCGCCCGACACGCGCACTTCGGCGGCAACCGAGGCGACGCCCGGCACCACCACCGAGACGCGCGGCGCCTTGGCCTCTTCCGCCGGCGCGTCATCGCCGCCGCCGAGAAACTTCGTGGCCGCCCAGGCCAGAGCGGCGGCGACAAGGACGCCGACAATGAGGATTCGCCGGTTGCGGGCCACGAAGCCCTGCGCTTCGTCGGCATCAGCCGAGCCATCGGCGCGGATGGGTGCATGCATGTTCATCAACCTTCGAGTCCCCGATATGTCGGCAACGGTGTGTTATATGAATATATCAGTTGCCGCAAGCCGCATTTCCGCGGGCGCGGGGGCCATATCATGCTCTTCGGGGCTGGAATATGGCGTTCGACCAACGGATTTTCCCGTTCGACCAGTAGCTAGCCGTTTCACCACAGCAACGTTTACGCATTCTGAACGGGCAACCAAACGCGCGGCCGGTCGTTCGGATCGTCAGGTGGGTGACAGGGGCGAAAAAGGCTGGGCGTGGCCCGCATTTTCCGCCGTCGCCCGCACTGTAAACCCGGGACCCCGCTGTCCCCGATCAGGGAGCGATTACATGGATTATGGCATTCTCGGCTGGATCGTTATCGGCCTCATCGCGGGTGCGCTCGCCAAGTTCATCATGCCGGGCCGCGACCCGGGCGGCATCATCGTCACCATCCTGCTCGGCATCGTCGGCGCGATTATCGGCGGCTTCATCGCCTCGGCGATCGGTTTCGGCGCCGGTGGCAACATCTGGAACCTGCTGATCGCGACGCTCGGCGCCGTGATCCTGCTGTGGCTGTACCGCGTGTTCACCAGCCGCCGCACGATCGGTTAACCTTCGTCGTCTAAGCTGGCCGCCGGCCGGGGCTTTCGGGCTCCGGCTGTCGGCTGTTGAGGGGGGAATGGCGTGGAACTGCTCGGCTGGATGATCGTCGGCCTCGTCGTCGGCCTGCTCGCCCGCCTGGTTGCCCCGCGCCGCGCCGCGAGCGGCCCCGTCCTCCTCATCCTTATCGGGATCGCGGGCGCCATGCTCGCCGGCTTTCTCGGCCGCGCGCTCGACCTGTTCGAGGCGGACGAGCCAGTGAGCTACGCCGCCGCCGCCGTCGGCGCGCTCGTGCTCATTCTGATTTATCGCCTGGTGCTGCGCGCCCGCGCATCCTGATCGTTGCGCAATCGTTACGCCGTTCAGCCCCGCGAAAGTCGCGGTGCGGCATCTGCCGCGTCAACACCAGTTTTCGTTCGGAAGGATTGATCCGATGATCGCACGTTTCGCCATTGCCGCCAGTCTGTTCGCGCTCGCCGCTCCCGCGGCCGCCCAGGTGGTGCCCATCGTTCAGGCGCCGACCGTCGGCACCACGCTCGCCGTCGCCGCCGAGGGCAAGGTCGAGCGCGCGCCCGACGTCGCCGATCTGTCGGCCGGCGTGATGACCCAGTCGAAGACCGCCAGCGAGGCGATGCGCTTCAACGCGAACAAGATGACCGCCGTCGTCGCCGCGCTGAAGCGCGCCGGGATCGCCGACCGCGACATCCAGACCTCGGGCATCAACCTCAGCCCGCAATATATGTACCGCGAGAACCAGCCGCCGCTGCTCACCGGCTATCAGGCGAGCAACAACGTCTCGGTGCGGGTGCGCGACATCGCCAACATGGGCAAGACCATCGACGCGCTGGTCGCGCAGGGCTCGAACCAGATCAACGGCCCGACCTTCCGCCTCGACAAGCCCGAGCCGGCGCTCGACGAAGCCCGCGTCGCCGCGATGACCAAGGCCCGCCAGCGCGCCGAGCTTTACGCCAAGGCCGCCGGCCTGCGCGTGAAGCGCATCCTGCAGATCAGCGAAGGCAGCGCGGTCACCCCGCCGCCCTACCCGGTCCCGGTGATGCGCGCGCAGGCAATGGCGGAAATGAAGGACGCCTCGACGCCGGTCGCCGCCGGCGAGGTCGAGCTGAGCGTCACCGTCAACGTCGTCTTCGAACTCGAGTAGCTTGACCCCGTCCCCGTCTGCCCTAGCGTGGCGGACGGGGAGGACTTCGATATGGCAGGCTATGGCAAGGGGCTCGTCGATCTCGGCAGCGGAATCTACGCCTATCTTCAGCCCGACGGCAGCTGGGGCTGGTCGAACGCAGGGCTGATCCGCGACGGCGACGAGGCGCTGCTGGTCGATACGTTGTTCGACGAGCCGCTGACCGCCGAGATGCTCGGCGTCATGCGCGACGCCACCGGCCTCGGCGCATCCGACATCGGCACCGTCGTCAACACCCACGCCAACGGCGACCACACCCATGGCAACGGCCTGCTGCCGCAAGCCGAGATCGTCGCATCGGAAGCGTCGGCCAAGGAAATGGCCGAATTCTCGCCGCAGATGCTGGCGCAGTTGAAGGCTGCGGGCGCCGCGGGGCAGCTCGGCGTCGCCGGCAATTACTTCGCCGAAATCTTCGCGCCCTTCGACTTCGCCGGCGTCAACAGCCGCGCCCCGACGCAGACCTTCAACGGCCGGCTCGACCTGAAGGTCGGCGACAAGGGCGTGCGGCTGATCGAGGTCGGCCCGGCGCATACGGCCGGCGACGTGCTGGTACATGTCCCGACCGACCGCACCGTGTTCACCGGCGACATCCTGTTCATCGAGGGCACGCCGATCATGTGGGAAGGGCCGGTCTCCAACTGGCTCGCCGCCTGCGAGATGATCCTCGACATGGACGTCGACCATATCGTCCCCGGCCACGGCCCGCTGACCGACCGCGCCGGGGTGCGCGCCGTCCACGACTATCTCGGCTACATCACGCAGGAGGCGCGCAAGCGCTATGACGCGGGCATGTCCGCCGCCGACGCGGCCTTCGACATCGGCCTCGGTCGCTTCGACGCGTGGAGCGATGCCGAGCGCCTCGCGGTCAACGTCGACACGCTCTACCGCGAGTTCGCGCACGACCACAGCCCGCGCAACACGCTCGCGCTGTTCGAGCTGATGGGCCGCCTCTATTACGACCGCAAAGGGCGAACCGCCGCCTAGACGACGGTGGCGCCGCCATCGATGACGAAGCTTTGCCCGGTGGTGAAGGCACCGGCCTTCGAGGCGAGGAACACCGCCATGCCGGCGATCTCGTCGGGCTGGCCGATGCGCTTCAGGCAGGAGTTCGCCTTCGCCGCCTTCAGGATGTCGGGATTGTCCCACAGCGCCTTGGCGAAATCGGTCTGGACGAGGCCGGGGCAGATGGCGTTGACCGTCACCCCCTTCGGCCCGAACTCGAGCGCGAGGTTGCGCGCCAGCTGCATGTCCGCCGCCTTCGAGATGCAGTAGGCGCCGAGCTGGTTGGACGCCTTCAGCCCGCCGATCGACGAGACGATGATCACCGCCCCCTCGCCGCGCTCGACCATCTGCGGCGCGGTCATCTGGATCAGCCAGTGGTTGGCGACGATGTTGTTCTTCAAAATCTTGTCGAACTGCTCGTCGGCGATGCCCGCCATCGGCCCGAAATAGGGGTTCGCCGCCGCGTTGCAGACGATGATGTCGATCTTGCCGAACGCGCGGTTGGCTTCATCGACCAGCCGCTGGAGGTCGTCCTTCGACGAGATGTTCGCCGGCACCGCTATGGCGGCGTCACGCCCGACCGCGGCGTTGATCTCGGCCACCGCCGCCTCGCAGGCGTCGAGCTTGCGCGAGGAAATGACGACGTTGGCGCCATGTTCGGCCATCCGGTGGGCGATCGCCTTGCCGATGCCGCGCGACGAGCCGGTGATCACCGCCACCTTGCCCGAAAGATCGAAAAGTCCCGTCATTGCTGCTCCCCGCCTAAAATCGTTCGCTGACTTACTATGGCCGTTCATCGAGCTGCGCCAGCACCCGATCCATCTTTTCGTGAAGCGCCAGAATCTCCAGTTCGGCCTTCAAATTCACCTCATAATCCTGCTGGGCCTGAAGCCGGTCGCGCACCACTTGCCGGTTCTGGCTCATCATGATGATCGGCGCCTGAATCGCCGCCAGCATCGACAGCAGCAGGTTCAAGAAGATGAAGGGATAGGGATCGGGCGGGTGCGTCAGCAGCAGCGCGTTGGTCAGCGCCCAGCCGAGCAGGAACAGCCCGAAACCGGCGATGAAGCCCCAGGAACCGCCGACCGCGGCAACGCGATCCGCGAGCCGCTGGCCGAAGCTGTCCCCGCCCTCGCCCGCCGCCGGATGCGGCCGGCTCACCGTTTCGCGCCGCGCCGCCCGCTCGACGACGTGGCGCACCCGCGCCGGCAGTGTCCCCGGCTCGGTCGCGAGCGCCCGCTCGGCGAGCCGCACCATGTCGATAGGTTGATCACTCATGCGCGCACCTCCCGCCCTACGTCATCGCGCGGCGGGAGGTTCGCGTCAAAGCGCGGACAGCCTATCGCTTGCGCCAGCGCCAGATCAGCAACAGAAGTCCGGTGATGATGAAGATCGCGAAGCCGGAGAGCATCCACGGGTTGATGTACCACTGTGCGCCCCATTCGAACTCGCCGCCCATGATCCGCGCCCAGCCCTTGAAATGCTGGGTGCCGGCGACCGACAGACCGAAAACCGCGAACACCGCCGACAGGTAGCGCACCAGCCAGTGCGCCGGATTGGGCAGCAGCAGCAGGATGCCGAGCAGGCCGATAACGGTGCGCTGGCTCCGGCAATAGGGGCAGGCATAGACGAGATCGGTCAGATCGACCGCCCAGGTGGCGATCGCGATCAGGATGGCGACGATGCCCACGGCCATGCGGTGGCGCAGCAGAATATCCGGCAGATCGTTGAACATCGGCATTCCCCCCGTCGCGTTTCGCGATCGGCGCCAAGCTGTCGCGTCAGCCTGACGAGGTCAATGCCAATGTCCCCGCCAGCCCGCCGACCGCGAGGACGACCGGCGTCGCCAGCTTGTTCTTCCACCGATAGAGCACGAGCAGCGAAGTCACGAAGATCGCGCCGGTGACGATCAGCGCCGGCGTGCGGTCCACCGTCGCGCGCGCCAGATCGAGCAGCGTCATCGCGATCAGCCCGGCCACGCCCGCCGCCACGCCCGCCAGGAAAAGCTGCAGCCGGCGATGCTCGATCAGCGCCTCCAGTCGCTCGTAGAACAGCAGCGAGAAAGCGAAGGCAGGGAGGAACATGCCGGCGGTGATCGCCAGCGCGCCGGCGAGCCCGCCGCTCACCCAGCCGACGAACGTCGCGAAGATGACCAGCGGCGCCGGCAGGATGCCCGACAGGCCGAGGCCGTCGAGGAACTGCGCGTCGCTCATCCACCCGCGCCCGACCGTGTCGGTTCGGACAAACGGAATCGCGGTGTAGGCGCCGCCGAAGGTCAGCAGGCCGCCCTTCAGCCCGGCCACGAACAGCGCAGCCGCGGTGGGTGCGGCGACTGCGGCCTGGGTAGCGGCACCGGCCGAACCGCTGATCAGCCACCCGCCTGCCGCCGCAACCAGCAGCACCAGCGCGGCAAGCCCGTACCGCCGCGACGCCGCGAGCGCATAGCCGATGCCCACCCCCGGCAGCACGATCCAGAACGGCGCGCCGAGCAACGTGGCGCCGGCCGCCAACCCGGCGGCCAGCCACAACCAGCGGTCGATCAGGATATGCTCCCCGATCCGGTGGACGGCGCGCACGATCACCGCGATCACCGCCGCCTGCACCCCGAGGAACACCGCCGCGAGAAGCCGGCTTTGAAACGCGAACCGCGTATAGGCCCAGGCAAGCGCCAGCACGAGGATGAAGCCCGGCAGCATGAAGGCGAGCCCGGCGAGCAGCCCGCCGAGCCGCCCCTTGGCGCGAATGCCGAGATGCACGCACAGCTCGTGCGCCTCCGGCCCCGGCAGCGCCTGCATCACCGCCAGCAGCCGGTTGAAGTGCGCGCTGGAAATCCACCGCTCCTCGTCGACCAGCTCGCGCCGGATCATCGCGATCTGCGCCACCGGCCCGCCGAACGCCATCAGGCCGAAGCGCAGGAAGCGCAGGAACAGCGCCGGGTGGCTGAGATCCGGTGGGCGATGGGTGTCGGCGGGCGCGGGGGCGATCACCGCGCCGCTCACCGGCCGTCCCCCGCCGGCCGCGCGCCGCGGGGCTGGTGCGAACTCCAGTTATGGACCTCGTCGGTGGCGTCGCGGCACCAGCGATAGAGCGCGTCATAGACCAGCATGCCGGCATCGAGCTGCTCGATATCGTCGGCGAACATCCGCGACAGGCCGAGCGACACCGCGAGCAGCCCCGCCGCCTCCGGCACGATCTCGGGATGGCCGGTGTCGGCCCCGCGCACGATGACGGCGAGCTGTTCCAGCGCCGGAAAGCCCGTCAGCCCCAGTTCCTCGACCATCACGTCGAAGGTGCAGCGGTCGCCGCGGTGGCTCCACGCGATGCCGTCGCCCTCGACGTCGAAGGGTGTCGCATCGAACCGTGCGGCGACAGCGGCGACCTCGGCAGGCGGCACGAACAGAAACACGGCGGCCGGGTCGACGAAGCGGCGGATCAGCCACGGGCAGGCGATGCGGTCGACCTTCGGCCGCTGCCGCGTCACCCAGACGGTGCGGCCGTTCGAATCTCGGCGCGGCAGCTTCGCCTCGGGCACCAGCGGCAGCCCCGCCGCCGCCCAGCCCGCAACGCCGCCCTCCAGCCGTTCGGCGGGGACGCGCTCCTGCCGAAGCCACGCGGCAACACCGTCGGCGATATCCCCGCCATCGCCCGATGCGACCACGACGGCCTGCCCGCCAAATTCGGGCGCCCAGTGCGCAGGCTCGGCAAAGCGCCGCCGCCGCGCGCCGGGAATCAGCCGCGGGTCGCGCGCGAACTCAGCGTCGGTTCGCATATCGACGATCCGCGGCGCGGTCGGCTGGCCGATCAGGCGAGCAAGCTTTTCGGCGGTGATCGAATGTGGGGCAGGCATAGGGCGTCCTTCATCAACCAGGACGCGATGCTTCAGCCTGACGCCTCATGGGGTGATCGCGATCCCCATGCGCCCAGATTTCCGCGTTCGGCGGGCGGTGTCAATCGGCGGTGAGCAGGAGGTTGCCGCTTTGACCGACGAAGTGGCTCGAAGGTGGTGACCCCAACGGGACTCGAACCCGTGTTTTCGCCGTGAAAGGGCGACGTCCTAGACCGCTAGACGATGGGGCCGCAGCGGAAGAGGCGCTGACTTAGCTAGGGCGTCGGTATCGGTCAACCGTTCAATCGGCCCACGCCGCATCATCGAGATGCAATTCGGCGCTGGGCTTGGCGCCCCAGTCGTCGCGCTTGATGCGGCCGGCGACATACATGCGGCGGCCGCGCGCGTTGGCGAGCGCGGCGCCGAGCGCGGTGTCGGCATGGCGGAACGCCACCGCCTTCACCCGCGAACCATCGGCCCCCGACAGGATGACGCGGACGTGCCCGGTGCCGACCACATCGCATTTGACCACCGTCACCGGCCCCGCCGCCACCCGGGGCTGCGGCCAGCCGGCGCCGTAGGGGCCGGCGCCGTCGAGCGCTTCGGCCAGCTCGACGCACACCCCGCCCGGCGCCAGCGCGGCGTCGAGGGTGAGCGCGGCGCCTTCCTGCGCGCGGGTCACGTCGGCGCCGAGCCGATCGTTGAGAAATTCGGTGAACGCCGCGACCTTGTCGGCGTCGACGGTGAGGCCCGCCGCCATCGCATGGCCGCCGCCCGCGACCAGCAGCCCCAGGTCCTTCGCCGCCAGCACCGCGCCGCCCAGATCGACGCCGGGCAGCGAGCGGCCCGAGCCCTTCCCTACGCCATCGGCGTCGACGGCGATGATCACAGCGGGCTTGTTGAGCCTGTCCTTGATGCGGCTGGCGACGATGCCGATGACGCCGGGGTGCCAGCCCTGCCCGGCGATCACCGCGACCGGGCTGTCGCCCTGCCCCACGCTCGCCGCGACCGCCGCCTCGGTGATGCTGGTCTCCAGCGCGCGGCGCTCGCCGTTGAGGAAATCGAGCTCGGCGGCGATGACGCGCGCCTCCTCGGGGTCCTCGCTGGTCAGCAGCCGCACCCCGAGGTCGGAGCGCCCGACCCGGCCGCCGGCGTTGATGCGCGGCCCGATCATGAAGCCGAGGTCGCCGGCCTGCGGCGATCGCTCCAGCTTCGCCACGTCGAACAACGCGGCCATGCCGATGTTGCGCCGCGCCGCCATCACCTTCAGCCCCTGCGCGACGAAGGCGCGGTTGAGGCCGGTCAGCGACACCACGTCGGCGACGGTGCCGAGCGCGACGAGATCGAGCAGCTCCATGAGCTTCGGCTCGGGGCGGCCGGCGAACCAGCCGGTGTCGCGCAGCAGGCGGTTGACCGCGACCGCGAGCATAAACGCCATGCCGACCGCGGCGAGGTGGCCGTAGGCGGCGCCTTCCTCCTCGTCCATCCGGTTGGGGTTCACCACCGCGACGCAGGCCGGCAGCGCGGTCGACGCCTTGTGATGGTCGACCACCACCACGTCGAGGCCCGCCGCGCAGGCCCGCTCCAGCGCTTCGAACGCCTGCGTGCCGCAATCGACGGTGATCGCGAGCGTCTTGCCCTGCCCCGCCAGCCGCTCCAGCGCCTCGCCCGAGGGGCCATAGCCCTCCATCAGCCGGTCGGGGATGTAATAGGTCGCATCCGCCCCGCAGGCGCGCAGGAAGCGGATGAGCAGCGCCGCCGAGGTGGCGCCGTCGACGTCATAGTCGCCGAACACCACCACCGGCTCACCGCTGCGCACCGCGGCGGCAATCCGTTCGGCCGCCACGCCCATGTCGCGGAAGATCGAGGGGTCGGGCAGCCAGTCGCGGATCGTCGGGCTGCGCAACCGCTCCAGATCGTCGAACGAGGCGCCGCGCGCGAGGAACAGCTGCGCGACGATGTCGTCGAGTCCGGCGCGGCTGGCCAGCTCGGCCGCCCGCTCGCGCCCGCCCCGCCACCGCCACGGCTGGCCGAGCACCGACTGCTCGATGCCGAAGACCGAATTACTCATGTACGCTGCACCCCATCACCGCACTGTAGTGCAGGTCGTCATCCTGACGAAAGTCAGGACCTCATCCCGGGTTAAACGCGACGACCCTGCGCACCGCGACGAACGTGGCAGGAGATCCTGACTTTCGTCAGGATGACGGGTGCGGCAGTGCGAGGCGACTAATCGCGGACGCTGCCGCGGCGGTGCTCACCCTTCACCCAGCGCACGGTGCCCGAGGAGGCGCGCATCACCACCGAGTCGGTGGTGATCGTGCCGTCGCGCCGGCGCTTGACGCCGTCGAGCAGCGAGCCGTCGGTGACGCCGGTCGCCGCGAAGATCACGTCGCCCTTCGCCAGCTCGTTGAGGTGATAGACGCGGTCGAGATCCTCGATGCCCCAGCGGCGGGCGCGGCCGCGCTCGTCGTCGTTGCGGAACAGCAGCCGGCCCTGGAACTGGCCGCCAACGCAGCGCAGCGCCGCCGCCGCGAGCACACCCTCCGGCGCACCGCCCGAGCCCATGTACATGTCGATGGTGGTGTCGGGGTTGGTCACCGCGATCACGCCCGCGACGTCGCCGTCGGGGATGAGGACGACGCCGCAGCCGAGCGAACGCAGCTCGCGGATGATCGCCTCATGGCGCGGACGGTCGAGCACGCAGGCGATGATCTCGTCGGGCGCGACGCCCTTCGCCTTCGCCAGCGACTGGACATTCTCGGTCACCGACTTGTTGAGGTCGATGGTGCCTTCCGGATAGCCCGGCCCGATCGCCAGCTTGTCCATGTAGACGTCGGGCGCGTTGAGCAGCCCGCCCTGCTCGGCGATCGCCAGCACGGCCAGCGCGTTGGGGCCGGCCTTCGCGGTGATGGTGGTGCCTTCCAGCGGATCGAGCGCGATGTCGATCTTCGGGCCGGTGCCCTGCGCGCTGCCGACCTTCTCGCCGATATACAGCATCGGCGCCTCGTCGCGCTCGCCCTCGCCGATGACGACGGTGCCGTCGAACGCGAGCTGGTTGAGCGCGTCGCGCATGCCCTCGACGGCGGCGGCATCGGCCGCCTTCTCGTCGCCGCGGCCGATCAGCTTCGACGCCGAGATCGCGGCGCATTCGGTGACGCGCACCATCTCGAGCACCAGAACGCGATCGAGAGTCTTGCTGGCTTGAACCATGAAATTCCCCACTTCGGATTTGGGGAGCCCCGTAGCCGCCCGCTCGTCAGAAGTCGAGAATATGCATCATCATCGGCTGGCCGATAACGCTGTCCGACGCGCTCATCCGGCCAAGCGCCGCGCGCACCGCCCGCTCCGGCCCCTCATGCGTCACCATCACGACATAGACACCGCCGTTCGCCGCGGTGCCGCGCTGGATCAGGCTTTCGATCGACACTGATTCGTCACGCAGCGCCGCCGTCAGCTCGGCGAGCACGCCGGGCCGGTCGGCGACGGTGAGGCGGAGGTAATAGCGCCCGACATGGTCGCCCTGCGGCGCCGCCGGCAGCGCGCCGAGCTTTGACGCCGGCATCGCGAACGCCGGGCCGAACTCGCCGCGCGCCACGTCGATCAGGTCGGCGACGACGGCGCTCGCCGTCGGCCCCTCACCCGCGCCGCGGCCCTGGAAGAACAGCCGGCCGACGAAATTGCCCTCGGCGACGACGGCGTTCAGCGAGCCGTCGACATGCGCCAGCGGGTGGCCGAGCGGCACGAGGCACGGGTGGACACGCTGGAACAGCCCGCCCGCCTCCTGCCGCGCGAGGCCCACCAATTTGATCCGGAAACCGAGCGTCGCGGCATGCTGGATGTCGGCGATGTCGACCTCGCGGATGCCCTGCGTCGCCACCGCGCCGAAATCGGGCCGCGCGCCGAACGACAGGCTGGCGAGGATGGCGAGCTTGTGCGCCGCGTCGATGCCGTCGATGTCGAAGCTCGGGTCGGCCTCGGCGTACCCCAGCCGCTGCGCCTCGGCGAGCACCTCGGCGAAGGGCGAGCCGTCCTGCTCCATCGAGGTCAGGATGTAATTGCAGGTGCCGTTGAGGATGCCGTAGACCTGCGCCAGCTCATTGGCCGCAGCACCCTCGCGCAGGCCTTTGATGACCGGAATGCCGCCCGCGACCGCCGCCTCGTATTTGAGCGCCGATCCTGCGCTCTCGGCGCGCTCCGCGAGCTCCAGCCCATGATGCGCCAGCATCGCCTTGTTGGCGGTGACCAGCGACTTGCCGCAATCGAAGGTCGCCCGCGCCAAGGTCAACGCCGGGCCGTCCGCGCCGCCGATCAACTCGACGACGACATCGACATCGTCCCGGTGGCAAAGCTGCGTCGCGTCATCGACCCACTCGAACCGCGTGGTATCGACGCCGCGATCCCGATGCCGGTCGCGCGCCGACACCGCCACCACCTCGATCCCCCGATTGGCGCGGCGCTCGACCAGCGCCCGGTTGGTGTCGAGCAGCTTGACGACGCCCGCGCCGACATTGCCCAAGCCGGCCAAGCCGACGCGAAGGGGTTTGGTCATGCTCATAGCCCCTCTCCCTGGAGGGGAGAGGGGTTGGGGAGAGGGTGGTGGGGGGTGAGCGCATGGCTCACCATCGACATCGCTCCCTCGAAGTTCGTCAGAAACTCGTTGTTCCAGAAGCGCATCACGCGATAGCCCTGTGATTGAAGAAAGTGGGTACGGGCAGCATCATAAAGTCGCTGTTCTGCGTGCTGGCTGCCGTCGAGTTCCACGATCAGGCGCCCCGCCGGGCAGGCGAAATCGACGATGTAGCGGCCGATCGGAACCTGGCGGCGAAATTTCCAGCCGTTCAGCCGACCGGCGCGTACCGCGCCCCAAAATTTGCGCTCGGCGTCGGTCGCCTCGTGGCGAAGCGAGCGGGCGCGGTGCGTGTGACCGGCGGGAGCGCGATGGCGGATACCACCCTCTCCCCAACCCCTCTCCCCTCCAGGGAGAGGGGCTTCGTCCGCCCCTTCGTTCACCCACTCACCGCTTTCGTCATCGCCGGCGTGTTCACCCCCATCGACTGGAGGTAGCGCTTGATGTTGCGCGCCGCCTGCCGAATGCGGTGCTCGTTCTCGACGAGCGCGATGCGGACATAGCCCTCGCCTTCCTCACCGAAGCCGACGCCCGGCGCCACCGCGACCTGTGCGTGGGTGAGCAGCTGCTTGGAAAATTCCAGCGCGCCGAGGTGCTTCAGCGCCGGCGGGATCGGTGCCCAGGCGAACATCGAGGCGCGGGGGCTCGGCACGTCCCAGCCGGCGCGGGCGAAGCTTTCGACCAGCACGTCGCGGCGGCGCTTGTAGAGCTGGCGCACCTCCTCGATGCACTCCTGCGGGCCATTGAGCGCGGCGACCGCCGCCGCCTGGATCGGCGTGAAGGCGCCATAGTCGAGGTAGGACTTCACGCGGGTCAGCGCCGAGATCAGCTGCTTGTTGCCGACCGCAAAGCCGATGCGCCAGCCGGCCATCGAATAGGTCTTCGACATCGAGGTGAACTCGATGGCGACGTCCTTGGCGCCCGGCACCTGCAGGATCGAGGGCGTCGGCACGCCGTCGAAGAAGATCTCCGCATAGGCGAGGTCGGAAAGCACCCAGATGTTGTGCTCCTTCGCGAACGCCACGACCTTTTCATAGAAATCGAGGTCGACGACCTCGGCGGTCGGGTTCGACGGATAGCCCATCACGAGGCACGTCGGCTTCGGCACCGAATATTTCACCGCCCGCTCGAGCTTCTCGAAGAAGTCCGGGCCGGGTGCCGCCGGGATCGAGCGGATCACAGCGCCGGCGATGATGAAGCCGAAGGTGTGGATCGGGTAGCTCGGGTTCGGCGCCAGAATGACGTCGCCCGGCGCGGTGATCGCCTGCGCGAGGTTGGCGAGCCCCTCCTTCGAGCCGAGCGTCACCACGATCTCGCTCTCGGGATCAAGCGTGACGTTGAAGCGGCGCTGATAATAAGCGGCCTTGGCCTTCCGCAGGCCCGGAATACCCTTCGACGCCGAATAGCCGTGTGCGTCGGGCTTCGCGGCCACCTCGGCCAGCTTCGCCACGACGTGCGCGGGCGGCGGCGTGTCGGGGTTGCCCATGCCAAGGTCGATGATATCCTCGCCGCGCGCTCGTGCTGCTGCCTTCATCGCGTTCACCTCGGCGAACACGTAAGGCGGCAGACGGCGGACGCGGTAGAATTCCTCGGACATGGGGTTGTAACTTTCTTTCACGCATGGGGCCTTCAAAGCCGCAGGTGTTATAAGCAGCCCAAAACGAAAAAGGCGAGGCCCTGATGAGCGAAACCGCGTCCTCCGACGCCGCGATCGAGCAGTTCCAGCGCTGGACGCACCTGATGGGGCGCGCGCAACAGGCGATGCTCGAATTCTGGACGCGGCAGGACGGCGGCTCGGGCGGCAACCCCGACCCGTTGGGGATGTTCAACACCTGGACGGCGATGGCGAATGCCGCCGCCGCCAATCCGGCCAAGCTGTTCGAGGCGCAGACCGCGCTCTGGCAGGACAGCGTCAAGCTCTGGTCGGCCTTCCTCAGCGGCAAACCCGAGGAGAGCCCTGTGGCGGCTGCCAAGGACAAGCGCTTTGCCAGCCCGGCGTGGCGCGAGAACCCGGCCTTCGAGTTCATGCGCCAATCCTATCTGCTGAGCGCGCAGCACGTCATGGAGAGCGTCGGTGCGCTCGAAGGTCTCGGCGAGCATGACCGCGCCAAGGCGATGTTCCTGACCAAGCAGTTCGTCGACGCGATGAGCCCCTCGAATTTCGCGCTGACCAACCCCGATGTGCTGAGCGCGACGGTCGAAACGCAGGGCGAGAACCTCATGAAGGGTCTTGAGAACCTGCTGCAAGACCTTGAAAACGGCCGGATGCGCATGGTCGACGAGGACGCGTTCGAGGTCGGCCGCAACGTCGCGGTGACGCCCGGCAAGGTCGTGTTCGAGAACCGGATGTTCCAGCTCATCCAGTACGCGCCGACCACCGAGACGGTGTTCGAGACGCCGCTGGTGATCTTCCCGCCGTGGATCAACAAATTCTACATCCTCGACCTCACCGCGGAGAAAAGCTTCATCCGCTGGGCGGTCGAACAGGGGCTTACCGTGTTCGTCGTCTCCTGGGCCAACCCCAACGAGAACCACGCCGACGTGGTGCTCGACACCTATGTGACCGAGGGCATCCTCACCGCGATCGACAAGGTGATCGAGGCGACCGGCGCGCCGTCGGTCAACACCATCGGCTATTGCGTCGCCGGCACCACGCTGGCCGCGACCCTCGCCTATTTGGCGGCGACGAAACAGGCGGCGAAGGTAAACAGCGTCACCTTCTTCACCGCCCAGGTCGATTTCTCGAACGCCGGCGAGCTCAACATCTTCGTCGACGATGAGCAGCTCGCCAACATCGAGGCGCTGTCGAAGGACAAGGGCTATCTCGACGGTCGCCACATGGCGACGACGTTCAACTTGCTGCGGTCGAACGACCTGATCTGGAACTATGTCGTCAACAACTACATGATGGGGAAGGATTATCTCCCCTTCGACCTGCTCTACTGGAACTCGGACGCGACCAACGTGCCGTGCAAGTGGCACCAGTCCTATCTTCGCGACCTCTACCGCGACAACAAGCTGGTCCAGCCCGGCGGCGTCAGCATCGCCGGCGTGCCGATCGACCTGACCAAGGTGAAGACGCCCGCCTATATCCAGGCGGGCAAGGAAGACCATATCGCCCCGGCGAAATCGGTGTTCGAGATCACCCACCATTTCAAGGGCCCGATGCGCTTCGTCCTCGCCGGCTCGGGACATATCGCCGGCGTGGTCAACCCGCCGTCTCAGGGCAAATACCAGCACTGGGTGAGCGACGCCGCGACGGTGCCGCCGACGCTCGACGAGTTCGTCGCGTCCGCGAAGGAAGTGAAAGGCAGCTGGTGGCCCGACTGGATCGCCTGGCTCGCCCCGCGCTCGGGCGACAAGGTGCCGGCGCGGGTGCCCGGCAAGGGCAAGCTCAAGGCGATCGAGGACGCGCCGGGGCGTTATGTGAAGGTTAGAATCTAGCCCCACCCCTATCCGTCATACCGGCGAAAGCCGGTATCCAGACCAACGCTCGACTGGATACCGGCTTTCGCCGGTATGACGCAGTGGGTGTGGTGACGGCGGCTACTTCTCCGACCGCTTCAACAGCTCGATCAGATCGGCCTTCCAGAATTTCGCCCACGTATGCGTGCCGTGCCCCTTGGTCTCCGGCGTACCCTCGATCAGCCGATAGGTACCATTCGGCAACCGCTTGGCCGCCGGCTCAGCAATGCCCAGTCCCGGCGGGTTGATGAAATCGTCCGACGAATTGATCCACGCCACCGGCATGGTCATCTTCTCCAGCCCCTTCGACGGGTCATAGTTCCGCGACGAATTGATCTGATAGATCAGGTCGTTGGCGTCGCGGCTTGCGTTGTCACGTTCAATCCGCCCCTCAAGCGACTTGTCGACCGCCTCGCGCGTCGGCAGCTGCTTGGCGAGCGCCAGCGGGTTGCCGCCGACGATCGCCAGCAAGGTAGCCGCGGTACGCATCCCCTGCGCCGGCGGCGCGGTGTAGTTGCCGCCGTTCCACGCCGGATCGGCCTTGATCGCGTCCATCGCGAGCTTGCGCCACATGCGGTTCTGCCCGGCGATCGGCGCCGGCAGGCAGGCCATCGGCATCATCGCCTGCACGAAGCCGGGGTTGGCCTCGCCCCAGACGAAGCCGTGCATGCAGCCCATCGAGGTGCCCATCAGCAGGCGCAGCTTCTTCACGCCGAGCCCGTCGACCAGCAGCCGCCGCTGCGCCTCGACCATGTCGTCATAGTCGTAGGACGGGAAGCGCATCTTCAGCCCGTCGCTCGGCTTCGACGAGGCGCCGTGGCCGATATTGTCGGGGAGAATGACGTAGGTCTTGGCGAGGTCGAGCGGCTGGCCGGGGCCGTAGAGCTCGTCGGCGAACTGCGGTTGCAGGAACTGCCGCCCCGAGCCGCTGGTGCCGTGCAGCACCATCACCGCATTGACGATATTCCCCGCCGCGTCGCGCTTCGGCGTGCCGAGCGTCAGATAATGCATCTTCAGTTCGGGCAAGGTCTCGCCCGAGCGGAATTTGAAGTCGCGAACGACGAAGTCGCCGTCCTTCGCCAGCGCCGCATAACGCGACGGAGCCACCGCCGGCGTCGCCGCAATCGGCGCGGTCTGCGCCAGCGCGGCGCCGCTCCCGGCCGCCAGAGTTGCAGCGAGAAGCAGCGCACGAAGCATGGTCAAACCCCCGTCAGCGAAAGATCAGCGCGGTCGCATGCCCGGCATGGTCGGCGGGAACGGACGGCCACCGCCGCCCGGCCGGTCGCGGCGCGGCAGCTGCGCCTGATAGGCGACAGCGCAATGCTCGCCGCAATAGGGGAAGCTCGGCTGGGCCGGCTTGCCGCAGAAATGGAAATCGGCGTCGCCCGGATGGCCGATCGGCCATTTGCAGATCTTGTCGCTGAGATCGAGGAGGCTGGTCTTGCCACCCGCGCCGGTCGTGGTGGCGACGACGCGCGGTGCGGCAGGCGCTGCCGGCTTCGGGCGCGGCGCTTCGACCGGGCTCGGCGCAGCAGCAGCGCTGGCCGCCGGAGCTGCCGGTGCGGCAGCCGGCGTCGGGCGCGGCGCGGCGGGCGCCGCCTCGGCGGCCGAGCTCTCGCCGCTCTTCACCGGCGACGGGCGCGCCTTGAGGCCAAGGCGGTGCGCCTTGCCGATGACGGCGTTGCGGCTGATGCCGCCCGCCAGCTTCTCGGCGATCTGGCTGGCGGTCAGCCCCTTCTCCCAGAGTTGCTTCAGCTGGTCGATGCGTTCGTCGGTCCACGACATGAGCGATAATCCTGTTCGTTCTGGCGGCCCGCCCCCTCGCGCTTGCGACACGAAAAGCGACCGTCTAAGCCCACAACCATGATTGACGGGAATGCCAAGGCGCCACAGGCCGGACGAGCCGAACCGGGGGTTATGGTCATCCCCTTCGTCAACTGGCGGGGTCTGGCGACGCTGTATCTGAAGGAAGTGCGCCGTTTCTTCAAGGTGCAGCTTCAGACGGTGTGGGCGCCGGCGATCACCACGCTCCTCTTCCTGGCCATCTTTACCGTGGCATTGGGACGCGGCGGCCGGACGGTGATGGGCGGCATTCCGTTCAACGATTTCCTCGCCCCCGGCCTCATCGTCATGGGGATGATCCAGAACGCCTTCGCCAACTCGTCGTCGTCGATCCTGATCGGCAAGATCCAGGGCACGATTATCGACTCGCTGATGCCGCCGCTCTCCTCGGGCGAGCTGCTGATCTCCTATGTCGCCGGCGCGCTGACCCGCGGCTGGCTCGTCGGTATCGCGGTGTGGATGTTCATGCTCGCCTGGCCCGACGTCCACGTCGCCATCCGCCACCCGCTCGCCATCCTCTATTATGGCTCGATGGGCGCGATCATGCTGGGGCTGCTCGGCGTGCTGACCGGCATCTGGGCGGAAAAGTTTGACCATGCCGCCGCGGTCACCAACTTCGTCGTTCAGCCGCTGTCGTTGCTCTCGGGCACCTTCTACACCGTCGACCGGCTGTCGGGCCCGTGGCAGGCGATCAGCCACGCCAACCCCTTCTTCTACATCATCGACGGCTTCCGCTACGGCTTCATCGGCGTGTCAGACGGCCCGCTGCTGCCCGGCGCGCTGCTGCTGCTCGCGATCAACATCCTGCTGTGGGCGCTCTGCTACACCGCGCTCCGCAAGGGGTGGAAGCTGAAGGCCTAGCCACTTCGCTTGTGCGTGGTTTGCGGATGCCGCTTCAGATAGGCGGCGAAATTTTCGGCTACGGCTTCGAAAAGGCGCGGCGGCACCAGCCCATAGTCGCATTCGGTCGAACCCGGCCGGGCCTCGAGGTCGAACGGCCAGTCATCCTCGACCGCGTAACTGGTGTAGATGTACGATTTTTCCCGCGTCAGCCCGAGATGCTGCGCGACCCGAACCGGCACGTCGATCGTCTCCTCGCCTTTGCGCGGCGGCGTGTGCGAGATCGGCAGGTAGGTAACGCGCTTGACCGGGCGGCTGCCCGCATCGCGCTCGACGATCTCCTCGACATCGACGATCAGGCAGGGCCGGCTCTTGGCGGCATCGGGCGGCGCCGCTCGGCCAGCGCCGGCCCAGACGAAACCATAATGAACGACGCGGCCGATTTCGGGCGGCGGCAGACGCATCTGGTCAGTCCATCAACGCATCGAGGTCCGCGTGCGCGGCATCCATCCGGTTGCCGGCAATCCGTTCCAGCTTGGCGGCGGCCATTTCGTCACGATGAGCGGCGAGCTTCCGGTTGATGCGAAGCACGGCATAGTCTTCGACCGACATCACGATGAGTTCGGGCCGCCCATGGTAGGTAACCTCGACCGGGGCACGACGTGCTTCCGCCCTGACTTCGCCGCTACGCTTCTGAAGCTGTTCGCCCGTGACCGTCCGCATAATGACTCCATTCTCCTCAATATACGTAGTTTATATATATCTATGCGCCGGACGGACAAGCCATGATTGACTCAGCAGCCTAACGGCGCAAAAGGGCGAATCTGGAACCAGGCGGCCGGCACGGCCGCCTTTTTCCGTTCTTGGCGAAGGAGCCCAAGCGATGACGATTTCCGCCCTCATGCCCGTCTACGGCCGCTGCGAAGTCGAGCCGGTGCGCGGCGAAGGCGCCTATCTGTTCGACGCGGACGGCAGGAAATATCTCGATTTCGCCGCCGGCATCGCGGTCAACGTGCTCGGCCACGGCCATCCGCACCTGACCGAGGCGATCCAGCGCCAGGCGGCGACGCTGATGCACACGTCGAACCTCTACGGCTCGCCGCAGCAGCGCCACCTCGCCGAGCGGCTGGTCGAGCTGACCTTCGCCGACACGGTGTTCTTCGCCAACTCCGGCGCCGAAGCCGTCGAGTGCGCGATCAAGACCTGCCGCCGCTATCAATTCGCCAAGGGCAATCCGGGGAAGCACCGGATCATCACCTTCCAGAACGCCTTCCACGGCCGCACCCTCGGCGCCATCTCGGCGACCGACCAGGAGAAATTGCGCTCGGGCTTCGAGCCCCTCCTCCCCGGTTTCACCGCGGTGCCGCACGGCGACATCGAGGCGGTGAAGGCGGCGATCGGCCCCGATGCCGCCGGCATCATGATCGAGCCGGTGCAGGGCGAAGGTGGCCTCCGCCCCGCGACGCCGGAATTCATGCAGCAGCTGCGCGCGCTCTGCGACGAGCATGACCTGCTGCTGATCCTCGACGAGGTGCAGACCGGCGTCGGCCGTACCGGCACGCTGTTCGCCTATGAGCAGCTGGGCGTCACCCCCGACATCATGGCGGTGGCGAAGGCGATCGGCGGCGGCTTCCCGGTCGGCGCCTGCCTCGCGACCGAGGCCGCGGCGGCCGGCATGGTGATCGGCACCCACGGCTCGACCTACGGCGGCAACCCGCTGGCGATGGCCGCCTGCGAGGCGGTGCTCGACGTCGTCGCGACGCCGGAATTCCTCGCCGAGGTCCGCGCCACCAGCGAGCGGCTGCGCGGCGCGCTCGAGCAGATGATCCCCAACCACGACGATCTGTTCGATCATGTCCGCGGCATGGGGCTCATGCTCGGCCTGAAGCTGAAGTCGGACAGCCGCGCCTTCGTCAATCATGCGCGCTCGTTCGGCATCCTCACCGCCGCGGCCGGCGACAACATCGTCCGCCTGCTGCCGCCGCTCAACATCGACGAGAGCCATATCCGCGAGTGCGTGGAGAAGCTTTCGGAAGCGGCGCGGGCGTTCAAGCCCGCCGAAGCGGCCTGACATGACCAGGCATTTCCTCGACCTCGCGACCGCCGGCCGCGAGGGGCTCCGGGCCATTCTCGATGAGGCGCACCGCCGCAAGGCCGCGCGCGTCGGCAAGCCCAAGGGCCTGCCCGATCTCGACGCGCCGCTCCACGGCCATGTGCTGGCGGCGATCTTCGAGAAGCCGTCGACGCGCACCCGCGTGTCGTTCGACATCGGCATGCGCCAATTGGGCGGCTCGGCGATGGTGCTGTCGCCCAACGACATGCAGCTCGGCCGCGGCGAGACGATCGCCGACACCGCGCGCGTGCTGTCGCGCTATGTCGACGCGATCATGCTGCGCTGCTCGGCGCACGCCACCGTCGAGGAGCTGGCGCGCTACGCCGCGGTGCCGGTGATCAACGGCCTCACCGACCTGTCGCACCCCTGCCAGATCATGGCGGACATCATGACCGTCGAGGAACGGCTGGGCCGCCCGGTCGAGGGCACCCGCTGGGCGTGGCTCGGCGACGGCAACAATGTGCTGCATTCGATCATCGAGGCGGGCTCGCTGCTCGGCTTCGAGGTGCGCGCTGCGACGCCGCAGAATTACGAGCCCGATGCCGGCATCGTCGCCTGCGCGCAGGCTCGCGGCGGCCATCTCGACATGCTGCGTGACGCCAAGGCGGCCGTCGAAGGCGCCGACGTGGTGGTCACCGACACTTGGGTGTCGATGGGCCAGGACGGCGGCGCCGAGAAGATCAAGGCGATGATGCCCTATCAGGTCACGCCCGAGCTGATGGCGCGCGCCGCGCCCGAGGCGGTGTTCCTCCACTGCCTGCCCGCCCACCGCAACGAGGAAGTGCTCGACGCGGTGATGGACAGCCCGCAGTCGGCGGTGTGGGACGAGGCGGAGAACCGTCTGCACGCGCAGAAGGCGATCCTGCTCTGGTGCCTCGGCAAGCTCGGTTGACCGGGGGCCTGAGGCTTCCCATCTGGGGTCATGAACCGGGGGCCGGCTTTTCGCGCCCCCTCCCCATCGAGAGTTTCTGACCATGCAGACCGACCGCCAGCCGGCGGACGCTCCCGCGCCCGCCACCGACAGCGTCCTGGGCTTCACCGTGCCCGGGCGGAACGCGCGCGGTCGCCTCGTGCGCCTCGGCGCCACGCTCGACAAGATCCTGAAGGCGCACGCCTACCCCGAACCGCTTGGCCGGCTGCTGGCCGAGGCGCTGGTGCTGACCGCGCTGGTCGGCTCGACCCTGCGCGCCGACGAGGGTCAGATGACGATGCAGGCCCAGTCAAAGGGCGGCCCGGTCGACCTGCTGGTCTGCGACTATCGCGGCGGCGAGCTGCGCGGCTATCTGCGCTTCGACCCGTCGCGCATTGACGAGGTCGGCCCGCAGGCCAGCCTGCCGACGATCTTCGGCGAGGGCTATCTGGCGATCACGCTCGACCAGACCGTCACCCAGGAACGCTACCAGGGCATCGTGCCGCTGGAGGGCGACACCTTGAGCCATGCCGTCGAGAACTACTTCGACAGCTCGGAGCAGATTCCGACCCTGCTGCGCGTCGGCGTCGCGCGCGTTCCTGAGGGCCGCTGGCGCGCCGGCGGGCTGCTCGTCCAGCACCTCCCCGCGGGCGAGGTCGGCCGCGCGCGCCTGCACGTCGAGCGCATGCACCCCGATTGGGAGCATGTCGCGGCGCTCGCCGGCTCGACCAGCGAAGGCGAGCTCGTCGACGAGGCGCTGCCGCTCGACGCGCTGCTGTGGCGGCTGTTCCACGAAGAGGAGACGCGCGTCACGCCGCCCGTCGCCCTGGGCAACGGCTGCCGCTGCTCGGCCGACTATATCAAGGGCGTGCTGTCGCGCTTTTCCGAGGAAGAGCTGGCCGACATGCGCGAGGCGGACGGCAAGGTGAAGGTCGACTGCGCCTTCTGCGCGACCATCTTTGCGATCGACGTTTGAGCGACTGCCGCGTTTTTGGCATGATTGACCCCTATATGAAGGGTCGCCCCCTTTTCGGCTCGGAGTATTGACCGTGCGACGCAAGCTTCTTCTGACCCTGATCCCGCTCGGCCTGCTGGCCGCCGCAGCGCCGGCGCCCTCGCTGAAGCTGTTCGGCAGCGGCTTCGAGGCCGGCCAGTGGAAGATGACCCCGCTCGACTCGGATGCGCAGGCGCGCGACCCGAACGGTGCGGCGCAGTGCTTCGCCAGCCCCGAGGCGCTGATCCACGCCGGCAACAGCAGCGCCGGTGGCGCCGACTGCGGCTACACGGTGGTCGAAGACGGCGACGATCGCGCGACGGTGACCTATTCCTGCAAGGGCAAGGGCAACGGCCGCACCACGATCCGCCGCGAGGGCACCGGCTATCTGGTGTTCGCGCAGGGTATCGACGGCCGCGAGCCCTACGAGATGCGCAGCCGCTACGAGCGCACGGGCGCCTGCGCCAGCTGAAAGCTACGCCTGCGCGAGCTAACTAGAAGTTAGTTAAGGCGGTCCATACCGCGCGGGCCGTCCAGCGAAAAGGCGGGAATGGCGATATCGAAGCCGTTCCCGTCGGCGTCGATCATCTGATAGCTGCCGCGCATGATGCCGGACGGCGTCGTCAGCGGGCATCCCGAGACATAGTCGTAGGACCGCCCCGGCTCGATGATCGGCTGCTCGCCGATCACGCCCGGCCCCTGCACTTCCTCGACCTGCCCGCGCCCGTCGGTGATGATCCAGTGGCGGCTGATCAGCTGCACCGTGCCGTCGGCGCCATTCTCCAGCCGGATATGGTAGGCCCAGACCCAGCGCCCGGCCATCGGGTCCGACTGGTCGGGCAGGTAGGACGGCGCCACGCGCACGGTCACGCCGCGCGTCGTCGCCGCATAGGGAAACAGCACTTTCACAGGCCGACCGCGCGCAGCGCCTGGTCAAGATCGTCGATCAGGTCGGCGGGGTCTTCGAGGCCGACCGACAGCCGCAGCATCCCCTCGGTAATCCCCATCTCCTCGCGCGCCTCGGCGGTGACGCTGGCATGCGTCGTCGAGGCCGGATGCGTCATCAGCGAACGGGAGTCGCCGACATTGTTCGAGATGTCGATGAGCTGCAGCGCGTCGAGCAGGGCATGCGCCTGTGGACGCCCGCCATCGACGAACAGCGCGAGAATGGTGCCGCCGCCGGTCATCTGCTTCATCGCCAGCGCGTGCTGCGGGTGGCTCTCCAGCCCCGGATAGAGCAGGCGCGGCAGCCGCGTTTCGAGGAAGCGCGCCACTTCGGTCGCATTGTCATTCTGCCGGCGGACGCGCAGGTCGAGCGTCTCGAGGCTCTTCAGCACCACCCAGGCGTTGAACGGCGACAGGTTCGGCCCGGTATGGCGCGTGAACGCCAGCAGCGTGTCGTTCATCCACTGCTCGCTGCCGAGCACGGCACCGGCGAGCACGCGCCCCTGCCCGTCCATCAGCTTGGTCGCCGAGTAAGCGACGACATCGGCGCCGAATTCCAGCGGCCGCTGCAGCACCGGCGAGGCGAAGGCATTGTCGACGATGGCAAGTGCGCCCGCGTCGTGCGCCAGGTCGCACACCGCCTGCATGTCGATGATATCGAGCGTCGGGTTGGCCGGCGTCTCGAAGAAAAACGCCTTGGTATTGGGCTTGCGCGCCTTCGCCCAGGCATCGAGGTCGCCGCCGTCGACGACGGTGGTCTCGACCCCGAAGCGTGGCAGAATGGAGTCGACCAGCACCCGGCACGATCCGAACGCCGCCCGGCCCGCCACCAGATGGTCGCCCGCCGACAGGGTCGACATCAGCGCCGCCGTCATCGCCGCCATGCCCGTCGCCTGCGCGCGGCATGCCTCGGCGCCTTCCAAGAGGCACAGCCGCTCCTCGAGCATCTGCACCGTCGGGTTCTGCAGCCGCGAATAGGTCATGCCCGGCCGCTCGCCGCGGAACCGCGCCGCGGCTTCCTCCGCCTCGTCGTAGCAATAGCCCGAGGTTAGGAAGATCGCTTCGGAGGTCTCGCCGAAGTCCGACCGCGCGGTGCCGCCGCGCACCGCCTGCGTGGCGGGCCGCCAGTGGCGGGTGATCGATCGGTCTTGTCCGGTGCTGCGCTTCATAGGCGCCCCTCCTGCCGTGGCGACGGGCCGAGGTCAACGAAGCGCAGCTTTCACTTCCGATAGTCGAGCGGCGGCGAGCGGTCGCCGATCAGCGGCTTGTACTTGAAGCCCTTGCCGCGCCGCTCGTCGAACTCGGCACGGGCGGCGGCGATGATCTCGGGATTGCTGAACAATTCCGCGCCGGTCAGCGCCATCGCCTTGGCGGCAACCACCGCACCCTTGGTGCCGATGCCCGTGCCAGCGGCGGCCACCGCTTGCCATGAATGGGCCGGTGTTCCAGGTACATAGGTGGCGACGTTGAGACCGACGGTCGGCACCACCCAGCTGACGTCGCCGACATCGGTCGAGCCGCCGCCGGGGCCGCCCGAGCTATAGGCGGGAATCTTGGAGGCGTTCTCCAGCGGCTTGGCGCCGTCGCCCAATGTCTTCGACAGTTCGCGCGCGAACGCCGTCTCCTGCGCGGTCCATGCCGGCGTGCCGGCCTTGCGCAGGTTGGTGTCCATCAGCCGGCCCAGCGTGTCGTTGGGCAGCAGCGCGAACACGCCGTTCATCAGCTCGAACTCGACCTGCGTCTCGGTGGCGATGGCGATGCCGTCGGCGACCTTGCGCACGCGCGCCAACACCTCGCGCACCACCTCGGGGTCCTTGTGGCGGACGTAGTAATAGGATTCGGCGAAGTCGGGGACGACGTTGGGCGCCGAGCCGCCGTTGGTGACGATGTTGTGGATGCGCACCCCGTCGGGGATGTGCTCGCGCATGAACTGGACGGCGACGTCCATGATCTCCAGCGCATCGAGCGCCGAGCGGCCCTTGTCGGGCGATCCCGCCGCATGCGCCGCGACGCCGCGGAAACGGAACTTGCCGCTGATGTTCGCCATCGCGAAATCCTGCGCGGCGCTGTTGGTATCGTCGGGATGCCAGTGGATCACCGCGCCGACATCGTCGAACAGCCCGGCGCGCGACATATAGACCTTGGCGCCACCGCCCTCCTCCGCCGGGGTGCCGTAGAGGCGAAGCTCGCCCGCGACCTTGTTGGCCTGCATCCACGACTTGATCGCGATGGCCGCCCCCACCGATGCCGCGCCGAACAGATTATGGCCGCAGCCATGCCCCGCGCCGCCCGCCGTCACCGGCTTGCGGCCGGGTTCGGCGGCCTGCGACAGGCCCGGCAGCGCATCGAACTCGGCGAGCATGCCGACCACCGGCCCTTTGCCGTTGCTGAACGTCGCCACGAAGGCGGTCGGCATGCCAGCGACATTCGCCTTCACCTCGAAGCCGGCATCCTTCAGCTGCTTCTGGAGCAACGCGCTGCTCTTCGATTCCTGATAGCCCACCTCGGCGAACCGCCAGATGTCGAGCGCCGCCGACTGGATCGCCGGCGCGCGCTGGTCGACGGCAGCGATGATCTGCGCGCTGCCCGCCTCACCGAGCGGCACGGCATGGACGGCGACGGGGCTGCTCAGCAGCGCGGCGATCAGCAGCTTACGCATTTCACGGTTTCTCCGATTCGAGCTCGCCTTCCCAGCGCGAGACGGCGGTGGCGACAGCAAGGTTGGCGGTGACGTTGGGGACGGTGCGGACCATGTCGAGCAGCCGGTCGAACGGCAGGATGAAGGCGACGATGGCGGCGGTGCGCAGGTCGTCGACGCCGATCATCGACATCACGCCGGTCAGCATGAACAGCGCCGCCGACGGCACGCCCGCCGCGCCGAGCGCCAGCAGGGTCGCCGCCAGCACCAGCACGGCATAATCGGACGGCGCCAGCGCCACGCCGTAGATTTGCGCCGCAAACATGCTGAGCAGCCCGACGTAGACGGCGGTGCCGTCCCGCGCGAGGCCGACGCCCAAGGGAATTGCCGCCGAGGCGATCGGCTTGCCGAGGCGCAGCTTCTCCTCGGCGACCTTCATCGAGGTCGGCAGGGTGGCGGCGCTCGAGGTGGTCGAGAAGGCCATCAGCACCGCCTCGACGATACCCTTGAAATAGCGGCCGAGCGGGTAGCGGGCGACGAGGCCGACCAGCGCCGCCTGCACCACGAAGATCTGGAACAAAGTGCCGAGGATGAGGGCCGCCGCCAGCCAGAACAGCGTGGCGAACACTGCCAGCCCGTGATTGCCGACGGTGGCCGCGATCAGCGCGAACACGCCGAGCGGCGCCAGCTCCATGAACAGCGCCACCAGCCGCAGCATCACCGCCGCCGCTCCTTCCGCGAAGGTCACCAGCGGCTTTGCCTTCGCCCCGACCAGCAGCGCGCCGAGGCCCAAGGACATGGCGAAGAAGATGATCGCCAGCATCTCGCCGCTGGCGATCGCCGCGAACGGGTTGACCGGGACGATCGCCAGCAACTGATCGCCGATCGAACGCGGCGGCGCGCCTTCGGCGGCGACCGTCGCGGTCAGCTGCACCCCCGCCCCCGGCTGCAGCCACGTTCCGAGCGCCAGCCCGACGCACACCGCCAGCGCGGTCATCGCGATGAGAAGGCCGATGGTGCGTCCCCCCATCGTGCCGAGGCGCTTGGGATCGCCCAATGCCGCGACGCCGGTGACGATCATCGCCAGCACCAGCGGCACCACCAGCATGCGGATGAGGCGGATGAACAGGTCGCCGATCCAGCGGATATGCTCGGCCCGCTCGCCGAGCGCCCAGCCTGCCGCCGCGCCGAGCAGGATCGCGAGCAGGATGCGCTGCCACAGCGGCGTCGCGAACCAGCGGCTCATGGCGCGGTCCAGCGGTCGAGCCAGGCGTTGACCGCCGCATACCATTCGACCGTCGCCTGCGGCCCGAGGATCAGATGATGCTCGTTCGGGAAATGCAGCAACTGACTCGGCACGCCGCGGCGCTGCGCGGCGGCGAAGGCGGACAGGCCCTGGTCGAACGGCACACGATAGTCGCGTGCGCCGTGGGTGATCAGGATGGGCTTTGACCATTTGTCGACCTGCGCGACCGGGTTGAAGCGCTCGACGTCCTCGACCGCCGCCCACGGCGCCTGGCCGCCGCTGATCGTCTGGTCGTTGTGGTAGAAAATGTCGTTCGAATAGGAGAGGCCGCGCGTGTCGAAGGCGCCGGCATGCGCCACGAAGCAGCGCCACGGCTCGTTCCAGACGCCCGCCATCCACTTCACCATATAGCCGCCGAACGAGCTGCCCATCGCGCAGGCACGGTTGCCGTCGAGATCGGGGAAGCGCGCGAGGATTGCCGGCCAGACGCGCTTGAAGTCTTCCAGCGGCCGGTCGCCACGATGACGGACGATCGATTTCGCGAAATCCTGCCCCCAGCCGACCGAGCCGTGGAAATTGACCATCACCGTCGCATAGCCGCGCGACGCCCAGATCTGCGGATTGCGCAGGTAGGACCATTCGTTGCTGTAGGCGCTGTGCGGCCCGCCGTGGATCAGGAAGATCACCGGCACCTTGCGCCCCGGCACCACCGGCGGGCGAGTGACGAAGGCCTGCACCGGCTCGTCGTTCCACCCTGGAAAGCTGACACTCTCGGTCTTCGCCATCGACACGTCGGCAAGCTGCGCGGCGGCGGCCTGCGTGACCTGACGGGTCGCGCGATCTCGCTCAACCATCACCTGAGCCGGTGAATCGAAGCGACTGGAAAGCCAAGCCAATGCTGGTCCACCCACCGCGATCGACGACGCCACGCCCTCCCCGGTCAGCGGCGTCACCTTGCCCGACAAGTCGTAGGCGAAAATCCGCCCCTGCCCGTCATCGTCGACAGCGCCATAGAGCCGCTTGCCATCGCCACTCCACGCAATCTCCATCGGCCAGCGGTCGAGCGCCGCGCCCAGTTCCTTCGCCCCGCTGCCGTCGAGCACAGCGACGAACAACCGGCTCCGCTCGCCGTCCGAGCCGTTGCCGCCACGATGCAGATAGGCGAGCTTGCCGCCCGAGATCGCCGGCCGGAACGCCGACCCGCCCTGCTCGGGCAACAATCGTGTCGGCGCCGCGCTCCCATCGACAGCCACCCGATACAGATGGTTGTGCGCGCTGATCGTCGGCGACACGCCGGATGCCAGCGCCGAGAAGATGATCGTCCGCCCGTCGGGCGTGACGTCGAAGTCATAGTCGTCCTCGACATCGAAGCCGCGCGCCAGCGGCACCGCCGCCCCGCCGTCGAGATCGAGCCGCACCAAGGTGCCGCGCCGCCCGTCACCATAGCTGTCGTAGAAACGGACGCTCAGGTCGTCGTAAAGCTGCGACGCCTTGCGCGTCCGCTTGCGCTCCGCGAGCCGCTCGGCGGTGCAGGCCAGCGTCTCGCAATCGGTAAAGCTGCGGATGATCGCGATCGCCGTCCTGCCGCCCGGCAGCACGCGATAGGCGCCGACATCGACCGGCGCGCGCGTAAGCTGCTTCGTCCCCCCGCCAACGCTGGTCCGCCAGAGCTGCCGAACCCCCTCGCCGTCGACGCGCAGGAAGTACAGCTCCCCGCCCTCACCCCAGCGTGGACGCGGAGGCCCCGCCGCCGGCTCGGTGACCCGCACCGCCTTGGCGTCACGCTTGGTGAGATCGAGCGCCCACACGGCCT
Source organism: Sphingoaurantiacus capsulatus (assembly GCF_042648405.1). Classification (NCBI taxonomy): domain Bacteria; kingdom Pseudomonadati; phylum Pseudomonadota; class Alphaproteobacteria; order Sphingomonadales; family Sphingosinicellaceae; genus Sphingoaurantiacus; species Sphingoaurantiacus capsulatus. Next base: position 183,975 of record NZ_JBHRXV010000011.1, on the reverse strand, counting down.
GCCTTGCTGCGCCGGCGTCATAGTCGACCGTCCGCAGCGTGTAGGCGAGCCAGCGGCCGTCGGGCGACAGCTGCGGGTCGCCCACCCGCTCCATCGTCGCCAGATCTTTCGCCGTGAACGGTCGAGCGCTTACGGGCGCCGCGATCAGGGCGAACATCAGCAGCAGCGCGCGGATCATCCGGGCCTCCGGTTGAGCGGGATCAGCGTCTTCGGCGCCTTGCGGAACGGAAAGCTGGCGATGTCGAGCGCCGCCGGTCCCGGCGCGTCGGTGTCGATGATGGCGGCCAGATGCGGGCCGTAGGCGGCGCGGAAATGGTTCTTCGCCTTGATGGCGAGCAGCGCATGGTCACCGATCTTCAGCCCGTGCAGGGTCAGCAGCCCCGGATCGTGCGGCGAGGCGCAGATGCTCGTGACGATCACATCGATCTGGGTCCGCTCGATCCGCAGCAGCGCGGTGCGCCCGAAATCGAGCTTCGTGCCGATGATGAAGGGTGGCTGCGCGTCGAACTTGCCCTCGGTCAGCTTCAGCACCTTCGCCCTGAACGGCACCGGCGCGCCGAAGTCAGGCGTCAGCCGCCCGCCGAGCGTGCCCTCGACCATCCCACCGATACCCACGGCGCGGGCGGCCTCGACCACCGTCGGGTCCCAGAAAAAGGCGAACAATGTCGGGACCGTTAGCTTCGCAGCGATCAGCGCGCGCAGCAGCTCGGGCGTGTCGGCGACGCCGCCCGACAGCGGATTGTCGCCCGCATCGACGATCGCCACCGGCTTCGGCCCGGCCAGCGCCTTCCTGATCGCCTCGGCCGGCTTCGGCAACGCCATGAAAAAGCGGTCGGTGCGAGCGTCGATCTCACCGGCGAGCCGGGTCGCCGTCGCCTGCGCCAGCGTCCGGTCGCCATCGGTGAACACCAGCGCCGACGCGCCGGCGGCGACGCTGTCGCCATAGGAGAAGCCGCCGAACGGCACCGCGTCGAGCACCTTGCCGCCGATCATCGCGGCGGCGACCGTCTCCAGCTCGGCCATCGGCCCATCGGCGGTGCGCATGTTGATCGACGGCAGGATCGCCTTCGCCTTCACCAGCGCGCCCGCAGGGTTCAGCCGCCCCTCGACCTTGCCCTTGAGCATGGTGAGCGCCCGCTGCGCCGCCTCGGCCTGATCGACATGCGGGTGGGTCTTATAGCCGCTCCCGCCGTCGAGCAGCGCCACCAGCCGCGGGTCGATGTTGGCATGGAGGTCGAAGCTCGCCCCCAGCGCCACCCCCGGCCCCACTGCGTCGCGCACCGCCTGCACGAAAGCGAGGTCGGCGAGGTCGCGCCCCTCGACCAGCAGCGCGCCGTGCAGGATCAGCAGCACTGCGTCGTAGGACCCGTCCGCCTTCAGGTCGGCGACCACCTCGGCAACGATCGCGTCATACACATCGGCGCGCACCGGCCCCGAGGGCGTCGCCTGCGCCAGCCGCAGGAAATCGACCTGCCAGCCGGGGTTCGCGGCAGCAAAGGCCAGCACCCCGCCCAGTTCGGTGGCGCTGCCCGTAAAGCGCTGCGCCTCGTCGCCCTTCGCCCAGACGCTGCTGCGGAATTCGTCAAAGCCGATCGTCACCGGCGCAAAGCTGTTGCCTTCGTGCGAAAGCATCGCGACCGCCAGCCGCGGCCGCTTCGGCGCGGCGGCGATGGTAGCGAGCGCCGCGCCGCTGAGGAGAATTTCCCGCCGCGTCATCCGCATGGCTGCCCTTTCGCCCGCGCGCAGACCGCGTCGATCGCATCGGCCAGCCGCTCGACGATCAGGTCGATGTCGGCGGCGCTGCTGACGAAGGGCGGCGCCAGCAGCACATGGTCGCCGCTGATGCCGTCGATGGTGCCGTTGCCTGGATAGCAGGCAAGCCCGCGGTCGAGCGCCGCCGCCTTGATGCTCGCCGCCACGCCCGCTTGCGGCGCAAACGGCGCCTCCGTCTCGCGATCGGCAACCAGCTCGACCGCCATCAGCAGCCCGCGCCCGCGGATGTCGCCGACATGCGCATGCTGCCCCAGCCGCTGGTGCAGCCGCGCCTCGAGCCGCCGCCCGAGCCGCTGCACCTCGCCGACCAGTTCCTGTTCGACGATCACCCGCTGCACCGCGAGCGCGGCGGCACAGGCAATCGGATGCGCCATATAGGTGTGGCCGTGCATCAGCGTGCCCGAGCCCGCCTCGATCGCGTCCACGATGCCCGCGCCAACCAGCAGCGCGCCGATCGGCTGGTAGCCGCCGCCCAGGCCCTTCGCGACAATTTGCAGGTCAGGCGCAACGCCTTCCGCCATCCAGGCGTGGCGGGTACCCGTTCGCCCCAAGCCGCACATCACCTCGTCGAGAATGAGCAGCGCGCCGTAGCGGTCGCACACCTCACGCACCATGCGGAAATAGCCGGGGGGCGCGGTCACCGCCCCCGACGTGGCTCCACCCACCGTCTCGGCGACGAAGGCCGCGACGGTGTCGCCGCCCAGCCGCTCGAACTCGGCCACCAGTTCGGCGCGCAGCCGCTCGACATAGTCGGCATCGCTCTCGGTCGCCGCGCGATAACGATAGGCAAACGCCGGCGAGACATGGCTGAAGGCGGTGCCGAGCAACGGCGCATAGGGCTCACGGCGCGGCAGATTGCCCGACAGCGCCAGCGCGCCGAGCGTATTGCCATGATAGCTCTGCCGCCGCGCGACGAAGCGGCGCCGCTGCGGCTCGCCCACTTCGAGGAAATATTGGCGCGCGAGCTTCACCGCCGCCTCCATGGCCTCCGACCCGCCGCTGACGAACAGCGCCCGCGTCAGCCCGCCCGGCACGTCGCCGACCAGCGCCTCCGCGAGCCGTTCGGCGGGCTCGGTGGTGAAGAAGCCGCTGTGCGCATAGGCCAGCGTCTCCGCTTGGCGGCGGATCGCCTCGATCACCGCCGGATGCGCGTGGCCGAGGCAGGAGACGGCGGCGCCGCCCGACGCATCGATCACCTCGCGTCCTGCGCTGGTGCGGATGCGGACACCGCTGGCGCTCAGCGCGCGCGCCGGCGGGCGGCGCAGGTCGCGGTGCAGCAGCAAGGTCATAGCCGCCCCGCCGAGACATAGGCGGTGTGCGCCGCGATACGCGCCTCGGAGGCCTGCAACTGTGCCCGCCCTTCGGCGCCAGCCCGAAGATACAGCGTCTCGGCCAGCGCCTGCAGCAGCGCGGTGCAGGCGGTCAGCGAGGGGAAAAAGCCTGGCGAGCCGGCATCATAGGTCAGCACCGCGTCGGCGCCCTTCGTCGGCGGCGCGGACGCGTCGTCGGCCACCACCACCAGCCGCGCCCCCGCCGCCAGCGCCGCCTGCGCGGTCATCAGTCCGTCACGCGAATAAGGCGCGAAGCCGAACAGCAGCAGCGCATCGCCGCGCCGCAGCCCGCCGAGATCGAGGTCGAGCGCGCCGGTGGTGCCGATCAGCGCCACCTCGGGTCGGAACAGCCGGTAGAGATAATGGAAATGCGCGGCCGGCGCGGCGCAGGAACGGAAGCCGGCGACGAACACCCGCGCCCCCGCCTCCAGCACGTCCGCCGCGGCTTCCAGCGAGACGGTGTCGATCGCGCCGATCGCCTGCTGGTCGGCGGCGAGCATCCGCGCCGCCACCCCCGCATCGGGCGCCGGCCGGCTGGAGAAGGGAGCGGCCCGCGCCGCATCCAGATCCTCGCGCGCCTCGGCGAGCAGCGCCGCGCGCAGTTCGTCCCAGCCGCCGAAGCCCAACGATCGGGCCAGCCGCGTATAGGTGGTCGGAGACTGCGCGCTGCCCCGCGCCAGCGCCCGCATCGGCAGGCTGGCGGCGTCGAAGGGGTGGTCGGCGACATAGCGGGCGGCCGCCGACAACTGCGGCGGCAGCGTTGCCGCTGCCCGAACCAGCCGTCTCGCCAAAGATGACGCCATCGCTCCCCTCGCCCGATGAAACGAATGTCGCAGAGCGAATCGCAGATACGCAACATCTGTTTCATCCGCAGGCGCGACGAAAATCGGTGGCGAGGTTCAGGTTTTCGCGGATTGGCTGGGGCGCCTGGATTCGAACCAGGGAATGGCGGTACCAAAAACCGCTGCCTTACCACTTGGCTACGCCCCAACAGGGTGGAGGCGATATATCGGCGCCTCCGGGTGCTGAAAACCCCTTAAGCGCGCGTCGTGCGCGCCGCGTGCGAGATCACCACCGTGTAGGCGGCCAGCGCCAGCGCCAGCCAGGCGAGGCTCAGCTGCGGCCAGAGCAAGGTCAGCGCGTTCGGCCCGGCGACCATCGCAAGGTAAATGAACAGCCCGCGGCGCGGCCAGCCCCAGCGCAGCGCCAGATGATGATGCAGGTGATCACGATCGCCCAGGAACGGCGATACACCGCGGCGAATACGCACCGACATCAGCCGGATGGTGTCGAAAACCGGGATCGCGAACAGCACCGCGATATGGTCGGCGCGGATCGCCGCGAACTCGTGATTGTAGGTATAGATGGCGAACAGGCCGAAGACGCCCGAGAGCGCGTAGCTGCCGCCGTCGCCGAGAAACAGCTTGCCCTTCAGATTGAAGGCCATCGTCACGGCCAGCGCGACGGTCGTCGCCGCCAGCACCGGGAGCAGCGGCCCGGGGCAGTGCGGCAGCAGGGTGAGGCTCCAGACCAGGCAGATGCCGGTGACGAGGCCGTTCTTGCCGTCCGCCATATTGACCGCGTTGAGCAGCCCGACGAGGCAGAGGAGCGCGAACCCCTGCCCCGCATCGTCGAGGAACCAGGTGCGGTCGGAGATCGAGAAGCGCAGGAACGGCAGCCCAAAGTCGGGTGCATAGAGCACGACAAGCAGCAGCACGATAAACGCGAGCGCCAGGCGGATCTTCGGCCCCAGCGCGAAGCGGTCGTCGGCAAGGCCGATCAGGAACATGCTGGCGACCGCGAAGGCGAACCAGGCAAGATGGATGCGCACCGCCGCCACCGTCGTCGGATCGGCCAGCACCGCCAGTACCACCGCGACGACCGACAATACGATTCCAAGCCCGCCGACCAGCGGCGTGATCTTCGCATGCTGCTTTCGGCCGCCCGCCGTATCGGGGAAGTCGAGAACGCCAATCGCCTTGCCGAGGCGCATCGCGTTGGCGCCGACCAGCCCGCTGATGACCAGCGCCAACGCGGCGGCCAGAGCGATCCATGCCATATTGCTCAACGCTTCACCCCGGACAGCCTCGATTGCGGCAACGCGGCGGATATTCTAAGCCGCCTTCAAGTCTCCCGGCGATGCCCGAGGAGCGATGCGGACGCAAGGGGTTGACCGATGACGGTGCTGGTAACGGGTGCGGCGGGATTCATCGGCTTCCACGTCGCTCAGCGCCTGCTCGCGCGGGGCGACGAAGTGATCGGCCTCGACAGCCTGAACGACTATTATGATGTCGGCCTGAAGCAGGCGCGCGTCGCCGAACTGGAGCGACACCACAACGCCTTTCGCTTCGTGCAGTGCGACTTCGCCGACATGGCCGCGGTCAACGCCGCGCTGCAGGGCCTCGGCATCGACCGGATCGTCCATCTCGGCGCGCAGGCCGGTGTCCGCTATTCGATCACCAACCCGCACGCCTATGTTCAGTCGAACCTCGTCGGGCACCTGAACCTGATGGAATACGCCCGCCACAACGGCGTGCGACATCTCGTCTACGCATCGTCGTCCTCGGTCTACGGTAGCAACACCAAGCTTCCCTTCGCCGTCGAGGACCGGGTCGATCACCCGATCTCGCTCTATGCCGCGACCAAGAAGGCCGACGAGCTGATGAGCGAGACCTACAGCCATCTCTACCGGCTGCCGCAGACCGGGCTGCGCTTCTTCACCGTCTATGGCCCCTGGGGTCGTCCCGACATGGCGATGTGGCTGTTCACCGACGCCATTCTGCAGGGCCGGCCGATCAAGATCTTCAACGGCGGCAACATGCGCCGCGACTTCACCTATATCGACGATATCGTCACCGGCATCGTCGCCTCGCTCGACAATCCGCCGGCGGACGACGGTCAGCCGAAGGCCGGCGGCTCGGTGAACCCGCATCGCCTCTACAACATCGGCAATCACCGCTCGGAAGAACTGATGCGGATGATCGGCCTCATCGAAGCGGCGGTCGGGCGCGAGGCGATCAAGGAATATCTGCCGATGCAGGACGGCGACGTGAAGGACAGCTTCGCCGATATCTCGGCGATCCAGCGCGACCTCGGCTTCGCACCGACGACCAGCATCGACGAGGGCGTGCCCCGCTTCGTCGAGTGGTTCCGCCGCTACAACGGGGTGTGAGCAACTACGCGATCTGGGGCCTGTTCGGGCCCGCCACCTGGCCGGCGTGGCTCGCGTTGCTGGCACTGCTTGCCGGTTTCCTGAAGCGCACCCGCGCCCGCTGGCCGCGGCGACTGCTGATCGCGTCGCTCGCGCTGTTCATCGCCTTCGGCCTCGTACCGACCGGCGACTGGCTGGCCCGCCCGCTTGAGACGCACTTCCCGCCGTATGACGCGGCAATGGCCGACCCCGCGCATATCGTGGTGCTGGCCGGATCCGAAGAACTCGACGCGTCGGCGGTCGCCGGTCGGCCGGAGGTCGGCGGTGCCGGTGACCGGCTGCTCGAGGCGGCGGCGCTGGCGCACGCGCACCCGCGCGCCACGCTGTGGATCGCCGGCGGCGTGCGGCGCCATGGCCGTGCCGATGTCGAATGGGCGCGCCTCGCCTGGACCCGCCTCGGCATCGCCGCGAAACGTATCCGCATCATCGACCACACGCTCGACACCTGCGCCAACGCGGCCGGCGTCGCCGCGCGGCGGCTCAGCGGGGAAATCCTGCTGGTAACCTCGGCGATGCACATGCCGCGCGCTGTCGCCTGCTTCGAGGCGAATGGCGTACGTGCCGCACCCTATCCCGTCGATTACACGATCCGGCCATCAGGTACCGGCAGCGCGCGATCGGTGATTGGCAACCTCCGCCAGGTCGACACTGCGCTCCATGAATGGATCGGCCTCGCCTATTACCGGGTGCGCGGCCGGACCAGCACGCTGCTGCCCGTCGGTTAAGGGCGCTCGGCGCCTTCGCGAGGAAGGCGCCGCTGCCGGCCTTATTGGTTCGACAGGATCGCGATCGAGGCGATCGCCGTCGCGAATTGGCCGAAGATCGTCGCGACATCGCGGACGAGGTCGAGCGTCCGGCCCGGATCGATTTCCTTCGGCACGATGATCGTGCTGCCCGGCGGCACCACCGCGGCGGTACGCGTCCAGCCGGCCGACGACAGCGGCTGCGCCGTGCCGTTCGGCAGCACCAGGAACGCCCGGTCGGCTTCGGCCGACGACTGCAGACCGCCCGCCTCGCGAACATAGTTCTTGGTCGACTTGCCGGCAACGAACTGCAGCGCGCCCGGATTGTTGACGTCGCCGAGCACCAGCACGAAGTTCGGCGTCTTCGGCATGACGATCACGTCGCCGCCCTCGAGCACGGTGTCGAGTTCCGGACGAACGGCGAGTACCTGCGGGTCGGTCTCCACGACCATGCGGCCGGGCGCCTCGATGTTGCTCAGGCGGTCGATCAGGTCGGTGGCGGCGGTCAGCGACCCAGCCTCGGCGCCGCGGCGGCTGATCGCGGCCAGCAGGCCGGCGTTCAGCTCGCGGGCGGTGCGCTTGAAGCCCTCCTGCTGGAGCTCCTTCACGCTCTTGCGCGTGAAGATCGCGCCATAGGGATAGGCCAGCCTCGACAGGCCGCCGGCGCGCGTGATGAGCTGGCCGAGCGTCTCGCCCTTGCGGATCGTGTAATAGCCCGGCTGCGCGAACTCGCCTGACAGCAGCACGCCGCCCATCTCGAACTGCGGCTGCGAGGCACCGATGCGCAGGTCGTCGCCAGGCCGGATGACCAGCGAGGCGAGCCCCGCGTTCGGCTGCGGCGCCACCGCCGCATCATCGTCGGCGCGGATCACCGAGGCGAGCATGTTGCGCGAATTGACCGTCGTGCCCTGCGCGACGCTGACCAGGCTGGCGGCCGCGATATCGGTGGCCACCGGGTAGGCGCCCGGCTCGCGCACCGCGCCGCCGATGGTCACCGCATGCTCGATCAGCATCGGCAGCAGGTCGGGCTGGGCCTCGAACACCGCCGGGCACAGCGGTTCGCCGGTATTCTGGCCTTCGAGTTCGCCGCCCGAGCGCGCATAGCGGTCGGCCTCGCGCTCGGCGTTGAGCAGCCGGCGACGGCGGATATCCGCCTCATCGTCGTCGAGCTGCGGCACCTGCGCCTGCTGCGCGTTGCCGGCGCCCGATGCACTGGCCGGCACTTGCTGCTGCGTCTGGGTCGACGGCAGCCCGCCCTCGACCGTCGGCGTTTCGCCGCGGCGGCGCTGCCGTTCGTCGAGATCGTAGTTGCTGCGCGACAGCACGGGCCGGCGCGCCGTAGCCAACCGGCCGGAACCGCGCGCCACCGCGGCAAAGCGTGACGACTGCACATCCTCCGCCAGCGTGCGGAGATTTTCGAGCGACCGGCACTCGGGCAGCAGATTGCCTTGCCCGGTCACCACCCGTCGCACCGCGGCGCTGTTGAGGAAATCGATGTCGGTGCGGCTGAACACGAACAGGTCGTCGCCGCTGCGCAGCGGCACCGCGGGGCTGTTGCGCAGCGCGGTGATCAGGTTGACGCCCTCATACACCCGCGAGCCGGTGATCTCGTCACGCCGCGCCAGCACCGCCATCGGCAGATAGGTGCCGGCCCGAAGATCGTCGGGATCGCCGAGCAGTTCGCGCACCGTCGCCGTCATGCCCAGCGCCCGCGCGCCAGGGTTGGCGACGAAGCCGCTCAACGCCACGCGGTTCTGCGCGCCGCCGGCACTGCCGCCCGACACCTGCACGGCATCGCCGGCCATGATCGTCTGGGCCGAACCGGTCGCGCGGATGAAGCTCTCGCTGCCGTCCGGCGCAATCCGGCTGACGGCCGCCTGATAGCCGCGCGGGCGCAGCGCGCCGCCGGCATAGCTGATGAGCTGGCTGAGCGTCGTCGAGCCGCGAACCTCGTAGATGCCCGGACGCGCCACCGCGCCGGCGACCGCGACGGTGCCGCCGATCACCGGGATGACGATCCGGTCGCCGTCCTGAAGGCGTACCGACGACGGCGTGCCGATGCCGAGCAGACCGTAGAGGTCGACCGTGGTGCGACCGCCGCCTGAGCGCTCGATCCGCACGTTGCGCAGCGAGCCGTTGCGGCGAATGCCGCCGGCGCGCGCGATCGCCGTCGCCACGTCGCCGAGCGAGGTCATGCGATACTGGCCGGGACGCTCCACCTCGCCACCGACGAAAACCGAGATCGCCCGAACCGAGCCGAGCGAAATATAAACATCGGTGCCGAGCAGCGTGCGCCGGGTTTCGGCGGCGAGTTCGGAACGAACCGCGCCGATCGAGCGGCCCGCGGCGCGGATCGGGCGAATCTGCCCGACGACGATCCGGCCTTCCCGGTCGACGCGCACGGTCTGGCTCTCGTTCGTCGCGCCCTGGAAGGATACGACGACCTGATCGCCGACACCCAGGATATAGCCATCGCCGACGGCACCGGTCAGCGGGCCGCTGCCGCCCTCCGACGAGCGGAACAGGTCGTAGCCGAACTGGCGGAGCGTCGGGTCGCCCAGGCGCTCGCGATACTCACGCTCGACGGTCGACGGCGTGTACAGGCGGTCGAGCTGCACGCGCGAACGCTGACGCCGGAGTTCGAGCTCCTCGCTGGTCGGCCCGGCAGGCTGGGCAGCGGTGCTCGCCGCGTCCATGTCGCCTTCCTGACGCGATTGGTCGAGCTGCTCGCCGGCATTGGTGCCCGCGCCGAGTTGCCCCTGGATACGGCCGAGAACGGAGGGGTCGATCTGTTGCGCCAACGCCGGGATCACGACAACGAGCGAAGCAACGCAGAGCGCGGTCAGACGCCGCGCGAAATTGAACCGCAACTGGCGTCGCACAGACCACTCCAATGTCAGAAACCCCGATGTCTGATCGGGTGATAGGAACAAGCGCGCAGGCCGTCAACGGCGCCTCGCGTCGCGTTCGCCTAGAGGCGGACGATCTCCGCCACGCGCGCTTCCGCCACGCCGCTTGCCGCGTCGAGCACCAGCGGCGACTGGCCAGGCGTGAGCATGTGCGAATCGGCATGCGAACGCGACTCGCCGAGCGCTCCCGCGCCCTGCGAACCGATGGCCGGAACCATCGCCAGTCCGGTGGCCAGCGCCACCATCGCAAAGAACCTTGCCTTGCGCGTCATGCCCAATACTGTGCCCACTCCCCATGACCCGCAAGATGCGAGTCAGGACGTATTTCGTCTATTGAACCCGAGCGCCTCATACTCCAGCCATGTTACAAGAGCAAGTCGTTGCGCGGCGCGGCAAAAGAAGCGCGCACTCGGCCCAACGCGCCGGTTGCCCGTCCGGCCTATCCGTGGAAGATATCGGGCATGGCTGAACTGACGCCCGCGGCCTCGCCGCAATTCCTGCGCGAAGCCGAAGTGCGCCGGGGGATCGAACTCCTCTACTTCGGCTATGGCAGCATGATCAAAGGCGCAGATGCGCGGCTCGAGGAGGTCGGGCTCGGCCGCGCGCACCATCGCGCGCTCTACTTCATCGCCCGCCGTCCCGGCATGCCGGTCTCCGACTTGCTGCGTCTGCTCAACATCACCAAACAGTCGCTGAGCCGCGTGCTTGGCGAATTGCAGGCCAAGGGCCTCGTCAGTCAGGAAGTCGGCAAGCGCGACCGGCGGCAGCGGCTGTTGCGCCTCACGCCGGAGGGCACCGCGATGGAAGCGATGCTGTTCGACAAGCTGCGTGAGCGGATGGTCGCCGCCTATACGCAGGCCGGGCAACAGGCGGTGACGGGCTTTTGGGCCGTCCTGCTCGGTCTTATCCCGCCGCTGGACCGGCCGATGATCCAGGAATTGCAGGCGACGCTGCGCTAGCCAGCTCGGCAGACCGCGCGGCCGCCGCCGCGACCGTCTCGGCCAGAAGCGCGGTCAAGCTGCCGTCACCATCGAGCACCGCAAGCCCCGCCGCCGTCGTGCCGTTGGGGCTCGTCACCTGTTTGCGCAGCTCCGCCGGGCTTGATTCGCGCAGCGCCGCGAGCGCCGCCGCCCCCGTCACCGTCTCGAGCGCCAGCGCCTGTGCCGTCTCGGCGGGCAGCCCCGCAGCGGTCGCCGCCGCCGCCAGCGCCTCGATGAAGCGGAACACATAGGCCGGGCCCGATCCCGACACGCCGGTCACTGCATCGAACAGCGATTCGTCGTCGATCCAGTGAACCGCCCCCGCCGTCGCCATCAGCGCCTCGGCGAAGCCACGATCCTCGGGAACGCCGCCGCACAGCACCGTCGTTCCCTCCCCGATCCGGGCCGGGGTGTTGGGCATGGCGCGGATCACCCGCAACGACAGGCTGCCGAGCGTCGCCAGCCGTGCGCCCGCGAGGATCGACAGGATCAGCGGGTTGTCGAAGTGCGCGGTGAGCGTCGGCGCGACCTCGGCGAGCAACTGCGGCTTGATCGCCAGCAGCACGATGTCGGGCGCCCGTCCCGCTTCAGCGGCCGTCGCGACCACGCGGATACCGGCCGGGACGTCCTTCGCACCGGGATCGATGACAACGACATGCTCGGGATCGACACCGCAGGCGATCCAGCGGGTGAGCAGCGCGCTGCCCATGTTACCGCAGCCGACCACCCAGAGGGTGCCGATCCGGTCGAGACGCGGGGCGTCCATCGCCGGGAGAATCAGGCTTCGCCGACGGTGTCGATCAGCGCGGCGTCGAGCGCCTCGGCGGGCTTCTTGCCGGCCCACAGCACGAACTGGAACACCGGATAGTAGCGCTCGCACTCGTCGATCGCCGCCTCGACCAGCGTTTCCGCCTGATCGAGCGACAGGCCGATCTCGTCATCGCCGTCGAGCAGGGTGGCGTGGCGGAACAGCAAGGTGCCGTCGGCCGCCCACATCTCGAAATGGCCCATCCACAATTGCTCGTTGATCAGGCCGATCGTCTCGTAGATCGCCGAGCGCTTGGCATCGGGCACGCGCACGTCGGGCAGCGCCACGAACTGCAGCATCCGCTCGTCCTCGCGCCACAGCGCGCGCAGCTGATACTGCGTCCACGACCCTTCGACCGACGCCACGATTTCCTCGTCGCCGTGCCGTTCACAGGCCCAGCCATGCGCGCCGAAATAATGCTCTAGCATGTCGATCGGCGCCGCCGGCGCCTGGGTCATCTCGGTTTCCAGGTGGGTCACCCGGCAAAGCTCCTACCCCTGCAGCGATAATGCTGTCGGGCGTCATGCGAGTCCGCAAGCCCCGCGGAGGCGGCAAAATGCGGATTCCTGTGGATAATCACGCTTTGGCGTCGCCGGGCGATGCACGTGAGGCGCCGCGGCTACGCTTCGGCGCCGGCTTGGGCGTAGGATCGGCGCTCGTTGGCACCGCCGAACGGCCTTCCAGCGCGTCGAGTCGCGCCTTCAGCGCCTCGGCCTCGGCGCGCGCAGTGGCGGCCATCGCCTTCACCGCCTCGAACTCTTCGCGGCTGACCAGGTCCATGCCGCCGATCATCCGTTCGAACGCCTGGCGCATGTTAGCCTCCATTTCGCGACCGACGCCGGCCAGCGTACCGGCCGCGCCCGTCGCCAGCTTGGCGAGATCCTCGAAGAAACGGTTCTGCGTCTGCACGGGCCTACTCCTGTGACGGCAACGCAAGCTCAACGCTTGCGACGGCGATAGCGGGTCCGCCGTCCAAATTCAGCTCATGGATGCGCCAGTTGAGGACGCCCGCAAAGCCGAGCCACGCGAGATAGGGAAGCATCAGCAGCGCTGCAAGGCGGCGCACCGTGAAGAAGGCGATGGTGGTGAGCAGCGCCGCGACGCCGATGCCGACCAGCAGCCAGAAGGCATCCTCGATTCGCTGCGCGCGGAAGAACAAGGGCGACCAGGCGAGATTGGCGGCGAGTTGCACCACGAACAGCAGCAGCGCCGGCCAGCGCATCGTCGCGCCGCGCGCGCTCCAGATCATCGCCACCGCGATGCCCATCATCGCATAGAGGATCGTCCAGGCGATCCCGAACACATAGCCGGGCGGGTAGATGTCGGGCTTCACCAGCGCCTGGAACCAGGGGTTCGACTCGGCTGACCCCGCCACCCGGCCCGAAATCGTGCCGAGCAGGATGATCAGCGGCACCGCCACCAGCACGGCACGCAGCAGCGCGCCGCGAAGCTGCGCGGGGGAAGCCAGCTGCGACATGTGCCTACTCGGCCGGCTGCGCGGCGCCGCCGCCCAGTTCGTCCTTGAGCTTGCGTGCCACCGCTTCCGGTGAGCCGGTGCGGCGGGCCAGCCGGTTGTAGAACACCGGGATCAGGAACAGCGTCAGCAGCGTGGCGATGCTGACGCCCCACACGATGACCACGCCGATCGCCTGCCGCGCCGCGGCGCCGGCGCCGCTCGCGATCATCAGCGGGATGGCGCCGGCGACGATGGCGATCGAGGTCATCAGGATCGGGCGGAGGCGCCGGGTCGAGGCTTCGATCACCGCCTGCTCGATCGACCGGCCGCTGTCGCGCAGCTGGTTGGCAAACTCGACGATCAGGATGCCGTTCTTCGCCGCCAAACCGACGAGCATGACGATGCCGATCTGGCTGTAGATGTTGAGCGTCCCGCCCATCACCACCAGCCCGAGCACGCCGCCGCCGACCGCCAGCGGCACGGTCAGGATGATCACCGCCGGGTGGATGAAGCTTTCGAACTGCGCCGCCAGCACCAGGTAGACGATGATGATCGTCAGCAGGAACACGATGACGATCGAGGAGCCCGTCTGCTTGTAGGAGAGCGATTCCCCTTTGTAGCCGACCTGCGTGATCTCGGGGATCTGCGCCGCCTCATTCTCCAGCCAGGTCAACGCCTCGCCGAGTGAATAGCCGGGCGCGAGGCTGCCGCTGAGCGTCACCGCGCGCAGCTTGTTGTAGCGGCCGAGCGAGCCCGCGTCGGCGAAGTTGCGCAACGTCACCAGGTTCGATAGCGCCACCAGCTGGCCGGTCGTCGACGAGCGGACATAGACGTTGGTCAAATCCTGCGGGCTGATACGGTCCTCGGCCTCGGCCTGCAGCACCACATAATATTCCTCGCCGCGGTCGACGAAGGTGGTGGCGCGACGCGAACCCATCATCGTCTCGAGCGTCGAGCCGATCTCGGTCACCGACACGCCGAGGTCGCCGGCGCGCGCGGTGTCGATGTCGATCAGCACCTGCGGGCGGGTTTCCTTGTAGTCGCTATCGAGATCGCGGATGTTCGGATTGCTCTCGGCGGCCGCCAGCAGCTTGTCGCGGGCGCTGGCGAGTTCCTCGAAGGTGTCGCCGGCGATCACGAACATCAGCGGCCGGCCGCGGCCACGCGACAGTGCCGACGGCACCGCGGCGCTGACACGCACTGCGGGGTTGTCGCGCAGCTTGTCCTCGACCTGCTGAACCACTTCGCGAGTGGTCACGTCGCGGTCGGCCCAGGAGTGGAGGAACACCATGATGCGGCCGCCGGCGAAATCCTCGCTGGCGCCAAAGGAGTTGGGCGCGCGCACCATCAGGCGGCGGATCGGGCCGTCCTCGATCATCGGCAGCAGCTCGCGCTCGAGCTCGCCCATGTAACGGACGATCGTGTCCCAGCCGGTGCCCTCGGCGGCGGTCACCGAGATCTGGAAATTGCCCTGGTCCTCCTCGGGTGCCAGCTCCGACTGGAGCGTGGTGCCGAGGCCCAGGCAGGCGATGACGAACATCAGCGCCGCGCCGCCCGCCAGCAGCGGCTTGTTGATGATGCGGCGAAGCACGCCTTCATAGCGCGCGTTCAGGCGCTCGAAGCGCGCATCGACGAAGCGGGTGAAGCGGTTGGAGCTGCCCGCCGGCTTCAGCATCTTCGAACAGAGCATCGGCGTCAGCGACAGCGCGATGAAGCCTGAGAAGGCGATGGCCCCGATCATCGCGGCGGCCAGCTCGCGGAACAGCATGCCGGTGTTGCCGCTGATGAACATCACCGGCACGAACACCGCGCAGACGACGAGCGTGGTGGCGACGACGGCGAAGGCGACCTGCGACGCGCCCTTGTAGGACGCGACCAGCGGGCTCTCCCCCTGCTCGATGCGGTGATAGATATTTTCGAGAACGACGATGGCGTCGTCGACGACGATGCCGATCGCCAGCACCAGGGCCAGCAAGGTCAGCAGGTTGATCGAGAAGCCGAGCGCCCACAGCACGATGAAGGTAGCGAGCAGGCAGATCGGCACGGTGATCGCCGGGATCAGCGTGGCGCGCGCCGAGCCGAGGAAGACGTAGATGACCAGCACGACGAGCACCGCCGCCTCGATCAAGGTCTGGTAGACGTTGTCGATGGCGGCCGAGATGAACTGCGAGGAATCGCTGTTCACGTCGAGGTTGACGCCCTCGGGCAGATTCTTCTGCGCCGATTCCATCACCGCGCGCGCCGCGTCGGCCACTTCGAGCGTGTTGGCGCCCGACTGGCGGACGATGCCGAGGCCGACCGCCGAAACGCCGTTGCCGCGGAAGAGGCTGTAGGGATTCTCCGGCCCGACCTCGACGCGCGCCACATCGCCGAGGCGGACGAGATAGCCGGTCTCGCCGCGCGAGACGATCAACTGCCGGAAATCATTGGCGTTGGCATAGGCGCGGTTGAGGCGGACGGTCAGGTTCTGGCCCTGCGTCTCGACACGCCCCGCCGGCAGCTCGACATTCTGGCGGCGCAACGCCGCCTCGACATCGCCGACGGTCAGGCCAAGCGCCGCCAGCCGCTCGCGGTCGATCCAGATGCGCATCGAGGGCCGCGCCTCGCCGCCGATCTGCACGCGCGCGACGCCGTCGATCGAGCCGAAGCGATCGACGAGGAAGCGGTCGGCATAGTCAGTGAGCTGCATCGAGGTCCAGCCCTTGCCGGACAGCGCGATCCACATGATCGGCTGCTCGTCGGCGTCGACCTTGCGGATTTCGGGCGGGTCGGCCTCTTCGGGGATGTTGTCGAGCACGCCGCTGACGCGGTCGCGCACATCGTTCGCCGCCGCGTCGATATCGCGGTTGGACGAGAATTCGATGCTGATCGACGAGCGACCGTTTTCCGAGTTCGAGGTGATCGACTCGACGCCCTCGATGCCGCTGATCCGGTCTTCGATGACCTGGGTGATGCGGCTTTCGACGACGTTGGCGGCGGCGCCCCGGTAGTTGGTCTCGATGGAGACGATCGGCGGGTCGATGTCGGGCACTTCGCGCACCGACAGGCTGAAGAAGGCGACGGCGCCGGCGAGCACCAGCAGGATGGCGATGACCGCCGCGAAGACCGGCCGCTTGACCGAGACATCGGATAGAAACATCGGCTACTCCGCTGCGCCGCGCGCGGCGGCAGCAGTTCCCGCTGCCGGCGCCGTGCGAACCTTGCCCCCGTCACGTACCTTGATCGTGCCTTCGGCGACGATGCGGTCCCCCGCCGCAAGGCCGCGCTTCACCTCGACCATGCCCTGCTGGCGGATGCCGACCTCGACCGGCGTCTTCAGCGCGGTGCTCTCGTCATCTACCTTGAACACGAAGCTGCGATCACGTTCGGCAACGAGCGCCAGTTCGGGCACCGCCAGCGTGGTACGCGGGTTGGCGAGCACGTTGACGGTCAGCAGCATGCCCGGCTTGATCCGCGCATCCGGGTTGGGCAGCACCGCGCGCACCGTGACCGAGCGGGTGACCGGATCGACGGTCGGCTCGATGCTCTCGACCGCCCCGCGGAACACCTCGTTCTGGAAGGCGGCGGCGCGGGCCTCGATCGCCTGGCCGGTGCGCATCGCCGACAGGAAGGTCTCGGGCAGCGCGAAGTCGAGCTTGATCTGCGACAGGTCGCTGATCGTCGCGATCTCGGTGCCCGGACTGACGGTCGCGCCCGCCGAGATGCGGCGCAGGCCGACGACGCCCGAAAACGGAGCGCGGATGACGCGGTCGCCGATCTGCGCCTGCGCTTGCCCGGCCTGCGCGCGCGCCGCATTGACCATCGCCACCTGCTCGTCGACGCGGGCATTGGTGGCAAAGCCGCGATCCTGCAGCTGGCGAAGGCGGGTCAGCTGCTGCTGAGCCTCGGTCAGCCGCGCCTGCGCCTCGTTGAGGCCGGCGGCCTGCTCGCCGCGCGACAGCTCGGCGATGATCTGGCCCCGCTGCACATAGGCGCCATCGGTGAAGTTGAGCCGCACGATCCGCTCGGTCACCGTCGCGGCGATCGTCGTCGACTCGCGGGCATAGGCTGTGCCCACCGCCTCGATGCGATCGGAAAAGGCGATCGGCTGCACCGTCGCGGTGGTCACCGAGGGCGCCTGCCCGCCGCCGGGTCCGCCGGGCGCCTTGGCGGCATCACCATCGCCGCAGGCGGCGAGCGCGAGCAGCGCGAGGACCGGAAGTGCCGAACGCGGGCGGAAAATCATCGGGACGCGGCTCCTGAACTTTGCGGGGGACTCGCAAGGCTGCCCTTTGGCCGCAACAACGCGACAAAGCAATGACGCTACGTAGCGCAGGCCCTTGATCCCTCACGCTTCAAGGGGCTCGCGCGCCGTTTCGTGGCGGACTAGCGTGGGGACAACGAACGACGGGGAGAAATGGCATGAAGGTCGAAGCGGCGGTCATCAGCGAGTTCGGCAAACCCTTCGAGGTGAAGTCGCTGGAGATGGCGGCGCCCAGCGAGGACGAGGTGCTGGTCCGTCTCGTCGCGGTCGGCATCTGCCATTCGGACATCGCCTGCCAGCACGGCGCCTTCGCCCCGCCCCTCCCCATCGTGCTCGGCCATGAAGGCGCCGGCATCGTCGAGGCGGTCGGCGCCAACGTGACGCACGTCAAGCGCGGCGACCATGTCATCCTGTCCTACGCCTCCTGCGGTGCCTGCGCGGTCTGCGATGACGGCAAGCCGCAATATTGCCTCGAATTCGGCCTGCGGAACTTCAAGGGCTACCGGCCGAACCGCGAGCCGACCTACCATGATGATGGCGGCGAGAAGGTGTGGGGCGGCTTCTTCGGCCAGTCCTCTTTCGCCACCTTTGCCCTATCGACCGCGCGCAACACCGTGAAGGTCGCGCGCCACCATTATCTGGAAGCACTGGGGCCGCTCGGCTGCGGGCTGCAGACCGGTGCCGGTACCGTGCTCAACACGCTGAAGCCGCAGGCGGGCGACAGCCTCGTGGTGTTCGGCGTCGGCACTGTCGGCATGGCGGCGATGATGGCGGGCGTGGCCAGCGATTGCGGCACCGTCGTCGCGGTCGATGTGCATGACGGCCGTCTGGAGCTGGCAAAGGAACTGGGCGCGACCCACACCGTTCGCGGCGACGCCGAGGATCTGATGAAGCAGCTGAAGGCGATCCTGCCCGACGGCGCGACCTTCTCGGTCGACACCAGCGGCAAGCCGTCGAGCATCAAGGCCGCGATCGACGTGCTGGCGCAGCGCGGCACCTGCGCGGTGCTCGCGGTCGCCCCGGGCGTCGAGGTGACGATCATGCCGTCGATGCTGCTTGCCGGCCGCAAGATCATCGGCGTGACCGAGGGCGACGCCGACCCGCAGGAGTTCATCCCGCGGATGATCGAGCTTCACGAAGCGGGCAAATTCCCGTTCGACCGGCTGATAACCTATTACGGCCTCGACGAGATCAACGAGGCGATCGCCGACATGCGCAGCGGCAAGAGCATCAAGCCGATTCTGCGCATGCCGCACTGATCGGCCGTTCCGTCGCCTTCAGGGCCGGGGGCGGCGCAACCGCGCCTGCCCTGCTTCGTTCTCCCTGTACCCGCGCAGACAGGAGAGCGACGATGGCGAACGAACGCGAAGATCTCGGCAGCGACAGCGTCGGCCCCTCGGGCACCGACTTCAATTCGACCGGCCATCTCGGCGGCCTGCGCGGGACGGCCGACGGCCGCAACCCGTCGCGTGACGGCGATCCGTCGATCCGCGGCGAGGACAGCCTCGACGGCGCCAGCATCATCGACACCAATCTGGTCGCCGGCGGCCCGGGGCCCGACCCGCGTGACTTCGACGATGAGTGATCCAGCGCCCCCCAAACCGCAGGACAGCAGCGCTGCGCTGCGCGCCGATGGCGGCGACACCATGGCCGACGGCCGCGGCGGCAAGCGCAAGCCGCACCGCGAGGCGGGCGTTACCCAGCTCCACGGCGAGCCGGGCGATGCCCGGCGCGGCGCGCGCGACGCCGGCCACGACAGCTGAGGAAATGGCGATGAGCGATCAGCGCAAGCCCGTGCCACCCGAAGACGAGATCGACCGCACCGGCCGTATCGATCAGGTGGTACCCGGCGAGAGCTTCGAGGCGCCGCCCGCGGCCCGCGAGCCGCCGACCGGCCTCGACGAGAATGACGCGGCCCCCGGGGGAGTCGACAGCGTCGACTTCCCCGGGGCCGCTGCGCCTTAAGTCCCTAGCCGAGCGTCGCCAGCAGGCGGCGCGCCGCGGCGGCGTTTTCGAGGTTCGGCAGGCGAAGCGCCGTCGTCAGTTCGCGCTTGGCTTCCGCCTTCTTGCCGTTGGCCGCGAACGCCACGCCCAGGTGATGGCGGATGTTCGCATCACGCGGCGAGGTCTTCGCCGCGAGCTGCAGCAGCGCCAGGCCACGCTTCGGGTTGGCCTTCGTCTCGATGAGGATGGTGCCGAGCGTGTCCTGCACCGCCGGCGAGCGCGGCGCGGCCTTCAGCGCCACCTCGGCGAACGATGCCGCCTTGGGGTCGCGCATCTGGTGCAGCGACCAGGCGAGGTTGTTGTTGACGATCGGATCGTTGCCCAAGCCCTTCTTGCGCAGGTCCTGATAGATGGCGATCGCCTGCCGGTGCTGCTTCGTCTGCAGGTAAAGGTCGGCGAGCTGCGCGGACCCTTGCGCATCGCGCGGATTGGCCTTGGTGTAGGCCTGCATCAGCGCGATGGCGTCGGCGGGCTTGCGGGCGCGCAGCGACGCGGTTGCCATGCGGGTTGCGACCGCCCGGTCGAAGTTGATCTTACGTGCCGCCTGATAGGCCGCCATCGCCTTCGGCGCATCGCCGAGGGTGAGGTACGCGTCGCCCAGCACCTGATCCGGAATGTTCGAGCGCGGATAGGCCTTGCGCATGCGGTCGACGAGCGCGACCGCCTCGTTGATGCGCCGGTCGCGCGTTTCGAGGCCGATGAGGTCGATATAGACCGGCAGCAGGTTCTGGCCCTGCATGGTCAGCGCCTGATTGAGCGTGCCGCGCGCGGCGTCCGGCCGGTTCTGCGCGACCTGCGCGCGCGCCAGCATCACCCGCGGCGGCACCGCGTTCGGCACCAGGTTGATCAGCCGGTTGAACGAGCTTTCCGCCTCGGCAGGCTTGCGGCCGACCATGAAGGCGATGCCCGTGGCCTCGAAGGCGCGCGGATTGTTGTTGAAGTCACGCTCCAGCGCACGCGCTTCGGTCAGCGCGCGGTTGGGCTGGCCGACGCTGACATAGGTCTGCATCAGCGCGACGCGCGGCTCCAGCGCGCGCGGCTGCGCGGTGGCGGCGCGCTTCAGCCAGGCGATCTGGTCCTCGGTCTTGCCGGCGCGCGCCGACAGCTGCGCCAGCGAGGTCATCGCGCGGATGTCGTTGCGGTTCGCCTCGAGCACGCGCAGCAGTTCCTGCCGGCCCGCTTCCGTACGGCCGTCCGAAATGAGCAGCTGCGCGAGGTTGCGGCGGCCTTCGACGAACTTCGGCTGCTTGGCGACCGCGGCGCGGAAGTTGGCCTCGGCCCCCTTCTTGTTGTTGAGGCCCATCAGCGCGGCACCGCGCATATTGTAGCCGATCGGCGAGTTCGGATGCGCCTTCACCAGCCGGTTGGTGATGTCGAGCGCCTCCCTGAACTTGTTCGCGCGCATGTTGACCAGCGCCGACAGCATCAGCGCCTGCTGCGAGTTCGGGTCTTCCTTCAGGACGTTGGACAGGTCGGCGGCGGCGGCCGACGTATTGCCCTGCGCCACGCGGGTCATCGCAAGCTGGGTGCGCATCGCCGCATCGTTCGGCGCCGCCTTCGACGCGCGCTCGAGGAAGGCCTGCGCGTTGTTATAGTCGCCCTTGCGCGCATAGGCGGAGCCGAGCAGCGCGAGCGTGCGCGGATCGGCACGGCCCGAGCTGACGATCGGCCCCAGCGTATCGATCGCGCCGTTGGCGTCGCCCTTCCTCAGCTGCACCGCGGCGAACACCTTGCGCGCCACGTCGCTTTCGGGAACCTGCGCGACGACCTTGCCGAGATATTCCTCGGCCTGCTGCACGTTGTTGAGCTGGTAGGCGAGCATACCCTGCAGCAGCAGCGCCGGCGGATAGCGGTCGAGCGAGCCCTTGGTGCGCGTCATCAGCGCATTGGCCTTGTCATACTGGCCGGCGCGCGATTCGATCACCGCTTCGAGGTAGAGCGCGAGCGGATGGTCGGCGACGATGCCCTGCACCTTCTTCAGGTCGGCCTTCGCCTCCGGGGTGCGCTTCAGGTCGCTCAAGGTCGACGCGCGCTCGAGCAGCGCCTCGATATTGTTCGGGTCGATCTGCAGCGCCTGATTGTAATAGGGCATCGACCGCTCGAGGCCGAGGCGACGGCGGACATAGTCACCCTTCAGCAGCAGCGCCGGGAGGTTGCTCGGCTCGAGCGCCAGTGCGCGATCGTTGTTCTTCTCGCCCTCGGCCCCCTGCCCCATCATCATCTGGTAGCGGGAGAGGTCGACGAGCGCGTCGGCGCTCTGCGGCGCGATGCGGGTGGCGAGCTCGAACTCGGCGCGGGCGCGCTCGGGCTGGTCGAGCGACGTCTGGATACGGCCGCGGATTCGGGCCGCATAGGAGGAGAACTGGTCGGGGACGACCGCCGGGTCGGCTTCCTTCAGCGCCTTGTCGAAATCGCGTTGCAGCAGATAGGCGTGCGCCATCAGGTGGCGGGTCTTGTCACGCGGGATGCCGGCCTTGATCGCCTTTTCGATCTCGGTCTGCGCGCCGACGCCGTTGGCGCCCTCCAGCATGATGCGCGCGTTGACGAGGCGGGCGAGTTCGTTGTTCGGGTCCGACTGCAGCGCCTTCATGATCTCGATGCGAGCGCCACGGATGTCGCCCTTCTCGAAACGCTGGAAGCCGCGATCGTAGGAAGAGGCGGACTCGGTATTCCGGTCGGCGAGCGCCGGTGCCGCGAAGGCCATGCTCAGCCCAAGCGCCGTCATCGCCAAAGCCGCGGCGCGAGCCTTTGAACGCTTCTCGATCATAGCAACCTCTACCCCCCAACGGACCCGTGAAGCCCCCTGACGCCGTCACTATGACGGGTCAGGCGCCCGGCTTCAAACGTCGATGTTATACTGCTTCAATAAGTCGTAGAATGTCGGCCGGCTGACGCCCAGCAGCTTGGCCGCGTTGGAGATATTGTTCTCCGTCCGCGCCAGCGCAAGCCGGATCGCCTTGCGATCCGCGATTTCGCGCGCTGTCTTCAGGTTGAGCAGTTCGGCGTCCTCGGGCTTGTCGTCGAGGTCGAGGTCGGCCGCCGAGATGCGCGAGCCTTCGGTCATGATCACCGCGCGCTTCATGCGGTTTTCAAGCTCGCGCACGTTGCCCGGCCAATGCCAGGCGTTGAGCGCGGCCAGCGCGTCGGGGGTGAACCCCTTCACGTTGCGATTGAGGTCGCGCCCGAATTTCTTGAGGAAGTGATGCGCCAGCAAGGTCGGGTCGCCATGCCGCTCGGCCAGCGGCGGGATGCGCACCACGATCTCGGCGAGGCGGTAGTAGAGATCCTCGCGGAAGCGCTGATCGGCGATCATCGTTTCCAGGTCCTGGTGCGTCGCGCAGACGATGCGCACGTCGACCGGGATCGGCTTCCGGCCGCCGATACGCTCGATCACCCGCTCCTGCAGGAAGCGCAGCAGCTTCACCTGCAGCGGCAGCGGAATGTCGCCGACCTCGTCGAGGAACAGCGTGCCCCCTTCGGCCAGCTCGATCTTGCCCTCGGTCGTCTTGATCGCGCCGGTAAAGGCGCCTTTCTCGTAACCGAACAGCTCGGCCTCGAGCAGATTTTCGGGGATCGCGGCGCAGTTGATGGCGATGAACGGCTTCTTGGCGCGGCCGCTGGTGTCGTGAACGCCGCGGGCGAGCAGTTCCTTGCCGGTGCCGCTGGCGCCGAGCAGCATCACCGAGACGTCGGCGCCGGCCACCCGCTCGATCATCCGCGCGACCTTGGTCATCGCGGGGGCGGCGGTGATCATGCCGCCCAGCACGCCGTCCGACGGCCGCTCGGCCAGCCGATCATTCTCCCGCTCGAGATCATAGAGGTGGAAGGCGCGGCGGACGATCATGCCCAGCTCGTCGATGTCGACGGGCTTCTGGTAGAAGTCGTAGGCGCCCGAGGCGATGGCGCGCAGCGCGCTTTCGCGGGCGCCGTGGCCCGACGCGACGATGATCTTGGTGTCGGGCTTCAGCCGCTGGATTTCCTCCAGCGTCGCAAAGCCCTCGCTGGTGCCGTCGGGATCGGGCGGCAGGCCGAGGTCGAGCGTCACCACCGCCGGTTCATGCTGGCGCAGCGCGTCGATCGCGGCGGTGCGGTCGCCGGCGATGATCACCTCATAATCCTCGTAGGACCATTTGAGCTGCCGCTGCAGCCCCTCATCGTCCTCGACCACCAGCAGCTTGCGCGGCTTGTCGGTCATCAGGCCCGTTTCCTCTCGTCTACATCCGCCGCCAGCGGCAGCAGAACGCTGAACAACGTACCTTCGCCTTCCCGGCTGACCACGTCCAGCCGCCCGCCGAGCGCGCGCACGATTTCGCGTGCCTCATAGGCACCGATGCCGAAGCCGTCGGCCTTCGTCGAGCGGAAAGGCTTGAACAACTGGTTGCGAACGAAGGCCGGCGACATGCCGACGCCCTCGTCGGCGATGTCGACGCGCGCCATGCCGCCGTCCTTGCGCAGCGACACGGCGACCGGCGCCGCCGGCTCGCTGGCGTCGATGGCGTTCTGGATCAGGTGGGTGAACACCTGCTCCAGCCGCCCGGCATCGCCTACCACCTGCAGCGGCAGCGGCCCGGCGGTCAGCGACAGCGCCGCGTGCGCCCGCGTCTTCGTCTCGACGACGCCGCGCACCACCGCCGACACGTCGACCGTCGCCGTCTCGTCGACCTTGCCGCTGTTGTGCTGCGCGAGGCGCGCCAGCAGGTCGTTCATCTTGCCGACCGAGCTCTGGAGCGTCGCCACCATGTCGGCGCGGAAATCGGGATTGTCGGCGTGGCGCTCGGCGTTGCGCGCGACGAGGCTCAGCTGGCTCACCAGATTCTTGATATCGTGCATGATGAAGGCGAAGCGGCGGTTGAACTCGTCGAACTTCTGCGCTTCCGACAGCGCCGCCTGGCTCGCGGCCTCGGCGATATAGCTCGCCGCCTGCCGCCCGACGGTGCGCAGCAGGTCGAAATCCTCCCAGTTCAGCTCGCGATCGGCGCGCGACCGCTCGATGACGATGAAACCGGCCAGCCGTTCGAGATGGATCAGCGGCACGATCAGCCAGGCCTGCTTGTCGGCGAGCACGAAGTCGGGCGCGTTCATCACGCCATAGTCGCCGCCGCCGCTGCGCAGCTCCTCGACATCGACGATGCGGCCGCGATCGCCGAGGTAGCGCAGCAGGCCGTTATCGGCGTCGACGCGGCCGGTGACGAGGTTGCGGTAATTCCAGCGGGCGGCCAGCTCGAAACCGCCGTCCTCGCCCGGCACATACAGCGCGCCGCCCGGTGAATCGACGATGTCGCAGACGCCCTGGATGACGCGCTCGGCGAGGCCGCCAAAACCCGGCCCGCTGCGCGACACGGTGCCGATCAGGCGCAGCCATTCCTGCCGATAATCATATTTATAGGCGAAGAAATGCTTGTTGATCCACACCCGCGCCGAGGCGCGGAAACGGCCGGAGAACACCACGACGGCGGCGAGGATCATCGTCGCGACGAGGAAGCCGATCTGGAGAAGCTTGCCCCAGTCGCCGCCCAGCAGGCGCAGCGCCCAGGCGGCGACCGCCATGACGATGAGGTAGCCGCCGATGCCGATCAGCGAGAGGGTGTGGAACACCACCTGCCGCGATACCTGCAGGTTCCACAGCCGGTTGCGCGAGGCGGAGAGCGCGATCAGCGGCACCACCAGCACGTTCGCAAAGCCGCGCACCGCGAACAGGTCCCAGCTGACCGTCCCGGAGAGGAACCTCAGCGTGTACATGTTGAGGTCGTAGCCGAACAGGAAGGCGAGCCCGATGCACAGCAATCTTATGCTCCACCGGTTGGCGTCGGCGGTGTTGATGTAGAGGTTGTGGACCAGCACCAGCCCGCCGATCGCCACGGCAAGGCGCGACAGCAGGAACAGATAGGCCACCCCGGCCGAGGTCGGCGTGCCGGTCAGGTCGTCGGCGAAGTCGATCGCGAGCTGCGCGGTGATGGTGAAGCCCATCGCCACCGCGATGACGAAGGAGGAGCTCATCCGCTGCTCGAGCCGCCATGACCGCGACAGCAGCGAGACGAGGAAGGCGAGCCAGGCGGCCGAGCGCAACGTCTCGCCCGGCGAGACCAGCACCAGATAATCGCCGCCATAACGGCTGGCGAGGCCGACGGCGCCGGCCCAGACGGCGGTCATCGTCGCCGCCGCGATCAGCCACAGGCTGGCGATGCTCTGGTCGCGCCGCACCAGCAGCACCGCCGCCAGCGCGCCGAAGCCGACGCAGGCGATGAGGTGGCTGACAAAGCCGACCTGGTCCATCAGCGGTGCCCGCCCCCCCTGTTAAACGCGCCGCTCAGCGGACGCCGTCCCGCCACAGGATGACCCGAACCGTCTGAATGAGGATCAGAAGGTCGAGGAACATGCTGTAGTTCTTCACATAATAGAGGTCGTACTCAAGCTTGTGGCGCGCGTCGTCAACGCTGGCGCCATAGGGATAGTTGAGCTGCGCCCAGCCGGTGATCCCCGGCTTCACGACGTGCCGCTCGTTGTAGAAGGGGATCTGCGCGGCGAGGTCCTGTACGAAGAAGGGCCGCTCGGGCCGCGGGCCGACGAAGCTCATGTCGCCGCGCAGCACGTTGATGATCTGCGGGATCTCGTCGATCCGCGTCGCGCGGATGATGCGGCCGATCGCGGTCACGCGCGGGTCGGACTTCTGCGCCCATTGTGGGGTGCCGTCCTTCTCGGCGTCTGTGCGCATCGATCGAAACTTGATCACGTCGAAGCTGCGGCCGAACTGGCCGACGCGCTCCTGCCTGTAGAACACCGGCCCCGGGCTGGTCAGCTTGATCAACGCCGCGGCGACCAGCAGCAGCGGCGAGGAGATCGCCAGCAGCAGCGAGCTGGCGGCGATGTCGTAGAGCCGTTTGCCGAGGACCGCGCTGCCCTTCGCGCCAAGGAAGCCGTCGGAAAAAATCAGCCACGACGGCGACACCGAGCCGAGATCGACCCGGCCGGTCTCGCGCTCGAGAAAGCTCGACATATCGGTGACATGCACGCCCGCGAGCTTGGCCTTCAGCAGGTCGCCGGTCGGCAGCGCGCCGCGCCGTTCCTCCAGCGCCAGCACGATCTCCTCGACGCCGAGCTCGTCGGCGAGGTCGTAGAAGGACGAGACCTCCTCGCGCACGACCGCGCCGGCCACCCGCGGCTCGCGGTCGGTCATCCGCACATAGCGGACGATCTGGAAGCCGGCGTCGGGCGAGCGGCTGACTTCCTCGAGCTTTGCCGCGCGCTCGCCCGCCCCCAGCACCACGACGCGGCGGCGAAAGCGGTTCCAGTTGATCAGCTTCCCGAACACGCCGCGGGCGACCATGATCAGCACATAGGAAAACAGCGCGGCGTAGAGGAAGATCGATCGCCACAGCGCCACGTTGGGCAGCAGGAAGAACACCACGGCCAGCACGACGAGGCTCAAGGCAAAGGCGACGAGCAGCCGCGTCGCCACCAGCCGCACCGAGCGATAGCCATGCAGCGGCTGGTAAAGCCCGGTTGCCAGCATCACCACCGACACCACCATGGCGTAGGTCAGCACCTCGCCGAAGCGATCGGTGGTCGGCAGCGCGTCGATGCCGATCTGGTCGGCGCGCAGCTGCCACGCCGCCTCTGCCGAAATCAGCAGCAGCAGGAATTCGATCACGCCGAGAAACAGCAGCGGGGTCGGAATATAATGTTTGAACAGGCGAATCACGCCGCGCCCACACCCCTTGCCCGCACCATTGCCCTGATGCCGGCTCTACGACCGGCTGCCCGCGGCTTCCATAGCGCAGAAATCACTAAGCGAATATTCATATCGGGCCACTTGGTCTTGTCATGCCAAGCGCCTATGCCGAACCGATGATCTGGCCGGTAATCCTTTCGGGCGGTTCGGGAACCCGGCTGTGGCCGATGTCCCGCCTGCGCACCCCCAAGCAACTGCTGCCGATTGCCGGCGACGACACGATGATCCAGGCCACTGCCTCGCGCACCGGTGATCGCGGGCGCTTCCACGCGCCGATCGTGGTGGCGAACGAGGCGCACCGCCGCGCGATCATCGCGCAGCTCGACGCCGCCGGCATCGAAAGCGGCGAACTGATCCTCGAGCCGATGGGCCGCAACACCGCGCCCGCCATCGCCCTCGCCGCCCGCCGCGTCGTCGCGCAGGACCGCCAAGGCCTCATGCTGGTGATGCCGTCCGACCATGTGATCGGCGACGTGGCCGCCTTCCACGCAGCGATCGAGCGGCTGATGCCGCTGGTCGCCGACGGCTGGCTCGCCACCTTCGGCATCCGCGCCGCGTCGCCCGAGACCGGCTATGGCTATATCAAGCTCGGCGATTGGCTGGCCGAGGGCGTCAGCAAGGTCGAGCGCTTCGTCGAGAAGCCCGACTATGACACCGCGCAGGCCTATGTCGCCTCGGGCGGCTACACCTGGAACGGCGGCATCTTCCTGATGCGCGCCGACCGCTATCTGGAGGCACTGGCCCGCTATGCCCCCGCCATCGACGCGGCGGTGGCCGAAGCGATCGAGGGCGCGACGCTGGAAAACGGCGTGTTGCGCCCCGCCAGGGAAGCCTTTGCCCGCTGCCCGTCCGATTCGATCGACTATGCCGTGATGGAGCGCGACGACCGCGTCGCCGTCGCCCCCGTCGACATCGGCTGGTCGGACATCGGCTCGTGGGACGCGCTCTTCGACATCGCCGAGCGCGACGACCAGGGCAATGCCGTGCGCGGCGACGCGATCATCGTCGATTCGCGGGATTGCCTCGTGCGCAGCGCCGGGCCGCTGGTCAGCCTCGTCGGCGTCAGCGGGCTGACCATCGTCGCCGAACATGACAGCGTGCTGATCGCGGCGCGCGGCCGCGGTCAGGACGTGAAGAAGATCGTCGACCGCCTCGCCGCCGACGACCGGCGCGAGCATCTCGACGCCGCACGCGAGAGCCATGTCTGGGGCAGCGAGATGCACCTGATGCCCGGCGTGCGCATCGTGACGATGGACGCCGGCGCCAGCTTCACCGCCGTGTCGGCGCGGGTGACCCTGTTGACCGGCGAGGTCAGCCTCGACGGCGAGCCGCTGGTTCGCGGCGAGCAGGTAGTGGTCGAGGCCGGCCAGCAGCTGAGCTGCGACGCTGACACGCCATCGCAATTTCTCGCGATAAGATTCTGATTTCTATCGACTCGACTCGTACCATCCTCGACTTCGCTTCGCCAACGCGACAACGGTCAGCATGACCGGCACTTCGACGAGGACGCCAACCACCGTTGCCAACGCCGCGCCGGAATGCAGGCCAAACAGGCTGATCGCCGTCGCCACGGCCAACTCGAAGAAGTTGGACGCCCCGATCAGCGCTGCCGGCGCAGCGACACACCACGCGACGCCAAGTTTCTTGCTCAGCCAATAGGCCAGCCCCGCGTTGAAATAGACCTGGACGAGGATCGGCACCGCCAGCAGCGCAATGACGAGCGGCTGATCGAGCAGTTGACGCCCTTGGAAGCCGAACAGCAACACCAGCGTCAGCAGCAGCGCGATGATCGACACTGGCCCCGCTCGCGAAAGAAGCGCGTCGAGCGCCGGCTTTCCGCCGGCGGCCAGCACCTTTCGCCGCAGCACCTGCGCGAAAATGACCGGAATGACGATGTAGAGCGCCACCGACAGGAGAAGCGTCTCCCATGGCACCGTGATCGAGGCGACGCCCAGCAGGAACGCCACCAATGGCGCGAAGGCGAAAACCATGATCACATCGTTCAACGCCACCTGGGAAAGGGTGTAGTGCGGCTCACCCTCGCAGAGATTCGACCAGACGAAGACCATCGCCGTGCAAGGCGCGGCCGCCAGCAAGATCAGCCCAGCGATGTAGCTTTCGATCTGTGCCGCCGGCAGCAGCGGCCGGAACAGCCAGCCGATGAACAGTGTCGCCAGCAGCGCCATGCTGAAGGGCTTCACCGCCCAGTTGATGAACAGCGTTACACCGACGCCGCGTGCATGCTGACGCACCATCCCGAGCGCGCCGAAGTCGATCTTCAGCAGCATCGGGACGATCATCAGCCACACCAGCAGCGCCACCGGCAGATTGACCCGCGCAAGCTCCGCATCGGCGACCACGCGGAAGAACTCGGGCGCGAATGCGCCTGCCCCGATGCCGACGAGGATGCAGAGACCGACCCAAAGCGAAAGGTAACGCTCGAATCCGCTCATGAGGACGCGGCTGGCCCAACCGCGCCGATGTCGTCCAGCCTCCCTTTCAGGCTCATCCGGTCGATGCTGGCGAGCGGAAGCGCGGTGAACAGCGAAATGCGGCGCGAGAGCATCCGATAGGCGTCGAAGAACGCGGCGTGCTGCTCGGCAGCTGATCCTTCGACGGCAGCAGGATCGGGAATGCCCCAGTGCGCGCTCATCGGCTGGCCCGGCCAGATCGGGCAGACTTCACCGGCTGCGTTGTCACAGACGGTGAAGATGAAATCCATCGCGGGCGCCGCCGGGCCGGCAAACTCGTCCCACGACTTCGACCTGAACCCGCTGGTATCGTACCCGAGGCTTTGCAGGACATCGAGCGAACAGGGGTGAACCTCGCCTTTCGGCATGCTGCCGGCACTGAAGGCGCGGAAATGCCCCCCGCCCTCGCGGTTCAGGATCGCCTCGGCGAGGATCGACCGCGCCGAGTTACCCGTGCAGAGGAACAGGACGTTGTAGGTGCGGCTCGCCATGGGTCACGCGCAGCACTTGTCGGCGCTGGCGGGCGCGACGATGGCAGGCATCGCAGGCACGCAACAGGCATCCGCTGCGGCGCTCGCCGATGTCAGCCCATTCAGCCCCGGCCCGACGCCGTAGTCCGTCGCTTCGCCGGTTGTGAAGAAGGTTTCCCACACCACGCCCTGCGGATCGGCGATCCAGCTCTTTTCCGACTTCGCGTAGCAGCAGGTCGTCGCGCCTTCCTCGAGCACAGGCCGGTCGGCCGCCTTCAGCCGGTCATAGACTTCCGACAGCTCAGCCGCTGTCTCGACCTGTATGCCAAGGTGTTCGATGCCGGTGGCAGCACATTGGCCGGTCGAGATCGCGAAGTTCAAGCGCGGATCGTCGAGCATCCACTTCGCATAGTCCGGCTTGGTGACGGTCGGCTCGTTCGCGAACAGCGTCGAGTAGAAGCCGATCGACTGCTGCAAATTCTCGACACTCACATGGACGTGCAGGCGCTTCATGTCCGCTTCCTTCAGCAAGTGGTGCAGTTGACGGGCGCGGCGATGCCGCTCCCGCAGATTTCGGGACGGCCTTGGCAGCAGTCCTCCATCAGGAAGGCGAGCAGGCGTCGCGTGCCCTCGTAATCGGCGGCATAAATAACCGCTCGACCGTCCCGGCGCGACGACGCCAGCCCGG
This sequence comes from Sphingoaurantiacus capsulatus, assembly GCF_042648405.1. Taxonomy (NCBI): domain Bacteria; kingdom Pseudomonadati; phylum Pseudomonadota; class Alphaproteobacteria; order Sphingomonadales; family Sphingosinicellaceae; genus Sphingoaurantiacus; species Sphingoaurantiacus capsulatus. The sequence goes on along the minus strand of NZ_JBHRXV010000011.1, from coordinate 153,159 downwards.
CGCGCTCCAGCCCACCGAGGTGATGAGACATCGTAGAGGGAGGTGCGCCGACAGCGGTGGCGATGTCACCAGCGGTCATGCCGTTCGGCCCGGCCTTCACCAGCAGCCTGAACACGCTGAGCCGCGTGTCCTGCGCGAGCGCGCCGAGCGCGGTAACTGCTGCGTCTTGATCCATCCGGCGACTCCATCAATTCGATGAGAGTCGAAATATTCGATGATTGTCGAAACGTCAATCGACGACGCGCGCCAAGGCACCCGGGGTCAACCCCGGATACCTTGATCAAGATCTTCGAATGGAGTGGCGGTGTCGGAGGGATTCGAACCCTCGATACGTCTTTACAACGTATAACGGTTTAGCAAACCGCCGCCTTCAGCCGCTCGGCCACGACACCCGCGAGCGGGGCATATAGACGACGCCCCGCCTGTTCAACAAGCCGTTATCGCCCTTTGAAATCGGGCGCGCGCTTCTCGAGCAGCGCGTTGACGCCTTCGACGTGATCCTCGGTCATGTGCATGATCGCCTGCGCGGTGGCGCTCATCTCCATGATCGTGTCGTAGCTGGCGGTCTGCCCCTGCCGCAGCAGGGTCTTCGCCAGCCGCAGCGCCTGCGGCGGCTGCGCGGCGATCCGCTCCGCCAGCGCCCAGGCTTCGTCCATCAAGGTGTCGGCGGGCACCACGCGGCTGACCAGCCCCCACTCCGCCGCCGTCTTGGCGTCGACCACGTCGCCGGTGAACAGCAGCTCGCTCGCCCGGCTCATGCCGATGCTGCGCGGCAGCAGCCACGCGCCGCCGTCGCCGGGGATGATGCCGAGCTTCAGGAAGGTGACGCCGAACTTGGCCGTATCGGCGGCGATGCGGATGTCGGCGAGGCAGGCGACATCGCAGCCCAGGCCGATGGCGGCGCCGTTGACCGCGGCGATCACCGGCATTTCGAGGCCGTAGAGCGCGCGCGCCAGCCGGTGGATGTTGGTGCGATAGCCTTCGCGCACCTCGACGGGCCCGCCACTGAACGCCCCCGCGCGGTCGCGCATCGCCTTGACGTCGCCGCCCGCCGAGAAGGCCCGCCCCGCGCCGGTCAGGATCGCGCAGCGGATCGAGCGGTCGGCGTTCACCTCGGCACAGGCGGCGGCGATGGCGTCGCCATCGCCGGGGGCGCCGAGCGCGTTCATCGCCTCGGGGCGGTTGAGGGTCAGCAGCGCGATGGCGCCGCGGCGTTCAAAGGTCAAAAGGCTCATGGCCCGCATGGATGCCGGGCGCGACAGCCGCTGTCCACCGCGCTATTCGGACAGGCGATGCTGTCGCCCTGCACGAAGGTCTGCTCGATCGACGCCGCCACCGGCTGGTGCCTGGGGTGCGCGCGCAGCCTGCCCGAGATCGCCGCCTGGGCGAGCGTCGGCGATGCCGAGCACGCCGTCATCCTCGCCGCCCTGCCCGCCCGCCGGGCCAAACTCGATGCCATCCACGGAGAAGCCCATGCCGATCGCGCTGAATGACCCCTCGCTGCCGCCGATCGGCCGCATCTTCTGCGCCGCGGTCAACTATGCGGCGCACCGCGACGAGATGGGCCGCGCCGCGCAGGAAAAGCCGATGATCTTCACCCGCGGCGCGCAGAGCCTCGTCCAGCATGGCGAGCCTTTGCTCCTCCCGCCGGAATCGAGCGACTTCGACTTTGAAGGCGAGCTGGCGCTGATTATCGGCACGCCGGGGCGGCGCATCAGCCGCGGGAAGGCGCTCGACCATATCCTCGGCTGGACCTGCTTTCAGGATGGCACCCTGCGCGACTGGCAGCGCCACACCGGCCAGTTTACCCCCGGCAAGAATTTCGATCGCTCGGGCAGCTACGGCCCGCATATCCTGACGCCGGCCGAGTTCGGCGACTACAAGGCGCAGACCTTGATCACCCGCCTCAACGGCGAGGAAGTGCAGCGCACCGCGATCGACCTGATGCTGTTCGATGTCGAAACGCTCATCGAATATATCTCCACCTTCACCGAGCTGCGGCCGGGCGACATGATCGCCACCGGCACCTGCGGCGGCGTCGGCGTGAAGCGCACCCCGCCGCTGTTCATGAAGGCCGGCGACCGCGTCGAAGTGGAGGTCACCGGCCTCGGAATCCTCGCCAACAGCGTCGAAGCCGAACGGCTCGGCGCATAAGCGACTCGGTTCAGCGTGGCGAAAGCCACGGTCGTTGATCTGGGGATTCGCGCCTGCTTATGGTGCGCCCAGAACGATCCGGGGGAGACGACGCCATGACCATCCGCACCGCGCTGCCGGCCTTGCTGGCCTTCGCGCTCGTCGCTGCGCCCGTGGCGGCGCAGACCGCCGACGAGGATCTGGCGCCGATCCCCGAGGACGGCGTGGTCACCACCACGCCCGCCGCGCCGGTCACGCCGCCGGCACCCACCACCCCGGCCGAGGCGCCCGCCGCGCCGGTGCAGCCGGCGAGCTATGAGCAGGACGACATCCTCGCCGCCGCCGAAGGCGTGTTCGGCAAGGGCGCGGAAGGCGCCGCCAAGCTGATCGAGAAGGCCTTCGCCGACCTCGGCAAGCCCAACGCCTATATCGCGGGCCGCGAAGTCAGCGGCGCGATCGTCGTCGGCGTCCGCTACGGCAGCGGCGTGCTGCATCACAAGGTCGAGGGCGACCAGCCCGTCCACTGGACCGGGCCTTCCGTGGGCTTCGATGTCGGCGGCGACGGCTCGAAGACCTTCACGCTGATCTACAACCTCAACGACGCCGAGGAGCTGTTCCGGCGCTACCCGGCGGTTGAGGGCAAGGTCTATGTGCTGGGCGGCTTCACCGCCAACTACCACCAGCGCGGCGACACTATCCTGGTGCCGATCAAGCTCGGGGTCGGCTGGCGCCTCGGCGCCAACGTCGGCTATCTCAGCTACAGCAAGAAGGCGAAGATCCTGCCGCTCTGAAACCAGGAAGGGCCGCCGCGAACCCGGTTCGCAGCGGCCCTCCTTTTCTTTGTCCCGCTGCGAACTAGGCGCGCTTGCGGCGGCGCAGGCCGGCCAGACCGGCGACGCCGAGGCCGAACAGGCCGAGCATCGCGGGCTCCGGCACGGCCGTCGCGTCGAACGACACATTGTCGATCGCGAATGAGGCCGGGCCGGTCGAGGTCTGCGGAATGAAGTTGCTGAAGCGCAGCGTCACCGACTGACCGCCGAAGCCCGACAGCAGCGACATCACGTCGATGCTCCGCACCGTCCAGTTCTGGAAGAAGCCGGCGCCGCCATTGTTGGTGAACGTCGCGTTGTAGACGTTACCGATGAGCGCTGCACCGTTGAACAGGTCGACCGAGAAGGTGCGCGGCTGCGCCCAGTTCCAACCGGCGCCGCCGCCGGCAGCGTCCGACCAGCTGATCGTCGCATCGCCGATCGCATTCGGCAGCAGCACGGTCTGCGATATCGCGTAAGTCGACCCGGCGGAGCCGTCGAGCGAGTTGTAGGCGGCGTAGCTGCCTTCGGTGGGATTGGTGAAGCTATTGTACGGGCCGAAGCCGGTGCAGCCGCTCGTCGAACCGGTGGTGCCGACGGTATAGTTGCTGTTGCAGCCGCCTGAGTGCGGACCCGTACGGCTCCAGCCGCTGAGATTGCCGGCCTCGAAGCCGCCGTTGGTCAGCAGCTCGGCAGCGAAGGTCGGCACGCCGGACAGCAGCGCGGTGGCCAGCACCGCAGCCTTGAACTTCATCATCCTGGAAAATCCCCCAAATCGAACGCCAGGGGCCATATGCAAGCCCCGGGCCAGTGGCGGAAATGCGCCATTCCTGGAGGCACGCGTACAAGATTTGTAAACTAAACCGACGGTTTAGGCCCGGATCGTCTCGTCGAAGCGGATCGGTTCGCCTGCGGGCGTGCCGATCAGCTCGGCTTCCCACATCACGCGACGCCCACGGATGATCGTGCCGACCGGGCGGCCCTTCAGCGTTATGCCCTCGAACGGCGACCAGCCGCAGCGGCTCGCCAGCCAGTCGCTGCTGATCTTCCACTCGCCGGTCAGGTCGACGATCGAGAAATCGGCGTCATAGCCGGCAGCGATGCGCCCCTTGCCCGTCAGCCCGAACAGCCGCGCCGCCCCCGCCGAGGTCAGGTCGACCAGCCGCTGCAGGCTCAGCCGCCCGGCGTTCATATGGTCGAGCATCAGCGGCAGCAGCGTCTGCACCCCCGGCATCCCCGAGGGCGAGTCCGGATACGCTTTCGCCTTCTCCTCGCGGGTGTGCGGCGCATGGTCCGACCCGATCACGTCGGGCACGCCCTGCGCCAGCCAGTGCCACAGCCCGTCGCGATGCGCGCCCGACCGGATCGGCGGGTTCATCTGCGCGAAGGTGCCGAGGCGTGGATAGGCCTCCTCCCCCGCCAGCGTCAGATGCTGCGGCGTCACCTCGCAACTCGCCACGTCCTTGCAGGTCGCCAGATATTCGAGCTCGGCGGGCGTGGTGATGTGCAGCACATGGATGCGCCGGCGGGTTTCGCGCGCGAGCGCCACGATGCGCCGCGTCGCCTTCATCGCCGATTCGTCGTCGCGCCACACCGGATGGCTCGACGCGTCGCCGGCGACGCGTAAGGCGGCGCGCTCCTGCATCCGCGGCTCGTCCTCGGCGTGGATGGCGACGCGGCGGCGGCCGTTCTTCAGCACTTCGCGCAGGCAATCGTCGTCCGACACCAGCAGGTCGCCGGTCGAGGCGCCCATGAAGATCTTCACGCCAGAGCAGCCGGGGAGCATCTCCAGTTCCTTCAGCGCCTCAGCATTGTGGTTGGTCGCGCCGACGTAGAAGGCGTGGTCGCACCACATACGGCCCTTGGCGCGGCCGAGCTTGTCGTTGAGCGCGTCGGCGGTGTCGGTATTGGGCTTGGTGTTCGGCATTTCGAACAGCCCGGTGATGCCGCCCAGCACCGCGGCGCGGCTGCCGCTCTCCAGATCTTCCTTATGCTCCAGCCCCGGCTCGCGGAAATGCACCTGCGTGTCGATGGCGCCCGGCAGCACGGTGAGGCCGGTGCAATCCACCGTCTCGCCGGCGCTCCCGGCCCCGCGCGGCAGCAGCGCCGCGATCTTGCCGCCGCTTACCGCGACGTCGCATTCGGTCAGGCCGCCGGGCGTGTAGACGCCGCCGCCCCGGAGGATCATGTCGAAGGTCTGGTTGGTTGCCATGCCAAAACCAATGCCAGAGTCGCCGCTTCGGTTAAAGCCGCAACGCCGCCGCTCCCCCTCCCCGTCATACCGGCGAAAGCCGGTATGACGAATGTGGGGCGGGTTGGACTGGCGGGGGCGCACGACAATCCTTAGCTTCACATGATGACCCAGATCGCCGCGCTCACCGACCGTGCCGTCCTTCGTATCGGGGGCGGCGAGGCGCGGCCCTTCCTGCAGGGGCTGCTGACCAACGACGTCGACGCGCTGGCGCCCGACAAGCCGCTGTGGGCCGGCCTCCTCAGCCCGCAGGGCAAATATCTGTTCGACATGATCCTGTTCGACACCGGCGACACGATCCTCGCCGATGTGCCCGCAGCGCGCGCGCCCGACCTCCTCAAGCGCCTGACCATGTACAAGCTGCGCAAGGACGTCACCGTTGCTGCCAGCGACCTGAAGGTGTTCGCCGCCTGGGACGGCGAGAGCGACGCGCCTTACGACCCCCGCCTCCCCGGCCTCGGCCGCCGCTGGATGGCCGAAAGCGCCGACACGACCGCGACGCTCGCCGACTACATCGCGCACCGCCTGTCGCTCGGCGTCCCCGATAGCGACGATTATCCCGTCGACAGACTGATGTGGCTCGAATCGAACGCGGTCGAGCTGAACGGCGTGTCCTTCACCAAGGGCTGCTACGTCGGCCAGGAGAACACCGCCCGCATGCACCACCGTGACAAGCTGCGGAAGCGGCTGCTGCCGGTGCTGCTGACGGCCGACCCGCAAGAGGAGCGCAGCCTGCGCGCCGGCGACCGCGAGGCGGGCGAGCTGATCTCGCACCACGGCGGCCACGGCGTCGCGCTGATGCGCGTCGAACAGGCCGGCGAACCGCTGACCCTCGGCGGCGCTGCCGTCACCATCGAATGGCCGAGCTGGCTGGGCGCCGGTCCCCGCGCCGAATGATCGAGCTTGCCGCCGCCGTCCTCGCCATGATCGCCATCGTCGCGGTGCGCTATCTGGCGGTGTCGGGCGGCTTCGCCTGGCTGACCGGCCGCCGCCACCCCGGCCTGTACGCGGGGGAGCGGATGCGCGGGCAGATGCGCCGGGAGATCGGCTGGTCGCTCGCCGCCGCCGCGATCTACGGCGCCCCGGCGGGCCTCACCCTCTACGCGTGGAAGCAGCTCGGCTGGACGCAGATCTACACCGACTGGAATGCGCACAGCCTGTTGTGGATTCCCCTGAGCATCCTCGCCTATCTCTTTATCCACGATAGCTATTTCTACTGGACGCACCGCGCGATGCACCGGCCGCGGCTGTTCCGCCTGATGCATGCCATCCACCACGACAGCCGCCCGCCGACCGCGTGGGCCGCCATGTCTTTCCACCCGTGGGAGTCGCTGTCGGGCGCACTGCTGATCCCGGCGCTGACCTTCCTGATTCCCATTCATGTCGCGGCGCTCGGCATCGTGCTGACCGTGATGACCTTCTTCGGCGTCACCAACCATATCGGCTGGGAGATTTTCCCGAAGCGCTGGCTTGCCGGCCCGTTCGGCGCGGCGATGATCTCCGCCTCGCACCATCACCGCCACCACACGGACTATCGCTGCAACTTCGGCCTCTACTTCCGCTTCTGGGACCGGCTGTGCGATACCGACCGGGGTTTGTCGGGGGAGTTGGCGCATGCACCGGATGATGATGACAGGCGCCGCGCTGCTGCTGATGGGCGCGTCGAGCGCCCCTCCTGAGCCCGTCACGCTCACGATCATGCTGGTCGGCCTGCGGTCGAGCGAGGGCGAGGTGCGCGTCTGCGTCTTCCCCCGCGCCGACGGCTTTCCCGATTGCGCGAAGGTCGAAGGTGTCCGCCGCGTCGCAGCCCCCGCCGCGCCTGAAGTGCGGCTGACCGTCGAGGGTCTGACACCGGGCGCCTACGCCGTCTCGGTGATCCACGACGAGAACGGCAACCGCAAGCTCGACAAGAGCGTGGTCGGCATGCCCACCGAAGGCATCGGCTTCAGCCGGAACCCCCGCCTGATATTCGGCCCGCCGGCGTTCGACAAGGTACGGTTCGACCCGAGCGCTGAGCCGATGCAGGCCATCAAGATGAGATATTATCTCTGAGCCACCTTCAACCCGTCATCCCCGCCTCCGCAAAGAGGACGATTGAGCGAGCTTCATTGACTCTCCCACCCCTCCCGGCGCATCGTCCGCGCGTTCCCAGGGGTGCCCGAGCAGCGGGCTGAGACAGCGCCAAGTGCGGCGCCAAACCCTCCGAACCTGATCCGGTTCGCACCGGCGTAGGAAACGGAACCCAGCGCTTTTCGCGCCACCGCTCCCGCCGTGCGACCAATGACTTGCGGGAGTTTTCTGATGGCCGACATTAACGCACGCACCGAGATGCCAGGCGCCGCAGGCATGAAAGGCGTCACCACCGGGCCGCTGCCCGCCTCCCGCAAGGTGCATGTGCCGGGCGAGCTGTTCCCCGATGTCCGCGTCGCCATGCGCGAGATCGACCTCGAGCCGACCTCGGGCGAGAAGCCGCTGCGCGTGTATGACGCCTCTGGCCCCTACTCGGACCCCAACATCCGCATCGACATCATGGCCGGCCTCCCGAAGCTGCGGCAGGCGTGGATCGAAGGCCGCGGCGACGTCGAGCGCTATGATGGCCGCGAGGTCCGCCCCGAGGACAATGGTCTCCGCGGCGCGCGCAAGAGCGAGATTCAGGCCGAATTCCCCAACGTCGAGAAGCGCCCCCTGCGCGCCAAGCCCGGCGCCAACGTCAGCCAGATGCACTATGCCCGCCGCGGCATCATCACGCCCGAGATGGAATATGTGGCGATCCGCGAGAATCTCGGCCGCGCCAAAGCCGCCGAGATCGCCGCCCGAGATGGCCAGGACTTCGGCGCGTCGATCCCCGACTATGTCACCCCCGAGTTCGTGCGCGACGAGATCGCCCGCGGCCGCGCCATCATCCCGGCGAACATCAACCACCCCGAGGCCGAGCCGATGGCGATCGGCCGCAACTTCCTCGTCAAGATCAACGCCAACATCGGCAATTCGGCCGTCGCCTCGAGCGTAGCCGAGGAGGTCGAGAAGATGGTGTGGTCGACCCGCTGGGGCGCCGACACCGTCATGGACCTGTCGACGGGCCGCAATATCCACACGACGCGCGAATGGATCATCCGCAACTCGCCGGTGCCGATCGGCACCGTCCCAATCTACCAGGCGCTGGAGAAGGTCGGCGGCATCGCCGAGGAGCTGAACTGGGAAATCTTCCGCGACACGCTGATCGAACAGGCCGAGCAGGGCGTCGACTATTTCACCATCCACGCCGGCGTCCGCCTGCCCTACATTCCGCTGACCGCCAAGCGCGTCACCGGCATCGTCAGCCGCGGCGGCTCGATCATGGCGAAATGGTGCCTGTCGCATCACCGCGAGAGCTTCCTCTACGAGCATTTCGCCGAGATCTGCGAGATCATGCGCGCCTATGACATCAGCTTCTCGCTCGGCGATGGCCTCCGTCCCGGCTCGATCGCCGACGCCAACGACGAGGCACAGTTCGCCGAGCTGGCGACATTGGGCGAGCTGACCAAGATCGCTTGGGAGCAGGACTGCCAGGTGATGATCGAAGGCCCCGGCCATGTGCCGATGCACAAGATCAAGGCCAACATGGACAAGCAGCTCGAGGCCTGCGGCGAGGCGCCCTTCTACACATTGGGGCCGCTGACCACCGACATCGCGCCCGGCTATGACCACATCACCTCGGCGATCGGCGCGGCGATGATCGGCTGGTTCGGTACCGCGATGCTCTGCTACGTGACCCCGAAGGAGCATCTCGGCCTCCCCGACCGCGACGACGTCAAGGTCGGTGTCGTCACCTACAAGCTCGCCGCCCACGCCGCCGACCTCGCCAAGGGCCACCCGGCGGCGCAGGCCCGCGACGACGCCTTGAGCCGCGCCCGCTTCGAGTTCCGCTGGCGCGACCAGTTCAACCTGTCGCTCGACCCCGAAACCGCCGAGCAGTTCCACGACCAGACCTTGCCCGCCGAAGGCGCCAAGACCGCGCATTTCTGCTCGATGTGCGGCCCCAAATTCTGCTCGATGAAGATCACGCAGGAAGTGCGCGAGTTCGCGGCGAAACAGAACGCATCCGCCGACACCTTCCTCGCCGCGCAGCCGATGGCAGAGGCCGACGCCGACAAGGGCATGGCGGAGATGAGCGACAAGTTCCGCGAGAAGGGCGGCGAAATCTACCTGCCGGCGGAGTGAGGCGGATGCCGCCTCTCTCCCGCCGCGCGGTCATCGCCGGGCTGGCGGCGCTGCCGCTGGCCCGCCCGGCCCTCGCCGCGCCGACCAAGCTGCGGATGCTGCTCAATTCGGGCTGGAGCGGCGCCAACGCCTGGTTCGTCGTCGCCGAGGACAAGGGCTATTTCCGCGACGAGGGGCTGGAGGTCGAGTTCACCGCCGGCCAGGGCGCCTACAAGGCGGCGCCGCGCATGACGGCGGAAGGCTTCGACCTCGGCTATGGCGACATCAATTCGCTGATCGAGGTGGCGGCCGCTCGCCCCACCGCCGCGCCGACCGGCATCTACATGATGTTCAATCAGTCGCCCTCGGTGATCGGTGTCGCCGCCGACGGCCCGATCCGTACCCCGCGCGACCTTACGGCCAAGCGCATCGGCGCGCATGACAAGGATGTGGCGGCGGAAACCTTCCCGCCTTATGCCCGCGCCACCGGCCTCGACCCCGCCTCGATCACCCCGGTGATCCGCGACGCCAGCATGGCCGATCTGGTGAAGGCGATGCTCGCCGGCGAGACCGACGCGGTATTCGGCTATTCTACCACGCAGACCGCCGCCGCGATGACCCTCGGCCTCGACACGAAAGTGCTGCGCTTCCTGCGCTACGACGCGGTGCTGCCCGACTTCTACGGCAGCGCCCTGATGGCCTCGCCGACCTTGCTCAAGAACCGCCCCGACGCCGCCCGCCGCGTCGTCCGCGCCATCAACCGCGCCGTCGCCGACACCCTCCGCGACCCGCAAGCCGCCATCGCCGCCGTCACGAAGCGCGACCCGTCGCTCAACCCCAACGTCGAACTCACCCGCCTCACCGGCACGATCGCCAACGAGATGAGCCACCCCGAAGGCCGCCGCCTCGGCACCGGCGACGCGCGCCTGACCCGCTCGATCAAGACGATGGTCGAAACCAAGAAACTCCAACGCACGCCGAAAACCCGCGCCATCTTCGACCGCCGCTACTTGCCGGCACGCGCCGAACGCCCCACCCTGTCGCGCTGACAGGAGGACGCCCAATGGACGAATTCATGGCCGCCGCCATCGAGGAAGCCCGGCAGGGTTATGCCGAGGGCGGCATTCCGATCGGCTCGGTGATCGTCTGCGACGGCAAGATCATCGGGCGCGGGCATAACCGGCGGGTGCAGCAGGGCAGCGCGACCTTGCACGGCGAGATGGATGCGCTGGAGAATGCCGGGCGGCATCCCGCCGAGGTCTATCGGCGGTCGGTGATCTACACGACCTTGTCGCCCTGCTCGATGTGCTCGGGCGCGATCCTGCTCTACGGCATCCCCAAGGTGATCGTCGGCGAGAACCACACCTTCATGGGCGAGGAAGAGCATCTCCGCTCGCGCGGCGTCGCGGTCGAGGTGCTGCAGGACGACACCTGCATCGAGTTAATGCGCCGCTTCATCGCCGAGCGGCCCGAACTGTGGAACGAGGATATCGGGGAGCCGGCCTGAGCGATCGGGTGACGGGGATCGGCGCGATGGATGGGAACCGGCCGCTGCTGATGCCGCTCGGCAAAGACATCTGGCTGGCGAATGGCGCCGAGGCGATGGTGGCCGGCTTTCGCTACCCGACGCGCATGGCCGTCATCCGCCTTGCTGGCGCGCGGCTCCTGCTCTGGTCGCCCGTCCGGCCGACGCCGGCGCTTCGGGCGGCGGTGGAGGCGCTGGGCGAGATTGCGCATCTGGTCGCGCCGAATTCGCTGCATCATCTGTCCATCGCCGATTGGCAGCGCGCCTACCCCTCGGCCCGCACCTGGGCACCGCCGGGGCTGCGCCGCAAGCGCCCCGACCTGACGTTCGACGCTGATCTCGGCGATGTGGCCCCGGCGGAATGGGCGGTTGAGGTCGATCAGGTGGCGGTGCGCGGCAATCTCATCACCACCGAGCTGGTGTTCTTCCACCGCGTCAGTCGTACCGTGCTGTTCACCGACCTGCTCCAGCATTTCGATCGCGGCTGGTTCAGCGGCTGGCGCGCAATGGTCGCTCGGCTAGACCTGATGACGGCCCCTCACCCCGAGGTACCGCGCAAGTTTCGTATGGCTTTCGTCGATCGCGCTGCCGCCCGCGGTGCGATCGAGCGCATCCTCGCCTGGCCCATCGAGACGCTCGTCATGGCGCATGGCGCGCCGGTGTCGCCCGGCGGGCGCGCCGCCGTGGAGCGCGCCTTTCGCTGGCTGCGGCCGAATGCCCCTCTCCCTTGAGGGGAGAGGGAGGGGCCCGGCGATAGCCGGGAGGGTGAGGGTGACGGTTGGGCTTGGTGCGCCGTCGTCGAACGCACACCACAGTTTCCGTCATACCGGCGAAAGCCGGTATCCAGACCGACGGTGGGACTGGATACCGGCTTTTGCCGGTATGACGATTTGATTGGTGGGCGGGTGCGCGGCGGAAACCTCACCCTCACCTGTCCTCTCCCCTCAAGGGAGAGGGATGCTCTTAATCGTCTTCGGCTTTTCTGAAACGCCATCCCGGACGCCGACAGCCAATGCCGGCGTCCGGTGCAGCGCTTCGCCTCAGTGCAGATCGGCGTTCATCACCTTCGTCCATGCCGCCGCAAAGTCCTTGACGAACATGTCGCCGGCATCCGCCGAGGCATAGACTTCCGCCACCGCCCGCAGCTCGGAATTGGAGCCGAAGATCAGGTCGACCGGGGTCGCCGTCCATTTGGCGGTGCCCGCGGCGCGGTCCTTGCCCTCGTAGAGGCCGGGCGTTGCCGCCGACTTCGACCACATTGTCGACATATCGAGCAGGTTGACGAAGAAGTCGTTGCTGAGCGTGCCCGCCCGCGCGGTGAACAGCCCGCTGGTCGAGCCGCCGGCGTTGGCGCCGAGCGCGCGCATGCCGCCGAGCAGCGCCGTCATTTCCGGCACCGTCAGCCCCAGCGTGTCCGCCTTGTCGATCAGCGCCTGCGTCGGGCTGAAATAGGCGCCGGGCGCGTAATAGTTGCGGAAAGCATCGGCCTTGGGCTCGAGGAAGGCGAAGGACGCGACGTCGGTCTGCGCCTGCGTCGCATCCACCCGGCCCGGGGTGAATTCCAGCTTCAGCTTATGCCCGCCCTTCTTCGCCGCCTCCTCGACAGCGGCATTGCCGCCCAGCACGATGAGGTCGGCCATCGACACCTGCTTGCCGCCACGGTTGAAGTCGGCCTGCACCTTGCCGAGCGCGGCCAGCACCTTCGCCAGCTCGGCCTTGTCGTTGACCGCCCAGTTGCGCTGCGGATCGAGCCGCACGCGCCCGCCGTTCGCCCCGCCGCGCATGTCGGTGTCGCGATAGGTGGAGGCGGACGCCCAAGCGGCGCGCACCAGCTCGGGCACGGTCAGCCCGGCGGCGAGGATGCTGCGCTTCAGGTCGGCGGCGTCACCGTCGCTGATCGGCTTGCCGGTCGCCTTGGGCAGCGGGTCCTGCCAGTCAAAGCTCTGCGCCGGCACGTCCTTGCCGAGGTAGCGCACCGACGGGCCGAGGTCGCGGTGGGTCAGCTTGAACCAGGCGCGAGCGAAGGCGGCGGCGAACTCGTCGGGGTTCTGCTGCCAGCGCTGCGCGATCTTGCGAAAACCCGGATCCTCCTTCAGCGCGATGTCGGTGGTGAACATGATCGGCGCGTGGGTCTTGCCCTCGATATGTGCGTCGGGGACGAGCGTTGCCGCCGCCGGGTCGGTCGGCACCCACTGGGTCGCGCCCGACGGGGCCTTCGCCTTCACCCAGGTGAAGTTGAACAGATTGTCGAGATATTGCGAGGTGAACTGCACCGGGTTGGAGGTCCAGGCGCCTTCAAGCCCGCTGGTCACCGTGTCCTCGGCATTGCCCTTACCGCACTTGTTCGCCCAGCCGAAGCCCTGCGCCTCGATGCCAGCGGCCGAAGGTTCCTTGTCGACGCAGACGTCGGGCTTGTGCGCGCCATGCGCCTTGCCGAAGGTGTGGCCACCGGCGATCAGCGCCAGCGTCTCCTCGTCGTTCATCGCCATGCTGCCGAAGGCGCGGCGGATGTCGGCGGCGGCCGAGATCGGGTCGTGATTGCCGTTCGGCCCTTCGGGATTCACATAGATGAGGCCCATCTGCGTCGCCGCCATCGGGCCCTTGAGGTTGCCCTTCGCGTCGCGGCGCTTGTCTTCCATCATCTTGCGCTCGGGGCCCCAGAAGACGAGGTCCGGCTGCCAGGTGTCGACGCGGCCGCCCGCGAACCCAATGGTCTTGAAGCCCATGTCCTCCAGCGCAACGTTGCCGGCGAGCACCATCAGGTCGCCCCACGACAGCGCGCGGCCGTATTTCTGCTTGATCGGCCACACCAGGCGCCGCGCCTTGTCGAGGCTGACATTGTCGGGCCAGGAATTGAGCGCCTCGAAGCGCTGCTCGCCGCCATCGGAGCCGCCGCGGCCGTCGGCGGTGCGGTAGGTGCCGGCGCTGTGCCACGCCATGCGGATGAAGAAGGGGCCGTAGTGGCCATAGTCGGCGGGCCACCAGGGCTGCGAGGTGGTGAGCACCTTGCGCAGATCGGCCTTCACCGCGTCGAGATCGAGGCCGGCGAACGCCCTGGCATAGTCGAAATCGGCGCCATAGGGGCTCGACTGCGCCTCGCGCTGGCGCAGCGCGCTCAGATCGAGACTCTGGGGCCACCAGTCGCGGTTGGCCATGCCGCCCGGCGTGTCGCTGGTGACGAGCGGCGGCTCGGCGGCGGCAAGCGGCATCGGCAGCGCAAGCGCGCACCCCGCGAGAAGCCACATCATCGATCGGCTGGATTTCCTCCCCATGTCCCTCTCCCTCACATTGTCGGCTCTCAAGGAGCGACGATGAGGGTGATGCCGGCCGGAACGGGAGACAAACGAACTTCCTCGGTCACAGTAACAGTCAAAATCGATCAACGCGCTCGATTGGCGCCGTTACCGAGAGAGATTGCGCAATCGACAGCGCCGATCTGGCCGCCGCCTCGATCCGATTTGACGCTTATTGGATAGCTGTCACGGCCAATTGTGAGGCGTCAGCCGGCTGCTTCCCGCGACGACTCACCGGGTGCCGAACGTCCGGTCGCCCGCGTCGCCCAGCCCCGGCACGATATAGCCCTTCTCGTTGAGCTTCTCGTCCATCGCCGCCGCCCAGATCGGCACGTCGGGGTGCGCGGCGCGCAGCGCCTCGGCGCCCGGCCGTGCCGCCAGCAGGCAGACGAAGCGCAGATTGGTCACCCCCGCCCCTTTCAGCCGGTCGATGGCGGCGATGGCGCTGTGGCCGGTGGCCAGCATCGGGTCGACGACGATCACCAGCCGCTCGGCGATGTCCTCGGGTGCCTTGAAATAATATTCGATCGCCTCAAGCGTCTCATGGTCGCGATAGAGGCCCAAATGGGCAACGCGCGCCGAGGGTAGCAGGTCGAGCATGCCGTCCGCGAGCGCGAGCCCGGCGCGCAGGATCGGCACGATGACGAGCTTCTTGCCGGCGATCTCGATGGCGTCGGTGACGGCCAGCGGCGTCTCGACCTGAATGGTGGTGGTCGGCAGCTCGCGCGTCACCTCATAGCAGAGCAGCATCGCGATCTCGCGCACCAGGCTCCGGAACAGCGACACCGAGGTGTGCTTGTCGCGCAGCAAGGTCACCTTGTGCTGGATCATCGGATGCCCAACGATCGTCACGCCGTCCATGTCGGTCCTCCGCTGCCTATGAGCGCGGAGCCTAGCGCGCCAGCATCCACACTGCCATTGCCACCATCATCAGATTCTCGGTGAGCGACACGAAACCGAGCGGCACGTTGCTGTCGCCGCCGACGCACGCGCATTTCAGCTCGCGCCGGTCCACATAGACCGCCTTTGCGACCGACACGGCGCCGATCGTGCCGATGGTCAGCGCGATCGGGATCGACAGCCACATCAGCGCGCCCGACACCATCAGCGTGCCAGCCAGCCCTTCCAGCCACGGATAGGCATAGGCATAGGGCACCCAACGGCGGGCAAGCAGATCGTAGTTGAGAAACATCGTCGAGAAGGTCTCGACATTTTGCAGCTTCAACAGCGCCAGCACGCACATGCTGAACGCGATGAACCATTCGGCGGCATGCACGGTCAGCGGCGTGCCATGCACCGCCTGACTGGCCGCCAGCGCCATCGCCGCGGTCATGCCGAACAGGGCGACGACCGGGCGATAGCTCGTCGCCTTCGGGTCGGGCAGCGGCTTGCCCAGGAAACGGCGCAGATCGTCATGCCCGCCAATGCGCGCACCGTCGATGAACACTTGCGGCGTCGTCTGCACGCCATGCTCCGCCTTGAACCCCTCGGTCTCCGCGCGCGTGGCCAGCCAGCGGTCGTCGACCTGGTAGCCATGGCGTTCGAGCAGATATTTCGCCTTCAACCCATAGGGGCAGACATGGTCGGGCATCACCATCCGGTAGAGGGTGGCGGTCGGGCCGGCGGGCGTCGTCATCGGGATTCTCCATTGCCGCAGAAGGGCGCCCGCTACATATGGGGTCCGTACCATAGTACGGAGTCAAGCCATGCCCGACATGAGCATCGCGCGGCTGGCGGCCGCCGCGGAGGTCGGCGTCGAGACGGTGCGCTATTATCAACGACGCGGGCTGCTGCCGGTGCCATCGCGTGACGGCGGCATCCGCCGCTACGACGGCAACACGCTCCGTCGCCTCCTGTTCATCCGGCGCGCGCAGGCTGCGGGGTTCACGCTTGAGGTAGCCGGCGAGCTGCTGGCGCTCGATGCCACGCATGACCGGACGCGGGTCCGCGCACTGGCCACCGAGCGGCTTGCCGCGCTCGACGCCAAGATCGCCGAGCTGACCACGGCGCGCACCGCGCTGGCAACGCTTGCGGAAAGCTGCGCGGCGGGAACGCGCGGCCCCTGCCCGATCCTCGGCGCCTTCGATCCTGCCTAGGCGCAGGCCGGCAACGCCCAGTCTATCGGCTTCTGCCCGTTCGCTTCGAGGAACGCGTTGGCCTTCGAGAAATGCCGGCAGCCGAAGAAGCCGCTGTAGGCGGAAAGCGGCGACGGATGGGGCGCCTTCAGCACCAGATGTCGCCCGCCCTTGTCGATGCTGTCGACGAATGCCGCCTTTTTCTGCGCGTAGCTGCCCCACAGCATGAACACCACCGGCTCGGGCTTGGCGTTGACCAGCCGGATCACCGCGTCGGTGAACCGCTCCCACCCCTGCCCTTGATGCGATGCCGCCTGCGCCATGCGCACGGTGAGTACCGCGTTGAGCAGCAGCACGCCCTGCGCCGCCCAAGGCTCGAGGAAGCCGTGGCGGGCGGGCGCGATGCCGAGGTCGGTCTTCAGCTCCTTGTAGATGTTGACGAGGCTCGGCGGGGTACGCACCCCCGGCTTTACCGAGAAGCACAGGCCGTGCGCCTGCCCCTCGCCATGATAGGGGTCCTGCCCGAGGATGACGACGCGCACCTCACTGAGCGGCGTCAGATCAAGCGCGCGAAACCACTCGCTGCCCTTGGGGAAGATGCGCCGGCCAGCCTCCTTTTCGGCGACCAGATAGGCCCGCAGCGCCTTCATATAGTCGCTGTCGAACTCGCCCTGCAGCGGCGCGCGCCAGGAGGGATGCAGCTTCACGCTGCCGGCGTCGGGCTCGGGAGGCGTGGCGGGGGCATCGAACAGCGTCTGGTCGGTCATGAACAGACCATCGCGCCCGGGCCGCCGCTGTTCAACCCCTTGCCGCACGCCTCCCGACCGTCATCCCGGCGAAGGCCGGAATGACGGGAGAATAGAGAGATCGGTGCGTTACGGCTTGATCTCGCCCTCGTCGCCCTTGTCCCACCAATGGATGCGCTCGGCGTGGACGTGGATCAGCACGAGGCCCGGCGTGTCCACCCCGTCCTCGAACCACATTTCGAGGTCCTTCGCCCAATGCTCCTCGAACTGCGCCTTGTCGCGGATCAGTTCGGCGCGGCCCTCGACGGCGACGTAGAACCAGTGCTTGCCCTGGAAGCCGAGGCCGACCTGCGGGTCGCGGGCGATGTCGGCGACGGTGTTGGTGCTGTCCAGCGCGAAATAATAGGAGTCGCCATCGTACTCGACGTCGCCGTTGTTGCTCATCGGGCGGCCGGCGATGGCGCCGTTCGCCGCGCGGGTCGACAGGATGGCGATGTCGATGTCCGCCATGCGGTCGGCGAGGTCCTTCAGCGTCTCGATCTTCTTCTTGCCGAACATGGCCGTTTCCTTTCGCGAAAATGAACCCGCAGCCAACGGTCGGCTACCCCATTTGGCTCCGCACTTCTTTCGTCGGCGCAGGCACTCGGCTGGCCGCAAAAGCTGCAACGATGGCGCCGGGCGTCCGTTAGCCGCCCCGTTCCAACACCCCGTGGAGGAAAAGAGTATGTTGCGTAACCTGACCCCCTGGGCGGTCGCTGCGGCGATCGCCATCCTGCCGACCGCGGCGATGGCCGACCTCGGCGACAATGAAGCCCGCTCGGCGCTCGCCGAGGCGCGCGCCAAGATCGAATCCGCCTCGAACGGCGGCGCCGCCGAGCGCGCCAATGAAATCCTGCAGCGCGCCCGCGCCTCGTTCGAGATCGCCGAGCGCGAGTGGGACAAGGATAACGAGAAGCGCTCGTATCACGCCTCGAAGGAGGCTTCGGCCTATGCGGATCTGGCGCTCGCCACCGCCGAGTTCGAAGCCGTCGAGGCGCAGCTCAAGACTGCCGCGCGCTAAGGGAGAGAGATCATGAACCGCAAGTTCTGGCTCGCCGCCACGGCGGCGACGATGGCGATCAGCGCTCCGGCGCTCGCCGACAAGGAAGACCGCATCATCATCGAGCAGGCGCAGGCAAAGATCTTCGCCGCCAAGGGTGACGCGAACGTGGCCCGCTACGGCGGCGCGCAGCTCGACGAGGCCGATCGCGCCATCGCCGACCTGCGCACCAACCTCGACAATGACGATGCGAAGGATTCGCGAAACATCCTCAACCGCATCGACGCGCTGGTCGAGACCGCCAAGGTCCGCGCCCGCACCGCGGCGCTGAAGGATCAGGTCGCCGACGCGAACACGCAGCAGGTGACCGAGGTCGCCGACGCCCAGGCGCGCGCCGCCGCGGCCGAGCGCGAGGCTAGCGCCGCCAAGGCGCAGGCCAACAATCTGCGCACCCAGCTTCGCGACTATCAGCTCCGCCAGACGGCGCTCGGTGCGCAGCTCGTGCTGCAGGATGTGATCTTCGAGACCGGCAAGGCCACGCTGCGTCCGGGCGCCACCGCCCGCCTGCAGCCGCTGGTGACCTACCTGAATGCCTCGCCCGAGGTGAAGGTGCGCATCGACGGCCACACCGACTCGGTCGGCAGCGACGCGATGAACCTGCAGCTGTCGAAGGCGCGCGCCGGCGCGGTGCGCAGCGCGCTGGTCACCGCCGGTGTCGACGCGGCCCGCATTCAGGCGGTCGGCCATGGCGAGACCAACCCGGTCGCGACCAACGTCAACGCCGCCGGCCGTCAGGCCAACCGCCGCGTCGAGCTGACCATGATCGGTCAGCAGCTCGACCGTCAGGTCGCGGTGGTACGCTAAGGCACCGGTCGGCGGCGGCTAGTCCGCCGCTGGCCAGCCCTTCGGAAGATCGGCGAGCACGCTGTCGGTGTGTTCGCCCCGGTGGCCGGCCCGCTTCGGGTCGGCCACTTTCGTGTGGCTGAAGCGGATCGGATGGCGCGCGGTGTTCACCCGGCCGAGTTCCCCGTGATCGACGCTAACGATCGCCCGATTGTGGGCGACCTGCGGGTGCGCCACTACCTCGTCGAGCGTCAGGATCACCGCGCCGCCGGTCCCGAACTGCTGGCACCCCGCCATGAATTCGTCGGCGGTCAGCGCCGCCAGCGCCGCACTCAGCGTCGGCCCCCATCGGGCGATATTCTTTGCCCGCGCCCGGCCGCTGTTGAACCGTTCGTCTGTCTTCAGGTCGGGGCGGCGCAGCGCGTCGCACAACGCGGGGAACTCATGCTCCTGGAAGCTGGAGATCACCACCTTGCGCCCGTCCTTGGTCGTCCACAGCCGCGTATAGCGGCCATAGGGCGGCTGCAGCTTGGGCGGGTCGTCGGCGAAGCCATGGTTGAACATGCCTTCCGGCCAGTTGAAGGCGAGCGCGGTGTCGAGCATCGACAGCTCCACCCGCTGCCCCTCGCCGCTCTTCTCGCGCGCATAGAGCGCCGCGGTGATCGCCTGCGCGGCGGTCAGCGCCGTCACCTTGTCGATCACCAGGGTCTGGATCAGCTGCGGCTGGCCTTCCTTGTCGAGCTGCGTCGCGGCGATGCCGGCGGTCGCCTGGATCATCGGGTCATAGGCGCGCAGGCCGGCATACGGCCCGTCGGCGCCATAGCCGGTGATCGAGCAATAGATCAGCCGCGGGTTGAGCCGGCGCGCCGCCGCATAACCGAAGCCGAGTTTGTCCATTACGCCGGGGCGGAAATTCTCGACCAGCACATCGGCCTCGGCGATCAGTCGCCCGAGCGCCGCCTTGGCGTCGTCCTGCTTCAGGTCGAGCGCGACCTGCCGCTTGCCGCGGTTGATCTGGATATAGGCCGAGGCGAGATCACCCTTCGCGGGGCCGAGCGCGCGCACCGGGTCGCCGTGCGGCGGCTCGATCTTGATGACGTCGGCGCCCTGATCGGCCAGCCACCCCGCCGCCATCGGCCCCGAGACCACCTGGCTGAGATCGACGATGCGAACGCCAGCAAGTGGTCCGGGCATGAACGGCTCCTAATCAGTAATCTCGCGATCCCTTGTTTCGGGCAGCCAGAACAGCGTGACGACGAAGGCCATCGCGACCACGCCGACCGTGTACCAGAGGCCCGAATAGGCATCGCCGGTTTGCACCACGATGTACTGCTGGATGAACGGCAGGAAGCCGCCGAAATAGCCAGTGCCGATGTGATAGGGGATCGACAGCGAGGTGTAGCGCACCCGGGCCGGGAACAGCTCGACGAGGATGGCGGCGACCTGCCCGTAGGTCATCGCCGACAGCGCCACCATTACCGCGACGCCGAGGATGATCTTCCACGGCTGCTTCTCGGCCGGGTCGGCCTTGTCGGGGTAGCCCGCACGCTCGAGCGCGGCGAGATAGGCCTTGTCGTCGAAGCCCTCGATGCGCTGCCCGCCGACGGTTAGCGCCACTGCCGGCGCCTCGACCTTGGTGTAGCTGATGCCGCGCTTGGTCAGCAGGTTGAGCGCCTTGGCGCACTCGGTGTCGTGCGACTTTGAAAAGACGCTGAAATCACAGGCCGGCATCTCGATGCGCACCGGCGATTCAGCGGTGGCGCGCGACAGCGCCGGGTTGGCGCCGTCGCCCATCAGGCGGAACAGCGGGAACACCAGCAGCATCGACAGCGCATAGCCGGCGAGCAGCAGCTTCTTGCGGCCCCAGCGATCGGACAGCCAGCCGAAAAACACGTATAGCGGCGCCGCGAGCAGCGCGCCGACCGCCAGATAAAGCAGCGCCTCCATCTCCGCGACGCGGGCGGTGCCGGTGAGGAAGTAGAGCGTGCCGAACTGCGACGTATAGTAGATCACCGTCAGGCCGGCGGCGACGCCGAACAGCGCCACGAACAAATTCTGGTAATTGCCGGGCTTGAAGCTGTCGGCGATCGGATTCTTCGAGGTGGTGCCCGCCGCCTTCATCGCCTGGAACACCGGGCTCTCGGACAGTTTCAGGCGAATGTAGAGCGAGATCGCCAGCATGATCAGCGAGGCGAGGAACGGGATGCGCCAGCCCCAGGCCTCGAACTGCGCGGTGGTCATCGACCCGCGCACCAGCAGCACCATGACGAGGCAGAGCAGGAAGCCGCCGACCACCGAGATCTGGATCCAGCTGGTATACTGGCCGCGCTTGTGCTTCGGCGCATGCTCACCGACGTAGATCGCCGCGCCGCCGTACTCGCCGCCGAGCGCGAGGCCCTGCAGCAGCCGCAGGCCGAGCAGCAGCGCCGGCGCCCACAGGCCGGCGTCGGCATAGGTCGGCAGCAGCCCGATCGCCGCGGTGGCGCCGCCCATCAGGGTGATGGTGACGAGGAAGGTGTATTTGCGCCCGATGCGGTCGCCGAAATAGCCGAAGACCAGCGCGCCCAGCGGCCGCACGCCGAAGCCCGCGCCGAAGGCGGCGAGCGAGGCGAGCAGCGCGGCGGTGGGATTGTCCGACGGGAAGAACAGCTTGCCGATCAGCGCGGCGAGGATGCCGTAGAGGAAGAAGTCGTACCATTCGAACACGGTGCCGAGCGACGAGGCGGTGATGACCAGTCGGTCGCGTTTCGGATCGATGCCGACGCCCTGCGCCGGCTGTACGCTTGCCATGGACTTACGTCCCTCCCCGATATTCTCTCCGCGCGACATCGAGGCCGCGCGCCCTCTTCCTTGGCTTTAGCGCGGGCGGCCCGGCGCGCAAAAGCAAAAGGACCGCAAAGCAAAAGGGCGAACCCGAAGGCCCGCCCTTATGTTCGTTCCGAAGTCCGCTCGGTTACTGGGCGTACGCCTCGTTACCGACGAAACCCATCTTGGTGACGCCAGCCTTCTGGGCATCCGCCATGACGCGGTTGACGATCTCGTAACGGGCCAGCGCGTCGGGCTTCAGGTGAAGCTCCGGCTGCGGGTCCATCTCGGCCGCCTGCTTCAGGTAACCGCGCACCTGCGCCTCGGTCACCTTGGTCTGGTTCCAGTAGATGTCGTTCAGGAAGTCGATCTCAAGCCGGTTGATAACCGGGTCGACCATTTCCGTCGGCGGCGTCTGCTGGTTCGACGGAAGGTCGAGCTTCACCGCATGCGTCTGGATCGGAATGGTAATGATGAACATGATGAGCAGAACGAGCATCACGTCGATCAGCGGGGTGGTGTTGATATCCACCATCTCGCCGCCGCCGCTGCCGCTGTCTCCGGTCGACATCGCCATCTAAATATTCTCCTTGTCGCCGAGCCCCGGCGTCCGGCCCTGCGGCGGACGCCGGGTATCGACTTAGCGTGTGGTTACGCCGCCGACCGGCTCCGAAATGAAGCCGACCTTCTGGTAACCCGCACGCTGCATCGTGAAGATCACCCCGCCGACGCACCGGTATTCCGCGTCCGCGTCACCGCGAATGTGGACTTCCGGCAGTTCGATCGGCGCACCGGACGCTTTCAGGCGGTCGACTTCCTTGATCAGGTAGCCGGTCGCCTTGTCGAGCAGCTCCGCGTTGGTGCTGAAGCGCTGAAGGCCCCAGTACACGTCGCAGTTGGAGTCGATCGACACGAGCACGTTTTCCGGTTTGGTCGTCGTAACCTGGTTGCTCACCTTCGGGAGCCGCAGCGGCACCGTCTGGATCACGACCGGCACGGCGATCAGGAAGATGATCAGGAGCACCAGCATGACGTCGACGAGCGGCGTCGTGTTGATGTCCGTCATCGGTGCCCCGCCGGCAGCTTCGTCTTCTGGACTGACGTCCGCGGGTCCTGCACTCATAGCCATGGGCTGGTCCTTATCCTAAGCCGTTCTTGGCGTGGCTTTAGGCGCGGGTGCCCGGCGTAGCGGTCGGCGCGGCGTTGGCCGTCATCGGAGCGGTCGGAACGCGGCTGCCCGCGATGAGCGAACCATGGACGTCCGCGGCGAACGCGTTGAGACGGTCCTGCAGCGCCTTGTTGCGACGGATCAGCCAGTTGTAGCCGAGCACCGCCGGAACGGCGACGACGAGACCGATGGCGGTCATGATGAGCGCCTCACCGACCGGACCCGCGACCTTGTCGATCGAGGCCTGACCGGCGATGCCGATGTTGATCAGCGCGCGGTAGATACCGACGACGGTACCGAACAGGCCGATGAACGGCGCGGTCGAACCGACCGACGCGAGGAACGCGAGGCCCGACTGGAGCTTCGAGTTGATCGAGTTGGTCGAACGCTGCAGCGACATCGTCACCCACTCGTGGCGGTCGATGTGGTCCGTCAGACGGCCTTCGTGGTGGTCCGACGCGCGCAGGCCGTCATCGACCAGCTGGCGGAACGCCGAGTTCTTCGGGAGCTTGGCAGCGCCTTCCTTGAGGCTCGCGGCCTTCCAGAAGGTCTTATCGAGCTCGTCGGCTTCCTTCATGACCTTCCGCTGATCCCACACCTTCGTGAAGATGATGTACCAGCTGACGAGCGACATGACGACCATGATGCCGAAGGTCGCCTGCGCAATGATACCGCCCTGCTCAAGCGCTGCCTGAAGGCCATACGGATTTTCGGTGACAATGGGTTCCATCGCTTATTCCCCTAAATGACTTTGTTCTGTGATTTGAAATGAGCGGCCCGGGCGGGGACGCCCAGGCCGCTGACCCCTTACCGTTCTTCGAGCTGCCAGCGGACCGTCTGGCGCTTGCCAGCTTCCGGAACCGGCGTGCCGTTGGAGGTCGCCGGACGGAAACGGAAGCGGCGCTCGATCAACTCGCAGGTACGAGTGTCAAGCCGCGGGAAGCCGCTCGACTTCGTAATCCTGCAGTTGCTCGCGCGGCCATCGACGCTGACGTCGTAGGCCACCTGAGCCACACCTGCTTCTTCAGCGCGAATCGAAGCATCCGGATAATCATCCTGGCTGATCTTCGACCGGTTGCCGATCGGCTGTGCAGTGGTATCCGGCCGCGCCGGCGGAGCCGGCGGCGGCGGAGCCACGATCACGCGAGGCGGATCGGGGGTCGGCACTGTGGTTTGGATGGTGATCGGCGGCGGTGGCGGGGCCACCGTTTCAACCACAACCTCCGGCGGCGGGACATACGGAGGAATTTCCTCCATTTCCGGCGGCGGGGGCGGCGGTTCTTCCTCGATCTTCGGTTCCTCGACCTCGAACGTCTCCAGCGGACCCGTCACGACCTTAACGGCCTTGAGCGCCAAGCCAGAGATGAGGGCGTAGCCAAGGAAAACGTGGAGAATCACGACGACGCCCAAAGACGTCATCCGTGCGCCACTCATTTTTTCATCAGCGAAAGCCATGTTTCCGCGCCAAACTCCCTCCTAATACCCTCGCTTAGAGCAGCCCTTGGCGTCGCACCCATCGGTTCTTCTGTAGCCTGCACCTTATATGGCGCTTGGGCCGGAACCTGATTAACGCAGCGGGCTGCGCTGGATACGACGGACTACAAACGGCGAGGGCGAGCCTTCTTATATCTTTGCCCGCCCCTTGAATCGCCCAATAACCCCCTGCCGACAGCCTCGCAACCGGATTCCGCGAGACATTGCCGCAACCCAAACCGCTCAGAACGGGTTAGAGGTGCGTCGGAGCCTTGAAACCCGCAGGTTTCTTAAGGTTGGGCTCATCCATGTGACGATATTATTTCGTTCGCCCAAAATGGGTTTTTACTGAACAAAGAGGTAGAAAATGACCCTTCGCCGCTCGATTCTGCTCGCCGCCGCGGCGCTGGCGCTGGCACCGCTGTCGCCGATCGTCGCGCAGCCGGCCCCGGTCGAGGGTTTTGCCGACATCGCCGACCTGACGATCGGCGCGCCGGTCGTTCTGAAGGCCGCGATCACCAAGGCGAGCAAGCTGAGTCGCAAGGAAGCGCCCGACGTGCCGGAAGGCCGCGTGCGCCTGCTGATCGAGGCGCAGGTGCAGGGCGTGCTGACCGCACGCGAAGCGGTGCCGGCGAAGATCAGCTACCTGTGGGACGGCTCGCTCGACGCGCGCGGCAAGGTGCCGAAGCTCAAGGGGCTGCCCGTCATCCTGTTCCTGAAGCGCGTGCCGGGCCGCGAGGGCCAGTATCAGCTGACCTCGCGCAACGGCCAGATCGCCGGCACTGCTCGCTCCGAGCAGCACATCCGCCGCGTGCTCAGCGACATCCGCCAGCCCGACATCCGCGACCTGCGCGTCACCGGCCTGGGCAACGCCTTCCACGTCCGCGGCAGCATCCCGGGCGAGGCGGAGAGCCAGATCTTCATCAACACCGCCACCGGCCGCCCGGTGTCGCTGGTGGTGCTGTCGCGCCCCGGCCAGGCGAAGAGCTACAGCGTCGCGCTGTCCGACGTCATCGACGACGCCGCGACGACGATCCCACGCGATACGCTGATGTGGTACCACCTCGCCTGCCAGCTGCCGCGGGCGTTGCCCGCCGGCTCGGTCGATCAGCTCGAGGATGCCGACAAGCAGGCGGTCGCCGCCGACTATGGCTTCGTGCTGACCTCGCTCGGTGCCTGCGGCCGGACCTTGCGTTAGAAAGAGCAGAGCTCCACGCCGACCGACGCGCAGTCCGGGTAGATGTCCGGCTTGCGCGTCGAGACGCGAATCCCGGTGACGCCCTTGCGCGCCGCGACGATGTCGTAGATCGCGCGGCAGATGGTTTCCTGCAGATTGAACCGCCGCTCGCGGATCAGCTCGATCACCGTCGAGCGCAGGAAGTCGTAATTCCACGCCTTGCCGACCGCGTCGTCGGTCGGGAAGGCTTCGTCGTCGAGCCACACCTCGATGTTGACGCGCAGCCGCTGCGGCGTGCCCACCTCGAAATCGTGGAAGCCGATGTCGACGGCGAGGTCGAAATCCTCGAGGAAGATGCGGCGGCCCTTTGGCGCCAGATGCGCCGGGACGAGCCCCTGCAAATCGTCGATCTTCATTCGTCCCCCACCATGAACGCCACGTCACGCGGCATGCCGAGCAGGCGCTGCCCGGCGTCCAATGTAATCACCTGTCCGTGGAGCGTCGGCGTCGCCACGATGTAGCGAAGCGTCGACACGATCTCCTCGACCTGCACCCCCCGCCCCAGCGGATTGTGCGTGTGCGCCTTCGAAAAATTCGCGCGCGACTGCGGCCCGCTGACCATCGTCACCGCCGGCGCGATGCCGTTGACGCGGATGCGCGGCGCCAGCGCCCGCGCCGACAGCTCGGTCAGCCCGAGCAGCCCATATTTGCTGATCGTGTAGCTGAAGAAATCGGGGTTGAGCGCGAACAGCTTCACATCGAGCATGTTGACGACAAGGCCGTTCAACCCCTCCGGCAGTGCCCTGGCGAACGCCTGCGTCAGCAGCGCCGGGGCGCGCAGGTTCACGTCCATGTGGCGTGTCCACTGCTCGAGCCCGAAGTCGTCATGCGTGTCGTAATCGAAGCGCGAGGCGTTGTTGACCAGCAGCCCGATCGGCGGCCCCTCGCTGGCGGCTTCGGCAATCACCTTCGCCGCATCGGCCCCGGCGAGGTCCGCCTGCACGATCCGCGCGTGACCACCCGCCGCGACGATCTCGGCGCGCACGCCCTCGGCCTCGGCGGTCGAATTGTTGCAGTGGATCACCACATGCCAGCCATCGGCGGCGAGCGCGCGCGCCATTGCCGCGCCGATGCGCTTGGCGGCGCCGGTGACGATGGCGGTGCGGGGCTGGCCGAACTCGGAAGTCATCGCCGCGCCGATACCCCCTGCCCTGATTTTGGGCAAGGCAAGGCGACTCGCGGATTTGTGTCGGGCGGGCACGGGACTCCCGCTGTTGGCCACAGGCTTATCCACAGCTTTCGTGGATAAGTCGCGGCGCCGCTTGCCGCCCGAAGGGCCGAGTCCTAACTGTAAGCCGAATGGCCGAAACCCCGATCAACGACCGGTTTTCCGAAGAGCAGGCGACCTATGCCGTGCGCGGGCGCGACAAGCCCGACATGGATCAGGGCGTCGCGGCGATCCGCAATGTGTTGAAGACGTTACCGGTACGCCCGGGCGTCTATCGCATGCTCGATGCCGGCGGCGACGTGCTCTATGTCGGCAAGGCGCGCAGCCTCAAGAATCGCGTCGCCAACTACACGCAGGTGGCGCGGCTGCCGCGGCGGCTGCAGCGCATGGTCGCGCTCACCCGCTCGATGACCATCGTCACCACCGCGACCGAGGCGGAGGCGCTGCTGCTCGAAGCGCAGCTGATCAAGCGCTTCCGCCCGGCGTTCAACGTGCTGCTGCGCGACGACAAGAGCTTCCCCTTCATCTTCCTGCGCGAGGATCACAGCTACCCGCGCATCTCGAAGCATCGCGGCGCGCGGCAGGGCAAGGGCACCTTCTACGGCCCCTTCGCCAGCGCCGGCGCGGTCAACCGCACGCTCAATGCCATGCAGAAAGTGTTCCTGCTGCGCTCCTGCACCGACAGCTTCTTTTCGAATCGCTCGCGGCCCTGCCTGCTCCATCAGATTCGCCGCTGCTCGGCCCCCTGCGTCGGCCGCATCGACGAGGCCGGCTATGCCGAGCTGGTCGGCGACGCCAAGGGCTTCCTGTCGGGCAAGAGCCAGGAGGTACAGCGCAAGCTGGGCGCCTCGATGGAGTCGGCCGCCGAAAATCTCGATTTCGAGCTGGCCGCGGTGTTCCGCGATCGCCTGCGCGCGCTGACCTTCATCCAGAACAGCCAGGCGATCAGCGCCGGCGACACCGCCGACGCCGACATCGTCGCCCTCGCCGCGCTCGAAGGGCAGATGTGCGTACAGATGTTCTTCATCCGCGGCGGCCAGAACTGGGGCCACCGCGCCTTCTTCCCCGCCCACGTCGCCGACGTGGAGGAGCAGGAGGTGCTGCTGTCCTTCCTGTCGCAATTCTACGAGGAGATGCCGGTCCCGCGCGAAATCCTGCTCGACCGCGCGCTCGACGAAGCCGAACTGCTCACCGACGCCCTTTCCGACCGCGCCGGTCGCCGCGTCGCGATCAAGGCGCCGCAGCGCGGCAACCCGCGCCGCCT
Source organism: Sphingoaurantiacus capsulatus (assembly GCF_042648405.1). Classification (NCBI taxonomy): domain Bacteria; kingdom Pseudomonadati; phylum Pseudomonadota; class Alphaproteobacteria; order Sphingomonadales; family Sphingosinicellaceae; genus Sphingoaurantiacus; species Sphingoaurantiacus capsulatus. Next base: position 125,151 of record NZ_JBHRXV010000011.1, on the reverse strand, counting down.
CGTCGACCAGGCCAAGCGCAACGCCGTCGAGGCGCTGGAGCGGCGGCTGGCGGAGTCGACCACACAGGGCAAGCTGCTGCGCGAACTGGCCGAGCTGTTCGACCTCGAAAGCTCGCCGCAGCGTATCGAGGTCTACGACAATTCGCACATCATGGGCACGAACGCGCTCGGCGCGATGATCGTCGCCGGGCCGGAAGGCTTCCGCAAGAGCGCCTACCGGAAGTTCAACATCAAGAACAAGGAACTGGTCCCCGGCGACGACTTCGGGATGATGCGCGAGGTGCTGACCCGCCGCTTCGCCCGGCTGGAGGCCGAGGACCCCGACCGCACCAAGGGCGAATGGCCCGACCTCGTGCTGATCGACGGCGGCAAGGGGCAGCTGTCGGCCGTGCTCGAAGTGATGGGCGAGCTCGGCGTGCATCAGGTGCCGGTGGTCGGTGTCGCGAAAGGCCCCGACCGCAACGCCGGCCGTGAAATCTTCCACCTGCCGAGCGGCCGCGAGCTGAGCCTGCCGCCCAACTCGCCGGTGCTGTACTTCCTGCAGCGCCTCCGCGACGAGGCGCACCGCTTCGCGATCGGCGCCCACCGCCAGAAGCGCGCCAAGGCCTTCACGGCGAGCCCGCTCGACGATGTCCCCGGCATCGGCCCGGCCAGGAAGCGCGCGCTGCTGATGCACTTCGGCACGGCGAAGGCCGCGCGCGGCGCGACCTTGCAGGATCTTGAAAAGGCCCCCGGCATCTCGAAGGGCATGGCGAAGGCCATCTACGAGCATTTCCACCCGCCGAGCTGACCGCGCCCCTTAAACCCCTCGCCCCGCCGGGGAGAGGGAGGGGCCCGCTTTGCGCAGCAATGCGGGAGGGTGAGGGGAACGCCGGCCGTCGGATAGGGCTCGCTGCGCTCGCGCCCCTTACCCAACCCTCTCCCCGCCGGGGAGAGGGCTAGCTACCGCCGCCGAAATGTCGCAGGCTCACGCTTATGCTGACGCTCTACACCGCGGCGACGCCCAACGGCTACAAGGTCTCGGTCGCGCTCGAGGAGATGGGCCTCGCCTATGAGGTGCGGAAGCTCGATCTCTACAAGGCCGAGCAGAAAGAGCCCTGGTTCCTCGCGATCAACCCCAACGGCCGCGTCCCGGCGCTGGTCGATGATGGCTTCGCGGTGTTCGAATCGGGTGCCTGCCTCCTCTATCTCGCCCGTAAGACCGGGCAGCTAATGCCAAGCGATCCCAAGGGGATGAGCAAAGTCGAGCAATGGCTCATGTTTCAGATGAGCGGCATCGGGCCGATGATGGGACAGGCCAACGTCTTCTTCCGCTACTTCCCCGAGAAACTGCAGCCGGCGATCGACCGCTACCAGGGCGAAAGCCGCCGCCTGTTCGCGGTGCTCGACGCGCATCTGGCGGCGAACGAATATCTCGCCGGCGACTATTCGATCGCCGACATCGCCAATTTCTGCTGGATCCGCACCCATGACTGGTCAGGGGTCAGCCTCGACGGGCTCGACCACCTCCAGCGCTGGCTCGCTGCCATCGCTGCTCGTCCCGCGGTGCAGCGCGGCGTGGCGGTGCCCGAGGATATGAGCGCCCGATTGAAGGCGCAGAATGTCGATGCCGCCAAGTTCAGCCAGGCGGCGCGCTCGCTCGTGGAGATGGGCGACAAGAAGGGCTGAAGCTCAACACCAAGGGGGGAATGCCAATGTTCGAAAGCCATCCGTACACCGTCGGCGCGCTGCTGTTCGCGCTGCTCGCCTATCTCTGGTCGATCTTCCGCGTCGGGCAGGCGCGCGGCAAATATGGCGTGCAGGCCCCCGCCGTCACCGGCGATCCCGGCTTCGAGCGGGCGTTCCGCGCCCAGCAGAACACTGTCGAGCAGCTGATCCTGTTCCTGCCGCTGCTGGCGCTCGCCGCCTGGCTGTGGGGCGACCGCGCCGCCGCGATCTACGGCGCGGTGTGGAGCGTCGGCCGCATCTTGTACGTCGAGGGCTACGCCCGCGAAGCCGGCAAGCGCGCGCTCGGCTTCTACCTGTCGGGCCTGCTGTCGATGATCGTGCTGCTGGCGCTGATCGTCACCCTGGTGATGCGCCACTTCTAGGCGCGCCCATTTTCGTCATCCCCGCGAAGGCGGGGATGACGAAAATTGTTAGAGCGTCGCCCCTCCTGGGCTCAGGACGCGCACTTCGCCACGCGGGGACCGGCCGTCACCCGAACACCCACAACGTCATCCCGCCGGGATGACGGTTGGTTATGGGTCTAAATCCCCCGAAACTCCGCGATCTCGCTCAGCGGCGCCCGCTTCGCCTCCAGCTGGTTCGCCGGCTCGTCCGGGTCCTTGCGCCCGATCGCCATGCCGGTGAACAGCATCAGCTCCGGCGGCGTGCCTAGGAACTCGCCGATCGTCTGCGGATAGATCGCCCAGCATTCCTGCGGGCAGCTGTCCAGCCCCTCCTCGCGCAGCAGCAGCATCACGCTCTGCAGATACATGCCGAGGTCGGACCATTGTGGCGGGCCCATCACGCGGTTGACGTAGCAGAACAGCGCGACGGGGGCGTTGAAGAACATGAAGTTGCGGGCGAACCACTGCATCCGCCCGGCGCGGTCCTCGCGCGGGATGCCGAGCGCGCCGTACAGATCCTCGCCGACCTGGAAGCGCCGGTCGGTGTAGGGCGCGGCCAACCCCTTCGGGTAGATGTCATATTCGGTCGCCTCGCCCTTCGGCGCCTCGAACACCCGCTTCGCCATGATCTCCTTGAGCCGCGTCAGCTCCTCACCGCCGACGACATAGAGGTGCCACGGCTGGAGGTTGCCGCCCGAGGGCGCCCGCGCCGCTTTCTCCAGCACGCGGCGGATCAGCGCGCCGTCGATGGGCTCGTCGAGGAAGCCGCGCACCGACCGCCGTGTCGCCAGCGCCTCTGAGACATCCATATCCTTCTCCCTCGGTTGAGCCGGGGCGGACGATAGCCTAGTGTCCGGTCATGCTGTCCAGCCTGCCAAATATACTCACTCTCAGCCGCATCCTCGCGGTGCCGCTGCTTCTGCTGCTGATGTGGGAGGCCGGCTGGCTCGGCTACACCATCGCCTTCATCCTGTTCTGCGTGGCGGGCATCACCGATTATTTCGACGGCTACCTCGCGCGTTCGGCGGGCACCGTGTCGAAACTCGGCCAGTTCCTCGACCCGATCGCCGACAAGATCATGGTCGCCGCGGTGATCGTCATGCTGATCCACAACGACATCGTCCACGGCCTCGCGGTGATCGCCGCGATCATCATCCTGCTGCGCGAGATCACCGTCTCCGGCCTGCGCGAATATCTCGCCGGGCTGCAGGTGTCGGTGCCGGTGTCGAAGCTCGCCAAGTGGAAGACCACGTTTCAGATGGTGGCGATCGGCGCGCTGGTCCTCGCCGGCGTCGGCGACAGGCTGCCGTGGTTCCTGCCCGCGCAGTTCGTCGGCGACATCTGCCTCTGGGCCGCCGCCGGGCTGACGCTGGTGACCGGCTACGACTATCTGCGCGTCGGCCTCAAGCATATGTCTTGAGCAATGGGGGCATGATCGAGCTGCTCTACTTCGCCTGGGTGCGCGAGCGGATCGGCAAGAATGGGGAGCGGCTTGAGCTGCCGGCGAACGTCGGCACCGCCGCGCAACTGCTCGACTGGCTGGAAGCGCGCGGTGACGGCTATGCCGCCGCCCTCGCCGACCGACCCCGGCTTCGCCTCGCGATCAACCAGATTTTCGCGCCACTAACCGCGCCGGTAACCGCTGGCGACGAAATCGCGATCTTCCCCCCGGTCACCGGCGGATGATCGACGTCCGCGTTCAGGCCGACGACTTCGACCCCGGCGCCGAAATCGAGCGTCTCCACGCCGGCCGCGGCGATATCGGCGCCGTCGCCAGCTTCACCGGCCTCGTGCGCGGCGGCGACATCGTTGCGATGACACTCGAACATTATCCCGGCATGACCGAGCGCCAGCTCCGCGCCATCGCCGACGACGCCGCCACCCGCTGGCCGCTCGACGGCATCGTCATCGTCCACCGCCACGGCCGCCTCCTCCCCGGCGAGCGCATCGTGCTGGTCGCCGTCGCCTCCTCGCACCGCGCCGCTGCTTTCGAGGCGTGCGCGTTCCTGATGGATTGGCTGAAGACGCAAGCGCCCTTCTGGAAGCGCGAGGAAAGCGACGAGGGCGACCGCTGGGTCGAGGCGAAGGTGTCCGACGACGCGGCAGCGGCGCGCTGGCAGCGCTGATCGCGACATGGAATAATGCGTGCCTATCCAACGCAGGCGCTCTCCAATGACGGATGAAACCACCCTCAAGCGACCGGCTCGCCGCCGCGCGGATGCGATAAAACCGTTCCGCTGTAAGAACCTGATCGCGGTCATTGAGGACCCGCAGAATCCTCGAAACATCGGCACACTCATCCGAAACGTGAATGCGCTGGGCGTCGACAAAGTCTACGTCGTCGATCCGCGCCAAGCGCTCTCCGACGACTGGCAGGAACTGCGCCAGGAACCCAAGCTCGCGAAGCTGTCGGTGGCTGCGGTGAGATGGACCTTCGTTAAGCGGTTCGACAGCACCGAAGCCTGCTTGGATCATCTTGAGAAGAAAGGCTTCGTCTCGATCGTCACGTCACCGCACGTGAAAGGCAAAATCAACGTCCCCCTCAACGAGGGCGACTATTCCAAGCATACCAAGTTGGCCGTGTGGTTCGGCAACGAAACCAGAGGCATCAGCGACCTAGCCGTCGAGCGGTGCGACATGTGCGTCAGCGTGCCGATGTTCGGGATGGTCGAAAGCCTCAATCTGGGTACGAGCTCAGGCATCGTGCTGCACGAGATTACGCGGCAACGGCGGGAGTATCAGAGCAAATACCGAAGCGGCCGAAAGAAAGGCAAGCGGCCCGCACGGTTGCCGACGATCATGGAGCAGAAGGTGAAAACCGAGTAGTAGCGGCGTCGCGGCGCTAGCGGCGGCAAAACACCAGCGACAGATTGCTGGCGGGCATCTCGATTACCTCGGCGAGATCGAACCCCTGTCCCGCTGCCAACGCCTGCACCGCCTCCAGATCGCGCAGCCCCCACGCCGGATTGCGCTCGCGCAGCGACGCGTCGAACGCCTCGTTGCTCGGTGCGATCGGCACGCCTTCGCGGCGGAACGGGCCGTAGACGAACAACGGCGCGCCCGGCGACAGCCGCGCCGCCGCGCCGGCCATCAGCCCCTCGGTCGCCGCCCACGGGCTGATGTGGATCATGTTGATGCAGACTACCGCATCGGCCGCGCCCACCGGCCAGTCGGCGGCGATGACGTCAAGCGGCAGCGGTTCGCGCAGGTTCGGCAGCCCCGCCTCCGCCCGCCACGCGGCGATCGAGCGGCGGCTCATCGCGTCGGGGTCGGTCGGCTGCCAGTCGAGGCCCGGCAGCGCGCCGGCGAAATGCACCGCATGCTCGCCGGTGCCGGCGGCGATCTCCAGCACCAGACCCCGCGGCGGCAACACCCGCCGCAGCACATCGAGGATCGGCTCGCGGTTGCGCGCGACCGACGGGCTGGCGCGGCGATCCTCGCCGCTCCAGCTTTCGTTGGCGATCACTCCGCCGCCTGGCGCTGCTCCGGTTCGCGCCAGCTCAGCACCGGCTTGCGCGCGGCGGCCGTCTCGTCGAGGCGGCGGCGCGGCGCGAGGAAGGGCGCGCCCTTGAAGCGGCTGTCGTCGCCCGACCTCGCCAGGATGGCGAGGCTGCGCAGCGAGTTGATGAACTGGTCGAGCGTCGACTTCGACTCCGTCTCGGTCGGCTCCACCAGCATCGCGCCGTGGACGACGAGCGGGAAGTACATCGTCATCGGGTGATAGCCCTCGTCGATCAGCGCCTTGGCGATATCGATCGTGGTGATCCCGGTGCCGTGCAGGAAGTCGTCGGAGAACAGCGCCTCGTGCATGCACGGGCCGGTGTCGCCGAACGGCGCCGACATCACGTCCTTCAGGCTGGCGAGGATGTAGTTGGCGTTGAGGACCGCGTCCTCCGCCACCTGCCGGAGGCCATCGGCGCCGTGGCTCAGCATGTAGGCCGCGGCGCGGACGAACATGCCCATCTGGCCGTGGAAGGCGACCATGCGGCCGAAGCTCTCGTTATGGTCGGTCGAGGCATGCGCCTGCTCTTCTTCGACCAGCTCATAATGCTCAGCCGTCTTGCGCACGAAGGGCAGCGGTGCGAACGGCGCCAGCGCGGCCGAGAACACCACCGGACCCGAACCCGGCCCGCCGCCGCCGTGCGGGGTGGAGAAGGTCTTGTGCAGGTTGATGTGCATGGCATCGACGCCGAGATCGCCCGGCCGCACGCGGCCGACGATGGCGTTGAAATTGGCGCCGTCGCAATAGACGAAGGCGCCCGCCGCATGCACGGCCTCGGCAATCTCGATCATGTCCGGCTCGAACAGCCCGCAGGTATTCGGGTTGGTGATCATCACCGCCGCCACATCCGGCCCGAGCTTCGCTTTCAGCGCGTCGACGTCGACGCGGCCGCGCTCGTTCGCCGGAATGCCGACGACCTCGTAACCACAGAAAGCCGCCGTCGCCGGGTTGGTGCCGTGCGCCGATTCCGGCACGAGCACGATCTTGCGCGTTTCGCCGCGCGCGTCATGCGCGGCGCGGATCGCCAGCATGCCGCACAGCTCGCCATGCGCGCCGGCCTTCGGGCTCATCGCGACGCTCGGCATGCCGGTCAAGGTGCACAGCCACTCGCCGACCAGGTGGATCAGCGCCAGCGCGCCCTGCACGCTGTCGACCGGCTGCAGCGGGTGGATGTCGCCGAAGCCCGGCAGCCGCGCCATCTTCTCGTTGAGGCGCGGGTTGTGCTTCATCGTGCACGAGCCGAGCGGGAACAGCCCCATGTCGATCGCGTAGTTCTGGCGACTGAGGCGCGTGTAGTGGCGCACCGTCTCCGGCTCCGACAGGCCGTAGAGGCCGATCGGCTTGTTACGGTCGAGCCCGCCGAGGCGACTCGCCACCTTCGGGCCGGCGGGCAGGTCGACGCCGAAGCGGTCAGGCGCGCCCTTTTCGAAGATCAACGGCTCCTCGAGCTGAAGCCCGCGGTTGCCGGTGACGGTCTCGAAGGCATTGCCGGTGCCGCCGCCTTCACCGGCACCGCTGTCGCGTCCCTGACGATTCATGCTCATGCCAGCACCTCCGCAAAGCCTTGCGCCAACGCCTCGATATCGTCGTCGGTCACCGTCTCGGTCGCCGCGACGACCACGCCATTCTCAAGCTCGGTCACGCCCGGATAGAGGCGCCCGAGCGACACGCCGGCCAGCAGCTTGCGCTCGGCCAGCTCGCGGATCACCGGCCGCGCTTCCTTCGACAATTTGATGGTGAATTCGTTGAAGAAGCTGCCGTTCAGCACCTCGATTCCCGGCACCTTGGCCAGCCGCTCGGCGGTCTGGACGGCACGGGCGTGGTTGAGCGCCGCCAGGCGCCGCAGCCCTTCCTCGCCGAGAAGGGTCATGTGGATGGTGAAGGCGAGCGCACACAGCCCCGAGTTGGTGCAGATGTTCGACGTCGCCTTCTCGCGGCGGATATGCTGCTCGCGGGTGGAGAGCGTCAGCACGAAGCCGCGGCGCCCTTCCGCATCCACCGTCTCGCCGCACAGGCGCCCCGGCATCTGGCGAACATATTTGTCGCGCGTCGCGAACAGGCCGAGGTACGGGCCGCCGAAGTTGAGGCCGTTGCCGATCGACTGGCCCTCGCCGACGACGATGTCGGCGCCCATCTCGCCCGGCGACTTGATCGCCCCCAAGGACACCACCTCGGTGAACGCCACCACCAGCAGCGCACCCTTGGCGTGGCAGGCGGCAGCAAGGTCGGTCAGGTCGGCGACGTGGCCGAACAAATTGGGGTTCTGCACCACGACGCAAGAAGTCGCGTCGTCGAGCTGCGACAGGATCCAGTCGAGATCATTGCCTGGCGCGCCCGCGGTCAGCTTCGGGTCGCCGCAGACCAGCTCGTCTTCGGTGAACTTGGTCAGCGTCTTTGCCGCCGACACATAGTGCGGGTGGACGCCCGCCGACACGATCGCCTTGGTGCGCCGCGTGAGGCGCCGCGCCATGAAGATCGCCTCGGTCGTCGCGGTCGAGCCGTCGTACATCGAGGCGTTGGCGACATCCATGCCGGTCAGCCGCGCGACCTGCGTCTGGAATTCGAACAGCACCTGCAGCGTGCCCTGCGCGATTTCCGGCTGGTAGGGCGTGTAGCTGGTCAGGAATTCGCCGCGCTGGATCAGATGATCGACGCTCGCCGGCACATGATGCTTGTAGGCGCCGCAGCCGACGAAGAACGGCATCTCGGACGCTGGCGAATTCTGCCGCGACAGGCCGGTGAGCAGCCGCTCGACCTCCAGCTCCGACAGATGGTTCGACAGCCCCTCGATCGGCTTGGTCAGCCGCGCCGCTTGCGGCACGTCGCTGAACAGATCGTCGATCGACTTGGCGCCGATCGTCGCGAGCATGTCGCGGCGGTCGGCTTCGGTAAGCGGCAGGTAGCGCATGATCTACTCCGGTTTGCGGGCGGCGAACCGCAGCCGCACATAGTCGGCGGTCCAGTTGCCGGCCTGATCGGCCAGCACGGGACGCAGCAGCGAGCGGGTATCCTCGATCACCTGCGCCCGTTCGCTTTCGGGGACGCCGGCGGCATCGATGAAGCCGCTGCGGAAGGTGTTGAGCCAGGCGCTCATGCCCGAGGGCACCGGCGTCGGGCGCGGGATCAGGTCGACGCGATCGACGACGAAGCCGGCGGCTTCGAGGACAGCGCGGAACTCGTCGGGGGTCGGATAATAATTGTCCTCGACCGACGGCACCCGGTAGCCGCGCCCCATCAGCACGCCGCGCAGCGCCGCGCGGATCGCCGCGACGTTGCCGTGGCCGCCGAACTCGCCGACGTAACGCCCGCCCGGCTTCAGCGCCTTGTAGACGCCCTCCGCCACGCGCGCCGGCGGCGTCATCCAGTGCAGCGCGGCATTGGTGAAAACCGCGTCGAACTCATGCACGAAATCGAGCGCGCGCCCGTCCATGCGGCGGACGTCGAGGCCCCGCTCCTGCGCGGCGACGATCATCGCCCGGTCGGTGTCGACGCCGACGACTTCAGCGCCGGCCGCGACCAGCTTCGCGGTCAGCACGCCGTCGCCGCAGCCGAGGTCGAGGATGCGCTCGCCCTGCTTCGGCGCCAGCAGATCGAGCACTGGCGCCCCCAGCGCCGGCACGAAGCTGGCGTGCGCCGCATAGGCGACCGGATCCCAGTTTTGCCCCTCGCCCGCCATCGCGCCTACAGGTCCTTGGTGTAGTCGCGGTACGCGGCTTCATCCATCATGCCGTCGAGCTCGCTCGCATCACCCACGCTCATCTTGAAGAACCAGCCGGCATCTTCCGGGGCGGTGTTCGCCAGCGCCGGATCGGCCTCCAGCTCGGCATTGCCTTCGGTCACCTCGCCCGAGATCGGCGCATAGACTTCCGACGCGGCTTTCACCGATTCGACGACGGCGGCTTCCTTGCGCTTGGTCAGCGGCGCGCCGACCGGCGGCAGCTCGACGAACACCACGTCGCCCAGCTGCGCCTGCGCATAATCGGTGATGCCGACGGTGGCGGTGCCGCCCTCGACGCGGATCCACTCATGGTCCTTGGTGAAATAGAGCTTCATGCCTTGCCTCCCTGGCGGACGTAATTTTTCGGAAAGAAGGGCATCGGCACGACGGTGGCGTCGAGCAGCTTGCCCCGGACCTCGACCTGCAACCGCGTCCCGTCGGCCGCGAGCGCGGCGGGCACATAGGCCATGGCGATCGGCGCATTCAGCGCCGGGCCGTGGCCGCCGCTGGTCACGTTGCCCACGGTCGCACCGTTGACGACGACAGTGGCGCCCTCGCGCACCGGCTGGCGGCCGTCGATGCGCAGGCCGACGCGCTTGCGCTCCGGCCCGTTGAGCAACTGGCCGAGCACGCGCTCGGCGCCGGCGAAGCCGCCCTCGGCCTTGCGGCGCTTGGAAATCGCGAAGGACAGCGCCGCCTCGACCGGCGTGATTTCCGGCGTCAAATCATGACCGTACAGCGGCAGCCCTGCCTCCAGCCGCAGCGAATCGCGCGCCCCGAGGCCGATCGGCTTCACCTCGGGCTGCGCCAGCAGCCGCCGCGCCACCTTCTCGGCGGCATCGGCCGGGATCGAAATCTCGTAGCCGTCTTCGCCGGTATAGCCCGACCGGCTGACCCACGCCTCGACCCCGTCGATGGTAAGCGGCCCCGCGCGCATGAACGACAGCGCCGCGGCGCCCGGCGCCAGCCGCTCGAGCACGTCGACCGCCTTCGGCCCCTGCAGCGCCAGCAGCGCCCAGTCGGGGCGATAGTCGAGCCGCGTACCGGCCGGCAGCCGCGCCTTCATGTCGGCGATGTCGTCATGCTTGGTCGCGCCGTTGACCACCATGTAGAGGTCGTTCGCGCGTCGCGTGACCATCAGGTCGTCGAGAATGCCGCCCTGATCGTTCAGCAGCATCGAATAGCGGATGGCGTTCTCGGCGAGGCCGGTGAGGTCACCGGGCAGGATCGCCTCCAGCGGGGCGTCGGCGTCGCGATCGAACAGGATCTGGCCCATGTGCGACACGTCGAACAGCCCGGCGCTCGTCCGCGTCCACTGATGCTCGGCGATGATGCCCTCATACTGGATCGGCATCGTATAGCCGGCGAACGGCACCATGCGGGCGCCAAGCTCGCGATGCAGCGAATCGAGCGGCAGCGTGTCGAGATTCTCGGCCGTGTCGGCCATGCGGCAACTCCGTCGACAGACGTATGCCGGCAGCCCAGCGCCACCGGCCCTGCCCCCTGTCTGTCACGGAACCTGAGAGCTTTCGTGCCGGCTGGCCAGCACTTACCCCTTCGGTGGAGCCGCCCGTGCGACGGCTCGCTTTCCAGATCGCCGCTGATGTGCCCGCGCGGTCCTGGGGCCTGAGAGATTCCGGGGGCGGTTGCTCCTTCGGCGGTGGCCCGAAGCCACACTCTCCCGCGCGTTCACCGGGCAAGCCCGACGGCGTGTCGAGGTCTAGGAGAAGCCCCCGCGCGAGTCACGCGCAAAACAAACAACGCCGCGAGTCACGCGCAAAAGCCGCAAAGCCCGCTTATTTGGTGACGTTGTACGCCAGCCCCGCCTCGTCGAGCTGGAAGCCGACCAGCACCTCGAAGGTCGAGGCGCGAACCGCATCGCGAACCTCGGGATCGGACAGCGGATCGACCGCCGCATCGGCGTCGCCCGGCTTGCGCTTGCGGGTGATCCGCTCGCGCATCTCGGCCGACAGCGTCGCTGCGGCGCGGTCGACCTGCGCATTGGCGCTGCCCTGCCCCTGCGCGCGCACCTGCCCCTCAGGGAAGTTGAGCGTCACGGTGCCGGTCTGCTTGGTGACCAGCTTGTCGCCCGCCTGAACCACCGCCACGAAGTACGGCAGGGTCACCTGCCGCGCGCCGGCGGCGTTGGTGCGCTGCGCCAGCACGGTGAAGGTGGCGCCGGTCGAGATATGCGATCCGGTTTCGCTGCACGCGCCGCGCACGTTGGTCATCGTCGCGACCACATCGATCGCGCTGGCGTCGCGGCTGGCGGGCGGCGAGAACAGGGTGACGTCGCCGGTATGCTGCACGATCGCCACCGCCGGGCAGGCCGAGCGGGTGACACGAAGCGGATCGCCGCCGCCGCAAGCCGTGAGTGCCGTCGCGGCAAGAATGGTAAAGCCAAGCTGTCTGAGCACGCGAAAAGCACCCCGGTCCAAATGTCGCGTCGTTATAGGTTCCGGGTTTCGTGGGCACAAGCAATCGCGTAGGAGCGCGACATGGCGTCCACTCCCGTCCTCGACACGCCCGCGGCGACCAAGCCGCAACTTCGCGTGGTGATCGCCGCCCCGCGCGGCTTCTGCGCCGGCGTCGACCGCGCCATCCGCATCGTCGAGCTGGCGATCGAGCGCTACGGCGCGCCGGTCTATGTCCGGCACGAGATCGTCCACAACAAGTTCGTCGTCGACTCGCTGCGCGCCAAGGGCGCCGTGTTCGTTGAGGAGCTGCATGAGGTGCCCGACGGCGTGCCGGTGATCTTCTCCGCGCATGGCGTGCCCAAGGTCGTGCCGGCGAAGGCTGAGGCGCGCGGGCTCGACTATATCGACGCGACCTGCCCGCTGGTGTCGAAGGTTCACCGCCAAGCCGAGCGCTTCGTCGATCAGGGCCGCCACATCCTGTTCATCGGCCACGCCCGCCACCCGGAGGTGATCGGCACCTTCGGCCAGGTCGACGACGGCGCGATGACGCTGGTCGAGACCGTCGAGGAAGCGCAAACGGTGCAGCCACCCGAGGGACCGCTCGGCCTGCTCACCCAGACCACCCTGTCGGTCGACGACACCCGCGACATCCTCACGACCCTGCAATCGCGCTTCCCCGATCTCGTCGGGCCGAAGGGCGAGGACATCTGCTACGCCACCTCCAATCGCCAGGAAGCGGTGAAGGAGCTGGCGGCGAAGACGCAGGTCGTGCTGGTGCTCGGCTCGCCTAAATCCTCCAACTCGCTGCGCCTTGTCGAGGTCGCCGAGCGCGGTGGGTCGCACGGCCAGCTCATCCAGCGCGCCGCCGACGTCGACTGGCGTTGGCTGCGCGGCGTCACCTCGCTGGGCATCACCGCCGGCGCCTCGGCGCCCGAGACCTTGGTGCAGGAGCTGATCGACGCGCTGCACGAGCGCTTCGAGCTGACGATCGAGGAAGTCCGCACCGCGTCCGAGGACATCGTGTTCAAGCTGCCGCGCGCGCTCGCGTAGATGGCCGTTTACACGCAGGTTCCGGCGGAGGCGCTCGACAGCTTCCTCTCCCGCTACGACGTCGGCACGCTGGTCAGCGCCAAGGGCATCGCCGAAGGTGTCGAGAATTCCAACTTCCTCGTCGAGACCACGCAGGCGCGCTTCATCCTGACGCTCTACGAAAAGCGCGTCTCCGAAGCCGACCTCCCCTATTTCCTCGCGCTGAAGACGCACCTCGCTGACCGCGGCCTGCCCGTCCCGCGCCCGATCGTCGACCGCGAGGGCCGCGCGCTGCAGACGCTGCAGGGCCGCCCCGCCTGCCTGATCGAATTCCTGCCCGGCGTCTCGCTCGGCGAGCCGACCCCCGCGCATTGCCGCGCCGCCGGCGAGGCGATGGGGCAGATGCATGCCGCGCTGCGCGATTTCGATCAGGTGCGCGAGAATGCCCTCAATCTCGCCGGCTGGCAGCGGCTGGCCGAGGCCTGCGGCGCCCGCGCCGACGAGATCGCGCCCGGCCTTGCCGCGACCATCGCCGAGGAGCTGGCCTTCCTCGAGACGAACTGGCCGCTCGACCTGCCGCATTCGACGATCCACGCCGACCTGTTCCCCGACAATGTGCTGGTGCGCGGCACCAAGGTCACCGGCCTGATCGACTTCTATTTCGCCTGCACCGACATCCGCGCCTACGATCTTGCCGTGCTGCACACGTCATGGGCGTTCAGCGGCGACGGCGCGACGCATTTCGCCGACCGCGCCGCCGCACTCGATGCCGGCTACGCCGCGAGCCACGGGCTCAGCGCCGACGAGGCGGCGGCGTTCAATATCCTCGCGCGCGGCGCCTGCCTGCGCTTCCTGCTGACGCGCACCTACGACTGGCTCAACACCCCCGCCGACGCGCTGGTGACGCGCAAGGATCCGCTGGCCTATCTGCGGCGCCTCGCGCATTACCGCGCGGCATGACCGAGCGCCCCTACATCGAGATCGCCACCGACGGCGCCTGCAAGGGCAACCCCGGCCCCGGCGGCTGGGGCGCGGTGCTGCGCCAGGGCAATCGCGAGCGCGAGCTGTCGGGCTCCGACCCCGCCACCACCAACAACCGCATGGAGCTGATGGGCGCGATCATGGCGCTCCGCGCGCTGAAGAAGCCGTGCAAGGTGCTGCTGTCCACCGACAGCAAGTACGTCATGGACGGCATCACCAAATGGATCTTCGGCTGGCAGCGCAACGGCTGGAAGACCGCCGACAAGAAGCCGGTGAAGAACGCCGACCTGTGGATGGACCTCGTCGAGGCCGCCCGCCCCCACCGGATCGAGTGGAAATGGGTGAAGGGCCACGCCGGCCACGCCGAAAACGAACGCTGCGACGCGCTCGCCAATGAGGCGATCGAGGCCATGCGCGCCGGAAACGCGAATCAGGTATAATCAGGGAGATTGCGTGAGCATCGCCTTATCGGAGGCGAGTGCGCATCGCTTACGCGGGGGCAGGAAGAGCGCTAATGCGTTCCACCACCTTTAAATTGGGGAAGTAGTCCCGCCCGTCGGGTAGTAGACCCGCTGGTACACGCTCGCCATGCGGCAGACCGTTTTTCATTTTATGCACGAGCGCAGTCTGCCATTCTCCGGGCAAGGCGTTCCACCAGCTCGGCGTGAGATACAAATTCTCGATATGCTCGAAGCAAAGGCGGAGGAGCGCGTTCGCTACATCATTGTCCGGAACCTCAGCGAACGACCTTACGAACTGTTGCGCAGCGTCATCGGGCTCTCCCAGCCAGCCCAGAACAGCCACCGTGCGACCTTCAAGGACAGTGAGATTCACTGTCACGTGATCGAGGGTCTTGCCTAACTCACCAAGGGCTTGGACCCGCTTTCCTGTAAAATCAAACTCTGGCATCAGTCCGCCAGAAGCAGCGATCGGCAAAACGCCTTCAAATGCAACAGCGTGATACCAAAATCTTGAATAGTCATTTTTCTTAAATGCTTCGTCGTACGCCTCTTTCCATATATTAAAATCTTCGATGGCAACTTCCGTGCCGACACGATGCCAGTGCTGCATTTGCTGAAACATCGCCTGACGCTCGAATGGTAGACCTGCATCAGCTTCACGATTTATCTCTGACCAGCGCTTAGAGATTATTTTATTATACCCTTCATATGCAACTGATCGAAAAGAGAGAAGAAATGCCACTTCAGAGTTTAGCGACACTGCTCCGTGCTCAGCTGGCCTGAACATAGATCCGTCATGTAAACCACAAAAGCCCATAAACGTTGACGCATTATTTATGCCTACCTTTGTCGGGACCATCAATCCGTCGTTCTGTGCCATAAATTTCACGCCCTCTTTCGGCGACAGCACGTGCCCATCTTCTGCGATCGCCGACAGTCCTCCGCTGCGTTGAACGGTGTGGGATCGAATAAGCTTGTTGCTACAGCCTCTGGGAGCGTCGGGGTGCGAACAGTATCCCCTCTTCGCCTCAACCTGCATGTTGGCTGTAAGCTCAGCAAAGGCCAGAGGTCTCATCGCTTCTCTGATCTTATGACAGAACTTCCATTTCTTTCCGGAACGACACCAGCATGGCTCATATGGCGGCATTGTTCGAACCGGATGCAGATCCTCAACATCATAGCGACTGCGCTTCGGCATCGGCGGCGTGTAGTTGAGTATTGACATAATCGATGAGGTTGATCGCTTTATCAGGGTGGTTCCGAATGTGACATGTAAGCTCTTCGCGCGTCAGCCCTTTTCCCCTACCAGCCGCTTCATCAGGAATAGCTTGAACAGCAGGAACACCACGCCCGCGCCGGCGGCGAACGCTGCGTGCAGCAGCCAGAAGCTGGTGATCGGCATCGTCGACAGATAGCCGCCGACATAGCCGACCAGCGAATTGGCGGCGAAGAAGGCGAGATAATAGAGGCCGAGCGCGGTGGAGTTGATCGCCGGGGGTGCCAGCCGCGCGAAGAAGGCGAGGCTGACGGGCAGGATATGCGCAAAGCCGATGCTGTTCACGAAGTGGAACAGCACGGGCCAGGCCATCGGGATCTTCTGGCCCTCGGGCGTGGTCGCCGCCGCCGCGACAAGACACAGCATGCCGCCGACCGAGAAGATCGAGCCGATGACCAGCTTGGTCGCCTCGTCGGGCTCGCGCCAATGCTTGCCGTACCAGCGATAAAACAGCGCGACGCCGGCGAGCAGGCTCACCGACACGACGGCATCGAGCGTCACCAGCCAAGTGGTCGGCAGCTTCTCTCCGTCGAAGGTCAGGTCGAAGGCCGTGTCGCCCCAAGTGAGATAGGCGTTGAAAATCTGGTTGTTGGGCACGATCGCCACGGCAAGCACCGGGATCAGCAGGATGATCGCCAGCAGCGACAGCCATTCGGGCCGGGTCAGCGGCGGCCGTACCGGCGCCTCGGCGCCTTTCTTCCTCGGCTCCAGATGGTCGACGGGCAGATAATTCTGGCCGTCGATGTAGATGGCGAGCGCGATCAGCATGCCGATGCCGGCGGCACCGAAGCCCCAGTGCCAGCCGACCTTCTCGCCGAGCGTCCCCACCACCAGCGGCGCGGCGATCGCGCCGGCGTTGATGCCGAGGTAGAAGATCTGGAAGGCGTCCGCCCGGCGCAGATCGTCGGGCTTGTAGAGCGCCCCTACCTGCCCCGCGATGTTGCCTTTGAGCAGCCCCGACCCGATGATCAGGCAGAGCAGCGCGAACAGGAACGCCGCTTCCGCCGCCATCAGGAAATGGCCCAAGGTCATGATGATCGCGCCGGTCAGCACCGCGCGGCGTTTGCCGATGTAGCGGTCGGCGATGAAACCGCCGACGATCGGGGTGAAATAGACCAAAGCGAAATAGGTGCCGACGATCGCCGAGGCGAACGGCTGGCCGTCGAGACCGCCGTAGAGACTGCGCAGCGGCTCCAGCAGCGCGACGTTCGCGGCATTTTCGGGCAGCAGCAGATGGTTAACGAGGTACAGGACCAGCAGCGCCTGCATCCCGTAATAGGAGAAGCGCTCCCACGCCTCGGTGAAGGCGAGGTAGGCCAGCCCCTTGGGATGTCCGAGAAAAGATCGGTCGAGGTGGGCGTCGTCGGTCACGAATTCTTCTCCGATGGCCCCTCAGCCATTGTCATATTACGCGCAAGCAACGGTGTAGGTCGACAAGGAACATTGGCTTATCGACCGGTAACCAAAGAAAAGGCCCGCCCGGTTTCCCGGACGGGCCTGAAAGGTCGACGAACGTCGGTTTAGTGAGCGAGTGCCGCGAGCAGCAGCAGCGCCACGATGTTGGTGATCTTGATCATCGGGTTGACCGCCGGGCCGGCGGTGTCCTTGTAGGGATCGCCGACGGTGTCGCCGGTGACCGCCGCCTGGTGCGCCGGCGAGCCCTTGCCGCCGTACGCGCCGACTTCGATCACCTTCTTGGCGTTGTCCCACGCGCCGCCGCCCGAGGTCATCGAGATGGCCACGAACAGACCCGAGACGATGACGCCCATCAGCAGCGCGCCGAGCGCGGCGAAGCCGTTGCCCTGGCCCGCGACCGCGGTGATCGCGAAGTAGACGACGATCGGCGCCAGCACCGGCAGGAGCGACGGGATGATCATCTCGCGGATCGCGCCCGCGGTGACGAGACTGACGGTGCGCGCATAGTTCGGGCGCACCTGACGGCTGATGATCGCGTCGCGGTTCTCGGCGAACTGCGCACGGATATCGAGCGCCACCGCCGAAGCGGTGCGGCCGACCGCGGTCATCGCCATGCCGCCGAACAGGTACGGCAGAAGCGCACCGAGCAGCAGGCCGACGACGACATAGGGGTTGGACAGCGAGAAGTTCACTTCCACGTTGCTGAAGAACTGCGACAGATCTTCAGTGTAGGTCGCGAACAGCACCAGCGCTGCAAGACCGGCCGAGCCGATCGCATAGCCCTTGGTGACCGCCTTCGTCGTGTTGCCGACCGCGTCGAGCGCGTCGGTGCGCTCGCGCACCTCATGCTCCAGCCCCGACATCTCGGCGATGCCGCCGGCGTTGTCGGTGACGGGGCCGTAGGCGTCGAGCGCCACGACCACGCCGGCCAGCGCCAGCATCGCCGTCGCCGCGAAGGCGATGCCGATCAGGCCCGCCAGCTGGTAGCTGACGATGATGCCCGCGACGATGACGAGCGTCGGCAGCGCCGTCGATTCCATCGAGACCGCGAGGCCCTGGATGACGTTGGTGCCGTGGCCCGAGTTCGACGCCTTGGCGATCGACTGCACCGGGCGATAGTCGGTGCCGGTGTAATATTCGGTGATCCAGACGATGAGCCCGGTCACGACGAGGCCGACCACCATGCAGTAGAACAGGTCCATGCCGGTGAAGGTGGTGCCGGCGGCGACTTCGGGCGCCACGTCGACGCTGGTGGCTTCCGACGGGCCGCCGATGACGGCGTTCATGTCGGGGAACAGCAGGGTGGTGGCGAAGTAGAGCGCCGGGATCGACAGGACCGCGGCGACGCCGAAGCCCTTGTAGAGCGCACCCATGATCGAGCCCTTGCCCAGGCGCACGAAATAGGTGCCGATGATCGAGGTGAGGATGCAGACGCCGCCCGCGATCAGCGGCAGCGCCATGAGGTCGACGGCGTCCTGGCCGGCGACCAGCAGCGCGACCAGCACCATGGTGGCGCCGACGGTGACGACATAGGTCTCGAACAGGTCGGCGGCCATGCCGGCGCAGTCGCCGACGTTGTCGCCGACGTTGTCGGCGATGACGCCCGGGTTGCGGTCGTCGTCCTCGTCGAAGCCGAGCTCGTTCTTGCCGACCATGTCGGCGCCGACGTCGGCGGCCTTGGTGAAGATACCGCCGCCGAGACGCGCGAAGATCGAGATCAGCGACGCGCCGAACGCGAGGCCGGTGAGCGCCTTGATGATCTCACGGCGCTCGGCCACCTCGGCCAGCTCGTAGCCGGCGAGGCCGGTCAGGTAATAATAGTAACCGGCGATGGCGAGCAGCGCGAGGCCGGCGACCAGCAGGCCGGTGACCGCGCCCGAGCGGAACGCCATGGTGAGGCCGGCCTGCAGGCCGTTGCGCGCGGCTTCCGCGGTGCGGACGTTGGCGCGCACCGAGATGTACATGCCGATGTAGCCGGTGAGGCCCGAGAGCACGGCGCCGAGCACGAAGCCGACCGCGGTGTACACGCCGAGCGTGAACAGCACGACGGCGCCGACGATGACGCCGACGATGGCGATGGCGGTATATTGCTTGCCGAGATAGGCCTGCGCGCCTTCCTGGATGGCGGCGGCGACTTCCTGCATGCGGGCATTGCCGGCCGGCGCGCGAAGCACCTGCCCGGCGGTGAGAAGGCCGTACAGCACGGCAATGAAGCCGCACAGTACCGCGATCAGCACCACGGTCTGAGTTTCCATGTTTTCCCTAACCCCTGATGGATGACGCGGTCTTGGGGCCGCGTTGCGTGAAAAGATTGCCGCGGGTTGTGGCAAAAGGTAGCGACGCTGGCAACCGCTAGGTGCCGTGCTCGTAGCCGAGACGCGACGGGCGGATCGTTTCGCCATCGATTCCCGCGATTTTGAGGCCTTTTCCCTCGGCGACGGCCCCGATCCGCGTCAGCCGCAGCCGGCTGGCCTCGGCGAGCGTCGCGACCTCGGCCGCGCGAACCGGCGCGACAGCGAACAGCAGCTCATAATCGTCGCCGGCCGTCGCCCGCTCGACGAGCGCTTCGTTCGATCGCGCGGTGCGCGCCGCCGCCGCGTCGGACAGCGGCAGCGCCGCGAGGTCGAGATCGACCGCCACGCCACTCGCCGCCGCCAGCCGCTCGGCGTCGATCAGCAGCCCATCGGAAACGTCCATCGCCGCGCTGGCGAGCCCGACCAGCCCCGCCCCCGTCGCGAGGCGCGGCTCGGGACGGCGGAAGCGGTTGAGCAGGAATTTGTCGGCGGGCGCTTCCCCTTTGGCGATGGCGAGACCGAGGCCCGCGTCGCCAATCGTACCCGTCACATAGAGATCATCGCCCGGCTTCGCGCCGCCGCGCGCCAGCGCCCCGCCCGCCGGCACCTGACCAATCGCGGTCAGCCCCAGCACCGCGCGGTCGAGCCCTGTCACCGTATCACCGCCGAGCAGCGGCACCTCCCAGCGATCGAGCGCCCGCTTCAGCCCGCCGGTGAAGGCCGTCAGCCACGCCTCGTCCTCGGTGGCGCTCAGCGCCAGCCCCATCAGCACCCCGACCGGTCGCGCGCCCATCGCCGCGAGGTCGGACAGGTTCACCGCCAGCAGCTTCCACGCGATGTCGGAAGCGGGGTCGGCGGGCAGATAGTGGATGCCGCAGGCGAGCACGTCGTGCGTGAACACCAGGTCGCGCCCCAGCGGCGGCGCCAGCACCGCCGCGTCATCGGCCAGCCCCCGCGCCGCCGGATGGCCGGCGAGCGGCTTCAGCAGCCGGTCGATGAGGGTGCGTTCGCGCATGGGGCGTGTATCGGCTGGCGGCAGGATGAGGGCAAGCCGGCCCACACCGCCCTCACCCGTCATACCGGCGAAAGCCGGTATCCAGTCGGACGCCGGTCTGGATCCCGGCTTTCGCCGGGATGACGAATGTTGGGAGGCCGGCGACGACTTCTACGTCGCCAGCACCGTCTTCGCGCGGATCAGCCCGCTCTCGAACGTAAAATTCCGCAGCAGGCTGGTCGTCGCGCCATGTTTGTCGTTCCACACCTCGACGACCCAGACCTCGGCGCCGTCCTGATCGAGCACCCGCGATTCGACGCGCGAGGTCGCCAGCCGGCGGCTCATCGCCTCGGCATGGCCCTGCCGCGCATCGGCGCCCGCCGCTTCGGCGGCGGCGCGGAAATCGGGATGCAGCGTCGCCGCGACGCAAGGCGTGTTCTGCTCGCGCGCGCAGGCATAATAGCGCTGGACCAGCGCGACCTTCTCCTCGCCGGTCAGCCCCGACGCATCGGGCGCTTCACCGGGCGAGCAGGCAGCCAGCAGCGCGGCGGCGATCACCGCCGCGGCTCGTCCATATCCTGGCCTGGACAGCGACTTACTGGCCCGAGCTGCTGCCGCTCATCTGGCCCTGGTCGAGCGCTTCGCGGCTCTTGCTGGCGACCACCTCCCACTGGC
Organism: Sphingoaurantiacus capsulatus; assembly: GCF_042648405.1. Taxonomy (NCBI): domain Bacteria; kingdom Pseudomonadati; phylum Pseudomonadota; class Alphaproteobacteria; order Sphingomonadales; family Sphingosinicellaceae; genus Sphingoaurantiacus; species Sphingoaurantiacus capsulatus. The sequence continues at coordinate 104,277 of NZ_JBHRXV010000011.1, read as the reverse complement.
GGCGGGTCGCGCAGACCTTCTTCTTTTTCTTGACCAGCGAGCCGGTCTCGCCCTCGCGCTTGCAGACGACCTCGTCCATCGGATCGGCCTGCGCCGTGGCCGGGGCGGCGGCGGGTGCCGGCGTTTGGGCGACGGCGGGCGCGCCAAGCAGTGCGGCAGCGACAGGAACCAGCATCAAAGCCTTGAAACGCATCATCATCTCCCTCTGCGCGTACAGTTTTAACACAAGTCGCGCGGAGGGTGAAGCGGACTCAGCGCGCCGAACGCTGCCTCATTTTGCCGCCCACGTCACCTTGTCGCCGGCCTTCAGGCCGATGCGCGCCGCCTCGCCGCGGTTGAGCTCGAGCACGCTGCCCGCCGGCGCCGTCGATTCCACTGTCTTGGTCGTCAGCGGCACGCCCTCGCCGACATTGATCACCTTGCCGTCGGACGCGATGAAGATGATGTCGAGCGGCAGATAAGTGTTGGCCATCCAGAAGGAAGCCATGCGCGGCTCGGGGAACAGGAAGATCATCCCCGCGCCCGGCGCCATCTTGGTGCGGTACATCAGCCCCTGCGCCTGCTGCGCCGGGGTGCGCGCCACCTCGGCGCGATAGCTGTGAACCTTGCCCTTTGCCGTCACCTTCACAGTAACGACATCGAGCGTGGCCGCGGCCGGCGTTGCCGCCAGCGCTTCTTCCGCGAACGGATCGTGGCAGGCGGCGAGCCCGACAAGCAGAACGGCCAGCCCTGTCCGGAGCAGCCGCTTGGCCGTATTGAACGCCATTATTCGACGATTTCGATGGTGACCGCGAGGGGGCCCTTCTCGCCGCTGGCGATGCGCGCCCGCACCTCCTGGCCCGGGATCAGCTCGGCGACGCCGGCGCGGCGGACCGTCTCCATATGGACGAAGATGTCCGAGGAGCTGCCGCCACGCGACACGAAGCCATAGCCTTTCAGCCGGTTGAACCATTTGACGGTCACCGGCTCGAACGGCCCGGCGCTCTCGAGCAGGTCGAGCGGATCGATCCGGCTGGCGGCGCGCTGCAACGCGGCCTCCGGGTCCGGCCCGATCGAGGTCGACAGATCAAGGTCGAGAATCTTGCGCGCCTGACGGCCGCGATCGCGCTGCACCGCATAGCAGGTCACGGTCGCGCCTTCCGGCAACGTCCGCCGCCCCACTTCGCGCAGCACGGTGAAGTGCACCAGCACATCGCTGCTGCCGTCTTCCGGAACGACGAATCCATACCCCCGCACGGCGTCGAACCATTTCACTTTGCCGCAAACACGGACATCATCCGCATTCACGTCACTATCGTCTATTTCCTGTGTCAACAGCGCCTCGCTCATGAGGCCCTCCCACGCAACCGCTATTTGCCCCGCCGGGACGCTAACACAAAGATCGTGCCGATAAAAACCATCTTTGTTGCGGAAGCGGGACGGGTTCCGCAATAGGGTGAGCGGCAACCGCCGCCGTCGCGCAAGTTGCTGAAGAAAGGACCGTCGCATGGAGATTCAGGGCGACACGCTGATCGCCGCCCCGCGCGAGCGCGTCTGGGCCGCGTTGAACGATCCCGCGGTGCTGGCGCGCTGCATCGAGGGCGTCGAGTCGCTGGAGAAGGTCGGCGACAGCCGCTTCGAAGGCAAGCTCAACGCCAAGGTCGGCCCGGTGCGCGCCAGCTTCACCGGTGGCGTCGATCTGCAGAATCTGAACCCGCCGACCAGCTACACCATCGCCGGCGAGGGCAAGGGCGGCGTCGCCGGCTTCGCCAAGGGCGCCGCCGACGTGAGCCTCACCGAGGAAGCGCTGCCCGACGGCGGCACCGGCACCCGCCTCTCCTACGTCGCCCGCTCGACGATCGGCGGCAAGCTGGCGCAGCTCGGCGCCCGCCTCGTCGAAGGCACCGCGCGCAGCTATGCAGAAACCTTCTTCGCCCGCCTGAAGGCCGAGGTCGAAGGACCGGCCCCTGCCGCCGAGCCAGTCGCCGCCGAGATCGTCGGCGACGCCATCCTCGAGCCGCCGTCGCTCCCAGTCACCGACACCGAAGACAGCGGCAAGGGCATCCCGCCGATCGTCTGGGGCAGCGTGCTCACCCTGCTGATGGTGCTGTTCATATGGCTGATGCTCGCCTAGCCGGCGACGAGCTCGACCGGCTGCTCGCCGCCGCACGCGACTGGCTCACCGAGGGGCATGGTGTCGCCATCGCTACCGTCGCCGAGACCTGGGGATCGGCGCCGCGCCGCGCCGGCAGCCATCTGGTGGTGCGCGACGACGGACTCTTCGAAGGCTCGGTCAGCGGCGGCTGCGTCGAGGGCGACGTCATCGCCAATGCGCTCGAGCTGATCGCCGAGGGTGGCTTCCGTCGGCTGGAATATGGCGTCGCCGACGCGACGGCGTGGGAAGTCGGTCTCGCCTGCGGCGGCCGCATCGCGATCCTTGTGCAGGCGATCCACCCCGACTGGTTTCCGCCCGCGCTGCTCGAAGAGATCAGCGACGCCCGCCGCGATGGCCGTACCCTCGCGCTTTCCACTGACGACGCCGGCCGAACCCGGATCGGCGAGGCCGAAGGTGCCTTCATCAACCGCTACACGCCGCCGTTGCGCCTCGCGATCATCGGCGCTGTCCACATCGCGCAGGCCCTGGCGCCGATGGCGCGGCAGCTCGGCTATGCGGTGACCATCATCGACCCGCGCGGCATGTTCGCCGCCGCCGCCCGCTTCGAGGATGCGACCGTCAACGACCGCTGGCCCGATGAGGCGCTCGCCGAGTGGCAGCCCAACGCCGCCAGCGCGGTGGTGACGCTCACCCACGATCCCAAGCTCGACGATCCGGCGCTGCTCGCGGCCCTCCCCTCGCCCGCCTTCTACGTCGCGGCGCTCGGCTCGCGGCGCACGCAGGCAGCACGGGTTGAGCGGCTCGCCGCCGCCGGCCTGACACAAGACCAGATCGCCCGCCTGCACGGCCCCGCCGGCCTCGACCTCGGCGCCGCCAATCCGTCAGAGATCGCGCTCTCCATCGCCGCGCAGATGACCGCCGCCTGGCGCGGTAGGTTATGAAGTTCGGCCCGGCGCCGCTCGCCGACTGCGAGGGCGCGATCCTCGCCCACTCGCTGTTGATCGACGGCAAGCGCTTGCCCAAGGGCCGGCGCCTGACCGCCGACGATCTCGCCACCGCGCGCGCCGCCGGGCTCACCGAGCTGGTGGTCGCCCGCCTCGAACCCGGCGATATCGCCGAGGATGACGCCGCCGCCCGCCTCGGCGCAGCGCTGGCTGGCGGCCATGTGAAGGCGCTCGCGCCGGTGCACGGCCGCGTCAATCTCGTCGCGATGGTCGACGGGCTGGTGCGCCTCGACCCGGCGGCGGTACATCGCCTCAACGCCATCGACGAAGGCATCACCCTCGGCGTGCAGATGCCCGAGGCACGGGTCCGCGACGGCGATATCGTCGCCACCATCAAGATCATCCCCTACGCCGTGCCCGGCGCCGCCGTCGATGCCGCGCTCGCCGCTGCCGCCCCCATCGCCGTCGCGCCGTTCCGCGCCGCCACGGTGGCGCTGATCCAGACCATGCTGCCCGGTCAGCCCGACAAGCTGTTCGCCAAGACCGAAGAGGTCACCCGCCGCCGCCTCGCCGCGATCGGCGCGACGCTCGTGTCGGCCACCCGCTGCCCGCACGCCGTCGACGACCTGACAGCCAAGCTGGCCGCCACCGACGCCGATCTCATCCTGATCGCCGGCGCCTCCGCCACCGCCGACCGCCGCGACGTTGTCCCCGCCGCCATCGAAGTGGCCGGCGGCGCCATCGAACGCCTCGGCATGCCGGTCGATCCCGGCAATCTGCTCTGCCTCGCGTCGCTCGCCGGCAAGTCGGTCCTCGGCCTCCCCGGCTGCGCCCGCTCACCCAAGCGCAACGGCGTCGATCTGGTGCTTGAGCGTTTGCTCACAGGCCTCCCCGTCGACAGCGCGATCATCGCCGGCATGGGCGTCGGCGGCGTCCTCGCCGAGGTCGAGCGCCCCGAGCCGCGCGCCGGCAAGCCCGCCGTCAACGGCCCGGTCGGCGCGGTGGTGCTCGCCGCCGGCCGCTCGTCGCGGATGCAGGGCGCCAACAAGCTGCTCGCCGATCTCGGCGGTAAACCATTGCTCGCCCATACGCTCGACACCCTCGCTGCCGCCGGCCTGCCCGCGCTGGTTGTCGTCGGCAACATGGCGGCCGAGATGCGCGCCGTGGTCGGCGACCGCGCCGCCATCGTCGAGGCACCCGATTTCGCCGAAGGGCTGAGCCGTTCGCTGCGCGCCGGCATCGCCGCCGTCCCTGCCGACTGGCGCGCCGCCATCGTCTGCCTCGGCGACATGCCGCAGGTGACGCCCGCCGTGCTGACCGCGCTCGCCGCCCCTGCCCGCGAGCCACAGGCGATCGTCGTCCCCACCGTCGACGGCAAGCGCGGCAACCCGGTGCTGTGGCCCCGCGCCCACTTCGCCCGCCTCGCCGCGCTCGACGGCGATGTCGGCGGCAAGGTGCTGCTCGCCGAGCTGGCCGATCAGGTTATCGAGGTGGAGGTCGGCACCGACGCGATCCTTGCCGACATCGACACGCCCGAGGCGCTCGCCGCGGCGCGCGCCCGTCAGGGAAATTCGTCGTAGAGCTCGTGCTCGGTCTCGGCGCCGAGGATCGCCTTCACCTGATCGAAGCCGTGCCCCGCGCGCACCATCGCCGCGAACTGCTTCTGCCGTAGCTCAGGGCTCGGCTTCTCAGCCGCAAACGGCCCGATCCGCTTGCGGCGCGCATAGGCCAGCGCCGCCTCGCGATCGTCGACCTCGCCGCGAATCTCCTCGCGCAACTCGGGCTCGATTCCCGCCGCGGTCAGCGTCTGGTCGATCCGCCTTGCGCCATAACCCCGGCGGCCGAGGCTCCGCGCCTTGCTCTCGCCGAAGCTGCGATCGTCGACATAGCCCAGCTCGGCGAAGCGCTCGACCATGGCATCGATCGGTGCCTGCCCCTCGCCCGCCCAGCCACGTTCGCGAAGCTTGTCAGACAGATAGCGCCGCAACTTCTCCCGCGTTGTCGCATAGCGCTCGACATAGCGCAGCGCGAACCAGTTGAGGCTGTCGGGCGTCAGCGGCTTCTTCGGTTTCCGCTCGCGGCGGGAAGAGGATTGGCGATCTTCCATGGACGATGCCACGTTCCTGCCATAGTCGGGCCGGAATTTGAACGCGCCACGTCGCCATCTGGCAGGCTGCGTTAAACCATAACCCTTGGAAAAGGGGTCGTTCGGCGGAACGAGGCATCGATCCGCCCGAGTGAGTTTAGGAGACACGGGTCTTGCTGCAGTCCACCACCCGCGACGAAGCCGTCACGCCCACGCGCGACGACCTCCCTCGCCGCCTCGCCGATTTCGCGACGCTGGGCGATGCGCTGGACTATGCCGCGACCGGCATCCGGGGTTTCAACTTCTTCGACGCGCGCGCCACGCTGGTGCGCAGCTACACCTTCGCCGAGCTGCGCGCCGATGCGCTGGTGCAGGCGCGCCGCCTGATCGCCGACGGCATCGGCGTCGGCGACCGCGTCGCGCTGATCGCCGAGACCGGCCCCGAGTTCGCCGCGATGTTCTTCGGCGTCGTCTATGCCGGCGCCTGGCCGGTGCCGCTGCCGCTGCCGACCTCGTTCGGCGGCCGTGAGGGCTATATCGAGCAGATCCGCAACCAGCTGATCAGCTGCGACCCCGCGCTGGTGCTGAGCCCGCCGGGGCTGCAGGCGATGGTTGCCGAGGCGGCTGCCGCGCTGCCGCATGCCCGGTCAGAGGATTGGGCGAGCTACAGCGAGAAGCCGGCGCCGGACGCCGCGTTGCCGCAGGCGAAGACCGACGATATCGCCTATCTGCAGTATTCGAGCGGCTCGACGCGCTTCCCGCACGGTGTTGCCGTCACCCATGCCGCGCTGCTCAACAATCTGTTCTGCCACGCGAGCAGCATGAAGGCACAGGACGACGACCGCCTGGTGTCGTGGCTGCCCTGGTATCATGACATGGGCCTCGTCGGCTGCTTCCTGTCGCCGGTCGCCAACCAGATGTCGGTCGACTATCTCGCGACCGAGGATTTCGCGCGCCGGCCGCTGTCGTGGCTGACCCTGATCAGCCGCGTCGACGGCCATGCGATGTCGTACAGCCCGACCTTCGGCTACGATATCTGCGCGCGCCGCGTATCGAGCCAGACCGACGCGGCGAGCAAGTTCGACCTGTCGCGCTGGCGCGTTGCCGGCAACGGCGCCGACATGATCCGCCCCGACGTGATGCAGGCGTTCGTCGACGCCTTCGCGCCGGCGGGCTTCAGCGCCAAGGCGTTCCTGCCGAGCTACGGCCTCGCCGAAGTGACGCTCGCCGTCTCGGTGATGCCGCCGGGCGAAGGCATCGTCATCGATCTCGTCGACGAGCGGCTGCTCGCCGGCGAAGGCCATGCCGAGGCGCCCGCCGAGGACGCCGACCGCCCGACGCGCTATCGCGCCATCGTCAATTGCGGCAAGGCCGTCCCGGGCCACACCATCGAGATTCGCGACGAGGCCGGCGAGCTGCTGCCCGACCGCAATATCGGCCGCGTGTTTGTCTCCGGCCCGTCGGTGATGGTCGGCTATTTCCGCGACGAAGTGTCGACTGCCGCCTGCCTGAAGGACGGCTGGCTCGACACCGGCGACATGGGCTACCTCGTCGACGGCTACATCCACATCGTGGGTCGCGCCAAGGACATGATCATCATCAACGGCAAGAACCACTGGCCGCAGGACATCGAGTGGGCGATCGAGCAGCTGCCGGGCTTCAAGGCCGGCGACATCGCCGCCTTCTCGATCACCACCTCCTCGGGCGAGGAAGCGCCGGCGGTGCTGGTCCAGTGCCGCACCAGTGACCCGGCCGAGCGCGCCAACCTGCGCGAGGCGATCAAGTCGAAGGTCCGCACCATCACCGGCATGACCTGCGTCGTCGAGCTGGTGCCGCCGCGCACCCTGCCCCGCACAAGCTCGGGCAAGCTCAGCCGCTCCAAGGCGCGCACGCTCTACCTGTCGGGCGAAATCCAGCCGTTCGACGTCGCCGCCTGAGCTGATGGCCACCCTCGCTGTCACCGGCGGCACGGGATTCGTCGGGCAGCGTCTTCTGAAACTCGCCGTCGAGCGCGGGCATAAAGTCCGCGCGCTGACGCGTCGTCCGCAGGACGCGTCGGACGGCATCGACTGGATTTCCGGCGATCTCTCCGGCTGTGGCGATCTCTGCGGCGGCGTCGATGCGATCATCCATGTCGCGGGCGTCATCAATGCCCGCACCCCGGCCGAGTTCGACGCCGGCAATGTCGCCGGCACGCAGGTGATGATCGACGCGGCGAAGGCGGCGGGCATCCGTCGCTTCGTCCATGTCTCCTCGCTCGCCGCACGCGAACCCGCCCTGTCCGGCTACGGCGCCAGCAAGGCGCGCTCCGAGGCGCTGTTCCCCGCTTCCGACCTCGACTTTGCGATCGTCCGCCCGCCCGCCGTCTACGGCCCCGGCGACCGCGAGACGCTCGAGCTGTTCCGCATGGCGAAGCACGGCCTCGCGCTGGTGCCGTGGGCCGGCCACGCCTCCTTCATCCACGCCGATGACCTCGCCGCCGCGCTGCTCGCCTTGGCGACCCGGGATGCAACGGGCATGTATGAGCCCGACGACGGCCACCCCGGCGGCTACGAGCATGGCGACCTCGCCCGCCGCATCGGCACGGCGGTCGGCAAGCGTCCCTTGGTGCTGCGCGCGCCGAAGGCGGCGATGCTGGTCGGCGCGGCAGTCGATACCGCGATCAGCAATGTGCGTGGCCGGCTGCCCAAGTTGAGCTTCGACCGCGCCCGTTATTTCGCGCATCCCGACTGGGTGTCGCGCGGCCCCGCCATTCCCGGCTGGTCGCCCGCCGTCTCCATCGATAAGGGATTGGCGATGACAGCCGCCTGGTATCGCGACGCCGGCTGGCTCTGACGCCTTCCTGCCGCGGGGTCGCCACAAAGTCTTGGCATCCGCGGCAACGATCCATAAGGAGCCGGCCCATGCCTGACCGCGCCGCTATTTTCACCCGCCTCGCCGATCTGATCGCCCCCTTGAACAAGAAGGGCATCGCCGTCGAGGAAAACACCAGTTTCGCCAACGATCTCGAGCTCGACTCGCTGACCGTGATGGACCTCGTCGCCAACATCGAGGACGAGTGGGACATCGTGATCCCGCTGAACCTGCTCCCCGAACTGGAGACGGTCGGCCAGGTCGCCGACGCTGTCGCCAGAATGACGGACAAATAAGACCGTGACCGATCTGCTTTCCAAGTTCGACGGCCTGATTGCGGAGCGCGAAGCACTGCTCGGCAGCGGCGTGCGCGACCCCTTCGCCATCGTCATGGACGAAGTGAAGTCGCCGACCGAGGCTGTCATCAACGGCAAGGACACCATCCTCGTCGGCACCTACAACTACATGGGCATGACGTTCGACCCGGACGTCATCGCCGCGGGCGAGGACGCGCTGAAGCGCTTCGGCGCCGGCACCACCGGCAGCCGCGTGCTGAACGGCACCTACCAGACGCACAAGGAAGTCGAGGACGCGCTGCGCGAGTTCTACGGCACCGAACATGCGATGGTGTTCTCGACCGGCTATCAGGCCAATCTCGGCATGGTGGCGACGCTCGCCGGGCGCGGCGACTATGTCGTGCTCGACGCCGACAGCCACGCCTCGATCTACGACGGTTGCGCGATGGGCAACGCCGACATCGTCCGCTTCCGCCACAATTCGGTCGAGGATCTGTCGAAGCGTCTCGGCCGCCTGCCCCCCGAAGCCAACAAGCTGGTGGTGCTGGAAGGCGTCTATTCGATGCTCGGCGACATCGCGCCGCTGAAGGAAATGGTCGCCGCCGCAAAGGCGCACCCGAACGTGATGATCCTCGTCGACGAGGCGCACGGCATGGGCTTCTTCGGCGAGCATGGCCGCGGCGTCTATGAGGCGGCGGGTGTCGAGGCCGACATCGATTTCGTGGTCGGCACCTTCTCCAAGTCGGTCGGCACGGTCGGGGGTTTCTGCGTCTCGAACCATCCGAAGTTCGAGATCCTGCGGCTGGTCTGCCGCCCCTACACCTTCACCGCGTCGCTGCCGCCCGCGGTCATGGCCTGCGCCGCGACCTCGATCCGCAAGCTGATGCACAGCCACAACAAGCGCCAGCATCTGTGGGAAAATACCCGGCAGTTGCACGGCGGGCTGACGGCGGCGGGCTTCACGCTCGCGACCAAGACGCCCGAAAGCGCGATCATCGCGGTGCTGATGCCCGACCAGGAATCGACCGCGCGCATGTGGTCGGCGCTGATCGACCTCGGCGTCTACGTCAACATGGCCCGCCCGCCCGCGACGCCTGCCGGCATCTACCTCCTCCGCTGCTCGATCTGCGCCGAGCATACGTCGGAGCAGATCGCGACGATCATCGAGCGCTTCGCCGCAGCGGCCAAGGTGACGGGGCTGCCGCTCGACGCCTGAGCCTCCTACCCGCTAACACGCACCATCCCGTCATACCGGCGAAAGCCGGTATCCAGACCGACCATCGACTGGATACCGGCTTTCGCCGGTATGACGATTGGTTTGGGCAAGGGACGACCGAAACGGGCCCAACATTCAGCCACCCATATTATCGTCATTCACTCCCTACGCCGTCCGGCGAAGGCCGGAATCCATACAGACCGCCGCATGGATTCCGGCCTTCGCCGGAATGACGACAGTGTTTGGGGAGGCGAAAGCGCCCTACTCGTCCGGATCGAGATAGGTCAGCACCCGGCGGATCAGCCCCGGCTCGCCGCGCTCCTGTTCCTCGCGGATCTCTTTCATCACGCAGCCCATCAGCCCGTTCGGCCCGACGGTGGTGCATGACCCGCTGCCGCCCTCCGCGCGATATTGCTGAAGCGTGAAGCGCTCCTCGCCCACCGTTCGCGCTGAGGCCGTCCCCGGTTTCGGCCCCGTCGACGGCAGGCGGTAACGCAAATTGATCTGCTTCCGTCCGCACACGACGATCTCGTCAGGCTTCGCGGCCTTGAGGCAGTCAGAGACCTTGGCGACCACCCGCGTCTTCTCGCGATAGGCGTCCATCCTGTCCTCGGCCTGCGCCGGTAGCGCAAGCCCAAGGGAAAGCAGCAGGAAAACCGATCGAAGCACGCCGCATCCTATCATTCCGGATGCGGCCCGAAAACTCACCGCACCGCGCCCTTGCGCTTCAATTGCGGCAGCAGCAGCAGCCCGGCGAGGATCGGATGGCGGCGCTGCCACGGCGTGATCGCCACCTCGACGCCTGAGTGGCGGGTGATCTTCCACGCCAGATAGTCGATCCCGCCATCGAAGGTCAGGCTGGCCTTGATCAAGCGCACCGCCGACAGCAGCTTGCCCTCCAGCCGCCGCCGCGCCCATTGGCGCTCGCCCGCTGCCGGATCGGCGCTGTTGAGCAGCTCCACCGTCTCGCCCGCGACCCGCGCGGAAATGCCCGCAGCGGCCAGTGCAGGCCCGGTGATGTCGCGATAACGCTCGGGCGCGGTGTCATAGAGCGTGACGCCCCGTCCCGCCTTCTCCGACCGCAGTTCGGCGTCGTAGGTCAGCGCGAACGCCCGGGTCCACAACTCGCGCATGTCGAGCTTGGCCGGCAACAACGGCCGCGCCGCCGCCAGCAACGCCGGTGCCGCCTGCGCCACCGCCGCGACCACGCGATCCCGTGCCGCGTCATCGCGCGCCCACACCAGCGCCGACGGCTGCGCAAACCGCGCCCACACCGACACATTGCGCGTCCGCGCCGACGCCAGCCGCGCGAAGTCGTCGACGGTCAGCACTGCGTATTTCGCGCGCAGATTGCCCTGCTCGGCATAGAAGACATTGGGCGGGATCAGCCGGTTGGCCGCCGCCAGCCAGCGCTTGCCGTAGGCGCGGCCATAGTCGTCGACCAGCAGGTAGAAATCGAGCATCAGCCCGTCGAGCTGCTTCGACCAGAGACACGATCCGTAGAACAGCACCGCCTGCGACGCCGCGCCATACTTCGCCGCCACCTCCGCCGCGAACTCGCGCACCTCCTCGGCGACCGGCGCCTCAAGCTCGGCCGCGACGCGGGTCCGCAGTTCGGTCACGCCGCGAGGCTGAGGAAGGGCACCGGCGCGGTCGGGGTCAGCACGATCGCCCGGCCGGCGGCGGCCTGGAAGATTTCGCCGTCGAGGATCACGCTCGGCTTGTCGCCCTCGATGCGGATCTCGTCGCCGCGCTTCAGGTGGAAGCCGTCGAAGCGGCTCTTGTCGAGCCGGCCGAAGATCGCGTTGATCGCGGTCCTGAACACCGTGCCGCGCTGCTGCTCGATCGCCATCAGCTTCAAGGAGCCCGAGCGGTCGGCGCCGTGCGAGCGCATGTTGAGCAGCAAGCGCTCGAGCGTCGTCACCATCAGCAGGAAGAAGCGTCCCGACAGCTCGCCCTCGCGGTGCACCGAAATCTGTACCGGGCTCGGCCGCAGCGGCGACAGCTTGCCACCGATGAACAGGCCGAGGAACAGCGCCATCACGGTGATCAAATGGCTGAGCCAGTTCGGCAGGCCGAGCGGATAGACCTTGTTGCGGCAGAACAATATGCCTTCGGCCAGCCCGGCGCCGCCGAGGAACATGCCGAGCACCGGCCGGGTGTTCTGCCCGTCCGACAGCGCGATCAGCTGGCGCGCGACCACATGCGGGTTCACATCCGCCTCGACGATGGCAAGAATCTGCTTCAGCGCCTCGAGCGGATTGCCCGCGGCGCCGAGGTCCAATGCGATCAAATTGGTCTTGCCGTTGGGCAGCACCGCCACCGGCGGCGGCGAGCCGGCGAAGTGCCCGCCATGATACAGCTCGGTCAGCGCCGCCTGCACGGTGCCGTCACCGCCGTTGATGACCAGCACCGCCGGCTGCACCCGCGCGATCGTCTCCAGCGCCTCGGGCACCTCGGACACGTCCTGCACCTCGAAGTGGAAGATGTTCGGGTGCGCGGCAACGAACTCCCGCACCTGCGGAAGGATCGCCCGGTTGCCGGTCGAGCGCGGATTGGACAGAAGGGCGATCAGCGCCATCAATCGCGCTTCGCGACGACGGGCTTGATCGACAAGCCGTTGCGATAATTCATGATAACGTCAACCACGACGACTCCCTGCCCCGCCGCGAACGACGTATCCTCATAGTCCGGCTTCAGATTGCCCAGCGACAGCTTCGGGTTGCCCGAAAAGCCGCCGCCGTCGTTCCAGCCGCTCTTGCCGTTGGCGTCGCGGTCGTGGCGCACGGCGATGGCATAGTCGCCATAGCTCGGCAGCTCGACGCAGACGTTCATGTCGCCGTCGGCGACGATCGGCAATTCGATGCGCTTCAGCCAATTGCCCTTCGCCAGGAACTGGTCCGGGTTGTTGCCGTAGAGCTGGACGCGCAGGTTTCCGCCGCGGTCCTTGAAGCCGTAGATGCGCACCAAGGCCGAGGGGCCGGTCGTCCCGGCGCGGCACGCAGCCGCATCCGGCCCGAGAATCTCTTGAGCATGGGCAGGCGTAGCGGCAGAAGCGGCCGCAAGGGTGAACGTCGCGGCAGCGAGCGTCAGGGCGCTGCGTCCGAGCGATTTCTTCATGACCTTAAACCTCCAGCGGGCTATACGCTGCCCGCTCAGCCTCGCGCTGTTGATCCGCCATATGGTGGCCGGATGCGGCCAAAGTTTGACGAGAGGGCGACGAAAACTTGCGTCTCTTCACGCGCTTCGACCGCTATCTCGCCCGCCTGATCGCGTTGCCGCTGCTGGCGACGCTGGTCATTTCGGCGATGCTGCTTCTGCTCGAAAAGATGCTGAAGCTGTTCGACTTCGTGGTGAACGAGGGCGGGCCGGTGAACGTCGTCTGGGCGATGCTTGGCAATCTCATCCCGCAATATCTCGGCTTGGGCATCCCGATCGGCCTGCTGCTCGGCATCCTGCTGGCGTTCCGAAAACTGGCGCTTTCCAGCGAGTTGGATGCGTTGCGGGCGGTCGGCATCTCCTACAACCGGCTGCTGTTCGTGCCCTATCTCTATGCCGCGGCGCTCGGCCTGCTGACGCTGGTCATCGTCGGCTTCATCCAGCCCTACACGCGCTATGCCTATGAGGGGCTGCAGTTCGAATTGCGGTCGGGTGCGCTCGGCGCTTCGATCAAGGTCGGTGAGTTCGCCAAGCTCGGCAAGCGCATGATGCTGCGGGTCGAAGAAAGCCACAATCAGGGCCGCGACCTCGAAGGAATCTTCGTCCGTGCCGAATCCCAGTCCGGCAAGTCGCTGGCGGTGAGCGCCGAGCGCGGCACCTTCCTCGCCACCGACGACCCCGACGTCATCCTGCTGCGCCTCAACAACGGTGTGCTCGTCCACAATGCGCCCGGCTATCGCGCCCCGCGCGTGCTGAGCTTCGCCGTTCACGATCTGCCGATCGACCTGCCGCGGATCGACGCCTTCCGCGCCCGCGGCGACGAGGACGATCAGGAGCGCACCTTGCCCGAACTCGCCCGCGTCGGCCGCGACGCCAGCGCCGACCCGAAGACGCGTGCGGAGAGCATCGCCAATTTCCATCGCCGGCTGGTGCAGGTGCTGGTGGTGGCGGTGCTGCCGCTGCTCGCCGTCGCGCTCGCCGTGCCGCCCAAACGATCGTCGTCGGCCTTGGGCGTGTTCCTGAGCCTGGTGATCGTCATCGTCTACAACGAGATTTCCGAGTACGGCGAACGGCTTGGTGCCGCCGGTAAAGCCGATCCCTTCATTGCGCAATGGAGCACTTTCGCGGTGTTCTCGCTGCTCTGCGTCTGGCTCTACTATGTTCTCGCCTTCAAGCCGGGCGGCCAGCCGATCGGCTCGCTCGACAAGGCGTTCGGCACCCTCGCGGCGAAGATCACCCGGCTGGTTCGCCGCCGCGAGAACTGGCGCGACGACGCGCTGTCGGCGGGTTGAAAATGGTTTCCTTCTCCCTCCCCTCGCGCACCATTGCGCTCTACACGGCGAAGCTGTTCGCGGTGCGCGTGCTGGCGTTCCTGCTGACCCTCACGGTGATCCTGCAGACGCTCGACCTGCTGACCGAAAGCTCGAAGATCCTCGCGGTCGACGGCAACGGCAATCCGGAGCTCTGGCGCTACGTGACCCTGCGCATCCCGCAGCTGATCAACCAGTTCCTGCCCTTCTCGGTGCTGCTAGCGACGCTCGTGACCCTCGCCACGCTCAACCAGAACAGCGAGATCGTCATCTTCAAGGCCGCCGGCATCTCGGCGCACCAGATTTTGGCCCCGCTCGTCGCCGTCGCCTTCGGCATCGCGGCCGTGCATTTCCTGTTCAGCGAGACGGTGCTGGTCAACACCAACCGCGAACTCAATGCCTGGGAACGCGTCGAATATGGCAAGCTGCCCGCCGTCGCGACGACCGGAAGCGAGGCCTGGGTGCGCGAAGGCGGCATGCTGTTCCACGCACAGGTGGTGAGCGGCCTCGGCATGAATACGCGGCTGACCGACGTCACCGCCTATGACCGCACCGGCGGCGCCTTGCGCACCATCACCCATGCGGAAAGCGCCCGCCCCACCGCCACCGGCTGGGTGCTGGAGGGCGTCCGCCGCTTCGACGTTCAGCGCGGCCGGCAGGAAGTAATGCCGCGGTTCGAGGTCCAGGAAGGCATCGACCCGGCGCGCTTCACCGCCACCGCGGTCGATCCCGACCAGACCAGCTTCTTCGAGCTGCGCCACGCCATCCGCGAAGTGCGCGCCGCCGGGCGGCCGGTCGATACGCTCGTTGCCGGGCTCCACCACAAGATTTCCGGGCCGCTGTCGGCGCTGCTGATGCCCCTCTTGGGCGCCGTCGCCGCCTTCGGCCTCGCGCGCTCGGGCAAGCTGTTCATCCGCACCGTCGTCGGCATGGGCCTCGGCTTTGCCTATTTCGTCGCGGACAATTTCATGCTCGCGATGGGCCAGTTCGGCGCCGCGCCGCCGGTGCTCGCCGCCTGGGCGCCCTTCCTCCTGTTCTTCCTCATCGGGGAAGCGGTGCTGTTCCGCACCGAGGAATGACGGACACACCTACCGCTCTTGGGAAGCAGGATGTCGCCCGCGGCGCCGGCTCGGTGGCGCTGTCGCGGATGGGCGCGCTGATTGATGCGCTGACGCAGCCGATCTACACCTGGCTGTTCGGCATCGCGACCTACGGGCTCTATACCGTGCTGTGGGCGTGGGTGAACCTCGTCTCCAACTGCGTCGATATGGGGTTCACCAGCGCGCTGCAGCGGGTGGTGCCGCAGGCCGACAGCGAGACGCGCGCGCACGCCGCGCTGAAGCTGGCGCTGATCATCGGCGTGCTGCCGAGCGTCGTCCTGGCGCTCGCCACCAGCCTCGCCGCCGCGCCGCTTGCCGAGCTGATCAACGTGGCGCCCAAGGACCGCCCGGCGCTCGCCACCGGCATCATGCTCTTCGCCTGGGCGCTGCCGTTGTGGACCTTCGTCGAGATCGCGACCTCGGCCCTGCGCGCGCGTCGTGCTTTCGGCCCCGAGATCCGCCTGCGCATCTTCTGGGAACAGGTGGTGCGCTTGGCCCTCGCGCTGGCGCTGTTCGCCGCGGGCTTCCGCACCCTCGGGCTGCTGATCGCGCACCTCGGCTCGCTGTTCGTCACCGCCGGGCTCTCCTTGCGCCTGCTCGCCCGCTACTATGACCTCAGGCTCGCGTGGCGCGCGCCGTTCGACCGGGCAGCGCTGGCCGACCTGCTGCTCTCCGGCTTCTCGGTGCTGCCGGCGAACATCAGCCGCCGCATCTTCCAGGACGGCCCGCCGATCCTCCTCAACCTGATGGTCCCCGGCGCCGGCGGCGCCACGGCGGCGGGCCTCTACGGCATCGCGCGCAAGATCGCCTCGATCCCGCAGATCATCCGGCTGACCTTCCTCTATGTGATGGCCCCCCTCGCCTCGGCCCAGGCCGCCGTCGACCGCACGGCGATCCAGCCGCTCTACGCCTTCTCCACCCGCCTCTCGACGGTGCTGGTGCTGCCGCTCGCCGTGGCGCTGATCCTGCTCGGCGACCAGATCCTCGACCTGTTCGGCCCCGGTGCGGAAGGAGCCTTCCCCATCCTCGTCGCGCTGGTCATCGGCCGCGCGGTGGAAACGGTGATCGGCGCCGCCGGCCCGGTGCTCGAAACCACCGGCCATCGCGGCCTTCCCCTGCTCAACGCGCTCGTCGGCCTCGCCGTCTGGACCGCCCTCTCCTTCGTCCTCGTGCCCGACCTCGCCGGCACCGGCATGGCGATCGCGGTGGCGGCGGGCTGGAGCGTCGCGGCGCTGCTCGCCATCGCCGAGGTGCGAATCGCCGATGGGCTGCGCACCTTCACCGGCCGGATGTGGCAGGGCCTCGCCATCTCGGCGGCCACCGGCGCGCTGATGTGGGGCGCCGATCGGGCGACCGCGCCGCTCGGTGACCGCGTCGAGGCCGCGGTCGTGCTGCTGCTGTTCGTCGTCTCGACGTGGATCGGCCTGCGCTTCGGCCTCTCCGCCACCGACCGCGAGGCGCTGGGCGGCATCGGCCGCCGGCTGAAGCTCACCCGATGAAGTCGGTCGCCTTCCTTTACATCGGCGGGCCGCACCATGTGTTCCACGCCGCCCCCGCCGCCGCCGCGCTGGCGAAGGCCGCTCGGGACGTGCAGGTGGTCAACCTCGTCTCGGGCGAGCGCTCCGCCGCCCTCATCGAGCGCGTCTACGCCGCCTATGACGCGCCGCCGCCCGACATCCGCCCGTTCGACACGCCGTGGTGGGGCGGCCTCGCCGCGCGGATCAGCGGCCGCGCCAGCGCGCGCAAGCTGCCGGCACTGTTGCGCCACCGCCGCGAACTCGCCGGCTTCGACGCACTGGTCACTGCCGAATGCTCGTCGAGCATCCTCCGCCATTTCGGCCTCTACGATGCGAAGATGGTGCTGATCCCGCATGGCGCCGGCGACCGCGCCATCTCGATCGAAAAGCGCATGGCATTGTTCGACAAGGTGATCGTCGCCGGCCCGAAGAACGCCGAGCGAATGGTCGACTGCGGCGTCGTTCGCCGCGAGGATCTCGCCGAGGTCGGCTATCTGAAGCTCGACCTGATGCGCCAGCTGCGCGGGCAGGCGCCGAAGCTGTTTGACAACGACCGGCCGACGATCTTCTACAACCCGCATTTCAAGCGCGAACTGTCCTCGCTGATGCAGGCGGAGGCGATCGTCGCGGCGTTCCGCGCGCAGGATCGCTTCAACCTCGTGCTTGCCCCGCACATCCGCGCCTTCGAGGACGCGACGCCCGCCGAGCGCATGCAGTGGGAGGCGCTGGCGGAGGACGGCAAGGTCATCGTCGACCTCGGCTCCGACCGGCTGCTCGACATGAGCTACGCGATCGGCGCCGACATCTACCTCGGCGACGTCTCCAGCCAGGTCTATGAATTCCTCGCCGATCCGCGCCCCTGCGTGTTCGTCAATGCGCATGGCGTGCGCTGGGAAGGCGACCCCAATTATGCCTTCTGGACGCTCGGCGATGTCTGCACGCCGGAGATGGTACTTCAGGCGGTCACGGTTGCCGCCGATCGCCACGCTTCCTATCTCCAGCAACAACGCGCGGCGGTCGCGGCCTCGTTCGGCGAGAGCGACGGCGCGGCCGATCGCGCGGCGTCGCAGATCAGGCAGCTTATCGGCGACCCGGAAATGCCCTAAAACTGCCGCGATGCGTTTCCATATGCCATACATAGACTGGTGGCTTCTGCCGCCTGAACAGATTGTTAGGATTGCCTGGTGAAAGCCGCTGTACCGCGTTTCGGGTTCTGGAACCGCACGCACCACCTCGACAAGATGACCTTGCGCGAGCTGGTGGTCGCCTATTTCCAGTACTACGCCATTCAGGCGTATCTGCTGTTCGCCGCCGCCGCGACCTATGTGGCAATCGTCTATCCGACGACGCCGCTGCGCGCGCTGGCGTCGGTCGCCGTCGCGGTCGTGTTCTACCCGCTCGCCTGGTACGTCATCCACCGCTACGTCCTGCACGGCCAGTGGATGTTCAAGTCGCCGCTGACCGCGCGCACCTGGAAGCGCATCCATTATGATCACCATCAGGATCCGAACCATCTCGAGATCCTGTTCGGCGCGCTCTACACGACGCTGCCGACCATCGCGCTTGTCTCGATCCCGTTCGGCTACGCCATCGGCGGCGTCGGCGGCGCGGCGGCGGCATTCGCGGCCGGCCTGCTGACCACCTGCGTCTACGAGTTCGCGCACTGCATCCAGCATCTGTCGTACAAGCCGAAGAACAAGCTGCTCGCCGAGATGAAGTCGCGTCACATGGCGCATCACTTCCACGACGAGACCGGCAATTTCGGCATCACCAGCTTCGTCTGGGACAAGGCGTTCGGCACGCTCTATGACCGGCCGGAGCGGCCCAAGAAGAGCCCGACGGTGTTCAACCTCGGCTACACGCCCGAAGTGTCGCAGACCTATCCGTGGGTCGCGAAGATGTCGGGCGGCGTCGAGACCAGCCACCCGCGCCGCCGCGGCGAGGATGACGCCAACGATCGCAAGGCGGCGTAAGCGCTTCATGGCGGGGGATATCGTGATCCGGCCGGTCGAAACCGCGGCCGACCGGAAGCGCTTCGTCGAGCTGCCCTTCGCGCTCTACCGCAACGACCCGATGTGGCGTCCGCCGTTGAAGGCGGAGATGCACGGGCTGATCGGCGGGCCGAAGTCCAATCCCTGGTTCGAGCATGCCCGCGCCCGCTTCTGGCTGGCCGAGCGGGATGGCGAGGTGGTCGGCCGCGTCTCGGCGCAGGTCGACGATCTCGTCCTCCAGCATATGGGCGCCGGCACCGGCCAGTGGGGCATGTTCGAGACGATCGACGACCCCGCGGTCGCCAAGGCGCTGCTCTATACCGCCGAGGCCTGGCTGCGCGCCGAGGGCATGACCCGCGCATTGGGGCCGTTCAGCCTGTCGATCTGGGACGAGCCCGGGCTGCTGGTCGACGGCTTTAATGATTCGCCGACGGTGATGATGGGGCACCACCTCCCCTATTATGCCGCGCTGATCGAGGCGCAGGGCTATCGCGGGGTGAAGGACCTCCTCACCTACGATCTGCCGATCGCCGCCGGCTTCACCGACAAGTTCGACCGCATCGTCGCGCTCGGCGAGCGCAACGAGCGTATCCGCATCCGCAAGGTCAACAAATCGCGCTTCGCTGAGGAAGCCGCGCTGATCCTCGACATCCTCAACGACGCCTGGTCGGACAATTGGGGTTTCGTGCCCTTGACCCCGTCCGAGGTCGCCTATGTCGGCAAGAAGCTGAAGCCCATCGTGTTCGAAGGGCTGGTGCGCATCGCCGAGCTCGACGGCGAGCCGGTGGCCTTCATGATCACCTTGCCCGACATCAACGAGCTGACCGCCGACCTCAACGGCAATCTGCTGCCGTTCGGCTGGGCGAAGCTGCTGTGGCGGCTGCGCAAGCCGCGCGTCACCCGGATGCGCGTGCCGCTGATGGGCGTGCGCAAGTCGCAGCAGGGCTCGCGCTTCGCCTCGATGATGGCGCTGATGCTGATCGAGCATATCCGCCGCGACGCGACCAGCGTGTTCGGCGCGGTGCGCGGCGACTTCGGCTGGGTGCTGGAAGACAACGGCCCGATGCGCTCGATCGCCGACGTGATCGACGCCAGGGTGAGCAAGACCTACCGCATCTACGAACGCGCGCTCTAAAGCTGCGCGCCATGCGCACCAAGCTCAGCGTCTGCCGCCGGAAAACCCGCTTCGCCGCCTACCCGGACGCGCTGCAGGTCGCCGCGAATGCCGACGTGCCGCTGCGCCCCTATCGCTGCGACCGCTGCGGCCAAGTTCACCTGACCAGCCGCACAAAGGGCAAGCGAACGCCGAAATTCGCGCTGGAGGCGCGCTAGCCGCTCAGCAGGGCTGGACCGCCGCGTCGCAGCGCATGCCGCCCATCAGCTCGTCCTGGGTACGCTTGGCGCCCTTCTGCTCCGTCTCGGCGATGCGCTCCCACTCCGCCTTGGTCCAGCATTCCTTCTTCTTGCGAACCAGCGAGCCGATCTCGAGCCGCTTCTTGCAGATCTTCTCCTCGGTCGCGCCGCGACCGGGTTCGGTCGTCGCCGCCGTCGTCGCCTGTGCCGCCAGTTCGACCGGCAGCGCCATCATCACCAGACCCGCAAGAACCGCGCGCATCATCATCCGTCTCCCTCGCCCCTGAACGGCGACAGGAAGAATGTAACGCGATTTGGCTGGAGGGCGAAGCGATGTTGTCAGCGCTCGGGCTTGCGTCGGCAGGCTTTACAATCGGCCACGCCGGAATCCGTTAACCATCTGAAAAATATCGGTGGCGCGATTTTTGCACTCCCACTGCCATATCTGGAAGCGGCGCGTCGTTCAGGGCGATGCCGCACATGCCCGGCATCGCCTTCACGCGCGGCCACCACGCACCGGATCGGTTTTTGCGTTGTGTGACCGCCGCTCGGTCGAGCGGCGGATTTCGGCGTTCGGCAGGAGGCTGCGCGCCGTTGAGGGGGCATCAGCATGAAGTTTTCACACGCGCTTCTCGGCGCAACGGCTCTCGTTGCGAGCGTTTCGGCGCAGGCGGCGGTGGTCAGCTACACCGATCGGGCGAGCTTTTCGGCAGCGCTGTCGTCGAGCACGACCGACACTTACGAGGGCATCTCGCCGAGCGGCAGCCAGAGCTATTTCGGCAATCAGTACAACGGCAACGGCTATACGATGGTGGATCCGGGCAACGCCGTCTTCATCCAGGACAGCTTGTTCTACGGGATCGGTAACTGGGGCCTCGGCGATATCCTGACCTTCTCGCGGGGCGGCACGGTGACCTTCACCTTCGACACGCCGATCACCGCGCTCGGCATCGACCTGTTCACCACCGAACCGGGCGGCGACACGGTCGCGCTCAACTCGGCGGTGTTGTCGACGATCATCGACGTGCCGAACACGACCTTTGCCACGGCGTTCTTCGGCTTCACGTCGAGCACGGGCTTCTCGTCGTTCACGCTGAACGCCGTCAATTCCAACACCTATGTGAAGTTCAGCGACCTGACCTTCGGCACCGCCGCCGGCCCGGCCGAGGTGCCCGAACCGGGCGCGCTGCTGCTGCTCGGCAGCGGCGTCCTCGCGCTGACGGCGGCGCGGCGCCGTCGCAAGCGCAGCTGACAAGACCGGCCGGCGGAGTGATCCGCCGGCCGCTTTCGTTAGCGGCGGGTAGACGTGCGGTGGGCGTCTGCCTTACGCTGCCGTTCGGTCCTTCGAGGAGACGCCGATGTTCCCGATGCGCATCTATCTGGCAGTTGCGGCCGCCATTGCGCTCGTCGCCTTCGCGATCGGCCAGGTCTGGCCGGGCCTCGGCGTCGGCTTCGTCGCCCTCGCGTCAGGCCTCTGGACGGCCTATTCCGCAAGCCGCCATCGCCGCCTCAGCTAATCAAACTCAGCGCAGCTCGATCCACACCGGCACATGGTCGCTGGCTTTCTCGAGGCCGCGGACGTGGCGGTCGATGCCGGCATTGAGCAGCCGGTCGGCGGCGGGCGGCGACAGCAGCAGATGGTCGATGCGGAAGCCCGCATCGCGCTGCCAGGCGCCGGCCTGATAATCCCAGAACGTATACATCGGCCCGCTCGGGAAGCGGGTGCGGATCGCGTCGGTCCAGCCTGAATTGACGAGGCGGCGGAAGGCGGCGCGCGATTCCGGCTGCATCAGCGCATCATCGGCCATCGCCTTCACCGAATAGACGTCCTCATCGGTCGGGATGACATTGTAGTCGCCGGCCAGCACGACCGGCTTTTCCGACGCCCACAGCGATTTCGCATGCGCGTCGAGGCGCGCCATCCACGCCAGCTTGTAATCGAACTTGGGGCCAGGCTGCGGATTGCCGTTGGGCAGGTAGATCGTCGCGATGGTAACGCCGTCGATCTCGGCTTCGAGGTAACGCGCCTGTTCGTCGGCGTCGTCGCCCGGTAGACCGCGCTGCGTCTCGGTCGCGGGCTGGCGCGACAGAATCGCGACGCCGTTGAAGCCCTTCTGGCCGCTGACCAGCGCGTGATAACCGGCGTCGTTCATCTCCTGCACGGGGAATTTCTCCCCCATGCATTTGATCTCCTGCAGGCAGGCGACATCGGGCTTGGCCTCGGCGAGCCAGTCGAGCAGCCGCGGCAGGCGGGCGCCGACCCCGTTGATGTTGAAGGTCGCGATTTTCACGGGGGCGTTAGACGGAAAAGCTGGTGCCGCAGCCGCAGCCCGACGTGGCGTTGGGGTTGCGGACCTGGAAGGACGCGCCGCCAAGGCTTTCGACATAATCGACCTCGGCGCCGTCGATGAACGGCAGGCTCACCGCGTCGATAACGAGTTGCACGCCGTCGGTCTCGGTGACGATGTCGTCGTCGGCGACCTGGCTCTCCAGCCCGAATTTGTACTGGAAGCCCGCGCAGCCGCCGCCGTCTACCGACAGGCGGAGCTTGAGGCTCGGGTCACCCTGGCGCGCGGCGATCGCGGCAACGCGTTTCGCGGCGGCAGACGAGAGGCGGACGTCGGTCATGCGCTCCAGATAGGCCGAAGCGCGGCAACCTTCAATCGGCGGCCGGAATCTCCGGCCCGCCCTGCCCGACCCCGTCGACGCGGTTCTGGATCGCCAGCACGGTGTTCGACGCGCGCAGGAACGGCATCGGGTTCACCGCGCGGCCATCGACGCGCACCTCGTAATGAAGGTGGGTGCCGGTCGAGCGGCCGGTCGAGCCCATGCGGCCGATGATGTCGCCCTTCTTCACGCGCTCGCCGGCGCGCACCGTCAGGCGCGACATGTGGCCGTAGCGGGTGGCGAGGCCCTTGCCGTGGCCGATCTGGACCATCTTGCCATAGGCGCCGCCCCAGCCGGCGGTGTGCACCACGCCGTCAGCCGTCGCGAGGATCGGCTCTCCGTGCGCGCCCGCGAGATCGACGCCGGCGTGCATCGCGGCGCGGCCGCTGAACGGATCGTAGCGTACGCCGTAGCTGCTGGTGTAGCTGGCGCGCTTCACCGGCTGCACCGACGGCAGCGCGCCGAGCGAGGCTTCGAGGCGCTCGACCTTCTTCCAGCTCAGGAACAGCTCCTGGAACTTCGGCTCGCCGTCGGCGGGCTCCAGCGGGCCGCCCATCGCGACGCTCGACTGGCCGACGAAGCGGCCGGGCTCGAGGCCGAGGCGGCGGATCAGCGCCTGCGTGTCCTTGTAGCGCGCCTCGGCGGCGGCGGTCGCCTGGTCGACGAAGGCGAGCTGCTCGCGCTCCAGCTTGGCGAACGGCGCCAGCAGCGAGGCATGCTTCGCGTCGCCGTGCGCGGCAACGGCGGTGCCGGCCTTCGGCAGCATCGCGGCGAGCGCGTTCAAATCGGCCTTGCCGGAGAGCAGATTGGCGAGGAACGCCTGCCGCTGCTCGATCCGCTGCGCCGAGGCGAGCACGTCGCCTTTGAGGTTGCTGACGTCGGCCTTCATATAGGCCACCTGTGCCTCGAGCTGGCGCAACTCCGCCTGCTTGGCCGCGATGATGTCGTCCTGATCGGCGCCCGAGACCATGCTGACGGTCGCGGTGCCCATCCAGAGCGCGACGAGCGCCGTGGTGCCTGCTGCCATAAGTTGTACGCGAGTCCCGATCTTGATGAGCCGGACACTGCCACCGCTGCGCAAGTAGATCTGGTGCTCAGGGAAATAGCGCTGAATCAGCGAATCCACCTGCTGAATCATGCTTTTGAATTGCTGCACCGTATTGAGCCCCCCGGTTCATACGCATACGGCCCGACCGCGTGTCGGGTGTGTGTCCAGTACTTTGAACAAATTCGCCGCGACTCCCCAGCCGCGGCGACGCCTTATGTCTAATCAGCCGCCGTCGCGGGTGGCAAGGGGGTGGTAGAAATCGGGCGTCATGCCCGCCTCGCCCCGTGCCAAGTCATTGAAAGGCGGCTTCAATTCACCCTTGAAGTGGGTCGAAACGAGGGCCCGGAACGCCTCGGCGGGCGATGAACCGTTGGAGTCGCACGTCCAACGGAACCAGCGGTTGCCCGCCGCGACGTGCGCGATTTCGTCACGGTAGATGATATCGAGGATATCAGCGGCGCGATCGTCGCCCGCCGCCCTGAGTCGCGCCACCATCGCCGGCGTCACATCGAGCCCGCGGGCCTCCAGCACCTGCGGCACCACCGCCAGCCGGGCCGGCAGGTCGTGCGCGGTCGCGGTCGAGGCCTGCCACAGCCCGTCATGCGCCGGCAGGTCGCCATAGGCACCGCCCAGTTCACGCAGTCGGTCGTCGATCAGCAGGAAGTGCCGCGCCTCGTCGTCGGCGACGCGCACCCAGTCGTCGAGGAAGGCGCGCGGCATCCCCTCACCGAACCGACCTGCAATATCCCAGGCGAGGTCGATGGCGTTCAGCTCGATGTGCGCGATCGCATGCAGCAGCGCGAAGCGCGAGCGTTCGGAGCCCGCCTTGCCGCGCTTCGGCATCCGGTTGGGCGGCAGCAGCTCGGGGCGATCAGGGCGCGCCGGCACATCGGGCATCGCCACCTCGAAGCCGACCTCGACGGCGCCCGCCCCCCACGCCGCCGCCATCGCCCGCGACGCCGCCGCCTTGGCGCGCGCGTCGGCGGTCAGCAGGACGGTACGGGCGGCAAGCGCGAGGCTGGTCATTGAAGTCGACATCTCTCCTCATCGTCATCCCCGCGAAGGCGGGGACCCAGCACAGATAAAGGCGCCAGCGAAGCTGGCAGGTTATTTGGTGGACTGGTCCCCGCCTTCGCGGGGATGACGAAAAAAGCTATTTCAGCCCCTTCGCCGCTTCCAGCACCGCCTCGGCGTGCCCCGGCACCTTCACCTTGCGCCAGACCTTCGCCACCTTGCCGTCGCGGCCGATCAGGAAGGTCGAGCGGTCGATGCCCATGTATTTGCGGCCGTAGAGCGTCTTTTCGACCCAGCTGCCGTAGCGCTCGATCGTCGCGCCTTCCGGGTCCGACGCCAGCTTGACGCCGAGGTCGTATTTCGCGCGGAACTTGGCGTGCTTGGCGACGGTGTCCTTCGACACGCCGATCACCACCGTCTCCGCCTTGGCGAAGTCGCCGCCGAGGCCGGTGAAGTCGATCGCCTCCCGGGTGCAACCCGTCGTGTCGTCTTTCGGGTAGAAGTAGAGCACGACCTTCTGGCCCTTCAGCCCGGTGAGGCTGATCGCGCCTTCCTCGCTGTCGAGCTCGAACGCTGGTGCGGTATCGCCGACGTCGACCATCTATTTTCCCCGTCGCTTGCTGCCGAATGCCGCTTCCCATGCCTCAAGCACGGCGGCCTTGGCCAGCTTCAACGCCGCTTCCAGCGCGGCCAGATCCTTGTGCCCGGTCGATGCCGCCAGCCGCGCGCCGACATCGGCCGGGATCTTGGCGATCGCCCCGGTGCCGGGAATGACCAGCCGCAGCATCACCAGCAGCCGCGTCATCAGATCATGCGCGTCGAGCAGCGCCGGCGGCAGCGCCCCTGCCTCGATCAGCGCCGCGCACGCCGCACGCAGGTCGGGCGTGAACGCCGCGCGATCACGAAGCTGGAGGTAATGGACGATGAACTCCAGATCGACGAGCGCCCCCGCGCCCAATTTCACGTCCCAGAGGCCGGTGCCCGGCTTGTGCGCCTCCATCTCGTCGCGCATCGCCAGCACGTCGGTGCGCAGTTTCTCCGCGTCGCGATCCATGTGCAGCGCCGCGTCGATCGCGCGCTCCACCGCCGCGCGCGCCGCGCCCGCACCGATCACCACCCGCGCGCGCGTCAGCGCCATATGCTCCCAGGTCCAGGCGTCCTGCTGCTGATAGGCGGCGAAGGTGTCGATGGTCACCGCCAGCAGCCCCTGTCCGCCCGATGGCCGCAGCCGCGTGTCGACCTCGTACAGCGCCCCCGCCGCCGTCGGCACCGACAGCGCCGCGGTCAGCCGCTGCGCCAGCCGGTTGAAGTAGAGCGTCGCCGGCAGCGGCTTCTCCCCGTCCGACTGGCCCTCATGGCTGCCGCTGAACAGGAATATGATGTCGAGGTCCGACCGCGCGGTCAGCGCCCGCCCGCCGAAGCGCCCGAGGCCGAGCACCAGCAGCTCGCTCCCCGCCACCCGGCCATGCGTCTCGGCAAACGCCTCCTCGACCGCCGGGGCCAGCACCGCGAAGGCGGCATCGGCGAGGCCGGCGTAGGCGGTGGCGGCGGCCAGCGGATCGGCATGTCCCTCGATCAGCTGCGCCCCGATCTGGAACCGCCGCTCCGCGGTCCAGCGCCGCACCCGGTCGAGCTTGTCCTCGATATGCCCCTTGCCCGCATAGAGCCGCAACTCCTCGGCCAGCGTCGGCGCATCGGGCAGCGGCGCGAACGCCTCGGGGTCGAGCAGCACGTCGAACAGGTCAGGCGTCCGCGCCAGCGCATCGGCCAGCACCGGCGTCACCCCGAGCAACCGCCCCAACAATCCTAACAGCCGCGGATTGGCCTCGATCAGCCCGAGAAACTGCACGCCCGCCGGCAGTTGCTCGAGAAACCCGTCGAGCCGCCGCGCCGCCCCCGCCGGGTCGGGCTGTTCGGCCAGCGCCTCGACCAGCGCGGGCAGCACATTCTCCAGCACCCGCTGCGCATCAGGCGACCGCAGCGCGCGGTAGCTGCCGCCGCGCCAGCGCCCGACCATCTCGACGAGCGCCGGCCCTTCCGGAAATTTCCGCGCCTTGAACGCCTTGGTCAGCGCCGCCGCATCGCGCGGCAGCCGGTCGCCCTCGGCGCGCGCGATCAGCCCGTCATAGCGCTTCGCGACAACGCGGGTCGCACTCTCCAGCAGCCGCTCAAGCGACCGCCAGCCGTCGAGCCCGCACGCCTTCGCCAGCGCGGTGCGCGCCGGCGCCGCCGTCGGCACCGCATGCGTCTGCTCGTCGTCGCGCATCTGGATGCGATGCTCGACGGTGCGATACAGCCGATAGGCGTCGCCGAGCTGCGCGGCATCGTCGGCGCCGATCCGCCCCGCCGCCGCCAGCGCCGCCAGCGCGTCGAGCGTGGCGGGCGCGCGCAGGCCGGTCTCCCGCCCGCCAAAGATCATCTGGTGGATCTGCGCGAAGAACTCGACCTCGCGGATGCCGCCGCGCCCGCGCTTCAGGTCGAAGCCGGGGCCGACCTCCTGCCCCTCGTCGAAATGGTCGCGGATGCGCAGCGAGATTTCCTCGATGTCGCGGATCGCGGTGTAGTCGAGCGAGCGGCGCCACACGAACGGGCCGATGTTGTCGAGGAACGCCTGCCCCAGTTTCTTGTCCCCGGCGCAGGCGCGCGCCCGGATAAACGCGGCGCGCTCCCACGGCAGCGCCTCCGACTGATAATAGCTCTCCGCCGCTTCCCACGGCAGCGTGATCGGCGTCGCCTCCGACGACGGGCGCAGCCGCAGATCGACGCGGAACACATAGCCGTCGCCGTCGCGCGCCTGCATCAGCTCGACGACGCGCTTCGCCACCCGCAACGCCGCCTCGTCGGGATCGTCGCGCTCGCGGCGCGGCAGGCTGGCGCGGTCGTGCAGCAGGATCAGGTCGACATCGCTCGAATAGTTGAGCTCGTGTGAGCCGAGCTTGCCGAGGCCGAGCACCGCGAACCCCTTCGGGTCGGCACCCGGCGCCCGCTCGGCGACGGCGGCGGCGACCGCGAGATCGAGCGTGCGGTCGGCGAGGTCGGACAATGCCCGCGTCACAATCTCCAGCGGCCACAGCCCCGCCATGTCGGCGAGGCCCGCGATCAGCGCGACATCGGCCTTCGCCTGCCGCATCCGCTTCGCGACGGCGGCCTCGCCATCGAGGCGCGCGAACGCCTCGGTGAGCGCGACATCGGGACCGGCCTCGGCCAGCCGGCGCAAGGTGTCGTCGCGGCGGCGCATCAAGGATCGCAGGAAGGGCGAATAGTCCCAGGCGAGCGCGGCGGCGTTCGCCAGCTTGAGCCCCGGCGTCACGCCGTCGAGCAACCGCTTCACTTCCTCGGGAAGCGCAGCCTCGGGCAGCGGCGGCAGGCGGTAGTCGGCCATCGCCCTTCCCTAGCCGTTCGAAGCCCGCGCCGGAAGCGGAACGGCCAAGTCGTTGAGCAAGTGAATCTATTCCAGAATTTTCGGAACGTCGAAAACCAGCGTTCGTTCTCAAATCTGTGGAAGCACTCCCACGCTGTTCAGCGGGCTTCCACACTGCCCTGCCCAAGAGCCTCGATCCGGCACCCTGCCCAACCCCCCGAAGCCGGATCGAGGCTCTCCCCTTTCGACCCCTGTTCGACCCAATGAAAAAGCCCCGCCGGTTCGGCGGGGCTTTTCTCATTCGGCGAAGTGCGCCGGATCAGCCGCGGGCGAGCGCGTCGACCTGGTTCATGATGCTGACCAGCGGCGACTGGCCATCGG
Source organism: Sphingoaurantiacus capsulatus (assembly GCF_042648405.1). Taxonomy (NCBI): domain Bacteria; kingdom Pseudomonadati; phylum Pseudomonadota; class Alphaproteobacteria; order Sphingomonadales; family Sphingosinicellaceae; genus Sphingoaurantiacus; species Sphingoaurantiacus capsulatus. The sequence continues at coordinate 75,886 of NZ_JBHRXV010000011.1, read as the reverse complement.
TCGGCGCGCTGTCGCGGCGCGACGGCAGCAGCCCTTCGTTGAGGATGGTCTCCAGCGCCGACCGGCCCCGCGCGACGCGGCTCTTGATCGTGCCGACCGCGCAATTGCAGATCGCCGCCGCCTCCTCATAGGCAAAGCCGCCCGCACCAACGAGGATCAGCGCCTCGCGCTGCGCCTGCGGCAGCTCGAGCAGCCCGCGTTGAAGATCGGACAGCTCGACCTGACGGTCCTGCCCCGCCGGCGCCGCGAGGATCTTCGCGGCGGTAAAGTCATCCCATTCGCCCTTGAAGCGCGCGCGACGCATCTGGCTGAGGAACAGGTTGCGCAAGATGATGAAGGTCCAGGCGCGCATGTTGGTGCCCGCCTGAAAGCGCTCGCGCGCCGCCCAGGCCTTCAGCAAGGTTTCCTGCACCAGATCGTCGGCGAGGTCGCGGTTGCCCGAAAGCGAGCGGCCGAAGGCGCGCAGGTGCGGGATGACCTGCGCCAGCTCCGCCTTGAACTCGTCGTCGGAAAGCGAGGCATGCTCGCGTTGTGGCTCCGGCTCTCCATCTTCGTCGGCGTCCGCTTCTGCGTCCGCCGATACCTCGGTGCCGAGCTTGGCGAGGAGGTCGTCGAAGATGTTCGGCAGCGGCTGCGCGCAGACGTCCGCGAAAGCAGACCGCAGATAGGCACCGACGTCGCGCGTGGGCGCCGCCGGTGCGGAAGTCGTCGTCGTCATATGTCCCAACCCGTATGCAAGGCGCGAGGGCCGCGGCCTGTCCCGCGGCGCGCCGTTAGGCCGATCAGGCCCAGATCATCAGCAGCGCGGCGAAGGCCACGACGAGCAGGACGAGCGAGATCGCCAGCACATAGCGGGTGACGTGCGGCGTCGCGCCGGCGCGCGCCTCGGTAGCGGTCAGTCGTTCCGGATGGTCCATGATTGCCATACCCCGTTGATTGTCTTCAGAACCGGAACGAACAGGGCCCGCCGCTGTTCCAGCGACGGGCCCCGATGCGACGAGCCGTTGAGGCGTCGGGCGTTAGCCGAACGACGCCGTCGAATTGAAGAACAGCGCCTGGCTGATCGCCGCCTTCACCGTCGACCGCTGGAACGGCTTGGTGATGAGGAAGGTCGGCTCCGGCCGCTCGCCGGTCAGCAGGCGTTCCGGGAAGGCGGTGATGAAGATCACCGGCACCGAGAAGTTCTGCAGAATGTCCTTCACCGCATCGATGCCCGAGCTGTCGTCGGCGAGCTGGATGTCGGCGAGCACGAGGCCCGGACGCTCGTCGGTCGCCATCTGCACGGCTTCGTCGCGGGTGACGGCGATGCCGACCACTTCATGGCCGAGGTCGCGGACGATGCCCTCGATATCCATGGCGATGATCGGCTCGTCCTCGATGATGAGCACGCGCGTCGCGGTCTGCCGCTCGATCTCGGCCAGCGCCTCGTTGACGAGGCTGGCGACATCGGCCGCGGGCGCGTCGATCAGATAGCCGGCGTCCTCGTTGGTGAAGCCTTCCATCGCGGTCAGCAGCAGCGCCTGGCGCGACAGCGGCGTGATCGAGGCGAGGCGGTTCTGTGCGATGCGCTCGAAATCGCTGGCGGCGTCGCCCTCCTCGCCCTCGATCTCGAGATTGGCTGACGACCAGATGGCGTGAAACGTCTTGTAGAGGCCGAGCCGCGGATCGACGTCGCGCGGAAACGCATCCGGCGCGCTGACGATGGCTTCGAGCGCGGCGCGAACGAACGCATCGCCGTGATTCTGGCTGCCGGTGAGCGCGCGCGCATAGCGGCGCAGATACGGCAGATGAGGCGCGATATCGGTGGCAAGCGACATTCTGATTCCCTATTCCGTGCGTGTCGTAACGCCCCCCGAACGACCCCGGGAGGCATGGAGCGGTGCGGATGCTGCGTCAACCCCGCGTCACCCCAACCCTTTTCTCGGAACCCCGGACCTCATTTTTTGTTTCCTCTGCTTCGCAAGCATCCTAAACGCCGCTCACTCTTCACGATGAAAGCGGGCATGGCACGAGGTCCCGAAAGCGATGGCGAGAAGCGGAGCGGCCAGCCGAGCCGTGAGCCGTCGGCGGACGGCGGACGCGCCGGAAAACGCGCCCGCGTTGGCGAGGTTCTGCGCCGCGCCTATGACGAGGCGCTGGCCGAGCCGGTACCCGATGCCTTCGCCGACCTTCTGCGCAAGCTCGATTGACGTGACGCCGTTGCGCACGAACAACTAGCGAATGGCCTCGATTCCGCCTCCACCCCCTGCCCGCCGGCTCGCCGTCCCGCGCCCCTTACGTGTCCGCGCCTGGCCGCTGTCGGCGCAGGTCATGCTGGCGCTCGCCATCGCATTGCTGCCGCTGGGTGTGCTGGCGGTGGTCGCGGCGACCGAAAACTACAACAATGTCCGCGCGTCCGAGGCCGAGCTGGTGTCGAGCCGCCTCACCGCCTTCACCCGCACCGTGCAGGGCCGCCTCGACGAGGATTTCGCGCTGCTCCGCGCCGAGATCATGAGCGAGATCGATACGCCGGATAAGCGCGCGGAATGCGCGCGCCGCCTCGCCCGGCTCGCCGAGCTCGACCCCGCGATCGATTCGATCGTGCGCCTCGATGCCAACGGCAGCCTGACCTGTGCTTCGGTCGGCGCCCCGCTCGCCCGCGCCCCCTCGGTCGGCGTCGACTGGTATGACGGCGGTCGCGGCCGGCTGCCCCGCGCCACCCTGATCGACGAGCTGAGCCCCGGCCATGATCTGGTGCTCGCCGTGCGCGACCCGCTGACCGGCCATTCGATCTTCGCGCGCATCAGCCGGGAGTCGTTGCGCGGCATCTTCACCCCGGCCGACCTCGGCGCCGAGGATCATGTCCGCCTGCTGCGCGACGGCAGCCTGCTCGCCGCCTGGGGTTCGCCCGGCCTGCCGGCGCTGCCCGATATCGCCGCGCTGAAGGGCGGCGAGGTCGAGCGCTTCCTGACCGGCGACGGCCGCGACTGGCACTATGGCGTGCAGGATATCGGCAACGGCCTGCGCGTGCTCGCGGTGCGCGAGGCGACGGCACTGAGCGTCCCGCAGGTGGTCAATGTCGCGCTGCCGATCCTGATGTGGCTGGGCGCGGTCGGCATCGGCTGGCTGGCGATCCGCTGGCTGGTGGTGGTGCCATTGGCGAAAATCCGCACCTCGCTCGACCGCTATGCCGCCGGCGATATCGGGGTGCGGCTGGGCGACAGCCGCTTCCGCACGCAGGAGGTCCGCGAGCTCGGCGACGCCTTCGACCGCATGGCCGATCAGATCAGCCGCCACGAGGACGATCTGCGCGCCGGCCTGGCGACGCAGAAGAAGCTGACGCGCGAAGTACATCACCGTGTGAAGAATAATCTGCAGATCGTTTCCAGCCTCCTCAGCCTCCAGTCGCGCGACGCCGGCAGCCCCGAGGTCGCCTATGCCTATGCGACGATCCAGAAGCGGGTGAACGCGCTCGCGCTGGTCCACCGCTGGCTTTACGATGACGAGGCGATGCGCGGCGTCGATCTGCGCAGCCTCGCGCAGGATCTTTGCGCCGGCCTCGAACAGAGCGTGACGGTGATCGACGGCAGCACCGTCGCCATCGTCACCGACGTCGATCGGCTCTACGTCGGTCAGGACACCGCCGTCCCGCTCGCCTTCCTGATCACCGAGCTGGTCACCGCCGCGGCGCGCCTCGCGGAGAGCGGCAACCTCGCCATTCGGGTCGGCGCCAAGTCGGTCGACGGCCGCGCCACCCTGACCGTGCAGGCGCCGAGCTTCCGCGGCGAAGACCAGTTCGCGGTCGGTGGCAACGACCCCTCGGCGCGCATCATCCAGGGCATGGCCCGCCAGATGCGCAGCAAGCTCGCGCACAACGCCGACGCCGGCAGCTACGCCATCGACTTCCCCCCGACGGCCCCCGCGCCGATCGCCTGAGCGGGCGCACTGCCCTACGCTCCAGAAACACGTCATCCCGGCGAAGGCCGGGATGACGATGTTGATGGTGGTGGGACGAGGCGGCTGACTTAACCCAGCCCGACCTTCCTCACCTCGCCCGCGTTCGGCGGCGTCTGGGTGACGTTCGCCTTGGCGATCTTCCACGCCATGACGACGCGGCTCGACGGCGCGTCCCAATAGGTCGCCTCGATCGGATCGACGCGGATCAGGCCGACGTTGGGACCCTCGGGCCCCTCCGGCATCCACGCCTCGGCGAAGGCGTTCCACAGCTGCTTCTGCTTGGCGACATCGCGCACCACGCGCGCGTGACCGGTCAGCGAGATGTAGTTCTGGTCGTCCTTGTCGACGAAGGCCAGGTTCACCGCCTCGCCTTCACCGATCTCATCGGTCTTGCCGCTGTCGAGCGCGGTGATGAACCACAGGCAATGCTCGCTGAGGTCCACATAAGCGCTCATCGGCCGGCTCTCAAGCAGCTCGCCGCGCTTGGTCGTCAGCATGGCGACGCGGATATCCTCGATCATGTCCCAGAGCTTGGCCTCGGGATAATTGTTCTCGCTCATGGCTTTACTCCTTTGTTCAGTTGGCCGGGCCGGGCTTGGGGCGGCCGACATTCTCATGCTTCTCGGCCGCCGCCTGGGCTTGCGCCTTGGCATCGATCGTCTTCGACGAGCGCTGGTCGACGCGGTCGCGGTGGACGCCGTCGATGTCCGACGACGGGGGTGTCTCGGGGGGCTTGGTCATGGTGGACTCCGCCTGGTTGAAAGGTCGCCCCTCCCAACGGCGTGGCCCGCTTGCCCGTTCCGAGAAATATTTTTGAAGGTCCGGGAACCCGCGCGCGTGTGAGGGGTTCAGCATGGCAGGACCACGATCTTTGCCCCCCGCTCTCGCGGTCCCAATCCGAGCCCGGACGCACCACCCCCCCGAGTGCGCCCGGGCTCATTTTTTACCCGGGCAAAATTCCCGGACACCCATTTTTACCCGGATAAAATCACCGGCTCCGGAACAATCGTTCCGGACAGGCGGTTTCACGGTGTCGAATGAATTTGCTCAATCGAGGGAGCCAGACATGTTCAAGAAGATCGTGACGCTTGCGATGATCGCCGGTGGCCTTGCGCTGACCGCCTGCAACACCGTCGAAGGCGCCGGCAAGGACGTCTCGTCGGTCGGCGACACCGTGTCGGACGCCGCGAAGTAAGCGGCAGACACCCGAATTTCGAAAGGGCCGTCGGAGCGATCCGGCGGCTCTTTTCGCATCAGGGCGTCAGCGCCGCGTCCCGCAGGCCCCGCCAGACGCGCAGTGCCTGCACCGTCTCCGGCACGTCATGAACCCGAACGATCTGAACGCCTTGGGCAATGCCTGCCACCGCCACGGCGATCGATCCGCCGAGCCGCTGATCGGCCGGCGCCTCCCCTGACAGCGCGCCGATAAAGCGCTTGCGGCTGGCGCCGAGCAGCAGCGGCACGCCGAGGCCGTGGAACAGCGACAGGCCGTTCAGCAGATCGAGATTGTGGCGCAAACTCTTGCCGAAGCCGATGCCGGGGTCAGCGATGATCCGCCCCCGCCCAATCCCCGCCGCCACGCAGGCGGCGATGCGCGCCTCCAGCCCGTCGAACACGTCGAGCAGCACATCGTCGTAGCGCGGGTCGTCCTGCATGGTCTGCGGGTCGCCGCGGTGGTGCATCAGCACCACCGGACAGCCGGCGGCAGCGACCAGGTCGAGCGCGGCGGGGTCGTAGGTCAGCGCCGACACGTCGTTGACGACGCCCGCGCCGAGCGCCAGCGCCTGGCGCATCACCGCCGCCTTGCGGGTATCCACCGAGACGAGCAACCCGGCGGCGGCGAGGCGCGGGAGTAGCGGCTCGAGCCGGGCGAGTTCGTCGCCCTCCCACACGGGGGCGGCGCCGGGGCGGGTGGATTCAGCGCCGACATCGACGATCGCCACGCCGGCGGCGGCCATGTCGACGGCGGCGGCGGCGGCAATGTCGGCGTCCATGTGACGGCCGCCGTCGGAGAAGCTGTCGGGGGTGACGTTGAGGATGCCCATCACCGAGGGGCTGTCGAAGCGGAGCGTGCGCTGGCCGAGGGCGAGCGGCGGGCGGGCGGTGGTGAGGTTCGACCAGAGCTGGTCGAAGCGGTCGCGCTGCGGCGCCGGGAGCGTGGCGCGTGCGTCGTCGAGGCGGTCGAGCGGGATGAGCTGGCGCGGGCCGTTGCGGGCGATCAGCTCGACGGCGGAGAACCAGCAGAGGCCGCCCGCCAGCCGCGCCGCCTGCCCGTCATGGCCGAACGGCGCGTCGATGAAGGCGGTCGGGCGGAGGTAGAGGTCGGTCATCGGGCTGATGTGCCATGCCCGCCAGCGCGGCGGAAGCCTGCCTCCCCTCCCCGAGGGGGAGGGGTAAGGGGTGGGCTCTCCGGGCGCGGACAGCCGACCGACCTCTCGATGTGACTAGAGCCCACCCCTTACCCCTCCCCCTCGGGGAGGGGTAAGGGGTGGGCTCTCCGGGCGCGGACAGCCGACCGACCTCTCGATGTGACTAGAGCCCACCCCCAGCCCCTTCCCCTCGGGGAGGGGAGTTAGTTAACCCCTCCCCCTCGGGGAGGGGCGTTCGTTAGGCGGTGCCATACTCCGCGCGGTACTGCTGGCGCATGGTGTCGAGCGGGACCAGCTTGCCGGCGTTCTCGATGTGCCAGAAGGTCCAGCCGTTGCAGCTCGGCGCGCCCTGCGCGCGGGCGCCGAGCTGGTGGATCGAGCCCTTGTCGTCGGCCATGCTGAGCGAGCCGTCGGCGCGGACGGCGGCGCGGTAGCGGCGCGACAGGTCGGTGAGCATCGTGCCCGCCTTGACCATGCCGGTTTCAACGAGCGCGCCGAACGGAATGCGCGGCTGCGCGCGCTTCGACTGCATCGTCGCCATCGCCTCGTCGGTCATCGGCTGCACCTTGGCGATGCGCTCCTTGGCGACGCGGATGTAGCGCGGCTCGCGCTCGATGCCGATGTAGTGGCGACCGAGCATCTTGGCGACGGCGCCGGTGGTGCCGGTGCCGAAGAACGGGTCGAGCACGACGGCGCCCGGCTCGGTGCAGGCGAGCAGCACGCGGTAGAGCAGCGCCTCGGGCTTCTGCGTCGGATGCGCCTTGATACCGTCGACCTTCACGCGCTCCCCACCGGTGCAGATCGGCAGCACCCAGTCGGAACGCATCTGGATGTCCTCGTTGAGCGCCTTCATCGCCTGATAGTTGAAGGTGTAGCGCGCATCCTCGGACTTCGAGCACCAGATCATCGTCTCGTGCGCGTTGGTGAAGCGGGTGCCCTTGAAGTTGGGCATCGGGTTCGCCTTGCGCCACACGATGTCGTTCAGCACCCAGAAGCCGAGGTCCTGCAGCGACGCGCCGACGCGGAAGATATTGTGATAGCTGCCGATCACCCAGATCGTGCCGTCGTCCTTCAGGATGCGGCGCGCCGCCGCCAGCCAGCGGCGGGTGAAGCGGTCGTAGGTGCTGAAATCGTCGAACTTGTCCCACGCGTCGTCGACCGCGTCGACGCGGCCGCCTTCGGGGCGATAGAGGTCGCCGCCGAGCTGAAGATTGTAGGGCGGATCGGCGAAGATCATGTCCACCGACTTGGCCGGCAACGCCTCCATGGCGGCGATGCAATCGTCCTCGATGATGCGGTCAAGCGGCAGTCCAGCCATGTATTCCCAGCCCCCAAAATGTGCCTTGCGGGCCCAAACTGAGTCAGGAGGGTGGAATCCGTCAACGGGGTGAAATGAACGGATTCAGCGCGTTAGCTGATTGTGTTGAGATTATGTCAGTGGTTTCGAGTCCGAAACCGCTAGAAGTTGAGTCGGGGACTCAAGCAGACGCTACAGATAGCGGTGTTGCCGAAACGACTCACGGTTATGCTGATGTGAATTGGGCGACCGGCGCGAAGCTCTTCCGGTGGTGCGGCGTCGGCCCGAAGCGGGCGAGCGCGGTGCGATGCACCAACGTGCCGTAGCCCATGTTCGAGCCCCAGGCATATTCGGGATGCGCGGCGTGAAGCTCGAGCATCAGCCGGTCGCGGAACACCTTGGCGATGATGCTGGCCGCCGCGATCGACAGGCAGAGCGCGTCGCCGCCGACCAAGGTCTGGCAGCGCCACGCCCATTTCGGCGCCATGTTGCCGTCGACCAGCACCATCTCCGGCGCGCGCGGCAGCGCGGCGACGGCGCGCTCCATCGCGAGATGGCTGGCGCGCAGGATATTGATCGTGTCGATCTCCTCGACGCTCGCCTGCCCGACGCCGATTTCGGCACAGCTAAATAGCGCGCCGTAGAGCTGTTCGCGCTTCTTCGCGGTCAGCACCTTGGAATCGCCGATGCCGCCGGGGATGCAGGCGCCGTCGAGGATCACCGCGGCGGCGACCACCGGCCCGGCGAGCGGCCCCCGCCCCGCCTCGTCGACGCCGGCAACGATGCCGCCGTGCGCGCGCTCGCGGTCGAAGGTGGCGACGATCTTCATTTGAGGACCGCGAAATTATGACCGAGCGGGCCGTGCCCCTGCCCAAGCCCCGGCGCGGCGGCGATGGCGGCGCGGACATAGTCGCGCGCCTCGGCGACGGAGTCTTTAAGTGACAGGCCCTTGGCGAGCCCGCAGGCGATGGCGCTGGCCAAGGTGCAGCCGGTACCGTGGGTGTGGCGCGTCTCGATGCGTGGCGCAGCGAAGCGATGATCGCCGTCGGGCGCAAGCAGCCAGTCGACGACCTCATCGCCGGGCAGGTGCCCGCCCTTGACCAGCACAGCGCGGGCGCCCTGCGCCTGCAAGGCACGGCCGGCGGCGACGGCGCTGGCCTCGTCGATGACGGCAAGGCCGGTGAGCGCTTCCAGTTCGGGGGCGTTGGGGGTCACCAGCGCCGCCAGCGGCAGCAGCCGGCCGGTCACCGCCGACACCGCATCCGCGTCGAGCAGCCGGGCACCGCCCTTCGCCACCATCACCGGATCGACAACCAGCGCGGGCGGCGCGGCGAGTGCTTCGATCACCTCGCTGACCGCCGCGACCATCGCCGCGTCGCCGAGCATGCCGGTCTTGATCGCATCGGCGCCGATGTCGTCGAGCACCGCGCGCATCTGCGCCTGCACGAAGGCGGGCGGCACGGGGTGGACGGCGGTGACGCCCAAGGTGTTCTGCACGGTGAGCGCGGCGATCGCGGTGGCGGCATAGCCGCCCAGCATGGTCACCGCCTTGATGTCGGCCTGAATTCCGGCCCCGCCGCCGCTGTCCGAGCCGGCGACGATGAGGACACGGCCGATCATGGCTGCACCCTATCCTCCCCGGCACGGGGAGGGGGACCGCCGCAGGCGGTGGAGGGGCAACTACGGCGGGTCCCCTCCACCCTGCTGCGCAGGGTCCCCCTCCCCGTGCCGGGGAGGAGTAGACTTTTCACAACCGAACCGATCACGCCGCCTGCTTGACCGCCTCGCAGATGCTGTCGACCACCGCCTCGACGAGCGCGGGATCCTCGCCTTCCGCCATGACGCGGATCAGCGGTTCGGTGCCCGATTTGCGGATGAGGACGCGGCCTGAGCCGTTGAGGCGCGCTTCGCCGTCAGCGATGGCGCGCTTTACCGGCGCCTGGTCGAGCGGCGCGGCGCCGCTGGCGAAGCGGACATTCTTCAAAATCTGCGGCAGCGGCTCGAACAGGCTGAGCAGCTCCGACGCGGGCTTCTCCTCCTCGACGAGGCAGGAGAGCACCTGCAGCGCCGCCACCAAGCCGTCGCCGGTGGTGGCGTAATCGGACATGATCAAATGGCCCGACTGCTCGCCGCCGATGTTGAAGCCCTTGGCGCGCATCGCCTCCAGCACATAGCGGTCGCCGACCTTGGTGCGCTCCAGCGACAGGCCCTCCCCCTGCAGATAGCGTTCGAGGCCGAGGTTCGACATCACCGTGGCGACGAGACCGCCGCCGCGCAGCAGGCCCGACTTCGCCCAGCTGGTGGTGATCAGCGCCATCAGCTGGTCGCCGTCGATGATGCGTCCCTGCTCGTCGACGACGATCAGCCGGTCGGCGTCGCCATCGAGCGCGATGCCGATGTCGGCGCCCGCGGCGACGACGCGCTCCTGCAGCGCCTCCGGGTGCGTCGATCCGCAATTCTTGTTGATGTTGAAGCCGTTGGGCTCGATGCCGATGGCGATCACCTCGGCGCCCAGCTCCCACAATGCGCTCGGCGCGACATTGTAGGCGGCGCCGTTGGCGCAATCGACGACGATCTTCAGCCCGTCGAGGCGAAGATGATCGGGGAACGCCGACTTGGCGAAGTGGATATAGCGACCGCGCGCATCCTCGATCCGGCGGGCGCGGCCGATATGGTCGGGCTCGGCGAGCTTGGGTTGCTCCTCGAGCAGCGCCTCGATCGACATCTCCGCCTCGTCGGACAGCTTGTAGCCGTCGGGGCCGAACAGCTTGATGCCGTTATCGTGATAGGGATTGTGGCTGGCCGAGATCATCACGCCCAGATCGGCGCGCATCGAGCGGGTGAGCATCGCCACCGCCGGCGTCGGCATCGGGCCGACGGTCACCACGTCCATGCCGACCGAGGTGAAGCCGGCGACCAGCGCCGATTCCATCATATAGCCGGAAAGGCGCGTATCCTTGCCGATGACGACGCGGTGCTTGTGGTCGCCGCGCAGGAAATAGGCGCCCGCCGCCTGGCCGACCTTCATCGCCATTTCGGCGGTCATCGCACCGGTGTTGGTGAGGCCCCGAATACCATCGGTGCCGAAATATTTGCGCGCCATTCTTCCTCCCCACGAACGCAAACGACCCTCGCGCTTGCTTATAGCGGGTCGCTGGGCTCTATGGACCCCCAAATAGACGGACGGAAGTGGCTGCCGGATGAGCTCGACCGAGACGCTGAAAGATGCGCCTGACCCCCTTAAGGAAGAAGCCCCCGGCTTCAGCGCCACCTTCATGTTGCTGGCCTTGGTCGTCGGCATCGCCGCCGGCATCGCCGCCGGCGCGATCGGCGGCGACTGGGTGGAAACCGCCATCGCCACGGTCGAGCCGGTCGGCGACATCTGGCTGCGCGCGCTTCAGATGACGATCGCGCCCTTGATCATCGCGCTGGTGATCACCGGCATCGCCGCCGCCGGCCAGGCAGCGCGCGCCGGGCGGCTGGCGGGGCGCGCCATCGTCACCTTCATCGTCATCCTGTGGTGCTCGTCGCTGACAGCGGCGCTGCTGATGCCGCTGTTCCTCGGCTGGTGGCCGCTGCCGACCGACTCCGCTGACGCCCTGAAAGCCGCGCTGCACGGCAATGAGGCGAGCGGCACGGTGCCGGGCATCGGCGAATTCATGCGCTCGCTGGTCCCGACCAACCCGATCCAGTCGGCGGCGTCGGACTCTTATATCCAGCTGATCATCTTCGTGACGGTGTTCGCCTTCGCGCTGACCCGCCTGCCCGACGGGCCGCGGCGGCTGCTCACTGATTTCTTCAGCGCGGTGACCGACACCATGCTGATCATCATCAACTGGGTGCTGGCGCTGGCGCCGATCGGCGTTGCCGCGCTCGCCTTCGTGGTCGGCGCGCGCGCCGGTGGCGCGGCGCTCGGCGCCCTCCTCCACTATGTGATCATCGTCTCGGCGGTCGGCACGGTGGTGTGGCTCGCCGCCTACCCGATGGCGGTGTTCGGCGCGGGGATACCGCTCGGGCGCTTTTCGCGCGCGGTGCTGCCGTCGCAGGCGGTGGCGATCTCGACACGATCGTCGCTGGCCTCGCTGCCGGCGATGCTCAAAGGCACGCAGAAATTGGGCGTGCCGGCGGCGACCTCGGAAGTGGTGCTGCCGCTCGCCGTCGCGCTGTTCCGCGCCACCGGCCCGGTGATGAACTTCGCCGTCGCCCTGTATGTGGCGCATTGGTACGGCGTCGAGCTGGGGCCGGCGCAATTGGCGGCCGGCGTCGCCGCCGCGGCGATCACCACGATGGGCGCGGTGAGTCTCCCCGGCCAGGTCAGCTTCTACACCTCGATCGCCCCGATCGGCCTCGCGCTCGGCGTGCCCGTCGAGCCGCTCGGGCTGCTCGTGGCGGTGGAGACGCTTCCCGATATCATGCGCACGCTGGGCAACGTGACCTGGGACGTGGCGGCGACGGCGACGGTGTCGAAACACACCGACGGGCCGCTGACGCCCGAGGATGACGACGCCGCCTAGCTAAAGACGGGCGCCGGGATTGGGTCGCTCGCCGGGAAGGTGTGTTCGAGCGCATCGTCGAGCCATTCCTCGATGCGGTCGGCGAGCAGGTCTTCGTCGAGCATCTTCGTCCCTCCGTTGGTGGCGGGGCGATGATCGCCGAAGCGGCGCAACCCATCGATTGTACGATCGTGTCCGCGCGCCACACGAGCGTATGATCGCCCCACCCCTTTTGCCGCGAGGAGACACGCCATGCGCCGCCGCCAGCTTGGAAATCAGGGCCTCAGCGTTTCCGCCATCGGCCTCGGCTGCATGGGCATGGCGGGTGTCGCGGGGATGCAGGCGATGTATGGCGCGGTCGACCTCGACGAGGCGGTGGCGACGATCCACCGGGCGATCGACCTCGGCGTCGACTTCTTCGACACCGCCGAGATCTACGGGCCGTACATCAACGAGGAGCTGCTCGGCCGCGCCATCAAGGGGCGGCGCGACGGCTTGGTGATCGCCACGAAGTTCGGTTTCCGCATCGTCGACGGGCGCGCGCAAGGCGCCGACAGCAGCCCGGCGAATATCCGCAAGGTGTGCGACGAGAGCCTGCAGCGGCTCGGCATCGAGGTGATCGACCTGCTCTACCAGCACCGCGTCGATCCGGCCGTCCCGATCGAGGAGACGGTGGGCGCGATGGCGGAGCTGGTGGCGGCGGGCAAGGTGCGCTTTCTCGGCCTGTCGGAGGCGGCGCCCGAGACGATCCGGCGCGCGCATGCCGTCCACCCGATCAGCGCACTGCAATCCGAATATTCGCTGTGGGAGCGGACGGTGGAGCCCGACATCCTGCCGGTGTGCCGCGAACTCGGCATCGGCTTCGTCCCCTATTCGCCGCTGGGGCGCGGGTTCCTGACGGGACAGGTGCAGCGGGCCGAGGACTATCCGGCGACCGACTATCGGCGGAACGACCCGCGCTATCAGGGCGAGAATTTCGACGCGAATATGCGCGCGGTGGCGGCGGTGAAGGCCGTCGCCGACGGGCACGGCGCGACACCGGGCCAAGTGGCGCTGGCCTGGCTGCTGCATCAAGGCGACGACATCGTGCCGATCCCCGGCACCAAGCGCCGCGACCGGCTGGAGGAGAATGTGGCGGCGGCGGACCTGAAATTATCGACCGATGATCTGGCGGCGCTCGACGCCGCCGCACCGGTCGGCGCGACCTCGGGCGAGCGCTATGGCAGCGCGGCGATGATGGCGATGGTCAGGCGATAAGCTTGACCCGGATCGTTGCGCGACCGCATTGAAGGCGGATGGCGAGCTTTTTCCGGTCGATCAGCCTGAAAATCTTCGGCGTGGCCGCCGGGCTGCTGGCGATCATGATCGCGACGGCGCTGTGGTCGGGCTTCCTGACCCAGCAGGTTCACCTGCAGTTCCGCACCTTCAACGAGGCGCTGTTCCCGATGACCCTGCGCATCGCCGAGCTGCGCGCCGTGGTGATCGCCGAGACGGTGCCGCTCGACCGCACCGGCGGGCAGTGCCGCGCGCAGCTCGATGCGCTGGCAGCGAAGGCGGGGGCGCTGGCGGGCGAGGCGGAAAGCCTGCGGGCAAACGGCGCGAAGCTGGCACAGCTGGAGCGCAACAAGCTGGAACTTGCTCGGCTGGAGCCGATGCTGGCGGAACTCGCGGGACACCAGACGCACCTCGCGGCGCTGCTGCGCGCCGCCTGCGATACCGACGACCCCGCTGCCGATGCCGCCGCGCGGACGCAGGCGGGCGAAGTGGTGGCGCGGGCCGAAGCGATCAACGCGGAGATCGACGGCTTCGTGCTCGAAGGGGCGACGATCGTCGGCGACAATCAGGATGCGGCGCGGCGCGCGACCCTGGCGATGATCGGCGCGGCGGGGCTTGTCGGCCTGATGCTCGCCTGGGTGATCGCGCGCGGGATGACGCGGCCGATCGCGCGGCTGCAGGCCGGCGCGCGGGCGGTCGGCGAAGGGCAGCTCGACACCGAGGTGCCGATCACCAGCAAGGACGAGATCGCCGACGTGACGCGCGCCTTCAACGCGATGGTCAGCGAGCTGCGCGAGAAGGAGCGGATCAAGGAAACCTTCGGCCAATATGTCGACCCGCGCGTCGTCGCCGACCTGATGGCGGCGGGCTCCGACCGGTCGACGACGGGCGAAAAGCAGGTGGCGACCTTGTTCTTCTCCGACATCGCCGGCTTCACCGCGCTGTCGGAGCGGCTGGCGCCCAGCACCTTGGTCAATCTGATCAACGCCTATTTCTCCGAAATGTCGGGGGCGATCCGCGACCGGTCGGGCGTGATCGACAAGTACATCGGCGACGCGATCATGGCCTTCTGGGTGCCGCCGTTCGCTGACGCCACCACCCAGGCCGCCGACGCCTGCGCCGCTGCCCTGGAGCAGTTCGCGCGCCTGGAGCGCTTCGCGGCGCGCGTCCCCGACCTGATCGGCATGCGCCGCGACCTGCCGCGCATCGACATCCGGGTGGGGCTGGCGACCGGTGAAGTAGTCGTGGGCAGCATCGGCTCCGAACAGGCGCGCAGCTTCACGGTGATGGGCGACACGGTCAATTTCGGCTCGCGGCTGGAAGGCGCCAACAAGGCCTATGGCACGCGCATCCTGATCGACGGCGCGACCCGCGATGCGGCCGACGGCGCGGTCGAGACGCGCGAGATTGATCTGGTGACGGTGGTCGGGCGGCAGGAACCGCTGCGGGTGTTCGAGCTGGCCGCAATGGCGGGCGAATTGCCGGCCGAGCGGCGGCGACTGTTTGACCTCTATGAGGCGGCGCTGGCGCCCTATCGCGGCGGCGACTGGGCGGCGGCGGCGAAGGGCTTCGAGGCGGCGCTGAAGCTGGATGCCGGCGACGGCCCGGCGCAGGCGATGCTGGCACGGATCAAGGCGTCGAAGCTGAAGGCGTCGGCGGGCTGGGCCGGGGTTTCGACGCTTACGGAGAAATGAACCGGAGAGGCTGAATGAAGCTCGCTTCCTTATTGCTGGCTCTATTTGCCTTCGGCGTGGGTCTGTGGGCCGCGCGGCTTTGGTATCAGGCGAGCAAAGTAACGGTAGTCCCGCTTTGGGCCGGAGGAGTGGAGCCGGGAATTTCCGAAGATAGCCAGCGAGGGTGGATTGCCGGACTAATGGTGGCTGGCAGGAAGTCTGGCGAACTCAATCAGCGCGCAGCAATGTGGACGGCAATTGCAGTCTTGCTGACCACCGGTTCGGCGCTGACTAGTGCCTGTGCACCCTAGTCCCCCGTCACCTTGACGTTCGACAGGTCGCCCGCCCCCACCGTGGCGCTGGCCATCGCCAGCATGCGGTCGAGGGGCTTCTTGGCGGCGAGGCGGATGTCTTCGGGCACGATGATCTCGGGCTTCAGGTCGCGCAGCGCGAGGTAGAGTTTTTCCATCGAGTTGAGCGCCATATAGGGGCAGATGTTGCAGTTGCAGTTGCCGTCCGCCCCCGGCGCGCCGATGAAGATCTTGTGCGGCGCGGCTTTTTCCATCTGGTGGATGATGCGCGGCTCGGTCGCGACGATGATCGTCT
Organism: Sphingoaurantiacus capsulatus; assembly: GCF_042648405.1. Taxonomy (NCBI): domain Bacteria; kingdom Pseudomonadati; phylum Pseudomonadota; class Alphaproteobacteria; order Sphingomonadales; family Sphingosinicellaceae; genus Sphingoaurantiacus; species Sphingoaurantiacus capsulatus. Next base: position 60,237 of record NZ_JBHRXV010000011.1, on the reverse strand, counting down.
GCGACGGCGAGGCCAGCACATAGGCGAGGATGCTGCTCGTCGAGCCGACATGGTCGGCGTGGTCGAGGATGTGCGCCGGGCATTCGGGGTGCGCGGCGACCGGCGCGTCGGGGTGCTGCGCCTTCAGCTTCAGCAGCTCCTTCTCCGAGAAGGCCTCATGCACGATGCAGCTGCCCTGCCAGAGCAGCATGTCGCGCCCCGTCTTGCGGCTGAGATAGGCGCCGAGGTGCCGGTCGGGGGCAAAGATGATCTTCTGGTCGCGCGGCAACTGGCTGATGATCTTTTCCGCCGAGCTGGAAGTGACGATGATGTCGCTGTGCGCCTTCACCGCCGCCGAGCAGTTGATGTAGGTCAGCGCGATATGATCGGGGTGCGCGGCGCGGAACTTGCCGAACTCCTCGGGCGGGCATGAATCCTCGAGGCTGCAGCCGGCGTTCATGTCGGGCAGCACGACTTTCTTCTCAGGGCTGAGGATCTTCGCGACCTCGGCCATGAAACGCACGCCGCAGAAGGCGATGACGTCGGCGTCGGTCGCTGCGGCCTTCTTCGACAGGTCGAGGCTGTCGCCGACGAAGTCGGCGATGTCCTGCAGCGCGGGCTCCTGATAATAGTGCGCGAGGATGACGGCGTTACGCTCCTTGCGCAGCCGGTTGATCTCCGCCTTCAGGTCGAGCCCCGCGAGGCTGTCGCGGTTGCCGCCACCGAGCATGTTCAAGCGCGCGTCCATTTCGATCCTTTACATCGCCTGCCCGGCTTCGTCGCGGAAACGGACGACGACGTCGGCGTCCACCCCCGCGGCGTTGAGCGGCAATTCAAACGTACGTTCGACGGCGGCGCGCGTTGCATCGCGGGCCAGCTTCATCAGCGTCGGCGCCTGCGCTTCCTTCATCAGCGCGGCGCGCAGCTTGGCGCGGTTGGCGGCATCGAGCGCGGTCTCGGCGTTGCCGAGCGCCATCAGCAGCTTGCCGTCCTCATATTCCTGGAGCTGCGCCAGATCGACGGCGGGCTCGGAAATCTCGACGGGCGGCAGGGTAACGGTCAGGCGCTTCGTGGCGGCGTCCCAGACGAGGTCGGAGGCCTGCACCTTCGCCCAGTCGAGTTCGTAGCGGACGAGGCCCGGGACAATGATCGTCTTCCTCGCCGACAGGCCGAGCCGCTGCGTTGCCGAAGTCACTGCCACCGTGAAACGGGCGGCGAAAGCGGTCAGGCGGTTCTGCGCCTGCACGGCCTGAAGGCTCGATTGCGCGATGCTGGTGATGTTGGGCGCGCTGTCGGTGCGCCAGTTGAGCGCGGCGATGCCGCCGATGGCGAGGCCGAGCGCTAGGGTGACGAGGATGAGAACGGCGCGCTTCACGCCGCGAGGCTCCACTGCTCGCCCTCGACCGCCACCAGCCCGCGGGCGTGGAGGTCGATGAGGTGGGCAAGCACCGAGCGGCCGGCGGCAGGGTGCAGCACCGGCGCGACATTGGCGTACATCACCGCGACCAGTGCCGGGATCGGCTTGGCGCCCTGCCCCAGCAGCTTGAGGATCTGCCCTTCGCGCTGCTTGCGGTGGGTGATGAGGCCGCGCACCAGCCGCTTCGGCTCGGTCACCGCGGCGCCGTGGGTCGGATAGTAAAGCGCGTCGTCGCGGTCGAGCAGCTTGCGCAGGCTGTCCATATACGCCGCCATGCTGCCGTCGGGCGGGGTCACCACGCTGGTCGACCAGCCCATGACATGATCGCCGCTGAACAGCACTTTCTCCTCCGCCAGCGCGAAGCAGAGATGGTTGGAGGTGTGGCCGGGGGTGTGCACCGCGGTCAGCGTCCAGTCGGGGCCGCTGACGCTCTCGCCGTCGGCCAACACCTGGTCCGGCGCGTAGGTGCGGTCGAAGCCTTCCTCGACCTTCGGCCCCTTGTCATCGAGCGCCAGCGGGGCGCAGCCGACCACCGGCGCGCCGGTCGCGCTTTTAAGCGGCACGGCGGCGGGGGAATGGTCGCGATGGGTGTGGGTGACGACGATGTGGCTGACCGTCTCGCCCTTCAGCGCATCGATCAGCGCTTCGACATGCGCCGGCTCATTGGGGCCGGGGTCGATCACCGCCACGGTGCCGTTGCCGACGATGTAGGTGCCGGTACCGGTGTAGGTGAACGCGCTCGGGTTGCGCGCCAGCACGCGGCGGACGAGCGGACTCAGCCGCTCGACCTTGCCGTAGGGGGCGTTGGCGATGATCTCGTCCACCATGGCGGCTGATGTGGCAGCGGGAGGGGCCGTTGCCAAGGCGTGAGGCGCGCTTTTCATCGAACCTCCCCTCCCCGAGGGGGAGGGGTAAGGGGTGGGCTCGTCGGACGCGGACAGCCTACCGACCTCTCGATGTCACTAGAGCCCACCCCCAGCCCCTCCCCCTCGGGGAGGGGAGAAGGTTTAGAGCCCCGCCTTGAACACGCCGCAGGCGGCGCGGCCGCCGGCGTTGCCGGTGGGGTCGGACTTGTAGTCGTCGACGCCCGCGTGCAGCACCAGCGCGGCGCCGTCGGCGTCGAGCAGGGCGGCAGTGCCACCGGTCATGGTCACGCCCATGATGTGCGACGACACCTTGGCCTTGCCGTCGGCGCCGACCGTCACGTTGGGCAGGTCACCCTTGTGCGGGCCCGACGGGTTTTCCTTGCCGTGCTGCTTGCCTTCCGGGTTCCAGTGCGGGCCGGCCGAGGTGAAATCGGGGGCGGTGCAGGTGCCGGTGGTGTGGACGTGGATGGCGTAGGTGCCCGGCGTGACATTCTCGAGATCGCCGGTGACATGGACGCCGTCGCCCATCGGACGCGCCACGGCGCGGCCCTTCGACTTGCCGTCCTTGTCGAACAGTTCGGTATGCGCGACCGGCGCGGTACCCGTCGTCATTGCTGCGGAGGGGGCGGCCGACTGACCGGCGCCGGATGTCGGCTCCGCCATCGACGAGCTGCAGGCGTTGACGCCGGCACCGAGCGCCAGTGCAGAAACGATCGCGGTCACGACTTTCCGGTCCATCCCAAACCCTTTGTTCAATGGTGTTTGCCAGCAAACGCCGCGCGCGGCGGATGGTTCAGTGCGTGCGATCTTTAGTGGGCCAGACCCTTCACGATCTCCTCGACCATCTTTTTCGCGTCGGCGAGGAGCATCATGGTGTTGTCGCGGTAGAAGACCTCGTTATCGACGCCCGCATAGCCGGCGCCGCCCATCGAGCGCTTCACGAACAACACGGTGCCCGCCTTCTCCACGTCGAGGATCGGCATGCCGTAGATCGGCGAGGTCTTATCGGTCTTCGCCGCCGGGTTGGTGACGTCGTTGGCGCCGATCACGAAGGCCACGTCGGCCTGCGCGAACTCGCTGTTGATGTCCTCCAGCTCGAACACCTCGTCATAGGGCACGTTCGCCTCGGCGAGCAGCACGTTCATGTGGCCGGGCATGCGGCCCGCGACGGGGTGGATGGCGTATTTGACCTCGACCCCCTCCTTCTTGAGGAGGTCGCCCATCTCGCGGAGCGTGTGCTGCGCCTGGCTCACCGCCATGCCGTAGCCGGGGACGATGATGACCTTCTGCGCGTTCTTCATGACGAAGGCGGCGTCTTCCGCCGAGCCGCGCTTGTACGGCCGGTCGATGACCGGGCCGCCGGCGCCGGCGCCCGCGCCGGCATCGGAGCCGAAGCCGCCGGCGATCACCGAGATGAAGCTGCGGTTCATGGCGCGGCACATGATGTAGCTGAGGATCGCGCCCGACGAGCCGACCAGTGCGCCGGTGATGATCATCGCGCTGTTCTGCAAGGTGAAGCCCATCGCGGCGGCGGCCCAGCCCGAGTAGCTGTTCAGCATCGACACGACGACCGGCATGTCGGCGCCGCCGATCGGGATGATCAGCAGGAAACCGATGGCGAACGACAGCGCCGTCACCGTCCAGAACACCCAGGGCGATTGGTCGGTAAGGAAATAGGCGATGAGGCCGAGGATCAGCGCCAGCGTGCCGAGGTTGATGACGTGGCGGCCGGGCAGCATGATCGGCGCGCCGCTCATGTTGCCGTTCAGCTTGAGGAACGCGATCACCGATCCCGAGAAGGTGATGGCGCCGATGGCGACGCCGAGGCCGAGCTCGATGCGGCTGACCTGGAAGATCTCGCCCGCCGCATCGGCAATGCCGAAGGCGGTGGGATTGAGATAGGCGGCCGCGCCGACCAGCACGGCGGCGAGGCCGACGAGCGAGTGGAAGGCGGCGACGAGCTGCGGCATCGCGGTCATGGCGATGCGCTTGGCGATCACGAAGCCGATGATGCCGCCGATGGCGATGGCGCCGAGGATTTCGGGCAGGCTGGCGATCTCGTGGATGGCAAGCGTGGTGCCCACCGCGATCGCCATGCCGATCATGCCGTAGCGGTTGCCGCGCTGGCTGGTCGCCGGGCTCGACAGCCCGCGCAGCGCCAGAATGAACAGGACGCCCGAGACGAGGTAGGCGATCGCTACCCAGGCCGGCGTTTCAGTCAGCGCGTGCTCCATATTCCCCCGCTACCCCTGCCGTCATTCCCGCGAAGGCGGGAACCCGGCAGCCTTCATATGGCGCCAGCAAAGCTGGCAATTTCTTCGATCGGACTGAATCTCCGCCTTCGCGGGGATGACGTCCTGAATTGAACCGCTTAGCGGTCTTTCTTCTTGTACATGGCGAGCATGCGGTGCGTGACCGCGAAGCCGCCGAAGATGTTGACGCTGGCCAGCACCACCGCCAGCAGCCCCAGCCATTTCGAGATCGGCGAGCCCGCCGCGGCGCTGGCGATCAGCGCGCCGACGATGATCACCGACGAAATCGCGTTGGTGACCGCCATTAGCGGCGTGTGCAGCGCCGGGGTCACCGACCAGACGACGTAATAGCCGACGAAGCAGGCCAGCACGAAGATCGACAGGATCGAGATGAAGTCCATTCGTTAGCCCCTTGCCTGCATGCGGGCGGCTCGCGCCGCTACCCCTCCACCGCCTGCGGCGGTCCCCCTCCCCGTCCCGGGGAGGATCGCGGCGGCACCGACCTCATCCTCCCCCACCGGGGGAGGGGGACCATGCGGAGCATGGTGGAGGGGGCACCGCGCCGACGCTTCGGAGATGACCGTCCGCAGCGCCGCTTCGATATCGTGCATCACATCCAGCGCCGAAATCCGCAACACCTTCACCCCGTGCGAGGCGAAGAAGGCGTCGCGCCGCGCGTCATGCGCCGGCTGGTCGCCAGCTTCATGACCGCTGCCGTCCACTTCGACCGCCAATTTCGCCTCGGCGCAGAAAAAATCGGCCACAAACGGACCTGCCGGATGCTGGCGCCGAAACTTGAAGCCGTGCGGGCGGCCGCGCAGCTGCTGCCACAGCACGACCTCCGGCGGGCTCATGCGACGCCGCAAGTGGCGCGCAAAGCCAATCGTCGAAGGCGGGCCGGACAGCATGCTCAGCCTTGCAGCGCCGGGTGAATGACCTGACCGCCCTGAGTCAGCGTCACGCCCTTGGTCACTTCGTCGTCGGCCGGAAGCACGAACGCCTTGGCGTCCTTGTCCCAATAGGCCGAGATGAAGTTGTAGAGATTGCGCGCGTAGAGCGCCGAGGCGTCCGATGCGAGGCGGCTCGGCACGTTGCGGTGGCCGACGATCTTGACGCCGTGGCGCTCGACCACCTGGCCGGCGACCGCGCCCTCGACGTTGCCGCCTTGCTCCACCGCGAGATCGACGATCACCGAGCCGGCGCGCATCGTCGCGACCTGCGCGTCGGTGATCAGCCGCGGCGCCGGGCGGCCCGGGATCAGCGCGGTGGTGATGACGATGTCCTGCTTGGCGATGTGGCCCGAGACCAGCTCGGCCTGCGCCGCCTTGTACTCGTCGGACATCTCGCTGGCGTAGCCGCCGGTGCCCTCGCCCTCGATGCCTTTGACATTCTCGACGAAGATCGCCTTGGCGCCGAGGGATTCGATCTGTTCCTTGGTCGCGGCGCGCACGTCGGTGGCCGAAACGATGGCGCCGAGGCGGCGCGCGGTGGCGATCGCCTGCAGGCCGGCGACGCCGACGCCCATGATGAACACGCGCGCGGCGGAAATCGTCCCCGCTGCGGTCATCATCATCGGCAGCGCGCGGCCATATTCGCCGGCGGCGTCGAGGACGGCCTTATAGCCCGAGAGGTTCGACTGCGAGGACAGCACGTCCATCGACTGCGCGCGGGTGATGCGCGGCATGAATTCCATCGCCAGCGCCTCAAAGCCGGCGCTGGCATAGCCGGCGACGCGCTCGCGGTTGGCGTAGGGGGCGAGGATCGCGGCAAGTTTGGCGCCCTTGGCGGCGCCGGCGAGCGACGCGGGGTCGGGCCCCTGCACGCCGAGCACGAGGTCGGCGCCCTTCAACGTCGCGCCACGTTCGGCGACAGTCGCGCCGGCGGCGGTGAAATCACCGTCGGCGATGCCGGCGAAACCGCCCGCGCCTGCCTCGACGGCGACATCGGCGCCGAGCGCGATGAACTTCTTGACCGATTCCGGGGTGGCGGCAACGCGGCGTTCCCCGTCCAGCGTTTCCCGGAGCACCGCGATCTTCATGCTATCCCCCCTTTGCTTCGCTTATTCGCCGAAGACGAAGGCGAAGAGCCCGATCAGGAGGATGGTGAGGAGGATGATCGACCATTTGGTGACGGCGAGGAAGCCGTCATAGGTCTTGGTGTGGTCCTTCATCGATTGCGGCGCGTGATCGGCGGCCATGACTGCCCTCTCCCGAATATTTTGAGTCGGGGGCCTTCATAGCAAAGCAGTGCGGGCTGTGAACCCGCTGACTGCCTTTCCTTTGCTATCGCCTCTAGAAGCTCGCCTTCAGCGTCGCGCGCAGGTCGCGGCCGGCCAAGGGCGCGAAATCCTTGAGGAAGGAGGCGTGGCGGCGCACGTCGGCGTCGAGGATGTTGTTCGCCGACAGCATCAGCGCGATCGAGCGCTCACGACCGAACGGCCGCCACGACACCGAGGCGTTGAGCACCTGATGACCATCGGTCGGCGTTTCGAAATCGGCGACGCGATTCTGGTCGTCGACCCATTCGGTCTCGATGCGGCTGTCGATGTAGGTGCTCTGCGCCTCCAGGCCGACGAGCACGCGGCGCGGCGGGATGCGCGGCGCCGGGCCGACGTCCTTCACCGTGGCGCGGATATAGTCGGCGACGGCGTCGGCGACGATCCTGGTGTCACCGAAGCGGGCGACGGTGACCGAGCCTTCGAGCTCGACGCCGAAGTAGCGCGCGTCGTCCTGGCGGTATTCGAACACCGGCAATTCGTCGATCTCGATGCCGGCGTCGGCTTCGTAGATGTAATTGTCGAAGCGGGTGGCGAAGACGCTGGCGCCGAGGCTGTAGTTTTCGCCATCGGCGCGGACGAAGCCTTCGAGGCCCCAGCTCTTTTCCTGCCGCAAGGTCGGATCGCCGATCTCGAACGATTGCGTCGCAATGTGCGCGCCGTTCGACAGCAGCTCCTCGGCCGAGGGCGCGCGGACGGTGCGCGACAGGTTCACGCCGAGGCGCCAGTCGTCGCTGAGCTTGAAGGCGGCGCCGGCGGCGCCCGACAGCGCGTTGAAGCTGCGCGAGATGCCCGCCTCGTTGCTCGACACCGACTGATGCTCGTAGCGCGCGGCGCCTTCGAGCGTCAGCGCGCCCAGTTCGAGCGTCTGCAGCGCGAACAGGCCGTATTGCTCGGTCTCGTTGGCCGGCACGAAGGCCTCGGCGCCGATGGCGCGCAGGTCGCGGAGGAAGAACTGGCCGCCGACCGCGCCCTTCCAGCCGTCGCGCTCGCGCTGGACCAGCTCCAGCCGGCCCTCGACGCCCTCGTTGAAGAAGCGGGTGCCGACCTCGTCGCCCTCCAGCTCGGTATGCTTGTAGTCGGCGGCGCCGAGGCGCAGGCGCACCGTCTCGATCAGCGAGCTGTCGAAATTGAGCTCGCCGCGCATGTCGTAGCGGACCTGGCGCATATCGATGCGGACGGCGCCGTGATCATGGCCTTCCTCGCCCTCTTCCTCCTCATGCGCGTGAAGGTCGGGGCGATCGGGGATGCCGTAGAGCGAGTCATAGATACCGACCGAGAAGCCGAGGGTGCCGCGATCGGTGATGACCGAGGCGCCGACGCCGCCGGTGGTGGTGCGCACCGCCGAGTTGGGCAAGGTGCCACGCGCCGCCGCCAGCTCGGCGGCATGCTCCTCGCCTTCGGCCGCGTGCTCGAGCGCATGCTCGCGAAGTTCGGGGGCGAGCAGATAGCCGCCGATGTCGAGATCGCCCGACTTGCGGTAACCGGCGTCGGCATGGAGCACGATTGGCCCGCCCGCCGCGACGTCGAAGCCGCCGGCGATGCTGCGCTCGTCCGCCGCCGAGCCGTAGCTGGCGATGGCGTCGACGTGCGGATGGTCGGTCGGCAGGCGGCGCGGGATGCGGCGGTCGATGATGTTGACGACGCCGCCGATCGCCGACGAGCCGAACAGCAGCGACTGCGGCCCGCGCAGCACCTCGACGCGCTCGGCGGTGATCGGATCGATGGCGACGGCGTGGTCGGCCGAGGTGTTCGACACGTCGATCGAGCCAATGCCGTCGGTCAGCACGCGCACGCGCTCGCCCTGGAAGCCGCGAAGGACGGGGCGCGAAGCGCCGGGGCCGAAGGAGGTGGCGGAGACGCCGGGCAGGTCGTCGAGCGTGTCGCCGATCTGCATGCGGATATCCGACGCCAGCTGCTCGCCGCGCAGCACCGAGGTGCCGGTCAGCAGGTCCTGCCGGTCACGCGAGAAGGGCGCGGTGACGATGATCTCGGGCGCGTCCTCGTGCAGATCGTCGACCTGCTGGCCTTCCGCGGCGAACGCCGGCAGCGGCAGCATGATGACCGAGGCGAGCAGCAGCGTGCGAAGGCGCATTCCCGAAATCTCCTTGTTCCGGGGATGGCACGTAAATGTGATGTTATAACTTGTCAAACCTGTGACACCCATTTCGGGCGTCCAGAGCAAAAGGGCCCGGCGGTTACCCGCCGAGCCCTTTGCGTTTTCGGCTCTGCGCCAGCGCGTTACGCAGCAGCGACGCCCATCTGCTTGGCGAAGATGTCGCGGGTGTTCTGCAGGCTGAGCAGGTGCGCGTAGACGAGGCCGATCATGCCGGTCTGCACCAGCTTGCGCAGCTGATCGCCGCGCAGCTCGCGCAGCTTGTCCTCGCCGATCATGCGGAAGCCGCGGTAGATCGACGGCTGGCCGTCGCCCTGCTGCAGCGAGACTTCGCCGTCGATGATCAGGTCGAGCGCCTGGATCTCGTCCATGAACTGCTTGGTGCGGGCGACCGCGGTCTCGAACTGCTCGCAGAAGGCCAGCACCGACTTGGTGTGCTCGCTCGGCGCTTCGCCGTCGAACAGTTCATAGCCGTCGAAGTCGCCCGCCTCGACGAGACCCGCCTTGTCGTCGAAGCACAAGGTCAGCTCTTCGCTGGTCTCGTTGAACTTGGCGAGGAGGAACGGGTAGCGGCGGGCATAGGCCGGGACGTAGACGTCCTTCGCCCAGTTGCCGTCGGCGTCGACGAAGGTGTTGACGCCGTCGGTCAGGCCCATCAGCGCCAGCGGCGCCGCGGTCGGACCCGAGCCGAACACGATCGGATAATGGCGCATCGCCGAGGCGAACTCGTCGACCGTCAGCGGAATGGCGTGCGTCTTCGCCGCTTCCGGATAGGCGGTGCGCTGGCGGACCTTGAAGCCGGCGTGCGCCTGCGAAGAGAGCGGCGCGATCGAATTGTAGAACAGCGGCAGCATCGGCGCGGGATTGGAAGCCATGATACACGGACCTCGTGTCTGAGAATTTTTGACATCGGACCCCCCGGCCCGGTGAAGCCGCCCGCTTTAGGCGGCGATGCGGATTCGGGCAAGCCACGGGCGCGCGGCCTGTCGCCGGCGGGCCTCAGAGCAGCTTGCCGGGGTTCATGATGCCCAGCGGATCGAGCGCCACCTTGATGGCGCGCATCGCCGAGAGCTTCGCCGGATCGCCGAGGCGAACCAACTCGTCGCGCTTCAAGGTGCCGATGCCATGTTCAGCGGAGATCGAGCCGCCGTGAGCGACGGTGATGTCGTTGACGAGCCGCGTGATCGCCGGGCCGTTCTCGCGGAAGACCTCATAATCGACGCCGAGCGGCGGGCGGGCGTTGAAGTGGACGTTGCCGTCGCCGAGGTGGCCGAAGGCGAGGACGCGCGCGCCGGGCCAGCCGCGCTCGATGGCCGGCGTCGCCTCGGCGATGAAGGCGGGCATGCGGGCGACGGGCACCGACACGTCATGCTTGACCGACGGCCCTTCGGCGCGCTCGGCGGGCGGGATGCCTTCGCGCAACGCCCACAGCGCAGCACGCTGCGTTTCGCTGGCGGCGAACACGGCATCGGCGACATCGCCCGCCTCGATCGCAGCGGCGAGCGCGCTCTCCAGCGCCTCGGCAAGCGGGTCGCCGTCGCGCGGCGAGGTCAGCTCGACCAGCGCGTACCAGGGATGGGCGGCGCCGAACGGGTCGCGGACCTCGGGCATCTGCGCGAACACGAGGTCGAAGCCGGTACGCGGCATCAGTTCGAAACTGTCAACCTGATCGCCGACCGCGCCGCGCAACCGGTCGAGCAGCGCCAGCGCGGCGGCCGGTGAGGCAAGCCCGGCAAGCGCGGTGGCGACGGCGCGCGGCCGCGCGACCAGCTTCAGCGCGGCGGCGGTGACGAAGCCCAATGTGCCTTCGGCGCCGATCAGTAGCTGCTTCACGTCGTAGCCGGTGTTGTCCTTGCGCAGCGCCGACAGCTGATCGAGCACCGAGCCGTCGGGCAGCACCGCCTCGATCCCGAGCGTCAGCGCGCGCATCGTGCCATAGCGCAGCACCTGCACGCCGCCGGCGTTGGTCGAGATCAGCCCGCCGACCGTCGCGGTACCCTTGGCGCCCAGCGACAGCGGGAACATGCGGTCGGCCGCTTCGGCGGCGGCGTGGACCTCCGACAGGGTGACGCCGGCCTCGACCACCAGCGAATGATCGGCGGCATCGACCTGGCGGACGCGGCGCATGCGGGTGGTCGAGACGATCACCGCCCCGCCCTCGGGCTCGGGCACGCTGGCGCCGCAGAGCGAGGTGTTGCCACCCTGCGGCACGAGGCCGATGCGGTGCTGCGCGGCGAGGCGGACGATGGCGGCGAGCTGATCGGTCGTCGCGGGGCGCAGCAGCAGCTCCGCCCGCCCGCGCTTGCGACCGCGCCAGTCGTTCAGATGCGGCTCGAGCAGCGCCGGGTCGTCGATCCAGCCGCCGGGACCGGCTGCGTCCTTCATCGCCTGAAATGCGTTCATGCCCGTCAGGATAGGGCGTTGACCCGCGGCGCGTCGAGGCCGCAAAGGTTCAGCGTTGGTTCAAATGCGGATGACCAAGAAGGTGCGATGTCCCGACGGCTGACGATCCTGATGCTCGGCATGGCGCTGGCCGGGCCCGCGTTCGCGGACGAGCCGCGCATTCGCAAGGTGCCGCTGCAGTCGGAGGCGCCCGGCGTGAAGGAGCGCAAGGGCGGGCTGTTCGCCATCTTCACCAAGAAATCGAAGCGCGCCTGCATTGAAAGCGAGCGCATCGCCGGCGCGATCGTCACCGGCGAACGCGCGATCGATCTGGTGCTGACCGGCGGCGACCGCTGGCGCATGGGGTTCAAGAAGGACTGCCCCGCCCTCACCTACTATCAGGGCTTCTATTACCGGCAGACGCAGGCCGGTCGCCTCTGTGCCGGTCGCGACGCGGTGCTGACGCGATCGGGTGCGCAATGCCCGATCGACACCCTCGCCAAGGTCAAATCGGACAAGAAACGGGAATAACCGTTGCAAATAAGCGACGGTGGAACCCCCAACCTCTCAAAAGCTTTAGCCCCCTATCTAGCTTGCTGGACAAGTAACCCCACTCGTTGTTCAAATGTCACTTAAGCGGCATTGGGAGCACGTTCGTTCGTGCGTCCGATGCCGAGCCTGTCGACCAGACCCGATAAAAACCGGGCGGCGGCAGTCAGGGACAACTGGGGAGGATCATCGGATGAAGCCGATCATCAAGCAGAATCTGCGTATTTCGCTCGCGACCAGCGCGTCCGCGCTGGCCATGCTCATCGCCGGCCCGGCGTTCGCCCAAAGTGCCGCGGTCGACGACCAGGGCATCGAGGAAATCGTCGTCACCGCCCAGCGCCAGGCGGAATCGCTGCAGGACGTGCCGATCGCGGTGACCGCGTTCAGCGCCGAAACGCTCGAGCGCCAGCAGATCGAAAATTCGTCGGACCTTCAGCTGACCTTGCCCAACGTGACCTTCACCAAGGGCAACTTCACCGGATCGAGCTTCACCATCCGCGGCGTCGGCGACCTCTGCGTCGGCGTGACCTGCGACTCCGCCACCGCCATCCACGTCAACGATACGCCGCTGCTCGGCACCCGCCTGTTCGAAACCGAATATTTCGATCTCGAGCGCGTCGAGGTGCTTCGCGGCCCGCAGGGCACGCTGTTCGGCCGCAACGCCACCTCGGGCGTGGTCAACTTCGTGACGGCGAAGCCGCGCATGGACGCCTTTTCGGTCCAGGCCGAGGGTGAGTATGGCAATTTCAACTCGATGAAGGTGAAGGGCGCGGTCAATATCCCGCTCGGCGAGACCTTCGCCGCGCGCGTCGCCGGCTTCTACCTGAAGCGCGACGGCTTCACCGAGAACGTCTTCAACGGCGACGATCTCGACGGCCGCGACATGTATGCGGTGCGCGGTTCGCTGCGCTGGCAGCCGAGCGACACCACCACCGTCGACCTGATGGCCTATTATTTCCGCGAGGACGACAACCGCCTCCGCATCCAGAAGCAACTCTGCCAGCGCGACCCGACCGGTATCCTCGGCTGCTTGCCCGGCCGCCTCGAGAACGGCGTCACCAACGGCAACGCCAGCTTCGTCGGCACGCTCGGCTCGCGCGAGTTCCTGTCGGCGAACGGCATCCCGGCGCCGACGCTGTTCGGCCTCGGCAGCCTCTATGGCCCGGACCCCTATGCCACGGCGGTCAACCCGGCCAGCAAGCGCCAGGTCAACACCGACCATACGCCGACCTATTTCACCGACGAGCAGCAGTATCAGCTGCGCATCGAGCAGGACCTCGGCGACCAGTATAAGCTGCAGTTGACCGGTTTCTATCACGAAGCGCGGGTCGACTCGTCGCAGGACTACAACCTCTCCGTGCAGAACCGCGCCAGTTACGCCACCGCACTGGCGACGCTGGCCGGCGCTGCCGCGGGCGGCATTCCGGGCCTTCCCGCCGCCTATTTCACCCCGATCGCGCAGGCGATCATCCCGGGGGGTCCGGCGGGCCAGCTCTGCACCTCGGCCGCGGAAGAGACCGGCACCGGCTCGTTCGGCGGCTACAAGGTCTGCTCGGCGACGCCGCAGGACTTCGACCGTTCGAACCAGAAGAACAAGGACTGGTCGGTCGAGGCGATCTTCTCGTCCGACTATGACGGCGCGTTCAACTTCCTGCTCGGCGGCATCTATGCCGACGCCGACCTCAGCGAGAACAGCTACTACGTCAACTCGTTCGGCATCGACTATGTGACGGGCCTGCTCGGCACCTTCACCGCGCTCGGCTCGGCCCAGCCGCCGTCATACCTCGGCACGCCGTTCTTCCGGAACAACACCGACGACTTCGGCCTGAAGTCCTACGGCATCTTCGGCGAGGCCTATTACGAGTTCAACGACCGGGTGAAGTTCACCGCCGGCCTTCGCTACAACAACGACAAGAAGACGGTGGTCGCGCGCTCGACGCTCGCCAGCTTCCTCGTCCCCTTCACCGCGACCAACGCCTTCGACTCGCCGCGGGCAGGCGGCTTCGATGCCGACCCGGCGACGGCCTGCGCGGGCGCCGGCAGCAACGTGGCGGGCGGCATCGGCACCCGGGCGGGCTGCGAGGCCTTCCAGGTCCGCAAGAGCAGCTTCGACGAGTTTACCGGTCGCGCCGTTCTCGACTTCAAGCTCAGCGACGACAGCCTGCTCTATGCAAGCTACTCGCGCGGCTACAAGTCGGGCGGCATCAACCCGCCGCTGCAGCCGATCTTCGCGGTGCCGGACACCTTCGCGCCGGAATTCATCGACGCGTTCGAGGTCGGTTCGAAGAACACCTTTCTCGACGGCACGCTGCGCCTGAACGCCACGGCCTTCTACTATAAGTACAAGGACCTGCAGCTCAGCCGCATCGTCGCCCGCACCTCGGTGAACGACAACGTCGATGCCGACATCTACGGCCTCGAGATCGAGTCGATCCTCAACCCGAGCCCCGAGTGGCTGTTCAACATCAACTTCAGCTACCTCCACACCAAGGTCGCCGCCGACAAGTTCCTGTCGAACCCGCGCGATCCGTCGGGCGGCCGTTCGGATGCGGTGATCATCAAGGACATCACCAACGGCGCGAACTGCGCCGTCATCCCGAACACCGCGGGTGCCGGCTCGGCCAACACCTTCGTGAACACGGTCAACACGCTGCTCAACAACAGCACGCTGACCACCTTCCCGACCCCGCGTACCGCCGCCAACCCGCAGACCGCACCGCTCCAGGGCACGACCGCCTTCCCGGCGAACAGCGGCCTGACCGCCCGCGGCGCCTTCAGCTCCTGCGCGGTGCTGCAGGCGACGGCAGCCACCGTCGGCGCGGCCGTCGGCGGCGTGACCGTGCTGCCGGCCGGTGTCGAGGTGAACCTGCGCGGCAACGCGCTGCCGCAGGCGCCGAACTACAAGGTCTCGGCGGGTGCGCAGTACACCATCGACTTCGGGAACGGCATGACGCTGGTGCCGCGCGCTGACCTCACCTTCACGGGTGACAGCTATGGCAGCATCTTCAACGGCTCGATCAACCGCATCAACAGCTACACCCAGGTCAATGCGCAGGTGCAGCTGAACGGCCCGGACGACAAGTGGTTCGTCCGCGGGTTCGTCCAGAACCTGACCGACAACAGCGCGACGACCGGTCTGTACGTGACCGACCAGTCGTCGGGCCTCTACACCAACATCTTCACGCTCGATCCGCGCCGCTACGGCATCGCGGCCGGCGTGCGCTTCTAAGCCGTTTCGCTCACGCGAAACGGGCGTTTGGGGGCGGGCCTTCGGGTCCGCCCCTTTCGTTTGCCCCCTTCCCTTTCGGCGCAGGGAACACGCTGTTTCCTTGACTTTTCCGCCCACAGATGCGCAAGCGCGGGCGCGCTTCGCCGGTTGCGAGCCTCCAGCAGGAATATGAGATTTTGAGCTTCGCCGACCTGCACCTGTCCGACGAACTGCTGCGCGCGGTTACCGACAGCGGTTACAACGACCCGACGCCGATCCAGCGGCAGGCGATCCCGCACGTCCTGATGGGGCGCGATATCATCGGCGTCGCGCAGACCGGTACCGGCAAGACGGCGTCCTTCGTGCTGCCGATGATCGACATTCTGGCCAGCGGCCGGTCGCGCGCGCGCATGCCGCGGTCGCTCATCATCGCGCCGACCCGCGAGCTCGCCGATCAGGTCGCCGAGAATTTCGTCAAATACGGCAAATATCACAAGCTAACGATGGCGCTGCTCATCGGCGGCGTCGGCTTCGGCGATCAGGACAAGGCGCTGGCCAAGGGCGTCGACGTGCTGATCGCGACCCCGGGCCGGCTGATGGACCAGTTCGAGCGCGGCAAGATCCTGCTGTCGGGCGTCGATATCCTCGTCATCGACGAGGCCGACCGCATGCTCGACATGGGCTTCATCCCAGACGTCGAGAAGATCTGCAGCAAGATCAACCCGAACCGGCAGACTTTGCTGTTCTCGGCGACGATGCCGCCGCCGATCAAGAAGCTCGCCGACCGCTTCATGCGCGAGCCGCGCGTCATCGAGGTGGCGCGCCCGGCGTCGACCAACGCGTCGATCACCCAGTCGCTGGTCGAAACCACGTCGCGCGGCAAGCGCGAGACCTTGCGCAAGCTGCTCGGCGACGAGGCCGTCCAGTCGGCGATCGTGTTCTGCAACCGCAAGCGCGAGGTGAAGGAGCTGGCCGACAGCCTGAAGCGATCGGGTTTTCGCGTCGGGCAGATCCACGGCGACATGGAGCAGCCCGAGCGCATGGCGACGCTTGAGCGTTTCAAGAAGGACGAGATCAACATCCTCGTTGCCTCCGACGTCGCCGCCCGCGGCCTCGACATCAAGGGCGTCAGCCACGTCTTCAACTTCGATACGCCGCACCATGCCGAGGACTATGTCCACCGCATCGGCCGCACGGGCCGCGCCGGCCGCACCGGCACTGCGGTCACGCTGGTCACGTCGGAAGACGCCGAGAATCTCGCCGAGATCGAGAAGCTGATCGGCCAGAAGATTCCGCGCGCCGGCAAGACCGCGCCGACCCCCGCGGCGGAAGCGCCCGCCGAGGCCGAAGCGGCAGCTCCCGAGACCGCGCCGCGCAGCGCACGCCGCCGGGGCGGATCGCGCCGGGGCGCCGCGCCGCGCGAGGAAGCCGCCGAAGCGGCGCCTGTCGCGAAGGAGCAGGCAGAGGAATCGCCGCGCGAAGAGCGTGTCGCCGCGCGTGAAGAGGCGCCGCGCGAGCCGCGTCGCGCTGAGCCCCGCCGGGACGAGCCGCGCCGCGACGAAGCACGCCGTGACGAACCCCGCCACGACGAACGCCCGCGCCGCGACGAGCGGGGCGGCCGGGATCGGGATCGCGATCGTGGCCCGCGCCGCGACTATCGCGAACGCGACGAGCCGGCGATCGGGCCGGGCTTCGGCTCCGACGACGCCATTCCTGCCTTCCTGCGGCAGTCGACGCGCGACTGATCCGACGCGGCGCGGCCTTCGCGCTTTGTTAATCTTTCCGCCGCTAGAACGGTCATCGAGGGGACAAGGCTGAGGTGCTTCACGCACCCGGCCGTCCATTCCTGCGTTTGCGTCTTCAGTGACTCAAGGCCCGCACCGGTGGGCGATTGGCGGAAATGGATAAGCCAGCGGAGATCGTCGAGCGGATCAGGGTGTTGATGCTCGACGGGGGCATCGCGCCCTCCCCCGCCAATTATGAATTCTGGTATCGCTATGTGACCGGCGCCGATGCGCAGCTGGTCGAGGCGGTCGATACCGTGCGCCGCAACGCCGGCCGCGTCTCGGCGCGATCGATGGACCTCATCCGCCGCGAACTCTATGGCCGCGCCCTCGACGACAATGTCGTGAAACTGCTCGACCAGACGCAGTCGCAGCTCAATCGCATGGCGGTCTACGTCGTGCAGACCGAGGGCGACACGCGCACCTTCACCGAAGCGCTGCGCGACGGCCAGGCAACGCTCGCCAGCGCGCACGATCCGGAGATGCAGCGGGCACTGCTGACCGAGATGGTCAACGCCACCGCCGCGATGATCGAGAAGACCGAGCGTCTCGAATCCGAATTGATGCTGTCGGTGGGCGAGATCGCCAAGCTGCGCGAGGATCTGGAGCGCGAACGGTCGGAGAGCCGCACCGACACGTTGACCGGCCTGCCCAACCGCAAGGCGTTCAACGCCTATCTGGAGGCACAGGCGGCGCGCGCGCTGGCCGACCGCAAGCCGCTGTCGCTGCTGTTCGGCGACATCGACCATTTCAAGCGGTTCAACGATACGTGGGGGCACCGCCTCGGTGACGAGGTGCTGCGCCTGGTCGGCCAGAGCTTCGAGCAGATGTGCCACGGCACCGGCTATGCCGCGCGCTATGGCGGCGAGGAGTTCGTCGTCGTGCTGCCGGGCAAGGCGCTCGAGGCCGCCGAGGACATTGCCGAGCAGTTCCGCGACTTCATCGCCAGCCGCACGGTGCGCACCCGCCAGTCGTCACGCGACATCGGATCGATCACCATGTCGCTCGGGATCGCGCAGCTGCGCTGGACCGATACGCTCGACCAACTGATCGAGCGCGCCGACGCGGCGCTCTATCGGGCGAAGGAAATGGGGCGCAACCGCGTCTGCACCGAGCTCGAGTTGGAAGAAGCCGCCGCTTAGCGGCCAGCGATAGCGCCTAGCGGCGGGTGCCGGCGCTCCTGTTAGCGGCGGGTACCGCCGAGCGCGCCGCCGATCGCCAGCACCGGGCTCGACGAACCGCCCGCCACCGCCGTCGCGGTGCGCGCCGCTTCCATCGCCATCAGCCGGTGGGCCGCCTCGATCGGGGCGGCGAAGGAGGTGCCGGTGCCGGCAACCGCCGCGCCGGCGGCGCTGCGGGTCGGCACCATGACGCCAAGGCGCCAGACATATTCATAGCCGGCCGATGCCGCCTCGGGACGGTTGGTGCCCGACCAGGGCAGCCCGGCCTTGTCGACCGCGCCGACGAGAACGGCATGGGTACCGCCGGCGAGCGCCGCGTTGCGGTTCGACGGGCGGTCGTTGCCGTTGTTGCCGGCGGCCATCACCACCATCACGCCCCTGGCGGCGGCTTCGCGCACCGCCTCGACGATGACCGGATGCTCCTGCAGCGCCAGCGAGATGTTGATGACGTCGACGTTCAGCTCGGTCGCCTTGCGGATCGCGGCGGCCACCGGGTGCGGCGAGAATTGGCAGGGCGGCGCAAAGCTCGGCGGACAACCGTTCGGATCGTCCATGCGGAAGGAGATGATGTCCGCGGCGCCCTTGGTTTCGCGGTGGATGATCGTGGCGACCATCGTGCCGTGATCGTAGCGCGGCTGGAATTCGGCGCGCGGCGCGGCGGCCGAGGCGACATCATATTCGGCGATCACGACATCGGCGAGTTCGGCGGTGCGGGCGACCCCGCTGTCGATCACGGCGACCAGCGGCCGGGCGATCGACGGACCCGCGGTCAGCACCGCGGCCGCAGCTGCAACGAACGCAAGGAATTTACGCATGCCCCCGGCCCCCCGACCGACTGAATTAACCTACCCTAACAATAACCTCGGCCAGAGTTAAAGAGGCGTTGCGACGAACCGAAGTGCGACGCGACGCCGCGCTGGCGGAACCAATCGCAAAAGCGAGGTCGGAGCCGATTCAAGTTGCACTCGAAAGCCGAGTGCGTATCATGGCTCCGTACTTTCGCCGCCCCTTGCGCGGCGCCACTATAGAGGGCCGTCGCATCATGAATGCTCCCGTGCCGCCGCAGAGCTTCGAAACGCCTGCCGACCGCTTCAACCGCCTGCCCGTGCCGCGCTTCGAGGATCTGACGCACATCCCCGGGCAGCAGAAGCCGCCCTACCCGTTCGCGCACACGATCAAATTCCTGAAGGACCCGCTGGCGCACACGCGCCACCATTACGAGACCTATGGATCGGTGTTCCGGCGCGGCGACTTCGGCGGCTGGGGCGTGACCCTGATCGGGCCGGAAGCCAATGAGCTGGTGCTGTTCAACAAGGAACGCATCTTCTCCTCCGAGCAGGGCTGGAACCCGGTGCTCGACCGCCTCTTCCCGCGCGGGCTGATGCTGATGGACGATCCCGAGCATCGCAGCCACAGGAAGACCCTGGGCGTCGCCTTCAAGCCCGAGCCGATGCGCCACTATCTCGGCGCGCTCAACGAGGGCATCGCGCGCGGCATCGCGGCTTGGCCGGGCGAGTTCAAATTCTATCCGGCGATCAAGGCGCTGACGCTCGATCTCGCCGCCACCTCCTTCCTCGGCATCGAGTGGGGGCCGGAAGCGGACAAGATCAACCAGTCCTTTGTCGACATGGTACAGGCGTCGGTGGGCATCATCCGCCGCCCGATCCCCGGCACGGCGATGTGGCGCGGCGTGAAGGGCCGCAAGTTCATGTGCGAGTTCTTCGCGCGCGAAATCCCCAACCGCCGCGGCCGCGAGGGCGACGACTTCTTTACCCAGTTCTGCAACGCCCGCGACGAGAACGGCGAGCTGCTGAGCGACCAGGAAGTCATCGACCATATGAACTTCCTGATGATGGCGGCGCACGACACGCTGACCTCGTCACTGACCTCCACCGTCTATTATCTCGCCGCCAACCCCGAGTGGCAGGATTGGGTGCGCGAGGAGATCACCGCCTACGGCCCCGGCCCGATCGCCCATGAGCGGCTGGGCGAACTGGAGCGCACCGAGATGGCGTTCAAGGAAGCGATGCGCCTGCTGGCGCCGGTGCCGGGCATCCCGCGCCGCGCGGTGAAGGACTTCGTGTTCCGCAACCATCATATCCCGGCGGGCACGCCGGTGGGCGTCAACCCAATGCTGACGCACCGCCTGCCCGACGTCTGGCCCGATCCCGACCGGTTCGACCCGATGCGCTTCACCGCCGAAGCGTCGAAGGGCCGGCACAAATATGCCTGGGTGCCGTTCGGCGGCGGCGCGCACATGTGTCTCGGCCTCCACTTCGCCTACATGCAGGCGAAGGCCTTCTTCTTCGAGCTGCTTAAAGGTCATCGCGTGACGCTGGCGCCGGGCTATCAGGGCGATTTCCAGATGTTCCCGATGCCGAAGCCCAAGGACGGCCTGCCGGTGCGGCTGGAGCGCCTGTAGATGGCGGCGCGGCGGCGGCGCTGGCCGTGGGTCGTCGGCGCGATCGTCGCGCTGCTCGCCGTCGCCTTGCTGTGGCTGCGCACGCCTGACCTGCCGGTCGACGAGCTGCGCGCGAAGTACGCGAACGCGGAGTCCGAGTTCGTCGAGGTGATGCCGGGGCTGACCGTGCATGTCCGCGACGAGGGGCCGGTGCTCGGGTCGGTGGTGATGCTGCTGCACGGCTCCAACGCCTCGCTACACACCTGGGAGCCGTGGGTGCAGCAGCTCAAAGCCACGCACCGCGTCATCAGCTTCGATCATCCCGGCCACGGCCTGACCGGCCCGCACCCGCGGGACTGCTACACCGCCGCCTGCTTCACCGAGGTCGTCGAGGCCGTGGCGAAGAACCGCAAGCTGGACCGCTTCGTCATCGCCGGCAATTCGATGGGCGGCTGGATCGCCTGGAACTATGCGCTGAAGCATCCCGAGCGGGTCGCAGGGCTCGTGCTGGTCGACGCCAGCGGCGCGCCGTTGCCGCCCGAGGCCGAGCCAAGCCAGCCGATCGGCTTCCGCCTCGCGCGAACGCCGGGGGTCAACCAGCTGATGCGCCAGATCACGCCGCGCTCGATGGTCGAGAAATCGCTGCGCCAGTCGGTATCGGTGCAGGACAGCGTCACGCCGACCGTCGTCGACCGCTATTGGGAGCTGCTGCGCTATCCGGGCAACCGGCGCGCCACCGGCATCCGCTTCGGAACGCCGCGCGAGACGGCGACGCCCGATGTGCTCGGCAAGATCGGCGCCCCGACGCTGGTGATGTGGGGGCGGGAGGACAGGCTGGTGCCAGCGCAGGCGGCAACGGTGTTCGATGAGTACATCCCGAACAGCCGCGCGGTGATCTACGAGGACATCGGGCATATCCCGATGGAGGAGGCGCCGTTCCGTTCGGTCGGCGACCTGCAGGCGTTCCTTGGCGAGCTCGGCCCCTTCTACTGACCGGCGAACAGCAACGGCGAGGCCCCACCGAACAGGATCGCCAGCGCGACGATCGGGTGAAGCCCGAACAGCAGCGAGCCGCCAATCGCGAGGAACAGCCCCGCGAGCGTCAGCCCGATCCGTATCGGCATCTTCATGGCAACCGGCACCGGGCCGGAGATCGACGAAATTGCATTGAGCCCCCCTTTCGGCCCCTCACGGCCAAAGATACGGGGGCGGAACGGAGATGGCTTCACCCATATGGGTGATTATCGTCAGGCGGGCAGCGGCAGCCCCTGCGACACCCACCAGGCGATGCCCGCGGCGGCCAGCGCGGCGACCGCGGCGCGGCCGAGCGAGGCCATCGTCGGCGGCACGGCCGGGGCGACGTCATAGATACGCGCGCCGCCGATCATCGGGGTGATGAGGTTGTCGCGGCGGACGAACAGGTAGAAGAGCACCGCCGCGATGTGCAGCGCGATGATCGCCGCCAGCACGTTGAACATCGTCTCGTGCCGGTCGGCGAGCGTCGTCGCCGTCTCGAAGCTGACCATGTAGGACAGCGGCCCGGATTCGAGGCCGTCGGTGTCCGAAGCGAATAGGCCGAGTCCGACCTGCGTCAGCAGCAGCAGGATCATCGCGATCACGCTCCAGCCGCCGAGCGGATTGTGGCCCGGCGCCGCGTCGTCGCCCTTGCCGCGGGCATAGGAGAGGACTTTGGCGGGCCCGCGCACGAAGCCCGAGAAGCGCGCCGTCGAGCTGCCGATGAAGCCCCAGATCAGGCGGAAGATCAGCAGGCCGAGGATGACATAGCCGGCGGCGCGGTGCCGCTCCATGTCATGCTGCTCGGCCGACCACCAGGCGAAGGGCACCAGCACCGCCAGCGACCAGTGGACGATACGCGTGGGGATGTCCCACAGGCGGACGCGGGTGGGGTTGCCGACGCCGGG
This sequence comes from Sphingoaurantiacus capsulatus, assembly GCF_042648405.1. Taxonomy (NCBI): domain Bacteria; kingdom Pseudomonadati; phylum Pseudomonadota; class Alphaproteobacteria; order Sphingomonadales; family Sphingosinicellaceae; genus Sphingoaurantiacus; species Sphingoaurantiacus capsulatus. The sequence goes on along the minus strand of NZ_JBHRXV010000011.1, from coordinate 37,905 downwards.
CACCGGTCAGTCGCCCTTCGCCTTGAAGTCGTCGTGGCAGCCCTTGCAGGTGCCGCCGAGCGCCCGCGCCTGCGCGGGAATGCCCGCCACGTCGCCGGCGTTGGCCAGCGCGAGCAGCTTCTTTGCCTGCGTGTCATAGTTGACGGCGGCCTTGCGGAATCCCGCGCTGTTGCTCCAGACCGTCGGCAGCGCGCTGGTCTTGACGCCGGGCGCGGTGGCGGTGCCGGGGCCGAACCAGCCGTTGATCTTCGCCGACTGGGCGACCAGCGCGGCGGCGTGCTTCTTGACGACGGCGGCGTCGGGCGTGCCGCGCGACTGGTCCATGACGCCCTTGAAGGACGCGCCGACGACTTTCATGCCCGCCTGCCGCGCCTTGATGGTATCGGCGGCGCCGGTCTGCGCGAGCGCCGCGCCGGCGAGGCCGGCGGCAGCCAGGCCGATGATGAGCTTGGTCTTCATGTCCCCGTCTCTCCTTTGTTTTTACTTCGGTCGTCCCGAGATGCCGGCGGCGGTGCGCAGCGCGTCGCCCTTCATCAGCCGGTCGCCGAGCAGCACCGTATCTACGTAGCGAAGATCGCCGATCCTCCGGCTGGGGTCGCCGTCGACCAGCACGAGGTCGGACAGCTTGCCGATCGCGATCGAGCCACGTTCGTCGTCAACGCCGAACACCCGCGACGGGATGATCGTCGCGGTCGCCAGCGCCTCGGCCGGCGTGAGGCCGCCGTCGACATAGAGTTCGAGGTCGCGGATCAGCTCGATGCCGGCGCCGTCGGTACCGGCGACGATCGGCACGCCGGCGCGGTAGAGCGCGACCACCAGCTGCTGCAGCTTGGCGTAGCTGGCGCGCATCTGCTCGCGCGACACCTCGGCGGTGGGCGCGAAGCTGCCGCCTTTGAGCGCGCGGCCGATCACCGGCGGCAGCAGGCCGTCGTAGGGCTTGTACATCGCCTGGATTTCGCCGGTATCGGCGGTGAAGCCGCCTTCGAAGATGGCGAGCGTCGGGTCGACCACGGTCTTTCGCTGCGCCAGCTCGTTGATATAGGCGCGCATCGGTGTGCCGTTGAGGTCGACATCGGCGGCGTAGCGGCCGGGGCCGTAGAAGCGCTGCAGGCCGTTCGATTCCTCGATCACCGCGTCGGGCATCGCCTGCATCATCACGAAGTTGATGTGAGTCAGCTCGTCATAGCCGGCGCGCACGGCATCCAGAGGCCGCATGGTGCGCGGCACATGGCCCTGCACGCGCAGGCCAAGCTTTTTCGCCTCGCCGGCGATCACCGGCACCAGTTTCGGATCGAGCGAGCCGTAGAGCTTCACGCCGGTGAAGCCCATGTCCTTCGCCTTCTTGACCGCGGCGAGCGCGCTGGCCTCGTCGGTGGCGTTGACCGCCATCTGGGCCGCCATCGGGCCGACGCCGTCGATGAGCATCACCGGGATGATGCGCGGCCCGAGCAATTGCCCGTTGTCGATGCGCGCCTTGCGGGCGATCGATTCCTCGGGGCGGTTGCCGGGGTCGCGGACGCTGGTGACGCCGGTCGACAGCAGCAGCGGGCCCGACGCGTCGAAGCCATAATGCTGGTGTGCGTCCCACAGGCCGGGAACGAGCGTCTTGCCGCTGCCGTCGATGACCTTGGCGTTGACCAGCCGGATCGGCTCGTTCGCCTCGACGATGTTGGTGATCTTGCCGCCCTCGGCGACGACGGTCATGCCGTCGCGGAAGCGGCCGGCGTCGGCGTCGTACATGCGGACGTTGTTGAACACGACCGGCCCGGCGACCTTCGGGGCGATTTTCGCGAGCAGCGCCGGCGCCTGCTCGGCGATGGCGGCGTCCTGCGCCTGGCTGAGCTGCGTCGCGACGCTCGCCCAGCCGTCGGGGAAGAAGTTGAGGAAGCCGGCGACGCCGAACAGCCGGTCGCCCTCGAACCAGACGGGCGTCGGCGCGATCGACAGGCCGTCGATCGAATAAGCGGTGAGCTTCTTCTTCGCCTTGCCGTTGCTGACCTCGAGCGTGGTGAGCGGGACCAGGGTGGCGCGGCCCGACGGCGCCAGCGCCAGCGTCTTGCCCGGCGCGCGGTACAGCGCCTCGGCGAGCAGCAAGGTCGGCTCCATGAGGCCGCCGTATGGGACGTAGAAGGCGCCGGCGCCCTCGACCCTGCCCTTGTCGACCGGACTCTCGTAGGCGCCGCCCGCGAACTTCTCGGCCGCGTCGCCGCTCGGCGTGGTGCCGCGGATCGCCAACTCGGAAATGCTGCCGTCGGCGGCCAATTTAGTGCGCTGGTCGATCTCAGTCTTGAAGCCGCGCAGCAGCAGGCTCTCGCGCGACCAGCGGCTGCCGTCAGGGGCCGCCCAGCGCACCGCCTTGCCGTGGGTGCCGCCCGTCGAGGTGATGACGAAGGTCTGGGCGCCGCTCGCCGGCGGCTTGGCGAGATCGGCCTCGGCGACGGCGGCGGCCCGCGCTGGCGCGGTGGTCGCCTCCTGGAAATCATGCGCCAGCAGCGGCGCCGCGAGCGCGACGGCGGCCGCCATCGTGATGAGCTTGATCTTCATACGGAAAGTTTCCCCTCGACCCGATGAGCTGGGCCAAGGCTGCAATCGTTTCGGAGACGGCGCAAGAAGACTCTGACGAAGCTGCGAAAGGTCGCGACCAAGTGTAGCCGGCGCGCCCTAATTTCGCGGTGCCGCGGCGGCCGGTTCGCGGCGCAGCAGACGGCGCACCTGCCGCAGCGCCGGCCGCTCAAAGCCCAGGTGATAGGCGAGACCCGCCAGCACGCCGATCGCGATCAGCAGCGGCAGCAGCAGCTCCCAGGTGAGCGCCGGGCCGGCGACGCGGGCCGCAAAGCGCAGGACCGGCACATGCACGAGATAAATGGCATAGGAGGCCTCGCCGAGCAGCAGCACGCCCTGCGGAACCCGCCATCCGCCGGCCACCTCCAGCCGCGCCGTCGCCAGAATGAGCGAGGCCAGCCCGAGGCCGAGCAGGACGCGGGCTTCCGGGAAGCCGAGAAATCCGCCCGCAAGACAGAGACCGGCGCCGAGCATGGCAGACGGCCAAACGGACCCGCGCGGCCGCCGAATGAACAGCCACGCCGCGGCGATGCCGCCGATAAATTCAACGTCGATCAGCGACAGCCCGATGACCGGCGTGCCGGCGACCTCGGCGATGCCGATGGCGCCGAGCCAGATCAGGCAGCCGATCAACACCCGCCGCGCTGCGATCAGCACCAGCATGATCGCGTAGAACAAAATCTCGTGCTGCAGCGTCCATGCGACCCCGAGCGAGGGCGAACCGCCGCTCGGCAGCAGCGTGAGGGTCGAGAACCAGTTCCAGTCGTAGCCCGCCGCGAGCTGCGGCTGCAGCGTATAGGCCACGCCGAGCATCACGCCGATCGGCAGATACGGCGCGAAGATGCGCGTCAGGCGGCTCCCGCTGTAGCGCGCCGCCCAACCGGCATGGCCGGCTTCGTCATGGTTGGCGAAGTAGATGATGAAGCCGGACAGGGCGAAGAAGAAGTCGACGCCGAGATAGCCGTAGGACAGCGGCAAATGCAGCCACGGCGGCACCTCGGTGAATTGCCGGGTAAACTGCTCCGCGTGGCACAGCAGCACCGCCACCGCCGCGATTGCCCGCCCGACCTGCAGGCTGGCCAGCAGCTTTGGCACATCGCTCATCACGCCCCCGCCCCCATCGCGGCCACAAAGACACGTCGCGGCGCAACGCGTCAACCGACCCGCCGCTGACGGTGGCCGCCCTTGCACCCCTTTGCGCGCTGGTCCAGTCTTCGCGGGTGCAGCAGGGGAAGCGGGTTTGGACGGTGACGCGCTGATCGAACCGGCCGGAGCGGCGAACGGCGCGCGTGTCGTCACCCTGCGCGCGCGGCCGGAGTCGCTGCGCCTCGCCGCCGAGCAGACCGCCATTCTCGTCGTCGACATGCAGAACGCCTATGCGTCGCCGGGCGGCTATCTCGATCTCGCCGGCTTCGACATCGCGGGCGCCAAGGGCGCGATCGACAAGATTGCCGAGGTGCTGACGGTGGCGCGCGCCGCCGGGTTGCCGGTGATCTATTTCCAGAACGGCTGGGACGCCGACTATGTCGAGGCGGGCGGGCCAGGATCGCCCAATCATTTCAAGTCGAACGCGCTGAAGACGATGCGCAAGCGCCCCGAGCTGGCCGGCACGCTGCTGGCGCGCGGCGGCTGGGACTATGAGCTGGTCGAGGCGCTGGCGCCGCAGCCGGGCGACATCCGCCTGCACAAGACCCGCTATTCGGGCTTCTTCAACTCGCAGCTCGACAGCGTGCTCAGGGCGCGCGGCATCCGCAACATCGTGTTCGTCGGCATCGCCACCAACGTCTGTGTGGAATCGACACTGCGCGACGCCTTCCACCTCGAATATTTCGGGGTGATGCTGGAGGACGCGACGCACCAGGCCGGGCCTGACTTCGTCCAGCAGGCCGCCGTCTACAATATCGAGAAATTCTTTGGCTGGGTGTCGAGTGTCGCCGACTTCACGGCGGCGTTCAGCCAGTTGCCGGAATCCTGAGGAGCCGACATGCCGTTCACCGCGATCAATCCGCCGCAGTTCCCGACCCCGATCGCCCCCTTCTCGGCGGGCGCGAAGGCGGGAAACACCGTCTATGTCTCGGGCACCCTGGCGCTAGGCGAAGGCGGCACGGTGCTTCATGTCGGCGATGCCGAGGCGCAGACACGGCATGTGCTCGAGGTTATCAAGACCACCTTGGAAGCCGCCGGCGCGACGATGGCCGATGTCGCCTTCAACCATATCTTCCTGAAGGACTGGGCCGACTATGCGGCGATGAACAAGGTCTACGCCGAGTATTTTCCGGGCGACAAGCCGGCGCGCTACTGCATCGTCTGCGGGCTGGTGCGGCCCGACAGCCTCGTCGAGATCGCCAGCGTCGCACACCTCGCCGGCTGACGATGCCGACCGTCGGGGGCCTCTTCTACGCGACATACGGCCCCGCCGACGGTGACGCGCTGATCCTGTCCGCCGGGCTTGGCGGCAGCGGCGGCTATTGGGCGCCCAACATTCCGGCGCTGGCCGCGCGTTATCGCGTCATTGCCTATGACCACCGCGGCACGGGCAAGAGCGAGCGCGACAGCGCGCCGCCCGCCGATGTCGATGCGATGGCCGACGATATCCTCGCGCTGATGGACGGGCTGGGCATCGAGCGGGCGCATGTCATGGGCCATGCCGCCGGCGGCGTGATGGGGCTGTCACTGGCGTTGCGGGCGCCAGAGCGGCTCGGCAAGCTGATCGTGGTCAACGGCTGGTCGAAGCCGGATGCGCATTTCGCGCGCTGCTTCGACGTAAGGCTGGCACTGCTGCGCGACAGCGGCGTCGAGGCCTATGTGCGCGCGCAGCCGATCTTCCTGTTTCCCGCCGCGTGGATTTCCGAGAACAGTGATCGGCTCGACGCCGAGGCGGTCGGCCATGTCGCGCATTTCCAGGCGGTCTCGATGCTTGAGGCGCGGATTGCGGCGCTGCGGGCGTTCGATATCGACGATCGGCTGGGCGAGATCGGCATCCCGGTGCTGGCGCTCGCCGCCGAGGACGACATGCTGGTCCCCGCCCCCTGCTCGCACCGGCTGGCCGCCGGCATGCCGAACGCGACGCTCGCCTCGATGCAATGGGGCGGCCACGCCTGCAACGTCACCAAGCAGGACGACTTCGACCATATCGTCCTCGATTGGCTAAGGAGCTGAAGCCATGCAAGTCGGCGTCTTCGTGCCCATCAACAACAATGGCTGGCTGATCTCGGAGAACTCGCCGCAGTACATGCCGAGCTTCGACCTCAACAAGCAGATCGCCCAGCGCGCCGAGTATTACGGGCTCGATTTCCTGCTCTCGATGATCAAGCTGCGCGGCTTCGGCGGCAAGACGGAGTTCTGGGAATATGGGCTGGAAAGCTTCACGCTGATGGCGGGGCTCGCCGCCGTCACGAACCATATCAAGATCTACGCCACCTGCCCCACCTTGGTGATCCCGCCCGCCTTCGCGGCGCGGATGTGCAACACCATCGATTCGATCAGCCATGGCCGCTTCGGCCTCAACCTCATCACCGGCTGGCAGCGGCCCGAGTATAGCCAGATGGGGCTGTGGCCGGGCGACGAGCATTTCCGCCGCCGCTACGACATGCTGGCCGAATATGCCCACATCCTGCGCGAGCTGTGGGCGACCGGCGTCTCCGACTTCAAGGGCGAATTCTACCAGATGGACGACTGCCGCGTCCGCCCGGTCCCCGAAAACGACATGAAGATCATCTGCGCCGGCAGCTCGGATGACGGGCTCGCCTTCTCCGCCAAATACGCCGACTACGCCTTCTGCCTCGGCAAGGGCGTCAACACGCCGACCGCCTTCGCCTTCAACAACGCCCGGCTGAAGGCGGCGACCGACAAGACCGGGCGCGACGTGTCGGTGTTCGTGCTGGTGATGGTGATCGCCGCCGAGACCGACGGCGAGGCCTATACGAAGTGGATGCACTATCGCGACGGTGTCGATCAGGACGCGGTCGCCTGGCTCGGCGAACAGGGGGCGGCCGACAAGACCTCGTCGACGACCAACGTCCGCCAGCTCGCCGACAAGGAATCGGCGGTGAACCTCAACATGGGAACGCTGGTCGGCTCCTATGAGAAGGTCGCGGCGATGCTCGATGAGATGGCGACGGTGCCGGGGACCGGCGGCGTGCTGCTGACCTTCGACGATTTCATCGAAGGGGTGGAGGCGTTCGGCACGCGCATCCAGCCGCTGATGAAGAGCCGTAAAAGTGTCAGTCCGTCGCCGCGATGACCAAGGCTTCCCTGACACAGTTCCGGCCGCCGTTCTTGGCGTCGTAAAGCGCGCGGTCGGCGGCGACAAGCAGCGCGTTGGGCATTTCCGCCGAGCCGCCCAGCCGCGCCATCGCGGTCGCCAGGCCGATGCTGACGGTGACGACGCCGCCGGACACTGACGACGCCTTGTGCGGAATGCCGAGGCCCTCGACCATGGCGCGCGCGGTGGCGGCGACAGCGCCAGCGTGGTGGCTGTCGGCGCGCGCGAGGATGATCGCGATCTCTTCGCCGCCGTAGCGCGAAATCATGTCGCCCTCCTCAAGCGGCAGCCGGGTGAGCGCGGCGGCGACGGCGCGCAGGCAGTCGTCGCCGACCTGGTGGCCGTAGCTGTCGTTGAAGGATTTGAAATGGTCGACGTCGAGCATCAGCACCGACATCTGGCCGCGGTCGCGCACGGTGCGGTCCCACTCGCGGACCAGAGTCTCGTCGAAGGCGCGGCGGTTGGAAAGGCCGGTCAGCCCGTCCTTCATCGCCATCGCCTTCAGCTGCTCCTCGAGCGCCTTTCGCTCGGTGACGTCGCGGATGACGATGACGCGATCGGCGAGATTATTGTTGATCGCCCGCGCATTGACCTCGACCCACAAGAGCGAGCCGTCCTTCTTCACCGCGCGGATGGTGACGCTGGTGCTGTGGCCCTTGCCAGCCACGACCAGCGCGGTCGAGGCGGCGATCTCGGCATGATCTTCCGGGTAGACGAGATCGAGCACTGCCTTGCCGATCAGCTCGTCGGCGGTCCAGCCGAGCATGCGCTCGATCGAGGGCGACATGAAGCTGAAGGTCATTTCCGGCGTGATCCGCCCGAACACGTCGCTGCTGTTGTCCATCAGGAGGCGAAGCGCCTCAAACTGATCGCCTAATCCACCCGACCCCAACGCCGATCCTTCCCCACGTACCCGTTCTCAGAATACCGCCAGATGCGATAAATGGAAAAGGGGGCCCTTTGCACCCCTTTGGTCCAGACTGGCGCCCGTTGGAAACGAAAAAGCGGGCCGCGGCTCGGGTAAAGCGGCTGGCTCTGAACAAAAGCCGCTTGAGAAAGTCGCCAGCTCCCCGCCGCCTCAGAACATTTGTTTGACATGTTATACCATATCATCAATTGAGCGGAATATTGATTCGTGGGGGATAGACAATGCTCGGGCGGTCGGCCGGTTGGGTGCCTTTAGCAGCAGGACTGGCGTGGGCTTCGAGCGGAGCCGTCGCACAGGAGGCCAGCGCCCCCACCGATGAAGACATCGTCGTTACCGGCCAGCGCCAGGCCTACCGCGGCCTCGTCCCCATCGAGGACATTCCGCAGTCGATCATCCTCCTGACCGAGGAGCGACTGGAGCAATTGCAGATCACACGAATGGCCGACGCGCTGGATCTCTCCGCTTCGGTTGCGCGCCAGAACAACTTCGGCGGCTTGTGGGAGAGCTTCGCCATCCGCGGGCTTGTCGGCGACGAGAACAATCCGAGCGGCTATCTGGTCAACGGCTTCAACGCCGGGCGCGGCTTTGCCGGCCCTCGCGACGTGGCCGGCACCGAGCGGATCGAGATCCTCAAGGGACCGAACGCCGCCCTGTTCGGGCGCGGCGAGCCCGGCGGCAGCATCAACCTCGTCACCAAGCGGCCGACGAACTTGATGGCCGGCAAGTTCGAGGCGACCTACGGCAGCTTCGACTTCCGGCGGCTGGAGGCGGACCTGAACGTCGCCGCCTCCGACGCGGTCGCGGTTCGCCTCGTCGGCTTCTACGAGGCTACGGACAGTTTCCGCGACACCATCGAGACCGAACGTTACGGCGTCTTCCCCTCGATCCTGCTGCGGTTCGGCGAGCGCACCAGCCTTGTTTACGAACTCGAGGCTACGCGGCAGGAAATCCCGCTCGACCGCGGCGTCTTCGCGATCGGCAACAATCTCGAGGTCGTTCCGAGAAGCCGCTTTCTGGGCGAGCCCGGGCTGGGGCCCAATGTCACCACGGCGGTGGGCCACCAGTTTCAGCTCCAGCATGATTTCACCGACGACTGGAGCCTGCTGCTCGGTGTCGGGCTTCGCGATACCGAGCTGAAGGGCAGTTCGGCGGACGCGGAGCTGGCGGCGTCGCGCCAGCGGCTGTTCGTCGATGGCCGGTCACTGACGCGCGAAATTCGCTTTCGTGACTATGATGGCGATCACCGGGTGTTCCGCGGCGAGCTGAGCGGCCGCTTCGAGGGGCTCGGCGGCGAACATCATGTGGTCGTTGGCGCCGACCGCGACGCGTTCGACACCGATCTGCTGGTGCTCGCCTATCGCGCCCCGCTGCTCTCGACGATGCCGACCGCCCGGCAGGGGCTGGAGATCGACATCTTCAATCCCGTCTACGGCCGGTTCCCGACGCCGACGCTGGCCCGGACCAACGATCGCACGATCAGGCAGAAGGCCTGGGGCGTGTATGTGCAGGACCAGATCCATATCAGCGACCGGATCGAAGCGCGGATCGGCGCGCGCTACGACGAGTTCTCGCAGTCGATCCGCAACCGCCTGACCGGGGCGTTCAGCCCGCAGTCGGACACCCGCGTCAGCCCGCAGGCCGGCATCGTCTGGCATGTGTCGGAGCCGGTCAGCCTCTATGCCGCCTATGGCGAGGGGTTCAGGGCCAATACCGGCGCGAGCGTGACGGGCGAGACGTTCGATCCGGAGGCATCGCGATCGGTCGAGATCGGCACCAAATTGAGCGCGGCCGGGGTGACGGGCACGGCGTCGCTCTTCCGGCTGCGCAAGGCCAATATTCTCACCAGCGATCTGACCAACCCCGGCTTTGCCATCGCGGTCGGCGAGGCGCGCAGCCAGGGGGTTGAGATCGACCTCGCCGGCAAGGCGCCGGGCGCGATCGATGTGCTCTTTTCCTACACCTACCTCGACGCCGAAGTGACCTCGGGGAACGTCAACGCCAACGGTGTGCCGATCCGGCCGGGCGACCGCCTGCTCAATGTTCCGAAGCACGCCGCGAGCGCGCAGGCGTCGCGTCACTTCGACGTGGCGGGGCGCGGTCTCAACCTCGGGGCGGGCGTGCTGCACGTCGGCTCGCGCCTTGGCGAGGTGGGGACGACGTTCCGCCTGCCGGCCTACACGATCGCGCGGCTGTTCGCGTCCTACGCGCTTACCGAAAACGTCGAGGCCTCGGTCGTGGTGAACAACTTCTTCGACGAGACCTACTACCTCAATTCCTACGCCCGGATGTGGGTCGCCCCCGGGGCACCGCGCACCGTTCTCGCGACGATCAAGCTGCGGGTCTGACCGCAACCGACCTGGAGATTCCGATGCCGCAAGACCTTCCGCCGATCTTCCTCAAGGATGTGGCGCTCGCCTATGGCAGCCAGCCCGTCCTGCGCGGCCTGTCGCTGGCGGTGCCGGCGGGCAGCCTCACCGCGCTGCTCGGCGGCAACGGCGCGGGCAAGTCGACGACGCTCGCCGCACTCCTCGGCTTCGTGCGCGCGCAGTCGGGTACCCTCTCGGTGTGCGGCGTCGATCCGGGGAGCGATCCGGACACCGCGCGGCGGCGCATCGCGTACTTGCCCGAGAACGTCGCCCTCTATGAGCATCTGAGCGCCGTCGAGAATGCCGAATATCTGCTCGCGCTGTCGGGCGAGCGGCATCGGCGCGCCGACATCACCGACGCCTTCGCGGCGGCCGGCTTGCAGGACCGCGCCTGGGACCAGCGGCTCGGCGGCTTTTCGAAGGGCATGCGGCAGAAGGTGGCGATCGCCGTGGCGCTGCTGCGTCAGGTGCCGGTGCTGCTGCTCGACGAGCCGACCTCGGGCCTCGACCCGCGCGCAACCGCCGACTTCAACGCGCTGGTCGCGCAGGTGCGCAGCCGCGGCACCGCCGTGCTGATGGTCACCCACGACCTGCTGTCGGCCGCCGATGTCGCCGATCGCATCGCGTTTCTGGAAAGCGGTCGCGTCACCGATGATGTGGCGGCGAGCGGCGCCGAGCGGTTCGACGTGCGGGCGCTGCACGCGCGCTTCCAGGAAGGTGGGGAGCGGCAGACGGCATGACGGCGACCCTCCTCATCGCGCGTGACGAACTGCGGTTGATGATGCGCAACCGCGTCGCCGTCATCGCCTTCGTCCTCCTCGTCCTGCTGACGCTCGTCGCGGTGGCGAGCAGCTGGTCGCATCAGCGCGCCATCGCCGAGCTGCGCGCCCGGCACGCGCAGGCCGCCGACGCCACGTTCGACGCGCAGCCCGACCGGCACCCGCACCGCGTTGTCCACTACGGCACCTTCATCTTCCGCCCGCTGGGGCCGCTCGCCGCGTTCGACCCCGGCGTCGACGGCTTCACGGGCAACAGCATGTTCCTCGAGGGGCACCGGCAGAACACCGCGAATTTCGGCGATGTCCGGCAGAGTTCGCTGCTCGTCCGCTTTGGCCAGCTCACACCCGCATTCGTCTTGCAGGTGGTCGCGCCGCTGCTGCTGATCTTCCTCGGCTATGGCGCACTCGCGCGCGAGACCGAGCGCGGGACGCTGCGCCTGCTGATGCTGCAGGGCGTCGGCCGACGGCAGGTGGTGAGCGGCAAGCTGCTGGCGCTGGCCGGCGTGGCGGTGCTGGCCGGCCTGCCGGCGATGATCGGCTTCGCACTGATCGCGGGGCAGCCGGGCGCGCTGATCCTGCCGATGCTGGCCATCGCCATCGGCTATTTCGCCTATCTCGCGCTGTGGGTGGTCGGCATCCTGCTCGTCTCCACGCTCGTTCGGCGCAGCCGCGATGCGCTGCTGGCGCTGGTGGCGCTCTGGGCGGTGGTGGTCGTGCTGCTGCCGCGCGTCGCGCCCGATGTGGCGAGCGCGGCCGTGCCGCTGCAAAATCGGCTGCAGACCGACATCGCCATCGCCCGCGACCTCCGCCAGATGGGCGACAGCCACAACCCCGACGATCCCCATTTCGCGCAGTTCAAGCAGTCGGTGCTCGATCGCTATGGCGTCACCCGCGTCGAAGACCTGCCCGTCAACTACAAGGGCATCCTCGGCATGGAGGGTGAACGGCTGACCTCCTCGCTGTTCGATCGCTACGCCGGCGAAAGCTATGCGGCGCAGGCGCGGCAGAACGCGCTGGTCGAGGTCGCGGCGCTGGCCAGCCCGGCGATCGCCATCCGGTCGCTGTCGATGTCGGCGGCCGGCACCGACTTTGCCGGGCACCGGCGCTTCCTCGAACAGGCGGAGGCCTATCGCTTCGACCTGGTCCAGCGGCTCAACAAGCTGCAGGCCGACGACGTCAGCTATGCCGACGACACCGCGAAGGATGCCGACGCCGATCGCCGCAAGCGCGTCGCCGCGGACAATTGGACCGCGATGCCCGACTTCGTCTTCCGCCCGCCCGCCGGCGCCGATCTCGCGCGCGGCGCCCTGCCCGGCCTGGCGATCATCCTCGCCTGGCTCGCGGTGGCCGCTTCCCTTCTCGCGATGGCGGCCCGCCGCCTGGGAGTTCGCTGATGAGTCTCTTCGCGCATGAACTGCGTCTGCTGCTCCGCCAGCGCCTTACTGTCGTGGCGCTGGCGCTGCTCGGCCTGCTGACCATCGCCGCGCTGGCCGCCGGGATGCTCGAGGTCGACCGCCAGCGCGCCGCCATTGCCGCCATCCCGGCCGCGCAGGCCGAGGACATCGGCGCCATCGCCGCCTGGATCGACAAGGACAAGGACGCCGGCAGCGCCGCCTACTACAGCTTCCACCCCACCTGGGACGCGCCAGCGCCGCTCGCCTTCGCCGCGCTCGGCATGCGCGACGTGTCGCCCTACATCCTGCGCGTTCGCGTGCTGGGGCTGGAGGCGCAGATCTACGACGGCGACACCTTCAACCCCGAGCTGGCGCTGCCGGGGCGGTTCGACTTCGCGTTCGTGCTGGTGTTCCTGGCGCCGCTGTTCGTCATCGCGCTGTTCCACGACCTGACCTCGGGCGAGCGCGAGGCGGGCCGGGCGCGCGCGCTGGAGGCACTGCCGAACGGCGGACGCGCGCTGTGGCGCCGCCGGACCCTGCTGCGTCTCGCCTTGCTCTGGCTGATGCTGGGCGTGCCGTTCACCGCGGCGGCGCTGATCGAGGGCGTGCCGGTTGCCACGCTCGCGATCGTGCTGCTGCTCGTCGGTGGCTATCTGCTGTTCTGGATCGGGCTTGCCGCACTGGTCGGGCGACCACGCTGGAGCTCGGTCGCCAATGCGGCCACGCTGGCGGCGTCGTGGCTGGTGCTCGTGCTGATCGTGCCGACGCTCGCCAACGTCGTCATCAACCAGGCCATCCCCGTCAATCAGGGCGCGGAGATTGCGCTGGCGCAGCGCGAGGCGGTGAACCGCGCCTGGGACATTCCGCGCGGCGACACGATGGACCGCTTCTTCGCCAACCATCCGGAATGGGCGGACTCGCCGCCGCTCGGCACGGCGTTCCACTACAAATGGTATCTGGCGTTCCACCAAAACGGCGACGAAAGCGTGGCGCCGCAGGTCCGCGCCTACCGCGACGGGCTGGAGGCGCGCGACGCCGCCGGCCGCGCGCTCGGCTGGGCCTTGCCGTCGGTCGGCGTGCAGGCGCTGCTCATGCGGCTGGCCGGCACCGATCTGTCGGCGCAGCTCGCCTATCAGGATTGCATCCGCGGCTTCCACAAGCGGCTGCGGACCTTCTACTACGGCTATCTCTTTCGCGATCGGCCGTTCGCGAAGGCGGACTTTGATCTCGCCCCGAAGTTCGACGACACGGTTTGCGCGCCAACCGATAACCCCGCCATCTAGCAGGATCATTCAGCACCTCACGCGGGCAAGCGACCGCTTGCCCGATGAAGGCGGCGTGTTCTGCAAGATCAGCGACGGCCGCGAGGCCTAGGCGCGCCGAACACGGCGACACGCCCGATGCAATAATTATCTGAGCCAGATAGCAAGAGAGGCAGGTCATTTCTGACCTGCCTCTTCTTTGATTCCGGGGTGCAGCAAATTGCCGCCCGGGATCCCCAGAATTGTCACGCGCCCCTGTTACGGTTCACGCAACCCGCTGCCGAAAGATGGTCGGGGAAAGAGGATTCGAACCTCCGGCCCCTGCCTCCCGAAGACAGTGCTCTACCAGGCTGAGCTATTCCCCGCCCGGCAGCGGACGACGGCATATAACGAGGGGTGTGCAGCGCCGCAAGGGCGGTTTCGCATCTGTTTCAAGATGAGCGTTTCGTCTCTTCGAGCATCTCGCCGACGCGCACGAACTTCTCGCGCGGGGCGCCGGTGCGGGCGCGGGCGATCTCGGCGGCGTCGATCTTCTGCCAGTCGCGGAAGGTGACGACATAGAGGTCGCGTTCGGCGATCAGCTTGTCGAGGCCGGCGGGGCCGTCGCGGTCGCCTGATGGCGCGTCCGCCGAAATCTCCTCGGCGATCATGAAGCCGTCGGGGCGGTTGGTGCCGATGGTGCCGGTCGGCCCGCGCCGCGCCCAGCCGACGCAGTAGAGGCCGGGCGCGATCCGCCCCTCGGTATTGGAAAAGCGCCCGCGCGCCGCGTCATAGGGCACGCCGGGGATCGGGCTGGTGCGGTAGCCGATGCAGGGGACGACCATGCCGGCGGGGATGTCGTAGGTCTCGCCGGTGCCCACCGCCTGCCCGTCCTGCGTGAGCGCGGTGCGTTCGAGCACCAGCTTCTCGGCCTTGCCGTCGCCCTCAACGGCGACGGGCTTGGCGAAGAAATGGAAATGCACGCGCACCGGCGCGTCCTCGCGCGGCGCGCGGCCGGAGAATTCGCGCAGGAAGCCGACGACCTTGCGCAGTCCGGGATCGAGCGAGGCGTCGGCGACGGGCGGCGGGAAATCGGCGGCGTCGACCACCGGATAGGCGCGCTGCAGTTCGCCCATCTCGCCCAGCTCCTTGGGGGTGAAGCCGACCTGGTGCGGGCCGCGGCGGCCGATGATGTGGATGTCGCGGATTTTCGAGCCCTTGAGCGCGGCGGCAGCATGGGCGGCGATGTCCGAGCCCGACAGCTCCTCTTGTGTCTTGGCGAGGATGCGGGCGACGTCGAGGGCGACGTTGCCGTTGCCGACCACCGCCACCGACTCGGCATCGAGCGGCGGGGCGAGATCGGCAAAGTCGGGGTGGCCATTGTACCAGCCGACGAACGCCGCCGAGCCGACGACGCCGGGCAAATCTTCGCCGGGCACACCCAATTTGCGGTCGGCGGGGGCGCCGGTGGCGATGACGACGGCGTGGTAGAGCTTCAGCAGTTCCTCGATGGTGACGCCGTCGCCCACCGAGAGGTTGCCGACGAAGCGGACATGTTCGGACAAGGAGGTCGTCTCGTAGCGGCGCGACACCGCCTTGATCGACTGGTGATCGGGGGCGACGCCGGCGCGGATCAGCCCGAAGGGAGTCGGCAGCCGGTCGATGATGTCGATGCAGACATCGCCACCGAAGCTCTTCAGCAGCCCCTCCGCCGTATAGTAGCCGGCCGGCCCCGAGCCGATGATGGCGACGTTCAGCATGCGAGCTTCCTCCCCTGAAAGCGTCCGAGCCCTACTCCGGCGGTAACTGCTTCGACTTGTCCGCCGAGTGTTCGGTCAGCTTGCGCCGTTCTTCGAGAACCGACGTGAAGTCCTTCGGTTGCGCCTCGTGCGGCGCCACGCGCTTCTTGCCGCGCGGCCGGGTCGCGATCACCGCGAGGCCGGACAGCGCCAATCCCAACGAGGCGCCGAGCGCCACTTCCGCGGTGAGAATGCCGGGACGCACGATGTCGATCGCGACGATGCCGCCGAAAATGCCGAGGCCGATGAGGGCAGCGAGATAGAGTTTGGGGCGGTTACCGAGCATGTCCCCGACATGCTGCGACGGCGGGTTCGCTTGCGTCAAGCGCGGCGGCTGCTATTGCCCTTCGCCCATGACCGCCGACATCACGCGCATTCGCAACTTTTCGATCATCGCGCACATCGATCATGGCAAGTCGACGCTTGCCGACCGCCTCATCCAGCAGACGGGCGGGCTGCAGGCGCGCGAGATGACCGAACAGGTCCTCGACAACATGGACATCGAGCGCGAGCGCGGCATCACCATCAAGTCGCAGACCGTCCGCCTCGACTACAAGGCGTCCGACGGCCTCGACTATGTGCTCAACCTGATGGACACGCCGGGCCACGTCGACTTCGCCTATGAAGTGTCGCGCAGCCTTGCCGCCTGCGAGGGCGCGCTGCTGGTGGTTGACGCCAGCCAGGGCGTCGAGGCGCAGACGCTGGCGAACGTCTACCAGTCGATCGAGCATGACCATGAGATCGTGCCGGTGATCAACAAGGTCGACCTGCCCGCCGCCGAGCCCGAGCGGGTGAAGGCGCAGATTGAGGAAGTCATCGGCCTCGACACCTCGAACGCCGTGCTCGCCAGCGCCAAGTCGGGCCTCGGCATCGGCGACGTGCTCGAGGCGATCGTCAAATATATCCCCTCGCCGAAGGGCGACCGCGACGCGCCGCTGAAGGCGATGCTCGTCGACAGCTGGTACGACCCCTATCTCGGCGTCGTCATTCTGGTGCGCGTGATCGACGGCGTGCTGAAGAAGGGCCAGCAGATCACGATGATGCAGGCGGGAACGCAGCATCTCGTCGACCGGGTCGGCGTGTTCCGCCCGAAGATCGAGATCGTCGGCGATCTCGGCCCGGGCGAAGTCGGCTTCATCACCGCGCAGATCAAGGAGGTCGCGCAGACCAACGTCGGCGACACCATTACCGACTCCCGGCGCCCGACCGCGCAGCCGCTCGCCGGCTTCAAGGAAGTGCAGCCGGTGGTGTTCTGCGGCCTGTTCCCGACCGACGCCGCCGACTTCGAGAAACTGCGCGACTCGCTCGGCAAGCTGCGCCTCAACGACGCCAGCTTCTCCTTCGAGATGGAATCGTCGGCGGCCTTGGGCTTCGGTTTCCGCTGCGGCTTCCTCGGGCTGCTGCATCTGGAGATCATCCAGGAGCGGCTGACCCGCGAGTACGACCTCGACCTGATCACCACCGCGCCGAGCGTCGTCTACAACATCCACATGCGCGACGGCACCACGCGCGAGCTGCACAATCCGGCCGACATGCCCGATCCGATGCAGATCGAGACGATCGAGGAGCCGTGGATCGAAGCGGTGATCTTCGTCCCCGACGAATATCTCGGCTCGATCCTGAAGCTGTGCCAGGACCGCCGCGGCATCCAGAAGAACCTCACCTATGTCGCCGGGCGCGCGCAGGTGACCTACGAGCTGCCGCTGAACGAGGTGGTGTTCGACTTCTACGACCGGCTGAAGTCGATCAGCCGCGGCTACGCCAGCTTCGACTATCACCAGATCGGCCACCGCGAGGGCGACCTCGTCAAGATGACGATCATGGTAAACAGCGAGGTCGTCGACGCGCTGTCGATGATCGTCCACCGCAGCCAGTCGGAGGCGCGCGGCCGCCACATGTGCGAGCGGATGAAGGACCTCATCCCCCGCCACCTGTTCAAGATCCCGATCCAGGCGGCGATCGGCGGCAAGGTCATCGCCCGCGAGACCATCGCCGCGCTGCGCAAGGACGTCACCGCGAAATGCTACGGCGGCGACGCCAGCCGCAAACGCAAGCTCCTCGACAAGCAGAAAGAGGGGAAGAAGCGGATGCGGCAGTATGGCAGCGTGGATATTCCGCAGGAGGCGTTTATTGCCGCGCTTAGGATGGGGGATGACGCCTGAAGCCGCATCGCCGAAGCGAAGCGAACGCCTCGCGTTCGTTAGCTACGGCGAAGACGGCGAAAGGCCGGCCGGCGTGCGGCGGCAAGTTCCGCCGACACGACCGACGCCGCGGGCTTTGCCCGCGGCGCTGGCCCAAATTCCGCCTATCTTCAAACGACTGCCGGAATCCTTTACAGCCCTACAGTATCTAACAATTCACCCGTAACGATTCCAACAGCTTAACCTGTTGGCACAGGCGTTGCTAAGTTGCGCTCAACTGATCTTTCGGGGTTACCGCAATGCGCTTCAAGACCGTCCTGTTCGCCGCTGCCGCGCTGCTTACCGCAACGTCGGCGAGCGCGACGACGACCTTCGTGCGCACCTATGAGGCGCCGGGCGTGCTCAACACGACGGTCAACTTCGACTTCGTCGGCGTCGAGACCTTCGACAGCCGCCCGACCGGCTACCAGAGTTTCCAGACCGACTTCGGCGGCAACGGCATGGTCGGCGGCACGATCATGAACGTGCAGGTCAACAACGCCGACATCTACGGCGGCGCCAACGGCACGCATTATGCCTTCACCGGCTCGCCGCCGATCACCGTCTCGCTCGACACCGAAGTGACCTATTTCGGCTTCTGGCTGTCGGCGCTCAACACCGGCAACCTCGTCACCTTCTTCCGGGGCAACGAGCAGCTCGCGAGCTACGACGCCTCGACGGTGTTCGACGGCGTGCAGGACCTTGGCCTCTATCACTGCATGCCCTCGGGCCCGAACCAGGGCGCCAACTGCGGCGAGCCCTATGCGTTCGTGAACTTCTTCAGCGTCGGCGGCGGCTTCGACCGCATCCAGCTGAGCGGCCCCGGCGTCGAGGCCGACAACTTCACCGTCGGCCGCTATGCGGCGGGCGAAGTCGATGTGCCGGAGCCCGGCACCATCGGCCTGCTCGCGCTCGGTGTCGGCCTCGCTGCCGCCGGCCGTCGTCGCGGCCGTCACGGTCGTCGCGGCTGGAGATTGCATTTGCGCTGATGGGCCTCGCGCCCCTAGGCTCCCGCTCCGGACCACCGGCACGGGAGTTTTTGCATGAGCGATCAGCCGTCCTCGGGCTTCGACCTCAACCGGCCGACGATCGTCAGCCTGCTCTACCTCGTCGGCGTGCTGACCGCGCTGCCGACCCTGCTTGCGCTGATCCTCGCCTATGTGTGGCGCGACGACGCGCAGGCGGCGTGGGAGCCGAGCCATTATCGCTATCACATCCGCACCTTCTGGCTGGCGCTGCTCTACGGCGTGATCGGCGTGTGCACCGCGCTGATCGGCGTCGGGTTCCTGATCCTGCTGGTGATCCCGTTGTGGGTGCTCATCCGCGCGATCGTGTCACTCGCCGCAGCCCAGCGTCATTCCAGCCTGCCCAACCCCGGCACCTGGCTCTGGTAGCTTGAAGCACAAGCACGGGCGCCCCATGTCGCGCGGCAAGACGAAGCCGTAACGAAAGAGGATATCCGATGCGCGACGCCGCCACCGTTTCCGCCATGCTCTGCCCGGTCTGCAAGGTCGGGCTCGCGATGAGCGACCGCCAAGGCGTCGAGATCGACTATTGCCCGCAATGCCGCGGCGTCTGGCTCGACCGCGGCGAGCTCGACAAGATCCTCGAGCGCAGCGCGGCCGAAGCGCCGGCTCCGCAGCAGCCGCAGGCGCCGCCCGCGCCGCCGCAGCCAAACTATCCGCCGCAGCAGGGCTATCCGCAGCAAGGCTACGCGCCGCAGCCGAAGTATGGCTACGACGACCGCAATTATCACGGCGGTTACAAGAAGCGGCGGAAGTCGTTTCTGGAAGAGCTTTTCGACTAAGGCACCGTCAGGACTAGACCCCGTGCGCGCCAACGCCTAAATCCGGCGCGCACGGAACGGTGGCCGAGTGGTTGAAGGCGCACGCCTGGAAAGTGTGTAAGGGTTAATAGCTCTTCGAGGGTTCGAATCCCTCCCGTTCCGCCATCCCGCCGTGGAACGCCGTGCACCGCCGCCTCAAATCGTTGGACCGCCGACTCTACGCCAACGCGGCGGACGCGCTCTCATGCGGCAGCTTTGCACGCCAAATTTCGCCGTTCCGGCCGGTTGGCGCCGATCCTGAAAGCCGCTGTTCATTCGGCAGTGGCCACGATTGCAATCTGCTCGCTCGTCACTCGTTGTGCACGGATGTTTAGCTGAGCCCTGCCAGGCTCGCCGCTAGGTCGGCATTCCGGAACGGCTTCGTGAGCCGGGGGAGGTCAGGTGCGACGCCCTCTGCCTCGGCGTAGCCAGACACGATGATCACCTTGGCGCGCGGTTGCATGTGTTGCAGCGTTCGAGCGAGCTCCGTGCCTGACATTCCGGGCATGAGGTGATCGGTGACGAGCAGGTCCGGTTGCAAGCCGCGATCGATCAGCTTGAGCGCCTCTTCGGCCGATGACGCCTCGACCACTGCATAGCCCAACTCGATCAGCATGTCGGCCGTGCTCAACCGCACGAGGTCCTCGTCATCGACGAGCAGCGCCGTGCCACTCCCCCTCGCGACGAGCGGCGCGTCGGCCGTCGGCTCAACAGCTGCCGTCGGCTCAGCGCTCTGAGGCAGCCAGAGTTCGATGTTGGTTCCGACCCCGCGGGTGCTGTGAATCGTCAGTGCGCCACCAAGCTGGGACGCGAGACCGTGGACCATCGACAACCCCAGCCCCGTTCCCTTGCCGATTCCTTTGGTCGAGAAAAACGGCTCGACCGCGCGTTTCAGGGTCGTCTCGTCCATGCCTTCGCCGGTGTCGGCGACGGACAACCGCAGATACCGTCCGGGCGTGATGTCCGCCCGATGCTGTCGTCCGACCGTCTCGGCATCGACCGAGATACGCAAGGTGCCACCCTCCGGCATGGCGTCGCGCGCGTTCACGGCGAGGTTCAGGATCGCCATCTCAAGCTGGTTCGGATCGGCTTTCGCCGGCGGCAAACCTTCGGGGGCGTCGACCATCACCTTGATCTGGGGTCCGGTCGTGCTCGAGATGAGATCGGCCATGCCGCGGACGAGGGGCGACAGGTCGACTGCCGTGGCTTGCAACGGCTGGCGGCGCGCGAAGGCGAGCAGACGCTGGACCAGCGTCTTGGCGCGGTCGGCCGATTGGATCGCGCCGGCGATCAGGCGTTGCTCGCGCTCGCCTCCAAACCCCTTGCGCTGAAGCATGTCGAGGGAGCCGACGATCGGCGTCAGAAGATTGTTGAAATCATGCGCGACGCCGCCGGTGAGGCTGCCCATCGCTTCCATTTTCTGCGACTGCCGCAGGGCCTCCTGGGCGAGTTCGAGCTCGGCCTCGCGCGCTTTAGCGAGACTGAGGTCACGCCCGACCGCGATGAAGTTCACACCGTCGGGCTCCGGGGCGACGGTCCACTCGATGGGCTTCCAGCCGCCGTCGCGCGTGGCGATCCGATTCTCGAAGCGCGTGGGTTGATGGGTCTCGGCCATGTGCGCGATCACCTCCAAGGTCGGAGGCACATCGTCAGGGTGCATGAAGGTGGCGTACTCGCGGGTGAGCAACTCGGTTTCGCTCCAGCCCAGGACGTGGGTCCAGGCGGGGCTGACCGCCGACATCATGCCGCTGTAGTCGGCCCTGGCGAGCATGTCCTGAGAGAGATTCCACAGGCGGTCGCGCTCGGCCGAGCGCTCGGCGACGCGCTGCTCCAGGGTTTCGTTGAGCTCGCGCAGGCGCGCCTCGCTCGCGCGCAACGCCCCGCCCACGCGGCGTTCGTCGGTCACGTCGTTCGCGTTGTGGATGATGGCTTCCACTTCGCCGTGGTCGTCAAGGACAGCGGTATTGACCGGACTCCAATATCGCTCCTCGAAACCGCCAGTCGGTTTGGCGATGTCGTATTTGAGGTCTGGCAGCGTATCGGGTTGGCGCGTGGCCAAGACCCGCTCCAGTGAGGCGCGCAAGGTGCTCACCCCCTCAATGGTCGGATCGTCGGGGTTGTCCGGGAACGCCTCGAACACCCCGCGCCCGACGATGCTCTCCCGCGTCGTCATGGTAGCCGCAAGGTACGCGTCGTTCACCTCCATGATCGTGAAACGCGGCGCGTCGGGCGCGAGCACCAGGAACGGCGCCGGGGAGGCCTGGAACAAGCGGTTGAAGCTCTGGTCCGCCTTGACGCGTTCGGTCACGTCGCTGGCCGCGCCGAGCCACTCCGTGATCTCGCCAACCTCGTTCAACAGCGGGACCGCGCGTGAGAGCGTCCATCCGATCGTGCCGTCAGCGCGCCTGATGCGGTGCTCCAACTCGAACACCCCCTTGGCGCGGATCGCCCGATCGATCGCTTCGCCCACCTTCGGCTGCTCGCCCGCCGGAATGTAGGTCCCGATCCAATCGGTCGTTGACGCCTCCGTATCGGCAAGGAATCCTGCACCGTCGAGGTGGCGCATCTCGCCCCAGTCCGGGCCCATGCGATAGATCGACGAGGATCCCACCGTGGCCAGTGCGCGGAAACGGGCCTCGCTCTCGCGCAACTCCGCCTCGGCCCGCGCCCGCTCCACGGCCGCCCAGGTACGCTCTGCGACGTAACGGACGAGCGCCTCGTCCTCCGCGGCCCACCGCCGGGGCAACCGGGCATGAACGTATAACGCGGCCGAGAACCGCCCGTTCTTGACCAGCGGCACAGTGACGGCCGCGCGCATTGTGATCGTCTCGAACGCCTGCGCCACGTCCGCGCCCGCCGTCAACGGTTCGTTGAGCACGTCCTCGAACGCCACTGTTTGGCCCGCCCGGAAAGCCGCGATAAGGTCCGAACCAAAGTCATCCAGGCGATGCCGCCCGGCGAAGCTGGCCATGCCGCCGCCCGCCCAGTCGCGTTCCACGACGAAGGTTTCGTCGTCGGCGGCCACCTCGGCGTAGCCAGCGCGATCCGCGCCAATGTGGCGGCCAAGCGCCTCCGCGGCCGCCTGCATGATCGCGCCGGCGTCGCCCAGCGTATGCAGGCGGTCGCCGAGTTCGAGCAGGAACGCCTGGCGACGCTCGGCCAAGACCTTGTCGGTGGTCTCGGTCGCGGCGCAGTAGAAGCCAGCGATATCGCCCTTCTCGTCGCGCAGGGCGGTGTAGGAGAAGGTGAAATAACCCATCGGCAGGCCGGGGCGGCCGGCCAGCGGGATCGGCAAGTCGACGAAATGCTGCGCGTCGCCCGCCATCGTCGCTTCGACGATTGGACGGAATTGCTCCCAGATTTCGGCCCACAGATCGACGAACGGCTTGCCCAGACCCGGATGTTTGGCGCCCACGATGGGCAGGTAACCATCGTTGTAGAACGATGTCAGTTCAGCACCCCAGGCGACATAGACCGGCTGGCGCGCGCCGAGCATCAGGCCGATCGCCGTGCGCAGCGCGGCGGGCCACGTTTCCGGCGGGCCGAGCGGGGACCGCGCCCAATCGTGCGCGCGCATGAGCGCGCCCATCTCGCCACCGCCGGCGAGGAACACCGTGCCGCGCTCGCCTAGCGGGGTGACGGGCATTCTCCTCTCCCGGTCACGCGCCGTAGCGGCGGCAGTGTTGTCGTCAAAATCATCGTCCAGCTTTAGCCGACCGTGACGCTGCCGTCACTTCACGCATTCAGTTTAACTTCATCCTTCAAAAGACATCCGCCGGTAGCAAGGATGTTCGGGCAGCGACGGCACTTCCGGCGGTGCAAGCCAGCGGACGGCGACGCCCCTAATCTCGCTCGTTCATCGGGCGTGGCACGCCGACCGCCAGACCTTGGCCCTCCTACCATCGCCAACCTCCCCTCACCGATCCGCCGGGCGTACCCTGCGCGAAACACCGTGACTTGACTCTTGGTTGAACGTTCAATCAACTGCGCCTCATGCAAGCGCAACGACTCACCCGCGAGCGGATCGTCGAGGCGGCGATGGAGCTGTTCTGGCTGAAGGGGTACAACTCGACCTCGATCGCCGACATCCTCAGCCGCACCCAGGTCAACAGCGGCAGCCTCTATCATTTCTTCCCCGGCAAGCAGGATCTGCTGGTGGCGGTGCTGGAGCAGTATCGCGACGGCATCGGGCCGATGCTGCTGGCGCCGGCGTGGGAGGGGGTCGACGATCCGGTGGAGCGGGTGTTCGCGCTGCTCGATCGCTATCGCGGCCTGATCCTCGAGACCGACTGCACCTATGGCTGCCCGATCGGCAGCATCGCGCTGGAACTGCACGAGCCCGATGAAGGGGTGCGCCGCCTGCTCGCCGAGAATTTCACCGGCTGGGCGGCGGCGATCGAACGCTGCCTCGACGTGGCGGGCGAGCGGCTGCCGACGGGCACTGACCGCGCGGCGCTCGCCGAGTTCGTGCTGACGGTGATGGAGGGCGCGGTGATGCAGGCGCGCACCTATCGCGATGTCGCCTATTTCGACCGGTCGGTGGCGCAGCTTCGCGCCCATTTCGACGCGCTGGAGAAGATCGCATGCGCCGCCTGATCGCTGCCGCCCTGATGATCGCCGCCCTGCCCGCCCCCCTCACTGCCGCGGCCGCGCCGCCGATCGATGTCAGCACGCCGATCGCGAGCGACGGCGTGCGGATGCTCGTCCACGAAGTCGTCGTCCCCGCCCCGATCGCCGACGTCTGGACGGCGGTGTCGACTGCCGAGGGCTGGCGGACCTGGGCGGTGCCGCTGGCGCGCGAACTGCCCGATGGCCGCTTCGAGACCGGCTATGCGCCCGGCCCCGACGCGTCGATCGAGCAGCAATGGATCGCGCGGACATCCCCCACCCTTGCCGCCTTTCGCACCACGCGGACGCCGAAAGGCTTCCCGCACGCCGACGCCTATCTGCAAGTCACCAGCCGCTTCCTGCTGACCCCGGTCGATGCCCGGACCACGCGGGTGCGGCTGGAGGGGCGCGGCTATCCGGCGGGACCGGCGGGCGATGCGCTGATCGGCTTCTTCCGCGAGGGCAATCGCAGCTCGCTCGAACAGCTTCACGCGCGCTTCGTCACCGGCCCGATCGACTGGGCGGCGCGGGGCGCGGTTGCCAAGGAGAAGTGACATGCCTGAGGTGAGCTGGCTGGCGGTGCTGTTGTGTGGCGTGGCGACCCTGCTGATCGGCGGCCTCTGGTATTCGCCCTTGCTGTTCGGGCGGGCGTGGCAACGTGAGACGGGGCTGTCGGATGATGTACTTGCCTCGGGCAGTATGGCCACGCGCTTCGGCCTCACCTTCCTCCTCGGCCTGATCGCCGGGGCGGTGTTCGCGATGTTCATCGGCACTGCGATGACGGTGGCGCAGGCGACGGCGGCCGGTGCGGCGGCGGGGATCGCCTGGGTCGCGGCGTCCTTCGGCATCAACTATCTGTTCGAGCGTCGCAGCCTGAAACTCTGGCTGATCAACGGCGGGTATCACGCCGTCCAGTTCACCACCTTTGGCGCGATCATCGGCGCGCTGCAGTGGACTCCAGTGCCCTGACGATCCGGCCGCGCTGCAGCCCGCTCTTGCGGTCGAGCGGCAGGCTGTAGAGTTCGCGCAGGAAGGCGCTGTCCATCCGGGTCAGGTCGCGCGGCGGCGTGGTGCCGAACAGGCCGAGGATCGAGCCGGGGAGCGGCTGCGCCCGCGGTTTCATCTCGGCGAGCGCGACCAGCGCGGCATAAGCGGCGACGGCATCGAGTGTCGCGCCATCGGCCTTGATGGTGTCGACGACGACACTGGCGGTACGCAGCGCGCGGGCGACCTGTGTGCTGACGAGGCTGGAGCCATATTGCGACAACGCTCGGCCCTCGCCGCCGTCGGCCGGCAGCGCCGGATTGGGCATGCCCTCAATGATGAGGCCGGCGGGCGCCAGATCGGTGGGGCGACCACCGTCGCGACCGCGCGTTTCGGTCGAATACCACCAGCGGATCGGCGCGCCGCTGCCGAACATCGCCGCCTGCTCGGCGACTGACAGCTTGGCGAGCTGCCGCCGGTCGCGCGCCGAGACGGTGCGCATGAAGCGGTCGCCGTCGCCGACGAAGTTGACCGCGAGGTTGGGTTTGCAGCCGGCCTTGCCGGTGCGGGCGCCGGCCGCCGTGGCGATGGCGCGCACCTTGGCATCGACGCGGGCGGCGATGTCGGGAGCCACACCGATCACCTTGGGGCAGACCGGATCGACGAAGCGGGCGACGGACTCCTTGTTGTGGCTGATGCCGGTGTGCTCGACATAAGCGATGGCGCGCTCGCGCGCCTGCGCCGGAGTCAGGCGCTCGCCTTCGACGATGATATCCTCGGGCTCGGGCGGCGGCGTCTGCGCGGCGGTAAGCGCCAACAAGGCGACGGCTGCCAATCCTGCGCGATAATGACGTTGCATGTTCGCGGCGCTCCCCTTTGAAGCCGAAGCGTCTCACAGCAGGGAAAGTGCGGTCAATCAGGTGTTTGGGGGTATCCGCCCAAGCCACGTCCAGCGCATCGCAAATCTCGATCGATCGATCGATTGACATTGCCTTTAGCACTATCCTATCTCCTACCCATCGAATGGGAGGAGATCGAGGATGGTGGACCGGACTGACATCGGCGCGGTGATCGACGAGATGTACGACATGATCTCCGGCCCTGCCGGGCCGCGCGACTGGTCGCGGCAGGCGAATGCCTTCCATCCCGACAGCCGGCAGATCCGCACCTGGATCGGCGCCGACGGCACGCCTGAGATGAAGGCGATGGCGCCGGCGCAATATGCCGCCGACACCACGCCTTTCTTCGCCGCCAATGACTTCTTCGAGGTCGAGATCGCGCGCAAGATCGACGTGTTCGGCAACATCGCGCATGTCTGGAGCGCCTATGAGGCGCGCAAGTCGCCCGACGACAAGAACCCCGAGCGGCGTGGCATCAATAGCATCCAGCTGTTCCGCAACGGCGACGGGCATTGGCAGATCATCGCGATGCTGTGGGACAACGAGCGCGAGGGTGTGACGATCACGGGCTTCTGAACGACGGCACAAGCGGGAGGACGAGCGGCATGCGGATCGGTCGGTGGGGAATGGCGTCGCTGCTGGCGCTCGGGCTGGCGCTGCCGGCGGTGGCCCAGACGGGCGATGCCGCCGCGCGGCGCGAGGCGATGCTGGCGCGGGCCCGCGCCGCCGAGCTGCCCGGGACGTGGACGCCGGCGCCGGGCGATCCCTTAAGCCATTTCACCGCCGGCTATGCCAAGCTGATGTGCTCGGCGGTGTTCATCAGCGGCATGGACCCGGCGTTCGCGCAAGGGACGCTCGGTGACAGCAACGCGCTCGCCGCCGTCGCGCACCGCATGAAGGCGGGCGAACCGGTGATCGACCGCGCGAAGAAGGAGGTGCGGGTCACGACGAAAGCCGGCGTCACCCGCATCGCGCGGCTGGCGGGCGACCAGGGCTGCGTGCCGATCTCGGAAGGCGACACGGGCTTCCGCTTCACGCCGAAGGCGATCGCCAAGACGCTGCCGCCGGCGACCACCACGCCCTGGCCGATGGGCGACAAGCCGGACACCAGCCCCCTCCCCGCCGGGCTCGACGCCGCCAAGCTGAAGGCCGCGGTCGACACCGCCTTCGCGCCCGACGATGCGCTGACGCAGGCCTATGTCGTCACCTGGAAGGGCCGTATCGTCGCCGAGCGCTATGGGCCGCAAGCGGATGCCAATACGCCGCTCGAAGGCTGGTCGATGGGCAAGAGCGTCGCCGCGACCCTGCTCGGCGTTCAGATGCAGCAGGGCGTCTATACGCTCGACCAGCCGGCGCCCTTCCCCGAGTGGCAGACGCCCGGCGACCCGCGGCAGGCGATCCGCATCCGCGACATATTGCAGATGTCGAGCGGACTGCGCATCCGTGCCGAGCAGGACCCGGAGTACGCCTATGACGGGCGCTATCCCGATCACTGGTATTATTACACCGGCCCCAACGCCTTTCAGTGGGCGGCGACGCGGCCGCTGCAATGGAAGCCGGGCACGATCGGGCGCTACCGCAACACCGATCCGGTGCTGACCAACTATCTGGTGAAGCTCGGCGCCGAGAAGCTTGGGCAGGATTATCTGAGCTTCCCGCAACGCGCGCTGTTCGACAAGCTCGGCATCCGCAGCGCGGTGCTGGAGACCGACACGCACGGCCAGTTCCTCACGCAGGGCGCCGAGCTGATGACCGCGCGCGACTGGGCGCGGCTGGGGCAGCTCTACCTGCAGGACGGCGTGTGGAACGGCGAGCGCCTCCTGCCGGAGGGCTTTGCGAAGTTCGTCGGCACGGTGGCGCCGGCGTGGGCGGCGGACCAGCGGCCGATCTATGGCGGGCTGTTCTGGGTGAACGGCGACAAGACGTTCCCAACGCCCGAGGACACCTATTACATGGCGGGCGCCGGCGGCCAGTGGACGATCATCATCCCCTCGCACGACCTCGTCGTGGTGCGCCTCGGCC
Organism: Sphingoaurantiacus capsulatus; assembly: GCF_042648405.1. Taxonomy (NCBI): domain Bacteria; kingdom Pseudomonadati; phylum Pseudomonadota; class Alphaproteobacteria; order Sphingomonadales; family Sphingosinicellaceae; genus Sphingoaurantiacus; species Sphingoaurantiacus capsulatus. The sequence goes on along the minus strand of NZ_JBHRXV010000011.1, from coordinate 10,054 downwards.
GCTACGCCGGCGAGCGCGTGGCGCGCGAAAATGTCCGGCGGTCGCTCGGGCTATTGATGCAGGCGGTGCCGCCGTCGACGTGACGGCGGCACGCAGCCCGCTTAGCTGGCGAAATTCGCCTCGGTCTTCGACTTCACTTCATCGAGCGTGACGCCCGGCGCCAGCTCGACCAACTTCAGCCCGGTGCCGCCCGTCTTGTCGCAGGTGAAGACGGCGAGGTCGGTGATGATCAGGTCGACGACGCCTGCGCCGGTCAGCGGCAGGGCGCAGCGCTTCAGCACCTTCGATTCGCCATGCTTGTTGGCGTGGTCCATCACGACGACGACGCGCTTGACGCCGGCGACGAGATCCATGGCGCCGCCCATGCCCTTCACCATCTTGCCCGGGATGGTCCAGTTGGCGATGTCGCCGTTCTCGGCGACTTCCATCGCGCCGAGGACGGTGAGGTCGATGTGGCCGCCGCGGATCATCGCGAAGCTGTCCGCCGAACTAAAGAAGCTCGACGTCGGCAACTGGGTGATCGTCTGCTTGCCGGCGTTGATCAGGTCCGGATCGGCTTCGTCCGGATAGGGGAACGGCCCCATGCCGAGCATGCCGTTCTCCGACTGGAGCGTGACCTTCACCCCAGCCGGGATGTGGTTCGCCACCAGGGTCGGGATGCCGATGCCGAGGTTGACGTAGAAGCCGTCCTGCAGCTCTCGGGCGGCGCGCGCCGCCATCTCGTCGCGGTTCCAGCCTTTGGTATCTTGGGCCATTATGCGCTCTCCCGCTCGCGGACGGTCAGCTTCTCGATCCGCTTTTCGTTGATGGTGCACTTCACGATGCGGTCGACATAGATGCCCGGCGTGTGGATGCAGTCCGCGTCGAACGTCCCGGCCTCGAAGATCTCCTCGACCTCGACGACGGTGACCTTGCCTGCGGTGGCCATCACCGGATTGAAGTTGCGCGCGGTCTTGCGGAACATGAGGTTGCCCTCCGGGTCCGCCTTCCACGCCTTCACGATCGACACGTCGGCGCGCAGCCAGCGCTCCATGACATAGGTGCGGCCGTCGAACTCGGCGGTGGGCTTGCCCTCTGCGACGACGGTGCCGACGCCGGTCGGGGTGTAGAAGGCCGGGATGCCGGCGCCGCCGGCGCGGATACGCTCGGCGAGCGTGCCCTGCGGGTTGAGCTCAAGCTCGAGTTCGCCCGAGAGATATTGCTGCTCGAACAGCTTGTTCTCACCGACATAGCTGCTGATCATCTTGGCGATCTGCCGCGTCTCCAGCAGCATCCACAGGCCGAAGCCGTCGGCGCCGGCGTTGTTGGAGATGACGGTCAGCCCCTTTACGCCCGAGGCGCGGACCACCGGGATCAGGCTCTCCGGATTGCCGGACAGGCCGAAGCCGCCTGACATGATCGACATCCCGTCGAACAGCAGCCCGTCGAGCGCCGCCTCCGGGCTCTGGTAGATCTTGCTCACCGCCTTCATTCCTCCTTCGTCGTCGGCCGCTCAGGCAGCCGCCACCTTCGTCATCGCCAGTCGCCCGCCATTGGTGCGAACCGGCAAATATCCCGCGAGCAGCGCGTCCAGCTCGGGCTCGCCGCTGTCGACCAGCAGGCGGTTGCCCGGCAGCGCCACCAGCTTCTCCATTCCCGCGACCACGCGAATGTTCGCGCGGCCGATGTTTCGCACCACCGCCGGGCTGATCTGTTGATTGCCGCGCCCGAGCAGGAACCCCTGCCCGCCGACGACGCCGAGGGCAAGCCGTGCGTCGCGGCCGGCGATGGCGGACAGGATGGTGCGTTCGTCGGCGTCGGCGGCGACCAGACTGCCGCCGTCGACGATATCGACGCCGAGCAGGGAGCCGTCGAAGCCGAGCAATGCCTTCAGCCGCCGCATCGTCGAGCCGGGGCCGATGACGCCGACCACGCCGGGTTCGGCAAGTTCGCGGGCGACCTGCCGACACGCGGCCTCGATCGCCGCGGCGTCATCGGCGGGCGGGCTGGCCTTGGCGGGTTGCAGGCGGAGCGCATCGGCGGGGGTGCGCAGCACGCCGTAGAGGATTGGCGGCGCATCCGGTGCCGGGCGGTCGAGCACGTCGGCGGCGACGGTGTCGATGCGCCCGCGCCGTGTGAGGTCGGCGATGAGGGCGCCAGCGGCGCGGGGGCTGGTGGCGAAGACTGCCGAGTGCATCTTTACGCCCGCGGGGATGCCGAGAACAGGCACGCTCTCGCCGACGGCCGCCATCACGTCACGCGCGGTGCCGTCGCCGCCGGCGAACAGCAGCAGGTCGATGCCGGCCTCTAACATCGCGCGCGCGGCTGCCTGTGTGTCGTCAGCGCTGGAGGTTTCGCAAGGCCGATAGACGACGGTGCCGCCGAGCGCTTCGCCCATCGCGCCACCGGCAGTGAGCAGTTCAACCGGCGCGCCGATCGCGGCCAGCGCCTGCGCGGCGCGGGTGGCGGCGAGCGGTACGGCATCGGCGGCGAGCGCGCGTGCGGCGAGGTCGCCGTCGCTGCCCTTCAGCGCCAGCCGCCCGCCGATCCCCGCGATCGGATTGACGATCAATCCCAGCCGCATTGCTCTCACGCATCCGCATCAAATGTTCGCAGGGCGAGCGCCGGATGCGCCGCCCTGCGGATGTGATTCGATCATGCCCCGACCCGTCGTCGCACTCAACAACCGTGTTCGCAGGACGCGCATTTGTGCGTTATGTTGACAAACGATCGTTGATTCGGCGCGGTTCCTCCCGGCCCGGATCACAGCGGGAGGATAGAATGGACAGCGGCGTGCGCGCGCACCCCTACATGCCCAACTCGGCCCCCGGCCTGAAGGCGGAACTGCTCGACACGCTCGGCGTCGCCTTGGCCGAGGAGCTGTTCGGCCAGATACCTGAGAGCCACCGGTTCCGCGAGGCGCTCGCCCTGCCACCGGCGCTCAATTCCGAGGTCGAGCTGTCGCGGCACATGACGGCGATCCTGTCGCGCAACCAGAGCTGCGCCGACAATCTCTCCTTCCTCGGCGGCGGCTGCTGGCAGCATTATGTGCCCGCCGTCTGCGACGAGATCGTCGGGCGCAGCGAGTTTCTGACGCCGGTGTGGGGCACGCCCTCGTCGGACTTCGGCCGCAACCAGGCGTGGTTCGAGTTCACCTCGCAGCTCGGCGAGCTGGTCGGCTTCGAGATGGTCGGCCTGCCGGTCTACAGCTGGGGCTGCGCGGTCGGCCACGCCATCCGCATGGCGGCGCGGCTGACCGGCCGCCGCGAAGTGCTGGTGCCGCAGCATCTGGACCCGCAGCGCCGCGCGGTGATCGAGAATTATTGCGCCGCCGCCGATCCCGACAAGGCGATCCGGCTGGTCGACGTGAAGAGCGACGCGAACGGCGTCTTGGATCTCGGCGCGCTCGGCGCGCTGCTGAGCGAGCGCACCGCCGCCGTCTATTTCGAGAACCCGAACTACCTCGGCCAGATCGAGACCGGCGCCGCCGAGATCGCCGCCGCCGCGCGGGCCGCGGGGGCGGAGACGATCGTCGGCGTCGACCCGATCAGCCTCGGCGTGCTGGCGCCGCCGTCGAGCTATGGCGCCGACATCGCGGTCGGCTCGATCCAGCCGCTCGGCATCCACATGTCGGGCGGCGGTGGCCTCGGCGGCTTCATCGCCAGCCGCGACGAGCCGCGCTACGCGCATGAATATCCGACGCTGCTCAACAGCATCGCGACGACGATCAAGGGCGAGCGCTCGTTCGGCATGACCCTCATGCACCAGAGCAGCTATGGCTCGCGCGAAGAGGGCAAGGACTGGACGGGCAACTCCACCTACCTCTGGGCGATTTCGAGCGCGGTCTATATGGCGTTGCTCGGGCCGCAGGGCTTCCGCGAGCTGGGCGAACTGATCGTCCAGCGCGCGCACTACGCCGCCGCGCTGATCGGCGAGATCGACGGGGTGACGGTTCGCCACGACGGCGGCTTCTTCAAGGAGTTCGTCGTCGATTTCAGCGGCACCGGGCTGACCGTGGCGACGATCAACGAGCGGCTGCGGGCGCGGGGCATCTTCGGCGGGCTCGACCTCAGCCGCGCCTTCCCCGACCTCGGCCAGTCGACGCTCTACTGCGTCACCGAAATCCACAGCGCCGCCGACCTCGACCGGCTGGCCGCCACCCTTCGCGAGGTGTGTGCCCGATGACCAAGCTGCGCCGCTATCAGGCCCCCGTCTGGGACGAGCCTTTGGTGATGGAAATGGGCGCGCCCGGTCGGCGTGGCCAGCTGTTCCCGGTGACGGAGAAATCGGTCGCCGCGAAGGTCGGCGATGCCGCGTCGCTGCTGCCCGCCGCCCTTCGCCGCGCCGAACTGCCGGTGCTGCCGGAAATGTCCGAGCCCGATGTGCTGCGCCACTATCTTCACCTGTCGCAGCAGACGCTCGGCATGGTCGGCATCAGCCTCTTCGGCACCTGCACGATGAAGTACAACCCGCGCCTCCACGAGCGGCTCGCCGCGCGCGATGAAGTCGCGGAGATGCACCCGGACCAGCATCCCGATACGATGCAGGGACTGCTCGAGTTCGTGTACGGTCTCGACGAGGCGTTGCGCGTGCTCTCGGGGATGGACCAGTTCACCTTCCAGGCGGCCGGCGGCGCCGATGCCGCCTACACGCAGGCCTGCATCACCCGCGCCTATCACGCCTCGCGCGGCGAAGGCGGGCAGCGCAACCAGATCATCACCTCGATCCAATCGCACCCGTGCAACCCGGCGACCTCGGCGACCGCGGGCTTCGAGGTCGTGACACTGATGCTCGACGAGAAGGGCTACCCCTCGCTCGACGCGCTGCGCGCCGCCGTCTCCGACCGCACCGCCGCGCTGATGATCAACAACCCCGACGACATGGGCATCTACAACCCCGAGATCAAAGAGTGGGTGGACATCGTCCACAAGGCGGGCGGCCTCTGCTTCTACGACCACGCCAATTTCAACGGCGTGATGAGCAAGATTCGCGCGCGGGAGCTCGGCTTCGATGCCTGCATGTTCATGCTGCACAAGACCTTCGGCGTGCCGAAGGGCGGCGGCGGGCCGGCGGTCGGCGCCTATGGCTGCACCGAGAAGCTGATCCCCTTCCTGCCCGGCCCGCTCGTGCGGAAGGCCGGCGACCGCTTCACCGTCGATGAAGGCGGGCCGCTGTCGATCGGCAAGGTCCGCGAATATTGGGGCAACATCCACCAGGTGATGAAGGCCTATGGCTGGGTGCGCTCGATGGGCGCCGAGGGCCTCCATGAAGCGTCGGACACCTCGGTGCTGCTCAACAATTATATGGAGCGCGAGCTGCTGAAGATTCCGGGTGTGACGCGGTCGCATCCCGACCTTGAAGGCTGGCGGATGGAGATGACGCGCTTCAGCCTCGGCGAGCTGTTCGAGGAGACGGGCGTCGGCATCGCCGATGTGCAGAACCGCATGGCCGACTATGGCGTCGACGCCTTCTGGATGGCGCACGAACCCTGGTTCATCCCCCACCCCTTCACGCCCGAAGCCGGCGAGATGTGGTCGAAGGAGGATATCGATTATTGGATCGAGGTGCTGCGCAAGGTCTGCGAGGAAGCGCGCAGCGACCCCGAGATGGTCAAGTCGGCGCCACACAACCAGGTGGTGGCGAAGCTCACCGCCGACAATCTCGACGACCCCGACCGCTGGGCGACGACGTGGCGGGCGCATCTGCGCAAGACGGGCAAGCGCTGAAAAAGCAGGAGGCGGCCACCCCCCGGGTGACCGCCTCCGCCCTCTTTGACCTCTGCGAAGGTTAGAACTGGCCGTCGCGGCGCAGTTCGCCCAGCACTTCGTCGGCGGCATCGCGGAACGCGCCGACCGCCTTCTCGACTTCCGCCTCGGTAATGATGAACGGCGGCGAGAAGGCGACGCTGTCGGCGTTGGGCAGCGCGCGGCCGATGACGCCGCGGGCGAGCGCGCCCTTGACGATGCGCGGCGCGACCTTGAGCGCCGGGTCGAAGCCGACCGGGCCGCCGTCCTTCGATTTCACGAACTCGACCGCGCCGATCAGTGCCTGGCCGCGCACTTCGCCGACCAGCGGATGATCGGCGAACGCCTCGCGGAGCTTCGCCTGCAGGTGCGCGCCGGTCGAGCGCACCTTGCCGAGCATCTGCTCCTCTTCGATGAGCTGGAGGTTGGCGAGCGCGGCGGCGGCGCCGACCGGGTGGCTGCTGTAGGTGTAGCCGTGGCCGAAGGCGCCATAGGCCTTGCTGCCCTCATCGGCGATGACGCGCCACACCTTCTCCGAGACGATGCAGGCGGAGAGCGGGAAATAGGCCGAGGTCAGCCCCTTGGCGACGGTGATCAGGTCCGGCTCCATGCCCATCGTCGTGGTGCCGAACATGTCGCCGAGGCGCCCGAAGCCGCAGATTACCTCGTCGGCGATCAGCAGGATATCGTGGCGGCGCAGCACCGCCTGGATCGCCGGGTAATAGCCCGGCGGCGGGGCGAGCACGCCGCCCGCGCCCATCAGCGGCTCGGCGATCATCGCGCCGATGGTGTCGGCGCCTTCGCGCGCGATCGTCTGCTCGAGATCATCGACCAGCTTGGCGACGAACTCGGCGTCGCTGAGGCCGTGACCTTCCCACAGTTTGCGCGGCGCCATGACGTGCTTCACGAACGGCAGCGGCAGGTCGAAGCCGGCGTGGAGGCCGGGAAGGCCGGTCATGCCGCCCGACATCACGGTGACGCCGTGGTAGCCGCGCTGGCGGGCGATGATCTTCTTCTTCCCCGGCTTGCCGCGCGCGTTGTTGTAATACCAGACCAGCTTCACCTGGGTGTCGTTGGCGTCCGAGCCCGAGTTGCCGAAGAACACTTTCGACATCGGCACCGGCGCCATGCCGATCAGCTTTTCGGCGAGCAGCGCCGGCTTGTCGCTGCTCATCGACGAGAAGGCGTGGCAGTAGGAGAGCTGTGCCGCCTGGTCGCGCATCGCGTCGGCCAGTTCGGTGCGGCCATAGCCGACGTTGACGCACCAGAGGCCCGCCATCGCGTCGATGTAATCGCGCCCCGACGCGTCGGTGAGCGTCGAGCCCTTGCCGCCGGTGATCACCATCGACGGGCCGTCGCGCTCATGGTCGGCGAGCGCGGTGAAAGGGTGGAAGGAATAGCGCCGATCGATCTCCGCCAGATCCGCTGCCGCCGCCATGCTCCCGCTCATTCCCGCTCTCCACCCTTGTTCGAATTTGCGAACTTATGTTCGCATGCTTGACTTAAGCATTTCACCTATCGCACAGCAAGTCGCACCCGGCGCTGACGCGCCTTTCCCCGAATCGCTGCACGATATTTTGTTCGCTATGCGCCCTTTTGTGCGATAATGTCGAGTATGTGATTTGAAGGAGCGGGATGTGAAGCTGAGTGACGCGAGCTTGCTGAAGGATGCATTGTTCATCGGCGGCGAATGGGTGAAACCGGCCGGCCTTTCAGGCTTCGACGTTACCAATCCTTCGACCGGCGATGTGCTGGTAAGCGTGCCGAAGGGCGGCAAGGCCGAGGCCGCCGCGGCGATCGACGCCGCCGAAGCCGCCTTCCCCGAATGGCGCGACCGCACCGCCAAGGAGCGCGCGACGATCATCCGGCGCTGGCACGATCTGATCGTCGAGAATGTCGAGGATCTGGCGCGCATCCTGACCGCCGAGCAGGGCAAGCCGCTCGCCGAGGCGCGCGGTGAGATTCTCTACGGCGCCGCCTTCTTCGAATTTTACGCCGAGGAGGCGAAGCGCATCTATGGCGAGCTGCTGCCGAGCTATGCGCGCGACCGCCGCCTCGCGGTGCTGAAGCAGCCGATCGGCGTCGTCGCGGCGATCACGCCGTGGAATTTCCCGATGGCGATGATTCCGCGCAAAGCCGCCCCGGCGCTGGCTGCCGGCTGCACGATGGTGCTGAAGCCCGCGAGCGCGACGCCGCTGTCGGCGCTGGCGCTGGGCGAGCTGGCGCAGCGGGCCGGGCTGCCGGCGGGCGTGTTCAACGTGGTGCCCGGCGCTGCGGGCGCCGTCGGCGACGAGCTGGTGAGCAGCGCCAAGGTGCGCAAGGTCACCTTCACCGGATCGACCGAGGTCGGCCGCGACCTGATGGCGAAAGCGGCGGGCACCATCAAGAAGGTGGCGCTCGAGCTCGGCGGCAACGCGCCGGTGGTGGTGTTCGACGACGCCGACATCGAGGCGGCGGTCGCCGGCACCATCGCGACCAAATTCCGCAACATGGGCCAGACCTGCGTCTGCGCGAACCGCATCTATGTGCAGTCGGGCGTCTATGATCGCTATCTCGCCGCGCTGACCAAGGCGGTCGAGGCGATGAAGGTCGGCGACGGCTTCGCCGAGGGCGTCGAGCAGGGACCGCTGATCGACGGGGCCGCGGTCGCCAAGTGCGAGGAGCATATCGCCGACGCGCTGTCGAAGGGCGCCAGCGTCGTCACCGGCGGCGGGCGCCACGCGCTGGGCGGCAGCTTCTTCCAGCCCACCATTTTGAAGGACGCGACGCAGGACATGCTGATCGCGCGCGACGAGACGTTCGGGCCGGTGGCGCCGGTGTTCCGCTTCGAGACCGAGGCGGAGGCGATCAGGCACGCCAACGACACCGAATTCGGCCTCGCCGCCTATTTCTTCACCAAGGACAACGCCCGCATCTGGCGCTTCGGCGAGGCGCTGGAGTTCGGTGTGATCGGGGTCAACACCGGTGCAACTTCTTATGAAGGCGCGCCGTTCGGGGGCATGAAGGCATCGGGCATCGGGCGCGAGGGGTCGCGCCATGGAATCGATGAGTTCCTTGAGATCAAATATATGTGTATCGCAGGTATCAGCGGCCTTTAAGGGGGGGGAATGAGCGACATCGAAACCATCGACGGCGAAGCCAGCGAGATCAGCGATCGCGACTATGTGAATTCGCTGGCCCGCGGCCTGGAGGTCATCTGCGCCTTCACCAAGACGCGCCCGAAGATGACCCTGTCCGAGATCGCCCGCACCACCGGCATGACGCGCGCCACGGTGCGCCGCTTCCTGCTGACCCTGGTGCGCGAAGGCTATGCGGAGAAGGACGACAAGCTCTTCTACCTGAAGCCCAAGGTGCTCGAACTCGGCTATTCGGCGCTGTCGTCGATGTCGATGCTCGACGTTATCCAGCCAGTGATGAACGATCTCGCCAAGACCTTGCAGGAATCGGTGTTCGCCGCCGTCCTCGCTGGCGAGGACGTCATCTATATCGCCCGCGCTACCTCCGACCGCCTGATCAACGTCAGCATCACCGTCGGCAGCCGCGCGCCGGCGCACGCCGTCTCGACGGGCCGCGTGCTGCTCGCCAGCGAGCCGCAGGACAATCTGCTGCGCTACCTCGACCGGGTGAAGCTCGAGAAGCTGACCGCCAACACCATCACGTCGAAGGTGAAGCTGCGGTCGATGATCGAGGACGTGCGCATCGCCAACTACAGCATCGTCGACCAGGAGCTGGAGGTCGGCCTCGGCTCGATCTCGGTGCCGATCAAGACCAGCGACGGCAAGGTCATCGCCGCCTTGAACGTCTGCTGCCCGTCGTCGCGCACGACGATCGAGGACATGCAGAAGAAGATCCTGCCCGAGCTGATGACGGCAGCGCAGAAGATCACCGCCGGGCTGTAAGCGGCCGCGCAGACGGAATGACGAAGGGCGTCGGGGAGATGTCTCCGGCGCCCTTTCTCGTTTGTTCGAACCTGCCCTTCCCCCCTGCCGCCTACCCCCTGCCCGTCATACCGGCGAAAGCCGGTATCCAGTCGGCGGTCGGTCTGGATACCGGCTTTCGCCGGTATGACGGACGTGGGTGTGGCGTGGGTGGTGGTGCAGGGCGCAGGGTGCAGGGCGCAGGGCGCAGGGCGCAGGGTCAGCGGCAGATCCGCCGCCGCTACTCTTCCCCCCAGCCGTCATCCCCGCGCAGGCGGAGACCCATTACCGCCGACGCTTCGGAGTATGAATCCCCGCCTTCGCGGGGATGACGATCAATTAGTGTTGGCAGTCGGCTAGGCTCCGTACCCAATAAGGTTGCGCGGTTTGTTGGTTGTTGATTCAAGGTCTCTG